>JAYRZU010000001.1:0-35249 GCA_041916315.1 Anaerolineae bacterium
CCCCCACGAAGGTACTAACTGGTCACCGTGCGCAGATGGAACGACTTGGGGCGGGTGAGGCTGTCGTAGCCGAGAATCGAGAGTGTGCAGCCGCGCCCACTGTCCTTGATGCCCGTCCACGCCAGTTCGGGGTCGAGGTAGTCGCAGCGGTTCATATACCATGTCCCGGTGTTGACCTGATCCCCGATGCGCAGCGCGGCGTCCACATCCTGCGTCCAGATCGACGCGGTCAGGCCGTAGTGCGTATCGTTCATCAGCGCGACGGCTTCGGCGTCGTCCTTGACGCGCATGATGCCCATCACCGGGCCAAAGCATTCTTCCGTCATGATGCCCATGCGATGATCGACATTCACGAGGATTTGCGGCGCGACATACGCCGTTCCCGCTTGATCCGCCGGGAAGAGCGCGGGATCGATCAGCGCCTGCGCGCCTTGCGCCACGGCCGCGCGGATTGCTGCGCGCACGGAGTCGGCGGCGCGGGTGCGCACGACCGGGCCGAGCGTCGTCGCCGGGTCGAGCGGACTGCCGAGCACATAAGTCTTGGTCAGGTCGACCACGCCCGCCACGAACTGATCGTACACATCGGCGTGGACGTAGACGCGCTGAATGCCGCAGCACGACTGCCCGCTGTTGAACAGCGCGCCATCGACCACATTTTCGACCGCGTACGCCAGGTCGACATCGGGGCGAATATAGGCCGGGTCGCACCCGCCGAGCTCCATGCCCGCGCCGATGAAGCGTCCGCTGGCGGCGGCTTGTACCGCGTGCCCGCCCGCCACCGACCCGGTAAAAGCCACGAAATCGACACGCTGATCGTCGATCATGCGGGCGACATCGTCGTGTGACGCGTGCAAGTACTGGAACACGCCTTCCGGCAGACCGGCGGCGCGGAACGCTTCGGCGAAACGTTCCGACACGAGCGGCGACTGATCCGAGTGCTTGAGAATCACGCTGTTGCCCGCCAGAAGCGCCGGAATCACCGAGTTAACCGTCACGAGGTAGGGGTAATTCCACGGGGCGAGCACCAGCACCACGCCGACCGGTTCACGCCGGATGAAGCGCTGGAAGCCGTCTTTAGGCTGCGTCGGAATATCGCTCAAGGCTTGCGGCGCGATGCTGATCATGTGGCGACCGCGTTCCTGAAAGCCGCGCTTGATCTCGAACGGGCTGTAGCGGATGGGCCGCCCGATCTGCATGGTGATTTCCATGCCAATCGTGTCGGCATTGTCGATCATATAGTTCACAGCGCGTTCGCAGATCGCCATGCGGTCGGTCAACGGCGTGTGCTTCCAGGCAGCCTGCGCGGCCACCGCCGTGCTCAGCGCCGCGTCGATCTGCTGCGCGTCGGCCAGCTCGCGTTCGAGATAAACCGAGCCATCAATGGGTGAAATCGTCGTCTGTATACGCGCCATGATTTACTCGGGCGTGGTATAGGCGGACGTGATGCCGCCATCGACCAAAAAGTTCGAGCCTGTCACGAATGACGCTTCGTCCGAGGCGAGGAACAGCGCGGCATTGGCGATCTCCGCCGCTTCGCCGAAGCGCCCCATCGGGATGTGCACGAGGCGGCGCTGCTTCTTGGCGTCGGTGTTCAGGTACTTCATCAGCAGTTCCGTGCGCAGCGGGCCGGGGCACAGCGCATTCACGCGGATGTTTTCGCGGGCGTGGATGGCCGCGAGCTCACGCGTCATCGACAACACTGCGCCCTTGCTGGCGGTATAGGCGAGCTGGGGGGTCGCCGCGCCAAGCGTCGCCACAAACGACGCCGTGTTGATCACGCTGCCGCCGCCTGCGCGGCGAATGGCCGGGATGCCGTACTTGCAGCCCAGAAACACACCTTTGACGTTGATCTGGAACGTGAGATCCCACACGTCTTCGCTCGTGTTGACGGAATCATCGTCGTCGGCATGGCTGATGCCCGCGTTGTTGAAGAGCACGTTCAGCTTGCCAAACGTCGCTTCGGCGGTCTGCACCATCCGCTCGCAGTCGGCGGCCTTCGACACGTCCGCGCGCACAAAGGTCGCTTGGCCGCCTGCTGCCTGAATCTCGCCGACGGTCTTCTGTCCCGCTGCTTCGTTGACATCCACGACGACGACCGCCGCGCCTTCATTGGCGAACCGCAGCGCGCTGAAATAGCCGATCCCGCTGCCCGCGCCCGTAATCAACGCTACTTTATCTTGCAAACGCATCTCATATTCCCTTCGGTGCTGTCATGTGTAAATGCATCATCTGGTAGTGCTTACGATTGCCTGTGTAGGGACGCGCTTCTGCGCGTCCGCTGAGACGGACAGCCAGAAGGCTGTCCCTACAATGGTGATTTTTGATCGGACGAGCCGCTAAATCTGCTCGAAATACCGTTTGCGTTCCCAGTCGGTGACCCATTTGTGGAACGCGGAGACTTCCGTTCGGTAGAAGTGAGTATAGTGATCGACGACATCTTGCCCAAAAACGCGCTTGGTGAAGTCGCTTGCCGCAAACAGGTCGACGGCGTGTTCCAATGTGTAGGGGACGCGTGGCAGCGCCTGCGCCTCATAGATGTTTCCCTCGAAGATGGGCGGCGGCTCAATTTTGTTCTCGATGCCATCCAAGCCGGAGGCGAGCGCGGCGGCGTAGGCGAGGTACGGGTTGCAGTCCGCGCCGGGGATGCGGCATTCGATGCGCAGACTGTTGCCGTGGCCGACCACGCGGAAACCAGCCGTGCGGTTGTCGTAGCTCCACGCGATGCGCGTGGGCGCCCACGAGAAGTCGATGTAGCGCTTGTACGAGTTGACGGTCGGCGCGTAGAAGACCATCACTTCCGGGACGTGCGCCATCCACCCGCCCAAAAACCAGCGGAACACGTCCGAGCCTTCGACGGGCCCGAGTTTGGTATCCCCGACAAAGGCATTCGCATCATTCGCCCATAGGCTGAGGTGAATGTGCGAGCTCGACCCGGCGGTCGCATCGGGGGTGGGCTTGGCCATGAAGCTGACGCTCATCCCGAGCCGTTCCGCTAGCTCCTTGAGGCACTGCTTAAAGACGATGTGCCGATCCGCCATCGTCAGGCCGTCGGCATAGCGCACATTGAGTTCGTGCTGCCCGTGCCCCCATTCGCCTTTCGAGTTCTCAATCGGTACGCCAGAATACTTCAGGTGCCGCCGCGCCTCCGCCGTGAATTTTTCCTGCCGCGACCCTTGCAGCATATGATAATCTTCGATATACCAGCCAAGTGGCTGTAAATGGTTGTACTCTTTTTCCGCTGCCTTCCGGTAAGAATCCTCATAAGCGTAATATTCGAGTTCCGAGGCCGCCATTACTTGATAGCCGCTCTGTGCCGCGGCGTCGAGCTGTTTGCGCACAATGGAGCGCGGCGCGACGGCGATGTAGTCGTGCGTCTTTTCGTCCTTGACGTCGCACAGCACCATGGCAGTCTTGTCCAGCCACGTTGCCAGCCGCAGCGTATTCAGATCCGGCACGAGGTGAAAGTCGCCGTAACCGTGTTCCCAGTTGGCGAAGCTGTAGCCGCGCACCGGGTCCATCTCCATGTTAGTGGTGAGCAGATAATCGCAGGCGTGCGTTCCGGCGCTGGCGATCTCCTGAATGAAGAATTCGGCGTCGATGCGTTTGCCCATCAACCGCCCAAAGTGATCGGTGAAGCCGAGCACGACGGTTTCGACTTCATGCGCGTCAACGAGGTCGGAGAGGGCATCCACTGTCAGCATTCCATGAATCTTGGTCATGCGTCCCCTGTTCTGGTGGTGTGGTGGTTGGTGAATGGGTGAACAGTTTATGCCTTTTGCGCGGAGATGCCAAAAAGCCGCCCAGTTTCGGGCGGCTGCGATGGTTAAGCTGTAGGCGTTAAATCGAGACAGGAACCACCGGTTCGACGGCGCGGATGGTGTTCTTGTGCGGCTTGAGCGCGAACACGAACATCAGCACGGTGAACAACGCCATGCCGCCCCAGAACAGGAACGGGACGCTGGCTCCAAGCGGCACGAGGCTGTTGCCGAGTGCAGGCGAGAACGCGCCGCCGAGGTTGCGGATCATGGTCGCGAACCCAATGGCCGTCCCGGCGTAGACATCGGTCAGGCCGTCGGCTTCGAGCACGCTGGCGTTGAGAATCGCCATGAAGGAGTCGAACACCAGCCCGGTGATGGCAATCGTGACGACGATCAGCGAGGTATCGATCACGCTGAGCGAGCCGATGCCCGTCGCGAGGACAGCCGCGCCGAAGATCAGGAAGCCGCGCCGCAGCCGGAAGCGATCGGACAGGATGGAGAGCGGAATGACGGCGCACAGACTGGCGAGGAAGAACGCCGCCAGCGCCTGATCCGCGTCCAGCGGCTGCCAGCCCACCGACTTGAGGTAAGTCGGCAGATAGCCCGTGAAGCCCGCGAAACACGCATTGATCCCCAGTCCGCCGATGCCGAGAATCCACACCGTGCGCAGGCGCATGACGAAGCGCAGGCTGTCCATGAAGGAGACGCGCGGAGCGTTGGCCTCGACCTTTTGGGTGGGTGGATGCACGAGCAGCCACAACAGGCTGATTACGATGGCGATTACCCCGTAAAAGACCAACACCTGCCGCCAACCACCGAGCGTGGGCGCGATCACGCTGGTGCTGAGCAGTGGGCCGAGCATCAGCCCGGTCGCGAAACCCGACGAGATCACGCCGGACGCCATGCCGAGCTGATGCGGCGGGAACCACGCCCGCGCCACCTTGAACAGCATCACGGGGATGATCGCGCCGAACATGCCGAACACAAGCGTGGTCAGCAGCAGCGCGACGAAATCCTGCGCGAAAGCGCGCGTCAGCCCGAAGACGCCTGCGCCCAAACAGCAGGCGAAGAGGGTCGCGCGGCTGCCGAAGCGGTCACCGAGCGTACCGCCGATCAGCGCGAAGAAGATGCCGATGAACGAGCCGACGCCCCAGATCATGCCGACTTCGACCAGAGTCAAATTGAGGTCGGCGGCGATGCTGCTGAACAACGGTGGCAGCGACATTGCGGGCAGGGTGACGACGAACATGGGCGTGATGGCACACAGTAACAAGACCACCCAGCGATAAGCGCTGCGGGTTTGATGAGAAGCAAAGGGATTAGTCAACATGATGATCCAGAATCGTAAGTGAGCGCGGGGGATTATAGCCCCTGCGCTGCTGAAGAGCAATCCCGAATAGTCCGTAGTGACCCTTAATCGCCCGATGTATTCAAAGAGTCGAAGGTGCGCCCGACCGTGAGCGCGAGGCGGAGATCGGGTTGCAGACCCGCGTAAACAATGTCGGGTTCGGCGTTCAACGCGTCGAGCGTCTTGCTGAAGAAGCTGCGCGCCGTCGCGGCCAGCGTGATATCGAGCACTTCGGCGTCCGTCAGCCCAAAGCTGCGCAGCTCATCGACATCCGCTTGCGTGACGCTGCCCGACGCGGCGATGACTTTTTCGGCGAAGGCCATGATGGCGACTTCTTCCTCAGTCAGACCCGCCTGCTGAAAATCGGCGGCGATGGCAGCTAACTGCGTTTCGTCAACTTCGCCTTTTTTGAGCAGCACGTTGCCGTGTGCCAGCATGCAGTAGGTCCCCTGCAAACGACGAGCGGCGGCCAGCGTGACCAGTTCGTAGCGGCGCAGCGTCATGTTGGTGCGAATGGACGCCAGCAGCATCTGCCACGCCTGATACACCTCCGGACGATGGCTGAACAGCTTGAGGTAGTTGGGGATATACCCGGTGGCCGCTTCCGCCGCGTCGTACTGCTCTTTGAGTAGCCCGGTCGCTTCATCACGGGGTACAGGGGTGATATAGGACATCAGGTTTTGCCTTTCTCGTGGTCGATGCGCCTAGGATACGGCAGGCTGTGGCGCGTTGTCATCAATCGAAAGGCGGGAATTCGGGGGGTAGGTTGGGCTTTTTCACCCCACCCCTAAATAGGCTTGTCCGGTATTGATTTAAGGACTTCCATGCTTCAGAAAGGCTAATGCTGGTTCACCCCTCACCCCCAACCCCTCTCCCACGCAAGCGGGGAGAGGGGAGAAAATCGTCTTTTGCTGTCTCCCCCCCTGAATTCGGGGAGGGGCCGGGGGTGGGGTTAGACGAGCAGCGTAGCGGACAAGCTGTTTAGGGCTGAGGCTGCCCTTACTGCCCTGTCCACGCTTTCGCCAGCGCGATGACTGCCGAGACGGGCAAGCCGCTCAACGCGCTGTCCGCGCCGATGCGTTCCGCCAGCGGTTTGAGCGCGGCGGGAATCGCATCCTGGGCGCTCAGCAGATCGATCACGTCGCCGAGCGGCGGGTTCTGCGCCAACAAATCGGGCTGCAGGGCGAGCGCGGCGCTCAAGAGCGCGTCGATGCTCGCATTTGAGCCGCCATTGCCGTTCAGCTTGCCGCCGAGCAGCGTCGTCAGCGCGTTCTTGGCCGGGTCGGGCAGCGCATCGTAGACCTGACTCGCGCCCTGCGACCACGAAATTAACTGGAGCAGACGCTGCGCGGTGCTGCCATCGCCGAAGATATGCGCGTCCATGTTGGCGAGGGCTTCGCCGAGGGCTTGGGCGCGGGCGATTTCAATCGCCTGCGTGGTATCGGACGCCAGATGCGCCAGTTCCAACTGCTGACCGAGGCCGTCGTAGCTGGCCAGCGTTTCGAGGCGGGCACGTTCGCCTTCCGCCTCGGCGACCATCTTCTGCCGCAGCGTTTCCGCTTCCAACTGCAAGACCTTGATGCGCTCCATCGACACCTGCACTTCGGCGAGGCCGGACGCGCTCTGGCGTTCGCGTTCGCTCTGCGCGGCCAACCGCGCGACTTCGTACTCGGCTTCGGCGCGCGCCCGCTGGATTTGCACCTGCAAGCCGGTGAGCGCCGTTTCGAGTTCGGCCATGTCTTTGCGCCGCTTGCTCTCCAGCTCGACTTCGTGATTGCTTTCCAACTGCTTGCGCCGAGCCTCATATTCGAGGTTGAGCAGTTCGAGCTCGCCTTCGCGCCGCGCAATCGTCTGGTCGATGGTCGAAGTGGCCGCTTCCAGCACCTGCTGGCGGGCGAGGTCGGCTTCGATGCGCTGGCTTTCGGCGGTCAGCTTGCGGATGATCGCTTCGGAGACTTGAATTTGCCGCTCTTCCTCGGCAATCGCGAGGTCGCGCTCGACCTGCAATTTCTCCAAGCGGAGTTCTTTCTCCGTCTGTTCGCGCAGCAGCAGTTCGAGGCGCTCGTTGCGGATGCGCTCTTCGATCAAGGCGCGTTCGGCGAGGATGCGAGCGCGTTCCGCTTCTTCGCGTTTGACTTCCTGCTGCACCTGCGCTTCGGTCTCTTCGGTGGCACGCACTACGGTGATGGTCTTGAGGCGTTCGGCGCGCTCCTTTTCGAGCGCTTCCTCGATGGCCATGCGTTCGCGTTCGACATCGGCATCCTGCCGGGAGCGTTCGAGCGTCCCCTGTTTTTCAAGCTGATTCTTCTCGCTCAGCGCCTTTTCGATGATGGCGGCGTTGGTGCGCGCGACCTGCGCGCCGAGCACGTCATCAGTGGAGAATTCACCCTGCGTTTTGGGGCGCAGCGTGATGATGCTCACGCTTTCCAGCACAATGCCGTTCTCCGCGAGTTCGTCGCGCAGACGTTCCTTGAGCGCGGCGATGAAGTCGCGGCGTTTTTCCATCAACTGCTTGAGTTCCAGCCCGGCGGCGACATCGCGCACCACGCCTTGCAGCTTGGGGTCGACAATGCGGCGGATCGCGTCGGCTTCCACCGCTTCGCCGCTGATGGTGCGCGCGGCCACGCTGATGCTGGCCGGGTCGCTGCCCACCTTGACGAAGAAGCGCGCCTCAAAATCGACGTACTGCGGGTCGACGGTCACAAGCGGCTCGTCGCCCATCTTCTTGACCGAGGCGGTCACCGTTTCCAGCGACACCCACTTGAGGCGGTGCAGAAAGCCGAAGACCCACGCCGCGCCGTTCACCACGACCAGCGGTTCGCGCTGGCTGCCGCCCGTGCGGACGAAGGCCGTCCCGGCGGTCGTCTTGATGTAGTGACGCGAATACAGGCGTAAGATCAGCCAGATCACGGCGAGGATCGCGGCGATGATGACGATAATCGTGAGGATATCTGAGAACGACATGGCTGTTTTCCTTCCCCCTACGGCTTGATCGAGCGCCGCAGCGTCGAGACTTCTTCACTCAATTGGCGCAGCATGGCGCGCAGTTCGCTGACTTCGTTCGCGCCGCCCGCCGTGGGGCTGACCGCGCCTTCGCCCGCCTGAATAAACTGGCTGATCCAGCCATCGACCGTCGCCCGATCCACGCCGAAGCGCAGCGCGACCGCCGCCGCGGACGTTTCGCCGCGAATGATGCTGAGAATCGCGTCGACTTTGTCGGATTGGCGAATGCCATTCCCGCGCGGTTCATACGCCGCTTCACGGGCGCTGCTCGTGGTCGGCGCGAAGGTCGACCGCGCATTGAGCGCGTTGCGCCGCCGTTCGCCGCGTCCGGTGCGCGGGTCGATGATCACGCCGTACTCGCGTTCGGCCTGCTCCGCGCTGATGTATTCGTTGCGCACGTCGCGTTCGACTTCTTCGACGGGGCGCGACATGGGGTCGCCGTAGCCGCCGCCCGTCCCGGTCGCCATGCGGGCGACCTCGCCGCGCTTGAGCTTATACCGTGCGACTTTACCGAAAACCTTCGAACTGCCGTCGGCGTGGAACATTTCCATGTAGTTGCGTGAACCCTGCTGGCCGTTCTTCATGCCCCACGGCAGGAACTTATGCCGTCCGAACGTCCCGGTGACGATGGCTTCCTCCGCCGTGATGCGGTAGTCGCGGAACACGCCGCGCCCGCCGCGGTAGCGCCCCGCGCCGCCGTCCGCCGTGTTGAGCGCGAACTGATCGACCATGACGCCGTAGCGCGTCTCGCACACTTCAACGGGGATGACGTAGGTTTCGCCGTCACCGATGCAGAACATGGCGTTCTCACCATCCCGTCCGACCGCCGCGCCCCACCCGCCGACCTGCGGTTCGACGAGGATGAACAGTTCGCCCGTATCCGGGTGCTTGCCGCTGATGACCGTGCCGCATACGCTCAGGAAGTGCCCCATCGTCAGGCGTTCCGGCACGAAGGGCGCGAGCGCCTTCCACACGAGATCCGCGCCGAACTCCATGACTTCCCAATAGGTCGACGTCGGAGCAGGGCGGCTGGCGGTCGCCATCGTCCCATCGGGGCAGATCACGCGCAGCGGGCGGAAGCAGCCTTCGTTGGCGGGAATTTGCGGGTCGGTCAGCGCCTTGAAGAGCACGCGCACCGCCGACTCTAAGCCCGTGCGCCCGCTGTTGATCGGGCCGGCGACCTGCGCGTGCGTGCCCGTGAAATCACAGATGAATTCGTCGTCGGTCACCGTGACTTTGACACGCATCTCGAAGGGGCCTTCGTCAATGCCGTCGTCGTCCACATAGTCGACCGCTTCATACGTGCCGCGCGGGATGCGCTTGAGCGCCTGCCGCGTGAGTTCTTCGCCGTAGTCGAGCAGCGACTCGACGCCATGCAGCACCGTGTCTACGCCATAGCGTTCGCACAGTTCGATGAAGCGCAGTTCCGCGAGTCGCAGCGAGGCCGCCTGCGCGTTCATGTCGCCGATGCTCATGTCGGGCGTGCGCACGTTGGCGCGAATCAGATCGATCAGGCCGGGGACGATTTCGCCTTTGATGAACAGCTTGATGCACGGAAACTGAATGCCTTCTTGCCACACATCTGTGCTGTCTGTTGTCCAACTGCCGGGCGCCATGCCGCCGACTTCCGTCCAGTGGGCTTTGTTGGCGGCGAACGCCACCAGCCGCCCCTTGTGGAAGATGGGCATGACGAGCGTCACGTCGGAGAGGTGCGTGCCGCCGCCGCTGTACGGGTCGTTGGTGATGACGATGTCTCCGGGGTGCAGGTTGTCGCCGAACTTGTCGATCACGCTGCGCACCGCGTAGGTGAGCGTGCCGAGGAAGCCCGTCACGCCGTTGCCCTGCACAATCAGGTTGCCGTGCGCGTCGGTCAGGCCGCTGGCGTAGTCCAGCACTTCGTAGATGATCGTGCTCATGCTGGTACGCTGCGTGGCGATGAACATCTCATCGCCGATCGCGATCAGCGATTCTTTGATGATTTCCAGCGTAAATGGGTCGACTTTGATCGGTTTGGTCGCCATGTTTGTTTCCCTATCCCAAGAAGCCAAAACGCTGCTTGCTGCTGGTGCTGCCCGCCGCTTCAACGTGCAGGAAGCCGTACTTGTCCCGGTAGAACTGCTGATCCGGGTAGACGACCGTCGCCGAAGACGCCTCTTCGATCACGGCGGGGCCAGGGATCGGTTTGCCGATGGGCAGCAGGTCGCGCTCGTAGATCGCGGTCTGCACCGCGCCCGCGCCTTCGAAGTAGACGGCGCGCGTCTCTTTGCGCGCGCGGCCTAAGCTCGCGCCGTCCGCCTTGATCGGCTTGATCTCCGCTTTGTTGACTAAGCCGATGGCGGTCACATGGTAGCTGACCATTTCCAGCGGCGAGTCGAGGCGGAAGGTGAAAGCCTGCTCGTGCAGATCATGGAACGCCACGCTGACCTTTTCCAGCGCCGCCGGGGTGAGCGCACCATTGGGCACGGGGACTTTCACCGTGTGTTCCTGACCGAGATAGCGCATGTCGGCGTAGCGCTGGATGCGGATGCTCTCCCGGGCGATATTTTCCGCTTCGAGGTTGTGCCGTGACTGCGTTTCCATCTCATCGTACAGGCTCGTGAGCGCTGTCAAATCCGCGCCGTCGACGCGCATGATGCGGGTGCGCAGCGTGTCGATCTGCAAGTCGCTCATCAACATGCCGAACGCCGAGAACACGCCGGGATACACGGGGATGACGACTTTCTTGCAGCGCAGTTCACGCATCATCGCGCCCGCGTGCATGGGACCGCCGCCGCCAAAGGCGACGAGTACGAAATCGCGCGGGTCGTAGCCGCGCCGCACCGAGATCAGCTTGATGGCGTTCATCTTGCCGAAATCGGAGATGCGGATGATGCCGAGCGCCGCCTCTTCGATGCTGGTGTTGAAGCGTTCAGCAATGGGCTTGATGGCCTGCCGCGCTTTTTCGAGGCTGACCTTGAGTTCGCCGCCGAGGAAGTTGCGCGCGTTCAAGCGCCCGACGACGAGATTGGCGTCGGTGACGGTGGGCTGCGTGCCGCCTTGATCGTAGCAAGCAGGGCCGGGCACCGCGCCCGCGCTGATCGGCCCGACGCGCAGCGCGCCCGCGTCGTCGACGTAGGCGATGCTGCCGCCGCCCGACCCGATTTCGACAATGTCAATCGTCGGGACGAGGATCGGATACCCCGCGAACTCGCGTGTATGCTCGATTTTGTATTCGGTCGTGATTTTCGGCTGGCCGCCTTCGATCAGCGAGGTTTTGGCCGTCGTGCCGCCCACGTCGAAGGCGATCACATTGGGTTCGCCGATCAGGTCGCCGATGCGCGCCGAGCCGATCACCCCGGCGACGGGGCCGGACTCGACCAAGTTGATCGGCGTGCGCTTGGCGAGCGCGAAGGTCGCGCTGCCGCCGTTGGACTGCATGATGTGCAGCACATCGCCCATGCGCTTCTGGTTGGTGAGCTGCGTTTCGAGGTTGTCGAGGTATTTCTGCGCGGTCGGCAGGATGTAGCTGTTGAAGACCGCCGTGCTCGTGCGCTCGTATTCGCGCCATTCGCCTGTCACCTGATGCGAGAGCGTGAAGGGGATCCGCGGCGCGGTCTGGCGAATGATTTCGCCTGCTTCCAACTCGTGCTCCGGGTTGATGTAGGCGTGCAGGAAGCACACGGCGATGCTCTCGACGCCGTCTTTGACCAACTGCGCGACCGCCGCCCGCATCTCTTCGCGATCCAGCGGCGTGAGGATGTCGCCTTTGTAGTTGAGGCGTTCGCTGACTTCGAGGCGCAGGCTGCGTTCGACAAACGGCTTCGGCTTGCTGTAGGCGAGGTTGTAAATGTCGGGGCGGTTCGACCGCTGAATCTCCAGCACGTCGCGGAAGCCGCGCGTGGTGATCAAGCCCGTTTTGACGCCTTTGCGCTCGGTCAGCGCGTTGATGACGACGGTCGTCCCATGCACGAAAAACGACGTGCGTGCCGTATCCAGCCGTTCTGACTTGTTGATCGTGTCCAGAATGCCCTGCGAGAAATCCTGCGGGGTGGTCGAGGCTTTGGCGATGCTGATCTCGCCCGTCTCCTCGTTAAGGACCACCAGATCGGTGAACGTGCCGCCAATGTCGGTGGCGATGCGGTAGCCTCTCATATGTTTTTGTCTCCGAACGGTATTGGCGTAGGGTTCCCCCGAGGCGGTGATGATGCCTAAGGGCAGGTTTTGCACCGCCAGATGACAGGCGGCGCGGTGGCCGCGCCATACTTCATCGAGGGCGGGTTCTTCCACGGTGCACAGGTCGATTTGCGCGGCGGGGCAGCGCGGGCTGAAGCGGCAGCCGTGCCCGATGGCGCGCTGGCTGACTTCGCCCTGCAGGATGATTTCGCCGCGTTTCTGTTCGATCTTGGCTTCCGGCGCGGCGGAGAGCAGCGAAATTGTGTAGGGGTGTTTGGGATCTTCGAAGATTTCGTGCGTCGGCGCGAGTTCGACGATGCGCCCCAGATACATGATGCCGATGCGGTCGCATACGTAGCGCAGTACGTTCAAATCGTGCGAGATGAACAGGTAGCTCAGGCCGAGTTCGTCGCGCAGCTTGAGCAGTAGATTCAAAATCGTCGCCTGCACCGATACGTCGAGCGCTGACGTTGGCTCATCGAGAATTAGCAGCTTGGGGTTGAGCGCGAGCGCGCGGGCAATGCCGATGCGCTGGCGCTGCCCGCCGCTGAATTCGTGCGGGTAGCGGTCGAGGTGTTCTTCCTGCAAGCCGACCAGATGCAGCAGTTCACGCAGGCGTTTTTCACGGCTGGCCTCGTCGCCGATCTGGTGGATTTCCAGCGGTTCGAGGATCAGCTTGCGCACGTTCATGCGCGGATCGAGCGCGGCAAACGGATTCTGAAAGACGATCTGCATGGCTTCGCGAGCGCGGCGCAGTTCTTCTTCGCCGAGCGCGGCGAGGTCGCGCCCTTCGATCAGCACCTGTCCGGCGGTCGGCTCGATCAAGCGCAGAATCGCGCGCCCGACGGTCGTCTTGCCGGAACCGGATTCGCCCGCAATGCCGACGACTTCGCCCGGCTCAATTGTCAGGCTGACGTCATCAACAGCCTTGATATAGCTCGTACTGCGGCGCAACACGCCCTGCTGTACGGGAAAATATACTTTGAGTCCTCGGACTTCCAGCAAACTCATGCGCGCCTCTCGTCCGTGTACAAATAACAAGCGACTTCATGCCCGGCGTTGACTTCAGTCACCGCGGGCGGGTGTAAATGGCAGTGGGACAGACGCGCGGGGCAGCGCGGGTGAAAGCGGCAGCCCGTCGGCGGGTTGAGGAAGCTCGGCGGCGCGCCCGCAATGCCGCGCAGTTCCCCGCGCTCGATTTGATCGGTGGGGATGGCTTCAAGCAGGCCGCGCGTATACGGATGTTTCGGGTTTTCGAAGATGTCGCGCACCGTGCCGCTCTCCGCAACGGTGCCGCCGTACATC
Organism: Anaerolineae bacterium; assembly: GCA_041916315.1. Classification (GTDB taxonomy): domain Bacteria; phylum Chloroflexota; class Anaerolineae; order Aggregatilineales; family Phototrophicaceae; genus Flexifilum. The sequence continues at coordinate 13,567 of JAYRZU010000001.1, forward strand.
ACGGTGATGCGGTCGCAGATGCGCGCCACCACGCCCAGATCGTGCGTAATGACGATGGCCGACATGTTGCGTTCGCGCACCAGTTCCTGAATCAAGCGCAGGATTTGCGCCTGCATCGCCACATCGAGCGCGGTCGTCGGCTCGTCCGCGATCAGCAGATCAGGATCGCCCGCCAGCGCAATGGCGATCAGCACGCGCTGCTTCTGCCCGCCGGAAAGTTGATGCGCGTAGCTGTTCATCCGGTGCGCCGCGTCGGGGATGCCCACGCGGTCGAGCAGGGCGATGGCTTCGTCGCGGGCTTGCTGACGCTGTTTGCGATTCAGCCACTTGCCGCCCGTGAGCAGCTTCCAGCCGGGGACGCCGTATTTTTGCACCAGCACCGCGTCGATCAGTAGCTCGCCGATGGTGAACACCGGGTTGAGGTTGGTCGTCGGGTCTTGGAAGACCATGCCCAACCGTTTCGCGCGGAACTGCTGTAAGGCGCGTCCGCTCTTGGTGAGCACCTCTTCGCCTTCAAAGCGCACGCTGCCTTTGAGCAGGCCGTTCGGCACGAGATGCGCGATGCTGAGTGCGGTCATGGTTTTGCCGCTGCCCGTCTCGCCGACGATGCCGAGGATTTCGCCGCGCCGGAGTGTCAAATCCACGCCATCCAGCACGCGCGAGACGCCATCAAACCCGCTGAATTCCAGCTTTAAGCCGCGAATATCGACTAAGGCTTCTACCATGACCGCATCCGCTTCAGCGTCCAACATCTATTGTAGGGACGCGCTTCTGCGCGTCCGAACGGGCGGACAGCCAGAAGGCTGTCCCTACGATCTGTGGCTAAGCCGCTCATGGGCGTCATCCTAGCGCCTCGTCTTCGGGTCGAGAATGTCGCGCAGACCGTCGCCGAGCAGGTTGAAGCCCAACACGGTCGTGAACATGGCGATGCCGGGGACAATCGATGCCCACCACGCCTGACGCAACAGCCCGCGCCCCTCGCTGATCATCACGCCCCATTCGGGCGTCGGCGCTTGCACGCCCACGCCGATATAGCCGAGACCGGCCGCCACCAGAATCGCGAAGCCAATATCCATCGACGCCTTGACGATCACCGCGGAGAGGATGTTCGGCAGGATATGCCGGAAGATGGTGTGCCAGCGCCCGCCGCCGAGCGCGCGCGTCGCTTCGATGAATTCGCGTTCGCGCAGCGAGAGCACCTGTCCGCGGGTCAACCGGGCGTAACCGGGCCACCAGACCAGCGCAATCGCGATCATGGCGTTGACCATGCCTGTGCCAAGCGCGGCGGCCATCGCCATCGCCAGCAGCAGCGCCGGGACGGTGAGAAAAATATCGGTGATGCGCATGATCACTTCATCGACCCAGCCGCCGAAAAAGCCGCTGATCGCGCCGAGCGGAATACCGATCAGAATGGCGATGAGCAGCACGACGAGGCTGATCACCAATGACGTACGCGTGGCGATCACCGTTCGGCTGAACACATCGCGCCCCACATCATCGGTGCCAAAGAAGTAGGTTTCGTTCGGCGCGGTCAGGCGGGCTTCCATGCGCGTGTTGCCGGTCGCGTCTTCAGGGAAGGGCACGACTTCCGGACCGATAATGCCCACGAACAGTACGAACCCCACCATCACCAGCCCAACGACCGAAAGCGGACTCTGGCGCAGGCGATACAGCGCCAACTGGAACGCCTTGTTGTTCTTGGGCGGCGTGACCGTGCTGCCGGGACGCGGGAAACTCGTCTGAATGCTCATGAGGTGTACTTGATCCGCGGGTCGAGCAGAAGATACAGGAAATCGGTCAGCAGGTTGACGATGACGATGGCGCTGCCCGTGAGCAGCGTGACGCCCATGAGCGGCACAAAATCTTTCGTCAACGCGGCGGAGACCGCATAGTTGCCAATGCCGGGCCAGCTAAAAATGTTTTCCACCAGCACCGATCCGGTGAGCGTATAGCCGAAGAACAGGCCGACCTGGGTCAGCGTGTTCAGCGAGGCGTTTTTGAGCGCGTATTTGAGGATCAGCGTGGTCGTTGGGATGCCGACGGCCCGCGCGGTGCGGATATAGTCCGTGCCGAGCACGTCGAGCAGGTCGGCGCGGACGGTGCGCGCGATGGTCGCCAGCGCGCCAAGTGACAGGCAGAACGCCGGGGCGATCAGGTAGCGCAGGCTGATGCCGAACGCCGCGAAATTCAGGGTGAGCAGCGAATCGAGCATGTACAGCCCGGTGATCGTCATGGGCGGCGTTTCCAGTCGATCAAAACGCCCGGTGAAGGGCAGGATCGTCAGCGTGAAGGCCAGCACCAACTGCAGGACAATTGCCAGCCAGAAGTTGGGGATGCTCACCATGCCGAGGCTGAACACGCGCGAAATCTGATCGGGCAGGCGGTCGCGGTAGACGGCGGCGATCAAGCCCAGCGGCACGCCGAGCACCACGCCGATTCCGAGCGCGGCGACCACCAGTTCGAGCGTGGCGGGGAAGTAACGCGCGAGATCGGGGCCGACGTCACGGCGCAGCACGACTGATGTGCCGAGATCGCCGCGCAGCAGGTCGCCCATGTAGCGCACATACTGCTCCACGAGGGGACGATCATAGCCGTAGCGTTCACGTAGTTGCTGAATTTGCGCGTCGGAGGCGCGGGGGCCAGCGGCCAGCAAAATGGGATCGGCGGGGATGATGCGCGCGACAAAAAAGGTCAGCATGGATAAGCCGACGAGGACGACGAGGGTGAGCGCGAGGCGCTGAAGGACAAGCCTGACCATAACACCGACCGCAGCTGCAAGGCCGAAGCGAAGAACACAAACAAAGCACAATAGTGTGAGCGCACTTGGGTGTAGGGGCGCACAGCCGTGCGCCCCTGCGGTTGTAACGACCACCCCACCCCCGACCCCTCCCCGAATTCAGGGAGGGGAGACAGAAGCAGCACTGTTGTAGGGACGAGGCATGCCTCGTCCTCAGTTCCTAAATGGTGATACCGGGATTTAGCACACCTAACGGTGTGCCAAACTGCGACGAGACCATCAGCGGACGACAGATCAGCCGACGGCGAAGAAGTAGAAGTCTTCCATCGAGCCCATCACCGGCGAATACACGTCGGCGTAATTGGTGATGCGCGGGCCGACGATGTGATCTTCGGGCGTCGTGGCGATGAACAGGTTCGGCGAGTCCGCGAGGATGAGCGCGACGGCCTGATCATAGAGCGCCGAACGCTCCGCGTCGCCCACCGTGGCGCGCGCCTGTTCGAGCAGCGCGTCGACGGCCGGGTTGCCGTAGTGGCCGGGGTTCGTCCAGTTGCCCGCCAGCGACGAGTGGAACGACGCCCACAGGTAGTTGTCCGGGTCGGCGAAGGCCGTACCGCTGTACAGCGGGAACAGATCGGGCGCGGTCGCCGGGTCGGCGAAGGTGGCGACGGCGTCGGCCCACGCGACAGCGGTGATCGTCACGTCGATGCCGATTTCCGCGAGCGAGTCTTGCAGAACCAAACCCGTGCGGCGTTCATCTTCGAGGCCGGTCACGTAGACGTATTCCAGCGCGACGCCATCCGGGTACGCCGAGGCGGCCAGCGCGGCGCGGGCAGCGTCCAGATCCTGGTTGTACATGGGGGCGGCGTCACCGGAGAGCGACGGCGGCAGCGGGCCAGCGAGACGCGTGCCAGCGCCACCCCAGATCGCCAGCATGGCGTCGTAGTCGACGGCGTAAGCGATGGCGCGGCGCAGGTTGGCGTCGGCGGTCGGGCCATCGACAGTGTTCATCTTGACATCGTACACAGTCAGCGTCGGGCCGGGGGCAACGGTGATGCCGTTCACGCCATTGAGCGCATTCGCATCATCGACCGACATCCAATCCACGAAGTCCGCTTCACCGCTTTCGATGCCGAGGCGGCGGGTCGAGGCTTCACGGGTGACGACGCGCGTCACGGTGGTGGGGTAGGTTTCGTTCGGCCAGCCGCGCCAGTAACCCGCGTTGGCGGTGAATTCGTAGAGTTCGCCGGGGCGCCACTGCGAAATGCTGTACGGGCCGGAACCAGCGGAGGCGTTCGTCAGGTAGGTCACGCCGTCATCATCGCCGAGGTTGGCTTCGACAACCGCCGGATTGACGATGAACAGCCACGTCAGAATGTCGAGGAACGGGCCATACGGCTGATCCAGCGCGAACTGCACGGTGTGGTCGTCGACTGCGGTGGTGCCGCCGGGGGAGAGCACGCCCGTGAATAGACCCGCCGCGCCCTGACCGACGCGCAGCAGACGTTCCGCCGAATACACGACCGCCGCGGCGTTCACCGGGCTGCCGTCCTGGAAGGTGGCGTCCTGACGGAGCGCGACGGTGTAGGTCTTGCCGTCTTCCGACACGGTATACGAGTCCGCCAGCCATGGTTCGACGTTGGGCGGGTTGCCGACATAGCGGAACAGCGAGTCATACAACTGCTTGAGGGTGCTGCCAATCGCCTGATCAAAGCCGACTGCCGGGTCGATGGTGTACAGTTCGACCAGCGAGTACATGACGACGGGACGGTCACCCTGCGCGCCGATGGCGGACGCAGACAGCAAACCGATCACCACGACGAGTAACAAAAGGCGGAACAACCGTGTACGCATTAAGAACCTCCGAACCACACTAATCGTAGATTTCGCTTTGGATCAAGAGCTCGCCAGTCATCGTGCCGCGCGGGAGATTGGCGAGATACCAGATGGTATCGGCAATCGTCTCCGCGCTGATGACGAGATCACGGGAAAAATCCGGCGTCGCTGACCAGCGCATCGGCGTATCGACCGGGCCGGGGCACAGGGCAGTGACGCGGATGCGTTCCTCGCGCAGTTCGACGGCGAGCGACCGGGCAAACCCGACCACACCCGCTTTGGCCGCCGAATACGCGGCGACTCCGCCATAGCCGCGCAGCGCGACTTTGGAGGAGATCAGGATGATGCTGGGGTTAGCGCTGGCGCGCACAAAGCCGATGAGTTTGGTCACCGCGAGAATCGCCGTGCCGAGGTTGATAGCGATGGTGCGGTTGAAGTCCGCGAAGCTGGTCTCGGCAATGGGACGGATCATCGATTCGCCCGCGGTATGCACGAGCACATCGACGGCCACCTGTTCGGCGCTGAGGTGTGCGCTGAGCATGTCGAGCGCCTGTTCTTCGGTCAGGTCAGCCGGGAAGATGTGACAGGTGCCCCCACCCGCGCGAATCTGGTCGGCGGTCGTCTGGAGCTTGCTTTCCGTTCGCCCGACGAGGTATACGGTCAATCCCTGCTGGGCGAGGCGCAGCGCCGCGGCCTGCCCCATGCCCTGTCCAGCGCCAATCACAACCGCAGTGCGTAACGTCACAATCTCTGCCTTTGGGGTGCAGTCGACTAATATTACAAATGACCACTTGATGAGTTATGATTGCGGAGTATAGTGAGAGCAACGCTTTCTGTCAATAAAGTTGCTGCTGTTGGATAGAAAAGTCGGTGATGACACACAAAACGACCTTTGGCACCGCCCTGCGCCACTTTCGTCAGCGCGAGGGCATTGGCATTTTTGACTTTGCGGCGCGTCTTGGGTGGAAGGGAACCGGGCCAGTCATCGAATTGGAGAAGGGACGGCGGTTGCCCCGTCCGGCGACGATTGATCGGCTTGGGGCGGCGCTGCGCCTCACGCCCTCCGACATCGCCTACCTGCGCGGGTTGGCGGGCTACGGCACGATCACGCGCCTGCCGCCGAAAGAGCAGATCATCGCCGTGCTGGAAGCGGTCGCCGAACAGGTGCACGCGTACCAGTTCCCGCTCTACATCACCGACTTTCGCGGGCTGTACTGGCTGATCAACGAGAATGAGATCACGCTGCATGATACGGGCTACAGCTCGCTCGAAGCGTCGATGCGCAACCATCTGACTGTATTTGACGCCATTTTCGATTCGCGGCGCGATGTACGTGGGAGGTTGGTCAACTGCGAGCAGATCGAACGCGAGCATGTGTTTCGCTTCAAAGCGCGTAATGCTTTCCGGCGGCATGAGGCGTTTTACGCCGAATATCCGGAGGCGATGGCATCCCGCTTGCTGCCGGAGGATTACGCGCACTTCCGCGAGATGTGGGCGCAGGTGGACCTCGAACTCAGCCCCAACAAGTTGTTGTATCCGTTCGGCAACATGCAGCACGCCAGCGTCGATTTGACGATCAGCCTGCCGGACGGGCAGGTGTTCAATTTCCAGCGCGTCGAACAGCAAATCGTGCATATCGACGGCCTATTCGACCTGATCTACTACCGCCCGGTCGGTACGGACGCGGAGCAGGCCGCGACCTATGCCTATTTTGCCGCCAATCGCCCGACGCATTCCCGCCATCTACGCTTGTGGGAGCTGGTCGACATCGACGCGGTGATCGCCGAGTACAACCGGGATGTGCCGGTCGAGGCGTGAAGTATGTTGCTTGAATTTAGCTCGAAACAGGCTTTCCCAACTGTCCGGTTGAGCCACGCTTCGGGAGTGGCAGGCTCACATTGACGACGGTTCCCTCACCAAGCTCACTGGTGATTTGAACTGTGCCGCCGAGATGCCGGACATAGTCGCGCACAATGGCCAGACCTAGACCGCTGCCGCCGACATCGTCGGTGTTGCTGGCACGGAACAAAGGCTCAAACACTTGAGCCTGTTCCGCGTCTGGAATGCCAATTCCGCTGTCCTGCACTGCGATCTCCAGTCGGTCAGTGGTACAGGCGACGGTGAATTCGACGGTTGCCTTCGAGAACTTGAGCGCATTGATGAGCAGCTCGGTGATGATGGCCGTGACCAGATCTTTGTCCAAGGCGAGGAGTGGCGCAGCGCACTGGGGCGTCATGTGAACGCGGCCCGTCTGTTTCGTTTCCTTTTCGGCTTGGGCCGTTGCCGCTGCGCACAGCGTGACGAGATCGAACTCGACCGGCTCATTCACCCCCAGCTCGCTCTTGGCTTGCAGGACCGTCGCAATGTTGGCTAACTGCTTCTCAAAGCGCGCAATCTGTTCCTGCATCGCCGCGCGCTGCCTCTGCAGTTTTTCCGGGGGGAGCCGCAGCCCATACTGCCCGATGATCTGCGCGGATGAATTGATGATGGCCAGCGGCGTACGGAGTTCGTGGTGCAGGCGAGCGAGCACACGCTGTTTCTGGCGCGCAAATTCCTGTTCCTGATGCAGCACCATGGCCATGCGTTCTTTTTCCAGACGTTCTTGTTCCGCCTGTTTGTAAGCGATCAGTTCGCGTTCGGCGGCTTCCGAGCGCAGCCGCAGGTTGTCGACTTCGTGGAAAGCGTGCAGCGTTTGCACGCGGGATTGGATCTGCTCGCTGGTGGACTTTTGGGTCATGTCCAGCAGTTCGCGGACGAGGACCAGTGCCTTCTGATATTCCCCCTGCTGCTCATAGAAACCGCTGAGTTCGTTGAGAATGAAGCGCAGGTTGTACCAGTCATTTTGTGCTTTGGCTTGCCCCAAGGCTTGTTCGAGATCGCGAAGACCGTCCGCGTGCGCGCCGCGCTCATAGCGTAAATGGCCGCGAAAGCGTAAGAAACCGGCGCCCGGCTGCATGCCGAGTTGTTGGGTCAGCCGCTCGACTTGATTGAGGGTGACAGTGGCTTCGTCGAGGCGCTTCAGTTCGATCTCCTGCGCGGCTACCCCGAGCAGGGCACCGATCTGCTTGCTCAGCCATTGGTGCCGCTCCGCGGTGGCGGCCGCCTCCCGGAAATAGATCAGCGCCTGTTCGATAGCGCCCTGCACGCTGTAGACGGAACCGATGTTGTGCAGAGCGATGTATTCGGTGTTGCCGCGCTGCGCGCTGCGTCCCAGTTCGAGTACCTTCTGAAAGGTTTCGACAGCCCGGTCATGGTTCCCTGTATTGAGGTGCGTAATGGCGAGGGTGTTGAGGTATTTCTCCTGCAGACGCTCGTTTTGCTGCGCGGTCGCCGCAATCGCTTCATTTTGCAGCATTTCGAGCGCTTCTAGAGTCATGCCGTTGTTCGAATAGGCTCCGGCCAGCAACGTTAGGGCGTATGCGCGTTCCAGAGGTAGGTCGTGGGCTTGGGCGATGGTCAGGGCTTGCTGCGCGTACGACGCGACTTTTACGTAGTCGCCGAGCGTGGTGTATAGGCTGGAACATAAATATAACCCGCGGCTTTGGCCCCGGGCATAGCCGATGGTGTGGGCGAGCTGGGCGGCGCGTTCGGCGTCTTCCAACTGAGCCGGGAGGTTTTGCGGACCAGCGGCTTCAATGGCATCCAAAATGTGATCAATTTGAGCAGGCGTGACGGTAGGCTCGGTCATGGGGCGGCAAACTCTCGGCGACTAGTACGACGATGGTCAAGACAATAGTCGTTTACCATACTACAGGGCGGTAATGAGCGCGAGTCGTATACTAGCTGCCAGGACACCTATAGACTTGGCGGCAGCCCGAAATGCGGTACGAGATCCGGTTTGCGGAAGGTGATGATGTCGCTGATAGCCGCGTCGGCGAAGGTCACCACCTGCACGCCGTAGGCGTCATAACCGTCTGCGCCGCGACGGTACAGGCCAAAGGCGATCTGCCCATTGGCGTGCGCGGACAGCAAGCGCCAGCCCGGCATTCCCGCAAAGACCCGCGTCCCGACCAACCGGTGAATCGCTGCTTTCCCCTGATACCACGAGGGGATCGGCGGCATGCTGAAGGTCGCATCATCGCGCAGCAGTGTGATCAGCGCGTCCACATCGGCGGTTTCCCACGCCTGCACATAGGCGGCTAACTGGGCTTCGAAGATGGCATCACCCCGGCGCGGCTGCGCTTCCGATTGGTGCAGATTAGTGTTGAGCGTGGTCCGTGCCCGGTGCAGCGCGCTTTTGACCGCGGAGACGGTGGTATCAAGCAGTGCGGCGATCTCGGCGGCGCTCCAGTCAAGCACATCGCTGAGGATGAGCACGGCGCGCTGGCGCGGCGGCAGTACCTGCAGCGCCGCCATGAAGGCGAGGCTCACGCTCTCCCGCGTGACCACGACCTGTTCGGGGTGATCGACCGCCCACGGAATCAGATCGTCGGGGTAGGGATCGAGCCAGATCGGTTCGAGGATTGGTGGCGGCACGGAGTCGCCGCTCGGTTCCGCGTCACGCAGCGTCTTGGGAATCACGCGCCGCCGCGTCTTCTTGAGCGCGTCGAGGCAGATGTTGGTCGCGATCCTATACAGCCACGCCCGCACGGAGATGTCCTGCGTGTAGGTGGCGCGCCGCGTCCACGCGCGCAGGAAGGTCTCCTGCACCATATCTTCCGCATCGTGCAGCGACCCCAGCAGACGATAGCAGTGGACTTGCAGTTCGCGGCGGTAAGGTTCAAGGCGGCTGCCGAATTCGTGCTGGCTCAACTCACGAAGCATGATTGAGGCTTTCTGGTATCGATCGTTTGCAACTCATCTTATAGTGATTGGGCGCACAGCGCATCCTTTGACGGCGGTTTGTCGTTACATTACGACAGCTTACATCAAGAGGATGACGAATGCAGAACGACGGCACAGCCACGCTATCAAAGTCACTTTTTCGGATGCAGGTGGGCGTCAGCATCCGAGTGCAGGCGAACCCCCAGAAGCTTTGGTCACTGCTCACCAACGCCCGCCAGTTCCCCAACTGGAATTCGACCATCCGCAGCATCGACGGCACGATCGCGCTCGGGCAGACGATCCAACTGAAAACGACCACCGCCGAACGGGTTTTCAAGCTGAAAGTGTCCCGGTTTGAGCCGAACCTGCGTATGGTCTGGCAGGATGGCGCCGCGCCGATGTTTCAGGGCGTGCGCGAATTCACGCTGACGCCGGGGAGCGGTGGCAGCACAATTTTCACGATGACTGAGACGTTCTCCGGCTTGATGCTGCCCATGATCGCGCGGTCACTGCCGGATTTCCGCTCGACGTTTGAGCGCTATGCAGCCGATCTCAAAGCTGCTGCCGAACGCGCTTAACCTGATCGTGTTATGCTTCAATAGTTTACTGGGATAGAAAGGACTTCGATGATGAGCAAGGCAGAATTCAGCGGAACAGGCACGAAAGCGGATCCCTGGGTGTTGAAGACGCCCCCGGGAACATCAGACTACACGCTGTATAAAGACGAAAACGCGAACCCGCCCGTGCTGGTGTGCACGGTGGGCACGACCACGTTGCTCTACGATCTACGCTGCGTCGACGATTTGCACGCGATGCTCAAGGCGCACGGCGACTGGATGGAACTCGGCAGCGCCGACGAACAGAAGCCTGCCAAAGAGGGCACGGTCGAAGCGTGGGGACGCTCGCCCGACAACCCGATCGGCGGGTGGTACGGCCTGAAGAAAGGGCTGCGCGGTCGTTTTGGCATGTACATTCCGCCGCTGCTCGAAGCGCTAGGTCTAGCGGAAGTCGAACACAACGCGCGCAACAATCGCATGCGCGCGCTGTAGACCGTGCGGCACGGTCGGCCCTGAAGTGCTGTGGGGGCAGGATACGCCGGGGACGTGCACGGCAAAAACACGAAAGTTATTGTGTAGGGGCAAGGCGCGCCTTGCCCCTACGAATGCGATCTCCAGTTAGGTTGGTTTCGAGAACTTACGCTAGAACATCGTGTTAGTGTTGGCCGACGTCCCAATGCTCGACGAACTTGCCGTGGTCATCCAAGCGGAAGATGTCGATGCCTGCCCAATCGCTGTCGCCCGGCCACTGCTGGTCGCAGTGCAGCACGACATAATTCCCTTCGGCGATAGCCCATCGATACTCAACCCGCTTCCCCGGATACTCCTACGCCATGCGCACGAAGCACACGATAAACGCCTCTTTCCCATCTGCGACCGCCGGGTTATGCCGGATAGACTGGTCGCCGCCATACAGCGCCATCGCTTGGGCGGGCCTTGCGCCGGAAAACTACATCGCGGATACAATACTCCTCAAACATCGATTGAAAGAATCTGTACCATGCCGCGACCACGCGAATTTGACAAAGACGACGTGATCAACCGGGCGCTGCGCCTGTTTTGGGAGCGGGGTTATGAGGCGACGTCGATCCGCGACCTGATCGACGCGACCGGAATCAGCAGCAGCAGCATGTATGAAGCATTCGGCGATAAGCGTGGGCTGTTTCTGGTGGTTCTGGCGCGTTTCTGCGCTTGGGAGCGGGAACGCATCGCGCAGATGGCGCTCGCTGCCGCGACACCCGAACAGTTCGTCAGCGGTTTGTTCGGGTCGATTGAAGACGCTGTGCAGTCCACCTCGGCGGCGCAGGGATCGCTCGCCTTCAATGCGATGGTCGAATTTGGCACACGCGACCCGGATGTGACGCCGCTCCTCCTGACGCATCATGCCGGGATTACAGAGATCGTCGCCGATGTGCTGCGCGCCGGGCAGGCGGCGGGTACGGTCACCAGTCAGGAAGACCCGCTGGAACTGGCTCATGCCATCGTGAGCGCGCTGGACGGCTTGGCCATTGTGAAGGGCGTCAAGCCAGATTATCCCTACACGGCCGCTATCACCCGGGTTATTCTCCGCTTGCTGCATGCGTGAAAAATTCAACAAACCCTAAGCATTATTCACGCCAACCTCTGCTACACTAATGCGAATTCTGAAACGACCGTTTCAAAATACATCATCACCGCACACAGTCAGAGTAGTAAGAGGGCAACAGCATGACAGTTACTGTACCTCCGATGGTTTCCGGCGGACTGCCCGTCATCGGGCATCTGGTCGAGATGCTGCGGGATCGTGAGGCGTTATTCAAACGGGGTTACGCTGAACACGGCGATCTCTTCACGATCAAGCTTGGACCGCAGCCGGTCTTGGTGATCAGCGGCGCGGAACATAACCGCGTGTTTTACAGCGAAACGGATAAAGCGCTGAATATGCAGGAGGGCTACGCCTTTCTGAAGGCGTCGTTTGGTGAAGTGTTGTTCACGGCCAGCACCGAAGCGTACTACAACCAGCGGCCGCTGCTTCAGGAGATTTTCAAGCGCGAACGCATGACGGGCTACATCGAAGCCATGAATGTCGAAGTGCAGAAGTGGCTCGACTCGCTGGGACCGTCCGGCGAGATGGACATCACCGCCGAGATGCTGCACCTGACGCAGTTTGTCGCCGGGCGCGCGTTGATTGGTAAGGAATTTGCGCAGGAACTCGGCGACGAGTTCTGGCAGGAATATGCGGCGATCAGCGCCTCGCTCGATCCGGTGCTGCCGCCGAATCTCCCCCTGCCAAAATTCAAGCGCCGGGACCGCGCCAAGGTGAAGATCGCCTCGACGTTGAAGCGCGTGATCGACACGCGCAAGCAGAACCCCGGTCAGTACAACGACCTCGTCTCGGTGATGCTGACCACCCCGCTCAAAGACGGCACTTTCCTGCCGGAAGAGCAGATCGTCACCACGTTCATGGGACTGCTGTTCGCCGGGCATGAGACGACGGCGGGGCAGGCCGCGTGGTTGATCGCGCTGCTGCTGCAAAACCCGGAATACCGGGCGCTGGTGCAGACCGAAATTCGCGACAAAGTCGCCTACGGCGCCCAGATCGACGCGGCGGTACTGCACGGGCTGGATCACCTGTACTGGGCGATTGACGAGACGACGCGCTTGCGCCCGTCCGCCGACACGCAGATCCGCACAGTCACCACCCCTACGCAGATTGGTGCGTATGAAATCCCGGCGGGCTGGCGGATCATGGTCAGCGCGGCGACCTCACATATGAAAGACGACGTGTTCTCCAACCCCGATCAGTTTGACCCGCTGCGGTATGCGCCGGAGCGCGGTGAAGGCAAGAATCCGTTTGCGATTGTCGGGTTTGGCGGGGGCATTCACAAATGCACGGGCATGAACTTTGCCAAGAACGAAATGGCGATTATCACGTCGCTGTTGTTCCAGCAGTTTAATCTTGAACTGCTCAGCCGCGAGATTCATGTCGTGACGGGCAATGGCGCGAATCACCCGTCGGCGGTGCGCGTGCGCTACCAGCGTAAGCCGCTCAACGAATTGACCGACGCGGCGACGATCCGCGAGGCGGTCGCGGCGGGCTGCCCGCACATGCGTCAGCACGCCGCCGCAGAACAGAACTGAGCAGAGTCCTTCGTCAATCCGCGGCTGGTGATGATTACGCGGTTCTCACAGTCAAGCTGCCACCCTACTCCCACAGTAACGGGGAGCGGGGTGGCGTCTGCACTCTAAATCAATCCCTCTGCCTGAGCTAAGCCACCTGCTTCGGTTGCACAGCCGACATTCCCTGGGCCATCAGCTCCAAAAGCTCCGCTGTTTTGTCCCTTGATCTGAGCTCAGATAGCGAAAATTAGCCGACCGTGATTGTTTCCAGAACTATTCGCTTTTTTTTCACAATCTAAATTCAAGATGGTTTCCTATCGCTGATAAAATTAGGCTTGCTTAACGTCCTACTATCATGGAGATCTTATGGGTTATCTGAATGTTTCTGTATCATCGACCACGCCTCGCTTGCTCTGGGATAACCTAACAGCACCTGCTCCAAATCTTGATTTAGCGAACAAACAACGCGCCCGCTTACTCGCCGCTGTGATCCTCGGTTTCGTTCCAGTCGCCGGGATCGCCATCTTTGCGGGTACGATCAGCCGGCTGTTCACCGGCGTAGCGGCTCCGTCGCCCCCAGCCGCGGCTATTGTCGCATGGGCAATGGCGTTTATCGCCTACTTTCTGAGCCGCACCTCTAATTATCGGTGGGGCGCCCTGCTGATCATTGCCATTCCGCTGCTGGCGACTGTCGGTATTGTCGCCACTGCCGAAGGTAATAACACCAACCCGACGATCTATTTCTATATGTCGCTTTCCATTCTGTTAGCCAGCTTGCTGCTTACAGCGCAGGCGACCGTGATCACCGGGATTGTGGCGATCATTGCCATCATTATCGCTTCATATGAGCGATCACAGACCGGAACTATCGATGCCGGATCGATGTCCTTTGCGCTGATTATCACCGTCACCAGCGCGCTGGTGAGCCGTCTGCGCGACCAGAACCTGAATGCGCTGCAAGCTTCTCAGTTGGAACTCCAACAGCAAGTTATCGAAACCCGCGAAGCACGTGAGCGGGCTGAACAATCCGACAAGGTGAAATCGGCCTTTCTTGCCAGTATGTCGCACGAATTGCGCACCCCGTTGAATGCCATCATCAACTTCACGCGCTATGTGGCCAAAGGCTCCATGGGGCCGGTCAACGAGCAGCAGTCGGAGACTCTGGGCGAAGTCGTTGATAGTGCTCGACAACTGCTGAATCTGATCAATGATGTGCTGGATATGTCTAAGATCGAAGCCGGTTCGCTCAATCTGTTCGTCGAAGATAACGTCAATATTCGCAGCATCCTCGATCATTTGCTGTCCACTGGAAAGATTCTGCTGGTGGAAAAGGAAGTTGAGCTGCAAGCCGAGATGCCTGACGATTTGCCTCTGATCCGTGGCGATCGGCAGCGAATTCTGCAAATTCTCCTGAACATCCTGTCCAATGCATGTAAGTTCACCGAAACCGGCACCATCAACGTCAGTGTTGTTCATGTTGGTGATGAAGTCATCTTTAGCATTCGCGATACTGGACCGGGAATTGCCGCCGAAGATCAGGCAGCGGTCTTTCAGGCGTTCAAACAAACTGTGTCAGGACTACGTCAGGGCGGTGGCACGGGGTTGGGCATGCCGATCTCGAAGAGCTTGGCCGAAGCGCACGGTGGCCGCCTGTGGTTGGAAAGCGAATTGAGCAAGGGCAGTTGTTTCTACGTTGCTCTCCCGGTCAAATCGGCCGCTTTGGCTCCGTCCATTTCAGCCTGAACTGTAGAGGAATAGGTCATGCAAAGCAAACCGAACATCCTGTACGTTGAGGATGAAATTCGCAGTCGTCGTGTCATGCAGATGATCACGAGTGATCTCGACCTGCCTACGGTCACCATCTTTGAGGATAGCAGCAACTTTCTGGAACGTGTTTTGGCCCTGTCGCCGCAGCCTGACTTGATTTTCCTTGACATTCACATGAAGCCGTATACCGGCTTCCAACTGCTGGAAATGCTGCGCGCATCGGGGAATTTTGCTTCCATCCCCATTGTCGCGATGACAGCGAGTGTCATGAATGAGGAAATTCAGGCTCTGCGGACGGCGGGTTTTGACGGGTGTGTCGCCAAGCCCATCGACTTTGATTCGTTCCCGGATATTCTCAACCGCATCATGAGCGGTGAAAAAGTTTGGCGAATCCTAGGATGAGCAGCATGATTGATTCAGGGATGCTCCAGAACAAGACCATTTTCATCGTTGAAGACAACATCCAGAATCGTCTCGTCTTTCAAATGACGTTGGCTCTGAGCGGTGCGCGGGTCGAGTTTGAACGCACCGGGCGGGAAGTCGTCGCCCGCTTGAAAGCCTTGCCGACGGTTGATCTCATCATCTTAGACTTGATGTTGTTCAATGGCCGGTCAGGGTTCGACGTGTACGCTGATATTCGGGCGGAGCAGCTATTTGATCACATTCCCGTGATCGCCGTTTCCGCGATGGAACCCGGCATTGCCTTACCTAAAACCCAAAGGTTGGGCTTTAACGGTTTTATCGCCAAACCCGTTGACGATGAACTGTTTCCCAGACAACTTGCCCAGATTCTCAAGGGCGAATCAGTCTGGTACAGCGGCGGAAACTATCACACCGTTACCCCATGAATCGGTTTTAACCAAGCAGGAGCTAGTTGTGAGCAAAGCCCACGTCCTAATCATTGACGATAATGTCAAGAATGTGAATGTTCTCGCCAATCTGCTGGATGACGAAGACATTACGCATACCGAAGTTACCAATCCGCACCGCCTGGAGCAGACCATCACGAGCATCGAAGGCGTCAACATTGTCTTTCTCGATCTCGAAATGCCGGGCATTGACGGTTACCAGGTGCTTTCTCGCCTCAAAGCCGATGAACGCTTTGCGGGTGTGCCGGTGATTGCCTACACCGTGCATGTGAGCGAGATTCACCAAGCCAGCCAATCAGGATTTGACGGTTTCATCGGCAAGCCGATTGACCCGGATCGCTTTCCCGAACAGGTTGCGCGTTTGCTGCGCGGCGAGGCCGTCTGGACGACAGTTTAGTCGAGCGTAAGCTCACAGCAGGTTAAAGCAAACCAAGACAGGCGTGGGAATTTCTCCACGCCTGTTTGTCTCTGGATTATCCGTTGTGGCTGCTAAGGGGTAAGCGCATCACCCGCCCGCCATCGCGCCGATGACGCGGAAGGGTTGCTTCCCCGCCGTGACTTCCTCGGGCACGGGCGCATCCGGCGATTCATGCGAGATGTCTTCGCCGTTCGCATAGAAGCGCACGAACGCGCGGCGCTGTTTGGTCGCGCTGTCGCGGATCGTACCGCGCAGCATCGGGTAGGCCGCCTCGAGTGCGTCGAGAATTTTGCGCTGCGTGATCGGCTCCGCGACGTCGAGCTCAACCGGCCCGGTCACGTGTGCCAGCGTGCGCAGGTGGGTGGGCAGCGTCACGCTAATCATGGCAGAACCTGCACCTCAACCGAGAGCACGGGTGGGAGATCGTGCACAATCGCCTGCCAGTGATCGCCCGAATCGGCGGACACATACACCTGACCGCCGGTCGTGCCGAAGTACACGCCGCACGAGTCCAGCGAATCAATCGCCAGCGCATTCCGCAGCACGTTCACGTAACAGTCACTTTGCGGCAGGCCGTCCGTCAATGCTTCCCACTCATTGCCTCCGGAGCGACTGCGATACACGCGCAGCTTGCCATCCGGCGGGAAGTGGTGCGAATCGCTGGTGATGGGCACCACATAAATTGTATTCGGTTCGTGGGCGTGCACGCCGATGGGGAAACCGAAATCGCTCGGCAGGTTGCCGCTGATCTCGTGCCACGAGTCACCGCCATTATCAGAGCGCATCACATCCCAGTGTTTTTGCATGAAGAGAATATTCGGGCGCGACGGATGCATGGCAATGCTGTGCACGCAGTGCCCGACTTCCGCCGTGGCGTCCGGTAGTTCAAAATTCGAAACCAGGCCTTCATTCACCGCGCGCCACGTTGTCCCGGCGTCATCGCTGCGGAATGCGCCCGCTGCCGAGATCGCGACAAAGATGCGGTTCGGGTTATTCGGGTTGAGCACAATCGTGTGCAGGCACATGCCGCCCGCGCCGGGCTGCCACAGGTTACCCTTCACGTCGCGTAGTCCGGACAGTTCCTGCCACGACTTGCCACCGTCGGCGGAATGAAAGAGCGCGGCGTCTTCGACACCCGCATAGAGCGAGTCCGGATTGGTCGGCGACGGTTCGAGATGCCACACACGCTTGAATTCCCACGGGTGCTGCGTGC
This sequence comes from Anaerolineae bacterium, assembly GCA_041916315.1. GTDB lineage: Bacteria > Chloroflexota > Anaerolineae > Aggregatilineales > Phototrophicaceae > Flexifilum. Next base: position 30,827 of record JAYRZU010000001.1, read on the forward strand.
CGTCGTACCACTGGTGCGTGCCGGGCGTGCCGTTATAGGCGAATTCGTTGTTCATCGTTTCCCACGTCTTGCCGCCGTCGTCAGACCGCTGAATGATCTGCCCGAACCAGCCGCCCGACTGTGAGGCGTAGATCCGGTTAGGATCGCTCGGCGTGCCGGTGATGTGATAAATCTCCCAGCCGGGGAAGTGCGGGCCTTCGACCGTCCAGTTTTTGCGCTGTTCGTCGGAACGTAGCACGAAAGCGCCCTTGCGTGTGCCGACCAGTACACGGACTTCGCTCATATGATTACCCCTTAGGATGCGTATTAGGCAGTCCATAGCATAGAACAATTGTTCATTTGAGTCAAGCGCATTGATCGGTCTGGGTGATTTGTATGTTGTACGCTATTTAGCGTATAGTGATAGGACACGAATCCGACAACAGCCAGTCCCTTCGACCGCTGCCTGCTTCAGCGCAGAGTGGTTTCTGTACCGCCTGAGTATTTCCCGCTCAGAGCGTATTGGCGTCCACTGACGCGCTTAGCCAGATCGTTGGGCTCGTGCAAATCCGTCTCGAACGTCGCATAGGGTGTACAAGGGTAGCCTCACATGCAGCATACGTCGAACAGCAGTCAGAATATCGTTCTTAAATTCCTACTCGCTTCACTGCTCGTTTATGCCCTGATGGGTGTGTTTTCGGGCGTACCCGCCAGCGCGGACTTTACGGCGTTCATCGCCGGGTTGATCATCCTGTTTGCCGGGTTGGTGGGACTGCTTGCCTTCGGGTGGTATGCCGTCGTCAAGCCGCTGCCCGCGCACCTCGCGCCGAGCAAAAATCTGCCGCTGATGCGCGGGCTGCGTCAGGGCGTGGCGCTGGCGCTCACCCTGCTCAACACCGTTGGCATCATCGGCGGGCTGTGGGACGTGACATGGCATGTCCGTTCCGGTCTGCCCTTCGGCGAAGACTTTTTCTGGGAGCCGCATCAGTTCATCTATGTCGCGCTGCTTGTGCCGATCCTCATCGGCGCGTTCCTGTGGGTGCGTGTGCTGCGGAACAGCAGCGGCACACTGCGGCAGCGCCTGAAAGCCGATATTCCGATCACGCTGATCATCGTCGGCAGCATGTTGAGCCTGTTCACACTCCCGGCTGATCCCCTGTGGCACTTCCTGTATGGCGAAGACCTGACTGGGATGAGCGTGCCGCATCTCGTGTTCAGCGTGTCGAGCACGATCACGGCGGTCGGCGTGCTGAGCATTCTGCTCTCGTACACGCCAGCACGGAACACCTGGGCGAGCATCTTCAAGCTCAGCCGTTTGGAACTGCTGATCGTCTTCTCGCTGGCGCTGATGTTCGTTTCGCTGCTCATCCCCATGCTGGGCGATTGGGAAGCGGTGGTGCTCGCGCCGGATACGCTGCCGCGTCTGCCCGCGCTGGTCGAAGCGCGGCCCGATTGGGCGCTGCCATTCCTCGCCGCGTTCGCCGCGTTGTTCCCCACGACGATGGCACTGCACATCACCAAGCGCTTCGGTACGGCGACCTGCCTGTGGGTGATCGCCTCGGTCGTGCGCAGCGGTTCGTTCCTGATCCTCGGCTATGGCGACACAGGCCTGTCGACGATGCTGCTGACGCTGCCCTTGGTGTTGGCGTTGGATGCTGCCGTTTGGTATCGCGTATCGCGCGGACAGGCGATCAGCCCGATCTTCACGGCAATTGTGGTCACAGTGGCGGGAACCGTCGCGGTACTTCCGCAGATTCCGCTGTGGTTCACCGACCCGGTTCTCAGCGCCAGCAACGTGCCGCTGATGATTCCGGCGCTGTTGGTCGGCGCGCTGGTGTCCACATGGATGGCCGGGCAGCTTGGCGAGGTCGTCGCCCGGACCCCGCGCTTTGCGCAGCCCGCCGAACAACCGATCATCGTCCGCTCGGCGGCGCGGGTCGTCTCGGTGGCCGCCGTGGTCATCGCCGTGATTGCCGCGTTCTTCATCGTCACCTCGACCATGCCCGGCGCGTAGCCGGAGTTCCAGCGGGGCAGCGCCGTCGCTTTTCGGCGGGCTGCCCCCATCTGCTCACCCTCAAGCGTATAATTGAATGTCGTGATCCTTAGTGTTAGGTGACGACATGGCGAATTCTCTCCGTCCCCAAGCCGAACAGTGGCTGCGGCAAACGCTCGGCGCTCAGGCCAGTTTTCGTGATGGGCAGTGGGAAGCAATTGAAGCGTTAGCTCAGCAGCGGCAGCGGGTGCTGGTGGTGCAGCGGACCGGGTGGGGCAAGAGTCTCGTCTACTTCATGGCGACGCGCCTGCTGCGAGCTCAGGGCGCGGGTGTGACCATCCTCATCAGTCCTCTGCTCTCGCTGATGCGCAACCAGATTGAGTCGGCTGCGCAGTGGGGATTGCGCGCGGCGACGCTCAACAGCGATAACGTGGACGACCACCCGCTGATCGAAGCGGCACTGCTGCGCGGCGAGATCGATCTGCTGCTTATTTCGCCGGAACGGCTCGCCAATGATCGCTTTCAAGCGCAGGTGTGGGCCAGACTGCGCCAGCAGGTCGGTTTGCTGGTGGTCGACGAGGCGCACTGTATTTCCGACTGGGGACACGACTTCCGCCCGAACTACCGCCGCATCATGAACCTGCTGACCGAGATCCCGGCGGGCACACCGGTGATCGGCACGACCGCGACCGCCAATGATCGCGTCGTGAAGGATGTGGCGGAAATCCTCGGCGCGGGCTTACACATTCAGCGGGGATCGCTCACGCGGGAGAGCCTGTCGCTGTACGTCTACCCCGATCCCTTGGATGCGGCCACCCGGTTGACCCTGCTGTCACATCTCTTACGCAGTATTCCCGGCAGCGGCATCATCTACTGCACGACGACCCGCGACTGTCGACTGGTCGCTGACTGGCTGCAGGCCGACGGTGTGAATGCCAAGCCGTACTTTGCCGATGTCGAGGCGGTGGGATCAGAGGATCGCGCCGAATTGGAACGGCAGTTAATGCACAATCAGGTCAAAGCGTTGGTGTCGAGTGTCGCGCTCGGCATGGGCTTTGACAAAAGTGACCTGCACTTCGTCATCCACTATCAACTTCCCGGCAATATCATCAGTTACTACCAGCAGATCGGGCGCGCTGGTCGCGGAATCGACAAGGCGTATATCGTCCTGATGCATGGTCCCGGCGACGAAGACATCCAGCGCTACTTCATCGATACGGCGTTTCCACTGCCGGAGCAGGTCAGCGCTGTCATTGCGGCACTGCGCGCACAGCCCAAGTCCCGCGCAGAACTACAGCGCGATGTGAATGCTCGCTTGTCCGTTTTGGAGAAGATTCTGACCCACTTGGAGGTCGAAGGGATCGTCGAGAAGCGAGACTCGGCCTATGTACTGCTGAAGTCCGATACTCAACCGGATTATGCGCGCTGGCACATGGTCACGCAGATGCGGTATGCGGAACTGCGCCATATGCAGGACTATACCCGCGAGCAGGGCTGTCTGATGCGCTTCATCGCCAGCGCTCTCGACGATCCACACCCGCCGCAGCGTTGTGGTCGCTGCAAGAACTGCACGGCGGCCGCCAGCAAGTTTCAGCCGGACGCCCGCGCCGTCGCCCGCGCCCAGCACTTTTTACGCGAAGGCCAACCGCTCACTTTTGAGCCACGCCGCCGCTGGTCAGCCGGATTGCCCGGGTTCGCCAAGACGACCGATATTCGCATCAATCAGACCGGATTAGCGCTGTGTACCTATTATGACGAGGGCTATGGTGCGCTGGTGCGCCGGGACCGCCTGCACAGCGCCCGCTACGGCGGTGAACTGGTCGCTGCGTCCGCCAAAGCGCTCAGCGAGCACCTGCGCTCGCTGTCCGCGCCGCCGCGCATCATCGTGCCGGTGCCGTCGCTGCGCCGCCCGGCGCTGGTGGCCGACTTTGCCGCGCGGCTCGCGCAGCAAGTCGGTTTGCCAGTCGTGAACGCTTTAGAGCACACCGTTCAGCATCCGCCGCAAACTGAGATGCGGAACAGCTATCAGCAGGCACTCAATGTTCTGGAACGCTTCACGGTGGTCAACGCTTTGAACGGAGAAACCGTGCTTCTGGTCGATGATTTGGCCGACTCACGTTGGACGCTGACGGTACTTGGCGATCTGCTCCAGCGGCACGGGGCTGGAGCAGTGCATCCCTTTGTTATCGCTGTCACGAATACGTCAGATTAAGCGCCTGACAGAGCGGGGCGATCACGGAACATCCTTGCGGTGCCTTCTGCGCTTGATCAGGGCTCAACAGCTTCAGGACTGACGTTCAAGTATAATCACGCAGATACAGGAAGTCGTGGCCGAGGGTGCGGCGGCTCAGCTTGGCGATATTCGGCATGGTCCGCTTGTAGTGATTGATCTTCACGCGCCGCCACACGCTTTCGACAAACGGCCGAGCAAAACCCTCCGCGACCACTTCG
>JAYRZU010000002.1:0-24977 GCA_041916315.1 Anaerolineae bacterium
GCTGCCCGTAGCCCAGCGATAAACAGGCCGGTTTCCATTGGTAAAACCGCAGCGTTGGCGGCACAGTCCCTGCCGCGACGGAGGTGAGAATCGCCGCGTCGATCGCCATATTGCGCGCCCCGCGCGTAGGGGGATCGTAGATTAAACGCCATTGTTCCACGGTCACACACCCGTATACTATGGTTTGTGAACGGAGATTTTAACCGATGAGTGATTTGCCTCCTACGACCAACGACCTCGAACACACGCAGGTGAACCTGAATGTCGCGGCGGATATTCCCGCGCCACCCGTCCCCCTGCCGCGCAAGCACGTCCCGGTCAGCTACGTGAATAGTCCGCCACCGCCCGCCCCACCCCGCCGCGCCGGGTTGATTCTCGGCGCAGCCTTTACGGTGATCGCGCTGCTGGCGGTGTTTGGCATCGGGACAGTGCTGGTGTTGAGCGCTGAAGCGCCCGCCATCACCCCAACACCGCTTGAACTCGCGGCGCTGCCGACCGCGGTCGACGCGCGTAATCATTACGATCCGGCGCTGCTGCCCACGCGCGCACCCGTCGCCACGGCGCTGCCTACGCTCGTCGCCGATGCGGGCGGCTACAGCGCGTGGAACGGCTCATCGCGTCTCACGGTGCTCGTCATGGGGCTGGATCGCCGCCCCGGTTACACGGGCTTGGGGTATCGCACTGACACCATGATGCTCGTCAGCATCGATCCGGCGACCAACTCAGTTGGCATTCTCAGCATCCCCCGCGATCTGTATGTGAACGTGCCGGGTTACAGTGCGCTGCAGCGCATCAACACGCCGATGGTGCTGGGCGAATACAACGGCGCGGGCGGCGGTCCCGAACTCGCCATGCAAACCGTCGAATACAACTTCGGCATCCGCGTGCAGCATTACGTGGTGGTCGATTTCGAAGCCGTGACCACACTGGTCGATGCCATCGGCGGTGTGGACATCAACGTGCCGCACCCGATCGCCGATTACCAGTTCCCCGACATGTACGATGGTTACGATCCGCTGGTGCTCAATCCCGGCTTACAACACATGGACGGCTACACCGCGCTCAAATACGCCCGCACCCGTCACGGCGACAGCGACTTCCAGCGCGCGGAACGGCAGCAGCAGGTGCTGTTCGCCGTGCGTGACAAAGTGCTCAGCGAGAACGCTATCCCGGGGCTGCTCGTGCAAGCGCCATCGCTGTATGGTTCACTCAGTCAGGATATCGCGACGGATCTCTCGCTCGACGAACTCATTCAACTTGGGCTGTACCTGAAAGATGTTCCGCTCGATAGCATTGAAACGGGCGTAATCGGCATCGACTATGTCATGGGTTACACCACGCCGGAAGGCGCGCAGGTGCTCGTACCCAACCGCGCCCTCCTCGCCGACCTGTTCAGCGAGGTTTTTGGAGCGAATTACGGGGAATAAGCACTGGAAGTTAGGGCAAACAAAAAAGGCGACCAAGTTGGTCGCCTTTGCGTGTCAAGTAAGCCCGCTATGCCGTGTGTTGCGATGTTTTGAACCTGCTTTCGCAGGTGGGAGTCTTGCTAGCTATGAGGTCTTGGCTACGCGAGCCTATCACCTTGCTTCTAGAACCCGACTCCCCATAAAGGGGTGTTGGCTCAAAACCCGGCGCGACATCACGAACACAGCAGGTAGCATCTTTATACCAGTCGCCTACGGGGCTGTAAAGGGTAAATGCAGGTCTTCACAAAGTCTTTAAATTTGTCCTTATCCAGTGTTCGACAGGCTTTGCGACCTGTACGCCAGCCCCCTATAATCAAGCTAGAATGTGCTTGGTATACAGGAGATCTTTCGATGAATGATACGCTGCTAAAAGGTGCGATTGCAGAGTTTCTAGGGACGTTTACCCTCGTGTTTGTCGGCGCGGCGGTCGTGGCGACCGGGAATGGCCTCGTCGCGGCGGCGCTCGCCCATGGCTTGATCCTCGTAGGCATTATCCTCATGTACGGGCGTATTTCCGGTGCGCATGTCAACCCGGCCGTGACTCTTGGCCTGCTCGTCGGGCGGCAGATCACGCTCGACAAAGCGATCTTCTACTGGGTGGCGCAGTTGGTCGGCGGCATCGTCGCGGCGCTCGTCCTCAGTCTGTTGATCGGCACGGCACAGGCTCCGCTCGCGGAAGGCAGCGAAGTGCTCAACCTCGGGCAGACGGTCGGCGCGCTCACCACCAGTCAGATGTGGACGGCGGGAGCCTTCGAAGCAGTGCTGACGTTCTTCCTGGTGAGCGCAGTCTATCAGGCGGCGGTCTTCGGCAAGCTGAACAACCTCGAAGCCCTCGCCATCGGTTTGACGCTGGCGGGCAGCATCTTCGCGGGCGGCGTCTATACGGGCGCTTCGCTCAATCCGGCGCGCACCTTTGGCCCGGCGCTGATCGGCGGCGGCGACATCAGCTATGTGATTCCGTATCTCGTCGGTCAACTGCTCGGCGGCGCGGTCGCGGGTCTGCTGCACATGGCGCTGTTCCGTCCGCAAGCCACTCCGGAACAAAGCTAAAGCAACCGCGGTAGAGGGGCGATCTGCCCCTCTACCGCACACACGAATGAGAGAGGCCCGGCGCTTCACTGCCCGTCAGGTGCCCAAACACCTACTCGATTGTGTTCCAACAATTCCGCGCCGCTCCGCAACCAGTCTCCCCTATCCGGGCGGCGCGCTGTGGTACAACATCCGATAGACCATGCGCGCCATCTCCTCCGGGCTGTAAGCCAGTTCACCCGCTAGCCATTTCCGTAACACGGTGAGCACCGCCCCGGCGCTAAAGGTCGCCATGACCTCAACGGGCAAATTCATCCAGCTCGGGTACAAGAAAGCATTCGTCGCCAGCGATTGTTTGAAGCCCGCGATCATCACGTCTTGAAAACGTTGGGCTAAGTTCACGGCTTTCGGATGATTGAGGATCAATAACACATCTTTGAGCTCTGCCGCGCGTTCAAACGCCGCTTGCCACGCACGAATTTCTTTCTCTGGCGACTCATGCTGGGCCATTAATGCATGAATATCTGCTTGCAGATTCCAAAAGCCGCGGACGCTCAGTGTCAGCAGCACCGCATCGACATCCGCGAAATAAGCATAGAATGTGCCCCGCCCAACGTTCGACTCTGCCGCGATGCTGGTGACCGTCAGCCGCTCATAACCATCCCGCAGCAAACACGTCAGTGTGGCTTCCAGCAACCAATTTTCTGTGCGCCGGCGCGCGTGTTCATAAGTAGACATATGTCCAAAATCGAACAATTTTACGGTAGTGTCGGGGTTATTGTATGCTCAAATCAATGGAGACACAATGAGAAGGTATGTTGAAACATGAAAGCGATCATCATTGGTGGCGGGGTGGGTGGTCTGACGACCGCGCTTGCGCTGCAGCGCAACAACATCGATGTAACCGTGTATGAGCAGTCCACCGAAGCGCGCGCCGACGGAGCGGGGTTGGTTCTGTGGCCCAATGCGGTGCGTGCCTTGCGGCAGCTGGGCGCGAGCCCTGCAATTAGCGAGAGCTATACGGGCGGTGTCGGCTCAATCCACCGTTGGGATGGAACCACGATCTCAACATTGGATGCACGAACCATCGAACATCGTTACGGCGCACCCATCATCGTTGTGCACCGCGAAGAAATCATGCGCGGATTGCTGGCGCTGATCGGCGGCGGCGTCCAATATGGCAAACGCATCACCTCGTATCAACAAGACGCGGACGGCATCCACGCGTTGTTCGCCGATGGCACAAGCGCCAGCGCCACGGTGTTGATTGGTGCCGATGGCATACGCTCCGCCGTTCGTGCGCAGATGAAGGCGGACACGCCGCCCGTCTACCAAGGGTACGCTGCCTGGCGCGGCGTGATTCCCTTCGCGCACGCTCAAGTCGGTGCGCTGTGGGGAGAAACATGGGGACGCGGCGCGCGCTTTGGCATTGTCCCGCTCAGCCACGAGCGCTTGTACTGGTTTGCAACCGCGAATCGACCTGCGCACACACCGCCCGCCAATCACAAGGCAGAGCTGCGCCGCTTGTTCGGGACATGGCACGCGCCTATCCCCGCGTTAATCGAGGCTACCCCCGATGCGGCGGTGCTCTACAACGATATCGGCGATTTACCGCCACTGAATTCCTGGGTAGATGGGCGGGTCGCCCTGCTCGGTGACGCAGCACACGCCACGACGCCGAACATGGGACAGGGCGCATGCCAAGCCATTGAGGACGCCTGTGTGTTGGGGCAGGTACTGACGCCCAACGCCGACCCGGTACAGGCGCTCAAGGAATACCAGGCGCGCCGAATGCCGCTTGCGCGGCAAGTAGTATTGCGTTCGCGCAGCATCGGGCGCATCGGTCAGCTCGAAAACCCGTTGTTGGTGGCGCTCCGCGATGCGTTTATGCGCACTATCGCCGATCAACTGACTGCGCGCCAGTTCGATTTTGTGCTGCGGGAAACGCACTAGGCAAACAAAAAGGACGAAGCCGAGCTTCGTCCTTTGACTTTCACTTTATTGGTGCAGCTTACGGCTGTTTCTTCGGTTGGGGGTGCACCACGCGGATGTGCAGTTCTTCGAGCTGACGCGGTTCGGGTTCGGACGGCGCATTCGCCATGATGTCCGCGCCCTGCTGGGTCTTCGGGAAGGCGATCACTTCGCGGATGTTCTTCTCGCCTGCCAGCACCATCACTAAGCGATCCACGCCCGATGCGAGACCACCGTGCGGCGGAGTGCCGAATTCGAACGCTTCCAGCATGTGACCGAACTGCTCTTTCGCCTGTTCGAGCGTCAAGCCGATCAGCGGGAAGATCTTCTCTTGAATGGCGCGGTCGTGGATGCGGATGCTGCCGCCCGCGACTTCGTAGCCATTGCAGGCGAGGTCGTACTGCGAACCGCGCGCCTTGCCGGGGTCGGTATCCAGCAGGTGCAGGTCTTCCGGCATCGGCATGGTGAACAAGTGCTGCGAGGGATCCCAACGCTGCTCTTCCTCGTTCCAGTAGAACTCGGGGAAGTCAATGATCCACGCGAACGCCAGCACTTCCGGATCGATCAGGTTGAGTTCCTGCGCGAGATGACGGCGCAGCGTATCCACGATGCGATAGACGGTGTCGCGCTCATCGGAGATGAACAGCAGCAGGTCGCTGGGTTCGGCGGCGGTCTGCGCGAACAGTTCAAGCTTCTGATCGACGGTGAAGTATTTGCCAATCGGCCCCTTGACTTCGCCCTCTTCGGTTTCGGGCAGCGCCAGCCACGCCAAGCCCTTTGCGCCCGCTGACCGCGCCAGCGATTCGAGTTCTTCGGCCAGCTTGCGCAAAGCCATGCCGCTGCGCAGCCCCATCTTCGGCGCGCGCAGCACCTTGACCGGCTTACCCGCCGCAACGTTGTTCACGAAGATCGGGAAGCCCGTTTTGCCCGCCAGTTCAGTGATGTCGACGGCGGCGAGGTCGTAGCGCAGGTCGGGCTTATCCGAGCCGTACTTCTCCATCGCATCTTCGTACTTGATGCGCGGGAACGGCGTCCACTTTGGCTCGCGTCCGGCGACTTCGCGGACGATGGCCGTCATCAAGCCTTCGACCAACTCCATCACGTCATCACGCTGGACGAAGCTCATTTCCAAGTCCAACTGCGTGAATTCCGGCTGGCGGTCGCCGCGGAGATCTTCGTCACGGAAGCAGCGCGCAATCTGGAAGTAGCGCTCATAGCCTGCCACCATCAGCAGCTGCTTCAACTGCTGCGGGCTTTGCGGCAGCGCGTAGAACTGACCGGGATTCAGGCGGCTCGGCACGAGGAAGTCGCGCGCGCCTTCCGGCGTCGTCTTGAACAGAATCGGAGTCTCAACTTCGACGAACCCGCGCTTGTCAAGATAGTCGCGCATAAACTTGACCACACGGTGGCGCAGCACGATATTGTTCTGCATCTCCGGGCGGCGCAGGTATAAGTAGCGATACGCCATCTTCGACTCGTCGTCGACGAAGTCTTCGCGGTTGATCGGGAATGGCGGCGTCTTCGAAGCGTTCAAAATGGTGATATCCGTGCCGACAATTTCGATGCTGCCCGTCGGCAGATCGGTATTCTCTGCCCCGGCAGGGCGTTGGCGGACGGCCCCGGTCACCTGAATTACGTACTCCGACCGGGCGCTGTCCGCGACGCTGTGCGCGTCGGGATTCGTTGCCTTATCGACCACAATCTGCGTGATCCCCCAACGGTCGCGCAAATCGATAAAAATCAAACCACCTTGATCGCGGCGTCGGTGTACCCATCCCGCCAGCGTGACCTGCTGTCCGGCGTGATCGGAACGCAGCTCGCCGCAGTTGTGTGTCTTCAACATGCAATTGCTCCTGCGAAGGGACTTTTCTTAAAAACCCCACAAAGCATAGCATGAGGTGTTCGAGAAATAAAGCACAGTACGAGATTCTACTCACGCTCACGCAGATAAAAGAGCAGATCCTGTTCGACACCTGCCACGCCGAGCGTGTGCAGCATCGCCAGAATCTGCGCCCGGTGATCAGTCGCGTGATTGACGACATGAAACAGCAGGTTGCCAACCTGATCCTCAAACGGCATGCCGCGCGTCGTCCGGTACGCGCAGGTCTGCGCTAACTCCGCATCGGTGATCGTGCTCAGGAAGGCCCGGCTATTCGACTCGACCTCGCGCCACGCGGCTTGCACGGCTTCGGGTGTTGGATACTCGTCAGGATCGAGCACATGCGTTGGCGAACGCCCCTGCAAGCGTTCGAACCACAGCCATTCCACGCTCATGGTATGCACCACTTGACTGCGAATCGAGCCAATCGAGTAATCGAGCGGCTGCACGAACTGCTCAGGCGTCAGATTGGCGATACAGTGCCAAACGCGCCGCATCGCCCAGTAGTGATAATCAAACAGCAGACGCAGATAATCGGAAGTCATGACTGCACTCCTCACAGGTTCGCAGCAACGCAAAAAGGACGAGGTGACCCCCGTCCCAAAAGCGTTACCGTGGAACTTCGTCTGGAGAGATTATACGACGGTGAGGTAATTCCCCGCGAGCTGTCGATCCACCCATTTGGCGATCACCGGGTAGCGGTAGTCGCGTCCGTTGTAGGTTTCAATGGTGGCGAGCGTCGCATACAGCACCATCGCCAGCGGCAGCAGCATCACGACGAGCAGCAGCACCAACCCCACCAGCGCCCACACGGGAATGAGCACAAACCCGACGAGCACCAACAGCGCCAGCATGGCGATCACCATGCCAATCGCCCAGACAAATCCGCCGACAATCAACAGCAGCATCGCGCCGACCGTGCCGATCAATTGCAAGACGAACGCCTGCAGCGCGTGGAACGCCACATAGTCTGAGCGCTTGCGGAACATGAAGTAGATGATCAGCGGGACGAACACGCTCAGAGGCGTGATCACGCCAATGCTCAGGATCGATCCCAAAAACGTCACCCAGGCGCTGCCATGCGCCACAGCCGCCCACATCTTCTCTTCATCACTGACGCGCATAGTGCTGTAACTGCGCGGCATCGCGCGGGGTTTCACCCGTTCGGGCTGGTACCGCCGCTCATATTCCTGCACCACGTCCTCGCCGCCCGGCTCCGCGGTGGCCGGTGGCGGGGTGGAAGACAAGCGCGAAACGCGCTCTTGATCGTCAGGTTGGCTCATGGGTGTATCCTCAAACTGCGGTTATGCTTAAACTCTACATCACACTATACGCAGGCCGCTTTTCAAAAGTTGCAGACCTGTTATACTCTGGCTTATGGTCTCAAATCACTTCACGCTCACCAAACGCTTGCTCGGCCTGCTTCTGCTCATCGCGGGAGTCGTGGGCTTTATCGCCATCCTCGCCATTGACGTGCTCAACCCCGGTCGCCAAGGCGGCATCGGCCCCGCACAGCGCCTCGCGCTCGGTGTATGCGTCGCGCTGGCGCTGGTCGGCCTAACGCTGATCCCTTTGGGCAGTCAGCCTGCTTGAAAACCGCACCCAACGCGGAGAAACGATGTTATCCCCGGTGAAACGCATCTCACAAACGCTGCACCCCGTCCTGATGCTCAGTGCGATCGGGCTGCTGCTGTTCTACCTCGTCGTCTACCTTGTCTTCGCGCTCAACCTGATCCAGTTTCCATTTGACTACGATCAGGGTGAAGGCTTCGAGCTGGTCGACACGATTCTGTTCAGTCAGGGTGAATTCCCGTATAAAGATACCAATATATACCCGTTTTATTCCAGCAACTACCCGCCCCTCTTCCACGTGATCGCCGCGCCGTTCGTGTGGCTGTTCGGCCCCGCCTACTGGTATGGGCGTCTGCTCGGCACGCTGGCGGGGTTAGTCGCCGCCAGTGCGATTGGCTATGCCGTGTATCGCGACGGCGGACGTCAATGGGGTATCGCGCTGCTATCGGGCTTAGCGTTCCTCGCCTCGAACACGATCTATCACATTGCGCCGCTCTTTCGCCAGCATCTGAGCATGGTCATGTTCGAGACGCTGGCGGTCGTCGTGCTGGCCAACGTCAACGAGATTCAGGATCAGCGCACGCGGCGGCGCGTATTGTTCACAGGGCTGGCGTTTGTGCTGGCGGCCGGCTATACCAAGCAGCTCGCCATTGCGACCGCCGTCGCCGTGTTCGTCTTTCTGTTCATCCGCCAGCCGCGCCGATCAATTGTGTGGGGCGTCGGCTTCGCACTGGTCGGCGGCGCGATCTTCGTGTGGATGAACCTAGCGACCAACGGCCAATGGTGGCTGCAATCGATCACCGCGAACGTCAATCCGTTCATCCCGGATCAGGCGGTCGGATTGTTCCGCCTCTGGTTCAGCCTGCACGGCTTCCTGATCGTCCCAGCGGCGCTGTTTGTGCTCTATGAGTTGTATTTCACGCGTTTGTCCATCTACTCAATCTGGCTGGTGGCGGGTATCGGCGTGAGCATTTTGTCGGGCAAGTGGGGTGCGGGCGACAGCTACTTCTCCACATCAATCGCGGCACTGTGTGTGTTGAGCGGCTTGTTCGCCTCCAAAACACTGCGCCGGGAATGGCTGTTTCCGCCCCACAACGTCTATGGTCGCCTGCTGCATCCGTTGGCTCGGACGCTGGGACGCGTTTCGGGTATCGGCGTGCTGATCGTCCCCCTGCTCTACCTCGGCTATGGGCGCGCAGTGCTGCACATCCCCACCGACGCGCCCGTTTTCAGCACCATCGCCGATGTGCTCCAAATCGAGCCGAACGCGCTCAACGGCTTCTACGACTCCGCCGGACGCATCGCGGGCGGTTATGCCGATATCGGCCACCTGACCACGCCCGCCGACATCGAAGCGGGCTGGCGCATCGTCGAACTGGTGCGCGCGACCGAGCGACCTGTGCTGAGCGAGGAAGCGGCCTTCAATCTGCTGGCGGGCAAAGATGTGATCACCAACCCGACGCAGCTCCTCAACCTCGACCAGCAGGGGTTGTTCGACTCGACCGCGCTGATCGCCATGATCGAGACGCAGGACTTCGGCCTTGTGATCATGCGCGCGCAGTTCTACCCGGTCGACGTGCTACAAGCCATCGCCCGCAACTACGAAGTCAGCGAGACGATCCCCATGAACGGCTTCGAGTACCTCATTTTCACGCCAATAGCGAGGACTGAGGACTGAGCGCTGAGGACTGAGTTAAATGCTGTGTTTTTTCTCAGTCCTCAGTCCTCGAACCTCAGTCCTGTCTAGAACCCATGCTTCGCGCGGATCGTGTTGATCTGGTTGATGTGGTTGATGCCGTGCCCGGCATAGCGCCGCGCCACCTCTTCGACCGTCACCTGCCCCCATTCGCCATGTACCGCGGTCATGTTCCACTGCTCCTCAGTGAGTGACTCCAGCAGAGCGACCCAGCGGGCATGCAGCCCCGGCAGGATCGAGAGCGAGATTTCCAGCGGCAGTGCGTAATCGGGTTGGAGTGCGTACTTGTCCTGATCATAGCCGGGGAGCGGTGGGTTGTCTTCGGTGAGCGGCAGACGGAAGCGGTTGTTCGCGTTCATGTGCGAATCCGCGACGTGATGCACGATCTGGCGGATGCTCCATTCGCCCTCGGCGACGCGGCATTCGAGCTGCTCATCGGTGAACTGGCGCACAAGCGCGGCGAACTGTTCTGGGAACTCGCGCAGCATCTGAATATACTGCTGACGTTCGGCGGCAGGCATGGGTTAGCTCCTTAGCTGTTGGCGATTAGCTTTTAGCAACAGGAGTCAGGGTAGCAGAACGCCAAATCGGGGATTAGTACCATTTCAGGCCAGCTTCAATTGGGGTTCGTAGGGGCATGGCGCGCCATGCCCCTACCTAGGATTTACAGAGGTTTTCTTACCCGAACGGCGTTTTGTTCGGCTTCTTGTTCGGGCTGATGAGGCCAATCGGGCGGCGCTGCGTGAGGAAGTCGCGCTCGGAGCGCATCTGCCGCAGCAGGCTTTCCACCGACTGCGTGAGCAGTTCCGGCGTGACCTCGGTCTTGTGTTCGTGGGCGGCCAGCATCCGCGCGTGCAGCGCGACCTCGCGCACGAATGCCCCCGGCTGATCGATCAGATCCGGCACGACAATATTGTGTCCCTCGTGCCACTGCTCGCCCATGTAATGCTTGAGCATCTCGACCGCCTGCGCCTCATCCTGAATGGTGGGAATCACGAAGATGCGATCCAGCCGACCGGGGCGCTTGGAGATGCGTTCGTCAATCGCTTCCGGGTAATTGGTCGTCGCCAGCAGCAGCGCGCCCTTGGGGTTATTCGGCGATTCGATGCCATCCAGCACGTTGAGCACGCGCGCTTTGTCGTCGCCTTGCAGATAAGCGTCCAATTCCTCGACGATCAGCAGCACGGGATAACGCGCCGCCGTGACCGCTTGCAGCGCCCGCTGAATCTTCTCGAAGGATGCGCCGTCCCGGTCAGCGCCGGAAACGTACACAACCACGCGACCCTTGCTGATGGCGATCTTCGCCATGGCCGCGCACAGCATCGTCTTGCCCGTGCCGGGGACGCCTGCCAACAGCAGCTTGCGGAACGGCGGCAGCTTCAACTGGCGGTAAATGCCGACGCCTTTCGTGAAGAACGCTTCCATGTCATCCAGTAGACGCGCCTTGATGTCGTCCGCGAGGATGATGTCATCCCAATCGACGGTCGGGTCGAAGAACGCATCCGTCCCGCCGATGATGTACACGTCACGGCGGCGGCGAATGCGCGGGCGCACCGCCCGCGCGCACGCGAACTCAAACGCCGCCCAGCCTTCCAGCTTATTGGCCGGCACAAGCGCGACGGCGGTTAAATCCTGCACATCATCGCTGAAATACGCACTGGCGTAGATCACATCAAAGGTGTCACCGCCATCTTCCGAGAACTTGAACGCGAACGCGCCTGCGCTCGCGGTAAGGACCATCTTCTTGCCGCGTGACCCGTAATCGCTGATCGGAACGATGTACGGGCAGTCCAGAGGTTCCGCGCCATCGTAGCGCAGTTTGCCGCGCAGCTTGCGCCCGGTCTTAACCTGACTCTGAGCGATCATGTTGCTGCATTCCGTCGATGCCCAGACGGTGACGTAGGGTTGGTCGCCCCACCGCGCTTGCCATGTTTCGCGCGCCCACTGGACAAGCCGTTCATACTGCATAGGTTCAGTCCTCTTTTTACCCTTCTTGTCCGCTTGCATGCGCCGCAAGAGGGATAACTGGTTACGCTTTCGTTCAGTCATTATAGATTGTTCTTTTAAGAAACACGATTCACGGTTATGATGCGGTCACTGTGCAGAAAGGCTTGTGAATGACCACGCTGTATGTCACGCATCCGCGTTTTCCGGAACACGACTCCCCCGGCCATCCCGAACACGCGGGGCGCATCCGGGCAATCTGGCAGCGCTTGGATGAGACCGGATTGGCGGCGCGGATGCAGGCGGTCGAAGCGACACCGATTGAGCGCGAGCTGATCCTCAGCGTGCACACGCCGCGCTATCTCGACCTGTTAGACAAGCTGAGCGGGCTGGATCGTACCGTCCGGCTCGACAATGATACCTATGCCAATCCGTGGTCGTATGAGATCGCGCGGCTGTCTGCGGGCGGGACCGTTCGCGCCGTCGATGCCGTCGCAAGCGGCACCGTGAACTCAGCGCTGGCCGCCGTGCGTCCACCGGGACACCACGCCATGCCGGATCACGGCATGGGTTTCTGCCTGCTCGGTAATATCGCGCTCGCGGCGCGCTATGCACAGCAACAGTATGGGTTAAGGCGCATCCTCATTGTAGATTATGATGTCCACCACGGCAACGGCACGGAGGCGATCTTCTACGGCGATCCGTCGGTGCTATTCATCTCGACGCATCAGCAGGGGATTTATCCCGGTACCGGCGCGATCAATGATACCGGCGTGGGCAAAGGCGTGGGCTACACCATCAATGTCCCGCTCATGGGCGGTCACGGCGACGCCAGCTATGCGGCGATTTTCGAGCAGATCGTGTGGCCAGCGGCGCTGCGCTTTGAACCGGAGTTGATTCTCGTCTCCGCAGGCTTTGACGCGCACTGGGATGATCCGCTGGCGGGCATTCACCTCTCGCTGAGCGGCTACGCCCACTTAACGCGTGAACTGGTGCGCATGGCAAATCAGTTATGCGGGGGGAAGATCGCGTTCATCGTGGAGGGCGGCTACAACCTCGATGTGCTGAGCGAAGGCGTGGCGAACATCGCGCGCGTGCTCCTCAGCGACGCAACGGTCGATCCGCTCGGCGCGTCACCGTACAGCGAACGCACAGGCGTGGAGAATGTGATCGCGCGGGTCAAGCAGGTGCAAGGGTTGTAACCTTATCCCCTGCTTGACCGCTCGCTTCGGAGCGGAGATTGCGGGGTAAAGTAACTTTTCAATGCTGAGCCGCCGCACGATGGGCAAAAGTCAAAAGAATCAAAGTCCAGAAATCATGTTGGGTATGACAAACACACCCGAAACCCCCTGAAATCATCCCGGCTGAACGGAAAACCGCTTCCGCGGAACGCCACTTGGGCATAGTCTCCGGGGTAGTTCCACGACCCCCCGCGTAAACACCGCGAGCGAGCGCCTATTAAATCACTCGTTCCAGTTTCCCAAGCTGTGGAACACCATTCCCACACATTACCACTCATCTCCAGCGCACCAAAGGGACTTGCGCCCTGCGGGTACTGCATAACGGGGGTAATCGTACAATGACTGCTTTCCAATGAGTTACACTTGGTCGCATCCCACTCGTTCCCCCATGGATAGGTACGCCCATCATCACCTTGCGCGGCGCGCTGCCACTGTTGTTCGGTGGGCAGAGAAATTTTCTCTTCTGTTTTGGCGCTCAACCAGCGCGTAAAGGCCAGCGCCGCATACCACGTGATGGATTCGCGCGGACAGTCAGCACAGTCATTAAACTTCGCATCTTCGGATGTTGGATTTTCTCTGCGCCACGCTTTCGCATCAGCGGAATAATCCCACCACTTTGCGTCGCACCAGCCATCACGCGCCGTGACAAACACCTCAAACTGCGCGTTGGTAATCGGATAGCGGGCAATCTGGAATTCAGGAACTTCAAAAGTAGTCGCTTGTGTCAAATAGCCACCCTTTTCAAGTGTCACCTTTCCCGTTGGCACAATACACCACGCGAATGGTTCTGGGATGACTCTCCCAACCCAATTCGGCTTGATGATCGTCGGCGTCATGCTACCTCTTTGCTGCTAACGGCGTCTCCTGACTGTAAAGCATAACAAAAAGGACGAGGCAATGTCTCGTCCCTACGCGCATTTCGCTTTTACTCAGTCCTCAGTCCTGAAGTTCTCAGTCCTGCCCTACGCCGTCGGCGGTTTCTCGCGGAGCAACCGCCCGTAGCTGCCCATCCACGTATCTTCCTTGCGCGTCATCTTCGTCACGTTGATGTCGCTTACATACGGGAACAGCTTGATCATCAGCGGGGGCAGATCCGCCCACTTGTCGCCGAAAACAATCGCCTGGAGTTGGTCGGCCATGCGCCCCGCCCACGACCAGCGATTGCGCAGCTCGTCGGCTTTCATCCAGTAATCGCGCTTTTCCCACGCCTGCGCCGATTCTTCGATGCCGACATCGATGTCGCGTAGCGCAAACACGAGGCACGCCACCATGTCTTTGGCGTCATCGTCAAATTCGGGTTTCTGACCCAAGCGGCGCAGTACCTCGGCAATCGTGCGCAGCAGTTGGTTGCGCTGCTTACCGTTGCTGTCCGGGTTGATCACACGTCCCATAAAATTCCTCCAGTTAAAAGTCGAAAGTTAAAAGTTGAAAGTGAGGGAAGTTTTTACTTTTGACTTGTCACTTTTAACTTTTAACTGCTTTTAATCCGTCGTCGGACGAATACCTTTATACACCCGTCCGCCGCTGAGCGTTTTCAGCACCAATGAAGCCGGACGTCCGATATACTCGGAAATCTGCTGCGAATTCACGGGCTTGTTGCCGTTCGCCAAAAACACGCGGAAAATGCTGTCCACAACGGAAGTATGCGGGTTGATGAAGTCCGGGTCGAGCGACGCCGAGCGGATGGCGAGCTGGAGTTCGTCCAGTTTGCTGACCTCACCCGTCTCCGGGTCAACGTAGTCGACCTCGCGGGTTTCCATGCTCTGGCTCAGGCGTTCGCGCTGATCCGGCGACAGATGGCTCAATAAATACGTGCGCAGGTCTTCGCCGCTCCGCTCGAACCACGAATAATCGATGTGATAACGAGTTTCGAGAGTCGGCTTCACTATCGCGCTGGGTTTAGCAGATTGCATGAAATCGCTCCCTACGCGCCGAAGCGCCAATAATGATTCCCAACATACTGAAATTCCGGGTCGTCGTTGAGCGTCGCGAAGACCGCGCCGGGCGACGCCCGCCGCAGCACGTTGACCGCGCTGTAGAGCGTCTTGGCGTGCAGCGTCCCCTGCGGCGAATTACGCGTCAGTTCGGCAGCAACCGCCCGCAGCGCCTGATTCAACGGGCGCTTGCCGTTGTAGGCGCTGTCGGCGGCAGTGACTTCATCGCTCCACAGAATGAGCAGTTCGTCGTACTCCGCGCCAATCGAGCGGCGCTCTTCTTCAAAGCTCACCTGACTGGCCTTCGGCGTGATCACGCGCACCCATTCAGTCCGCGGACGATGCGCACGGAAGTCCACGACGATCCGGTCGCCATCCCGGCGCACAACGATGAACGCGCCGATTGGCAGCTTATGCTTGCGGTAGAACTTGTCCAGCCCGAAGACGTAGCGATCCGGGCGCACTACCCAACCCGAATAGGTTTCGCCATCCTGCCCATCGACCAGCGTCACAGCGATACGCTGCGTGCGCCGCGCCGTCGGAAAGATCGCCTGCATCTTGCGGTTTAGCGGCAGCGTCCCCGCGCGCCAGTGCGCATAGTTCAGCGTCAGCGTGACTTCATCGCCCGCCTCCGCCGACTCGCCATCAGGCGACCATTCGTCGTCGATTTCGATTTCCAGCGCCCGCTGTTCGTTAGAGAGCAGCGTCACGTCATAGTCGATTTCGTTGTATTTGAGGACGTTGGGGGTATTGAGGACTTCGGACGGTTCAAAAGTGCGGAGGTACCACATCACCGTGTTGATCGGGCCGACTTCATCGAAGCGGGGGTCACGGTTGAGCGCGTCGTTCACGCTGAAAATTTGCAGTTCCAGCGGCGCGGAGTCACTCACCCCGCCGATCTCGGTGACGATGCGCTCGGTCGACATCGGCCCGCCCTCGACGGTATAGAGTACCGCTTCGGCGAGGTTGAGATGCCCCTCGTTGACTTCGAGAATCAGATCACGCGAGAACCACTTGCCCGCCACACTGACCAGATCGCCACCTTCACGCAGCCGTTCTTCCAGCTTGGGGACCAGCACATGCCGGTTGTGCGCGAAAATTTCATCGGCGCTGCCCGCCAACTGCGGCGCGGCGTCCTCGTTGAGCATGTCGCTCAGTTTATGATAAGTTTGCAGTTCAGCGGCAAATTCGCGCACACTGCGACCATCAAAGTCCACGGCGATCACCTTGAAGGCGCCGTATTCCGGGTTGTCGCCCGCGCGCACATCGGTCACCGTGCCGACGGTGTAGTCTTCCAGCGGGAAGAACACCTTCTGGCCGACTTCATAGGCCTGCGCGGGGTTATACATCCGCGAATCTTTGAAGCGTTCGCGTTCGGCGGCGGCCAGCAGTTCCAGCCGCTGCGCGATCAAGGCGTGCGCCAGCTCATCAATTGAAAGGGGGGTTTCCCGCTCTAACAATAAACCGGTCAAATGTTCAAGATCATCATCAGTAACGGTGAAGTCATCCGCCCATTGGCGCATAGGGTTGCTCCGGGAAACTCATGGGGAGTAAAGCACGAATCCGGTTTGAAAAAAGTTAAAAACCACATTGATTATAGCGGAGACGAAAGTGCGTTTGCAAGCGTCGGGTTGACCACCCTCCCCCTGTCGATTATACTTATCCCCTGTCCATCAAGCCTTTTTTCAGTAGGAATGACGAAGAATGTCAACCAAGCGTACTTACCAGCCCAAAATCCGCCGCCGTCAGCGCGTGCATGGGTTCCGTCAGCGTATGGCCACCAGCACCGGGCGTGACGTGTTGAAGCGTCGCCGCGCCAAGGGTCGTCACCAGTTGACGGTCAAGCCGGTGCACGTCAAGAAGATCGACTGGAACGCTCGCTAGATCGATTGGGATGCAGCGGCGTTATCGTCTCCGTCGCAGCGCAGACTTTGAACATCTGCGCCGAGTGGGTCACGCTCACCAACATCGCCTGATGCTGTTAAGCGTGACCACTAACGATCTGCAAGACAACCGCTATGGCTTCATCGTCTCAAAAGGGTTAGGCAAGGCGGTGACTCGCAATCGCATTCGACGTTTGCTGCGCGAGGCGACACGCCTTTTGCACCCCCAGCTCGACCCCGGTCATGATGTCGTAATCATCGCCCGTCGTCCTATAGTCGGGCAACCTTTCTCTGTGGTTCAGCGTACAGTATATGAACTGTTCCGTCGGGCGAGTTTGATTAAAGAGGGATAACATCGTGAAAGCCGTCGCGCTGGCGCTGATCCGGTTTTACAAGCGTTTTATATCGCCCATGCTCCCACCTAGCTGTATTTACGAACCTACCTGTTCGGTGTATACCTATCAGGCCATCGAAAAGTACGGTGTCTTCAAGGGCGGTTGGCTGGGCATCAAACGCATTGCGCGCTGCCACCCCTTTCACCCCGGCGGCTATGATCCCGTTCCATAACTGAGGAGTCCCCGTTTGAAGATCGTTCGACTGTTTAGACGTTTCGGGATCGCTGCCGCCCTGCTGCTCGTTCTCTTGGCATCGGCATGCGTTCCACTCCCCACGGATACCAATTGGGGACATATGACCCTTGCCGGTGATCCGCAGCAGATTCTATTCGCCTTCCATGATCGGATTGTGCTGATCAACCCGCAGGACGGGTCGGTCGCGCAACTGCGTGATGCTGATGGCAACCTGCGCTACGATGACCAGAATAACCCGCGTTTGTGGTCGGTTCAGGTCACGGGTGGCGCGCAGACCCGCTTCTACAGCAACCCGCTGTTCACCGCAGACACGATGTATGCTGTCTCCTACGATACGGGTCTGTTCGAGGTTGATTTTCCGAATGCGCGTGTCGAAAACACCACCGGGATTAGCGTTGGCGGACATGTCGTGACCGATCCAGTCAGTGATGGCCAGCGGCTGTTCCTCGGCTTGAGCGATAGCGACCTGATCGCGCTCGACATGAACGACCTCGCCAGCCGCCTGTGGACTTTGGATACCGAACGCGGTGTCTGGGCAGAACCGCTCCTCGCCGACGGGATTCTGTACGTCGGCAGCATGGACCACAAACTCTATGCCGTGAATGCCGAAACGGGTGAAGAACTCTGGCGCGTCGATCTCGGCGGCGCTATCGCCGATACCCCCGTGCTGTATGACGGCAATCTATATATCGGCTCGTTCGCACGTAAAATATTCCGCATCTCGCTGGATGGACAAATCACAGCGGAGTACGCGACCACCGAATGGGTGTGGGGTACGCCGGCGATTGTCGACGACACGCTGTACGTAGGTGATGCGGGCGGTTGGGTGTACGCACTGGCCTTGAGCGCCGATGGTTTCACCCCCGTGTGGAGTCGACAGGTCGCTGGACGTGTCATCCGCGCGACGCCGGTCGTCACGGAAGCAAGCGTGATCGTCGCCTCGCGCGATCATAAAGTTTACTGGTTGGAACGCACTACGGGCGCCGAAATCCGCCAACAGAACACCGACGCCGAAATCCTGTCGGATATGCTGGTCATCACGCCGGAAGACAATGCCGAACTCCGGGAATCGTTACTTATCGTAAGCACGATGGCAAACGACAAGCTCTTGTTCGCCTTTAGCTTGGACTCGGGCGACTTGCGTTGGCGTTATGCGCGTTAGTTGAGGGCGTGATATGGATATCATCGTCAACGTATTCGTTACCCTGCTGACCTTCCTGTATTCCGTTCTGAATCAGGATATGGTGCTGGCGATCATCGTCTTCACCGTGCTGACCCGTCTGCTGCTCTACCCGCTGACCGCGCAGTCGCTGCGCTCGTCCAAGGCTATGCAGCAGCTTCAGCCCGAACTCAAGGCGCTGCAAGAAAAGTACAAGAACGACCGCGAAAAACTCGCGCAGGAACAAATGGCGCTCTATCGCCAATACGGCATCAACCCGCTGGGTGGCTGCCTGCCGATGATCATTCAGCTGCCGATCTTCTTCGCGCTCTACGGCGCGATCAACTTTGCGCTGGCCTCTACGCCCACTCACCTGCTCGACCTCTCCGGTCGTTTGCTGGTACCGGGATTGGACAACGTCATTCCGCTCAACTCCTCGTGGTTGGGGATGAATCTGACGCAGTCGGCGAGCGTGATCGGTCTGAACCCGTTCACCATCGGTTTGATCGCGCTGATCGTCGTGACGACGTGGGTGCAGATGAAGCTGTCAATGCCGCCGCAGCCCAAGCCCGCACCGGGCGAACAGCCCAGCACGGCTCAGGCGACATCGCAGTCCATGACGACGGTGATGCCGTTGATGTACGTGTTCTTCGGCATGTCGTTCTCCATTGGCGTGTCGATTTACATCATCGCGACCAACGTCGCCATGATTGCGCAGGGTCTGCTGACCGGACAGAGTAAACTCAGCTATTTGCGCGGGATTCCGGATGACAAACCGCCGCAGGTGGTGCAGGCGCGTACGGAAAGCCGCAAGACTTCCGGCGCGAAGGCGCTGGCGGACAAAGCGAAGAGTGACGGCAAAACCAAGGCCAGCTCCGAAAAAAGCGGCAGCAAAGCCAAGTAAAAACCGGTCATTCAACATATCATTAGATCATGGGCGCAGAGATTCAGCTGCGCCCATTTCAAAGACGGATTTTACTTTCCTATTGTGAATTTAAGGACTCTCAAAATGAGTTCACCACAGTCAATCGAAACGACCGCCGACAGCATTGAAGAAGCAATCGCCAAAGGGTTAGCTGAACTCAAAGTCGGACCTAGTCAAGTTATCGTCGAAGTCTTGGAAGAACCGAGCGCCGGGATGTTTGGCCTGCCGGGTCGTCCGGCCCGCGTCCGTTTGCAGGTGTTGAGCTTCCCGAAGCCTGTGTTCGATGCACCGCCACCGCCTCCAAGCCCCCCCGTTGAGACGCCGCGCGTCGAAGCGCCGCGTCCGGTGGCTGAACCCCATGCCGAACGTCCAGAACGCGAGAGCCGCCCGGAGCGCAGCGAACGTCCGGAGCGAACTGACCGACCCGACCGCGGCAACCGGGGCGAACGCTCCGACCGAGGGAATCGCGGTGATCGTCCCGAGCGCCGCGAACGGCCGCAAGGCGAACGTCGTGCCGACCGGAACGAAGAACGCCGGGATCGCCCGCCGCGTCCGCCCAAGCGCGAGTTCCAGAACGAATTTCCCGACTACATGGACGTGGACGATGAAGAAGTCCCCGTCCTGACGCAAACGCCCGAAATCCCCGAGGAAGAATGGGATGACGAAGCTTCCATCGGGCGCGTCGTGCTCAACGAGCTGCTCTCGCACATGGACGTGCGCGCGCACATCGCCGTGCGCCGCGCGGAAGCGGGCGAACAGGGCGAAAGCACCCCGTGGGTGCTGGATATCGCGGGGAGTAACCTGCAGCGCCTGATCGGTCGGCGCGGCGAAACGCTGGCCTCGCTCCAGTACATTACCCGCCTGATCACCAGCCGCGAACTTCAGCGCCGCTCGGAAGTCATTGTCGATGTGGAGGGTTACAAAGCCCGCCGCGCGGCCTCGCTGCACGCGCTGGCGCTGCGCATGGCCGACGAAGCCATCCGCACCAGCCGCACGATTCCGCTTGAACCGATGCCGCCGCATGAACGCCGCATCATCCATCTGGCGCTGCGGGGGCGGCAGGATGTCGTGACCAAAAGCGTTGGTGAAGGCGTCGCGCGCAAAGTAACCATCGTCCCGAGTTCCCAGGCATGATTGATTACCTGCTGATTGGGCATATGACGGCAGACCTCACCCCCGGCGGTCGCAAGGCCGGGGGAACTGTTTCGTATGCCGCGCGCACTGCTGCCGCGTTTGGGCTGCGCGTCGGCTTGCTGACGAGCGCTGCCGTGGACGAGCCGCTGCTCGACACACTGCGCCCCTACGCCGAGATTCGGTCGCTGCCCGCGGCGGAAACTACTACGTACGAAAACATCTACGGTCCGACGGGACGTATTCAGTACGTTCGCGGGGTCGCCGCGCCGATTCGCCCGGAAAATATTCCGGCAGACTGGCTCGATGCACCACTGGTGCACCTCGCGCCGATTGCGGGCGAAGTTGATCCGCAGGTTGCGCACAGCTTCCACGATAAAACCGTGCTGCTCACCCTGCAAGGTTGGCTGCGCCGTTGGGAAGCGGATGGCCGCGTCCATTTCCGCCGCTGGTTTGAGGCTGATATTCTCAAATCCGTCAACATTGCCGTGTTCAGCGAAGAAGACATTGTCGAAGCGCCGGACATGGAAGCCGCCTTCGCCGCAAGCGTCGATCATCTGCTGCTAACGCGCGCGGAAAAAGGCGGCACGTACTACCACAAAGGTACGCCGACCAACTACAGCACGCCGCGCGTCGAGCTCGTCAATGCGACCGGCGCGGGTGACGTATTTGCCGCTGCGGTGCTGGCGAGCCTCCCGGCGCTGGGTCATGATCTGAACAAGGCGATCCAGGTCGCCGCACAGCTCGGCGCCATTTGTGTGACGCGCTACGACATCGACGGCACGCCAACGCCGGATGAAGTTCGACAAGCAATCGCCGCAGTTTAAGTTACAATCACATTCACGCTGATCAGGACGCCATCGCTGGCGTCCATTTTTGTTCTAAAACTGACGCGCTGCGGCGGTTATTTTCGCTTTGATGATTTTGATTTGTGAGCAAGCTGATGATCAATACGATTCTGTACAATGCCCGCATCGTCACCCTCGATGAGCGGCATCCGCACGGCACCGTGACCGCGCTGGCCATCCGCGATGGCAAAATCGCCGCGCTCGGCAGCGACAGCGAAATCCTGCCACTGGCGACGGTCGGCACGAAAAAACATGATCTGCACGGGTTAGTCGTCATTCCCGGCCTGATCGACGCGCACGTCCACTGGAAGTGGACGGCCGAGTCGCTGCATCAGGTGCAGTTGTATGGCACACGCAACATCCGCGAAGCGGTCGAACGGGTGGCGGCGATGGCGGCTAAGCTGCCGCCGGGCGAATGGGTGCAGGGCTACGGTTGGTCGCAGGATACGTGGGAAGAACACCGCTTCCCCACCGCCGCCGACCTCGACGCGCTGGTACCGGATCGGCCCGTGTTTCTGCGGTCGCGCAGCGGGCACGCCGCCTGGGTCAACTCGTTGGCGCTGCGCCTGTGCGGCATCGACGCCAGCACGCCCGATGTGATTGAAGCGGAGATTCAGCGTGACGCGGTGGGCGAACCAACCGGCATCCTCATCGAGTGGAACGCGATGAATCTGGTCGCGGATCGTATCCCCACTCCGACGACGGCACAGACCGCCGATCAGATGCGCAAAGCGCAGGGGATGGCGCACGCCATGGGCGTCACGGGCATCCACGACTTTGATAATCAGGACTGCCTCGCGGCGCTGCAAGTCATGCGCGAACGCGGCGAACTCGGTCTGCGCGTGCTCAAGCAGATCAATAAGGGTTTCCTCGACTCGCTGCTGCACATGGGCTTGCGCACGGGCTTCGGCGATAACTGGCTGCGCCTCGGCAACCTCAAGCTGTTCGCGGATGGTGCAATTGGCGCGCATTCCGCCTATATGTTTGAGCCGTACATCGGCGAACCCGATAACTACGGGATCGTCGTCGTCGGCAAAGAGGAAATGCTCGAACTCGCCAGCCGCGCCAGCGCCAACGGCTTCGCGACGACCATCCACGCCATCGGCGACCGTGCCGTGCATGATGTGCTTGACGTGTTCGAACACGTGCGCGGGGAAGAATTCGCGCGCGGCATCCCGCGCAGTACGCGCCGCCATCGCATCGAACATGTGCAGGTCATTCACCCCAGCGATGTGGATCGCCTCGCCGAGCTGACGATCATCGCCTCGACGCAGCCCATTCACGCCACTTCTGACTACCCGATTGCCGACGCGGTGTGGGGCGCAGAGCGCTGCGCTTACGCCTACAACCCGCGCCTGCAGTTGGATCGCGGGGTTACGGTCTGCTTTGGCTCAGATTCACCGTGTGACGAGTTCGGCGCGCTCAAAGGCATCCACGCCGCCGTCACCCGCCGCCGTCCGGACGGCACACCCGGCCCGGATGGCTGGTATCCGCAGGCGAAAGTCAGCGTGGACGAGGCGCTCAAGGCCTATACGGTCGGCGCGGCCTATGCCGCCGGGCTGGAAAGCATTCAGGGCAAGCTCGCCCCCGGTTATCTCGCGGATTTGGCCGTCATCGACCGCGATCTCTACGCCATTCCCGGCGACGAACTCCTCGACGTGAATGTATGCGGCACAATGGTCGATGGTGGGTGGCGCTACGGCGAATGGATGGGATAGAATTGCATTTGGAAATAGTTGAATGCTGGGGAGTAGCTGAATAGATGTCACGCGCTGGAATGTTTATCGGAGAAACCGAACACCCCGTCCAAGCTGCCATGCTGCAGGTCGGCGCACCCGCACCGGATTTCCGGCTGACGGCGAACGACTGGTCGACCAAATCGCTGGCCGACTACGCGGGCAAGGTCAAGATCATCAGCATCGTTCCGTCACTGGACACGCGTGTATGTGCCGCGCAAACGCGCCGCTTTAATCAGGAAGCGGCCAACCTTGGCGAGAACATCGTCATCCTCACCGTGAGCGCCGACCTGCCCTACGCGCAGCGCCGCTGGTGTGGCGCGGAAGGCATTGACAAGGTGGTCACGCTGTCTGATCACAAAGATATGAACTTTTCGGACGGCTTTGGCGTGCACGTGAGCAGCTTGCGCATTTGTCAGCGCGCCCTGTTCGTCGTCGACCAGAACGACGTTGTGCGGTATGCCGAGTATGTGCCGATTATCGGGCAGGAAGTCTCGTTCGACGCCGCGCTCGCCAAAGCCCGTGAATTAGTGAGTTAGGAAGTTTTCGTAGGGACAAGGCGTGCCTTGTCCCTATTGTCTTCGCGTTACGAAGGATGGACGAGGCATGCCTCGTCCCTACAATTGAAGGATTTATCATGAGTGATCCCCGTATTGATAAACTCGCATCCGTCCTGGTCAACTATTCGACCAACGTGCAGCCCGGCGAATGGGTCGGCGTGCTCGGCGATGTCTCCGCGCTGCCGCTGGTGCGCGCCGTGTACCTCGAAGTGCTCAAAGCCGGCGGCAATCCGTCGCTGATGCTCACCGACGAGTACCTGACGCGCAACTTCATCCGCAACGCGTCCGACGCGCAGATGGAATGGCTCGACCCGGCACAAAACCTGTATTACGAGAACGCCGATGTCTACATTCGCTGCGGCGCGCTGCCCAACACCCGCGCCATGACCACCGTCGACGCTAAGCGCATCCAGAAGAACACCGCCGCCAAGCGTCCTTGGTTGGAAACGCGCATGCGCCGCGCTGCCGAAGGCAAAATGAAGTGGGTCGGCACGCTGTATCCCACCGAAGGCTCGGCGCAGGAAGCGGGCATGAGCCTCGAAGAGTATGAAGCGTTCGTCTTCCGGGCGACCTTCGCCGATCAACCGGATCCAGTCGCCGAATGGAAGAAGCTCGGCGCCATGCAGCAGAAAAAAATCGATTGGCTGAAGGGCAAGAAGCACGTCAAGCTGCAAGGTCCGAACATCGACCTTGAACTCTCGATTGATGGGCGCGTGTTCATCAACGCGTGCGGCGAACGCAACATGCCCGACGGCGAAATTTTCACCGGCCCGGTCGAGGAGTCGGTCAACGGCTGGTATCGCGCAACCTTCCCCTCGATTGTGCAGGGGCGCGCCGTCGAAGGCATCGAACTCAAGTTTGAGAACGGCAAGGTCGTCGAAGCGAGCAGCAAGACCAACAGCGACCTGATGTTCGCGCAGTTGGACGCCGACTCGCGCTCGCGTTACCTCGGCGAATTCGCCATCGGCACGAACTTCGGCATCCAGCAGTTCACGGGCAGCATCCTGTACGACGAAAAGATCGGCGGGACGGTGCACGTCGCCGTCGGCGCAGGCTACCCCGATACGGGAAGCGTCAACCGCAGCGCCGTCCACTGGGACATGATCTGCGACATGCGTACGGACAGCGAAATTCACGTTGACGGGGAACTCTTCTACAAGAACGGGCAGTTCGTCGTTTAGATAGTAGCTTCAGGAAAACAAAGGACGAGGCGTGCCTCGTCCCTACGAAAAACTCTTTGTAGGGACAGGGCATGAAGTCATTTCAGAATTGGCAGTTTGTCTAACCTCACCCCTAAATAGGGTTGTCCGGTAGTGAAGAAGGTATCCAACCAGTACACTTTTTGTCGCCAAACAAGGAGTGGAACATGGACTTGGATACCTTCTTCACTACATTGTATGTCGTTGTGGACGA
>JAYRZU010000003.1:0-1916 GCA_041916315.1 Anaerolineae bacterium
GTGACTTCGCGCACCGCTTTGCCCGTCGCCGGATCGTACACCGGCATCGTTTCGTTGCTGCTGCTGATAACGGTTTTCCCGCCAATAAAGTTTCCTGTGATCGTCATGTTCTCGCCTCATAGTGAAGAGGGCCAGCGCACACCGGCCCGTCGCTGATTCTGCTGTGCTATAACCGTAGTAAAATGAAATTTATATTTCAACATTGTTGTGAAATGAAATTTCATTTTGGTGATAACAGTCGCATTTTGCGCTCACGCATCGCTTACACGCTTCCCCCATCGAGCCGCGCTGCCTCGTGATGCCAGGCTCCCGGTCCCGGTCGCTCCCGCCGCGGCGGCCGGGAATATTTTGCGAGGCAGCTCAAACAATCATCATTTTCATTCTTGCTTATTTTGGAATAAACGTTTTGACTGTTAGCCAATTGAACGAACCTAACCCTCTTCCGTCAGGAGTGTCCTATGGCCATCGCAATGCAACGTTTTTGTATTAACCGCAAAATCGCGCCAGCGCTCAGCATTGAAGCGTTTTTCCGTCTGGTGAACCGTCTGGGCCTGAATAAGGTCGAGCTGCGCAACGATTTACCCAGCGGAAAAGTGACCGACGATCTGAGCCATCAGCAGGTGCGCGAGCTGGCGGCGCGCTACCACATCGAGATCCTGACGATTAACGCGGTCTACCCCTTTAACCGTCGTAGCGAAGAGGTGCGGCAGCTGACCGAATCGCTGCTGAAAGAGGCCCAGGCCATCGGCGCCAAATCGCTGGTGCTCTGTCCGCTCAACGACGGCAGCGAAGTGCCGGCCAGCGAAACCCTGAGCGCCCTGCGCGACCTGGCGCCACTGTTCGCCTTCTACGGCATCCACGGCCTGGTGGAGCCGCTGGGCTTCCCGCAAAGCTCGCTGCGTTCGGCACTCCAGGCGCAGACGCTGATCCACGACGCCCGCGTGCCGTTTAAGCTGCTGATCGACACCTTCCATCACCATCTCTACCCGCAGGCGGCGGACGAGTTCAGCCAGGTGGAGGTGGCGGACATCGGTCTGGTGCACCTCTCCGGGGTGGACGATACCCGTCCGCGCGAGCAGCTCACCGATGCCGAGCGCATCATGCTAACCCCGCAGGATCGTCTCGGCACCTGCGAGCAGGTTAAAGCGCTGGAAGCCCGCGGCTATCAAGGGGTATACGCTTTTGAGCCCTTCGCGCCCGAACTGGCGCAGTGGAGCGAAACGGATATCGAGCGCGAAATTGAGCAGAGCATCGCGCTTATCCAGCGCCACTGCGCCTGAAGACTGCTCTGGACAGCATGCGCGGCACGTGACAATTTCCCCAACGCCGGACGACGAGGTTGCCTATAATCGTCGCAGGATAAATGGAGGAATCGATCATGAGCTCACCCTTGTTGATTGCGCGCACGCTGGATAACGCGCTGTATTTGCTGCCCGCGATGGCCAACCGCCATGGGCTGATCACCGGTGCAACCGGCACCGGTAAAACCGTCACCCTGCAAAAGCTGGCTGAGTCGTTCTCGGAGATTGGCGTCCCGGTATTTATGGCGGACGTCAAGGGCGACCTGACCGGCATTGCCGCCGCGGGGCAGAGCTCAGAGAAACTGCAGGCGCGGCTAGAGAAGATCGGCGTCAGCGACTGGGAGCCGCACGCCAACCCGGTGGTGCTCTGGGATATCTTTGGCGAGAAGGGTCACCCGGTTCGGGCGACGGTCTCCGATCTTGGCCCCCTGCTGCTGGCGCGCCTGCTCAATCTCAACGAGGTGCAGAGCGGCGTGCTGAACATTATTTTTCGCATCGCGGACGACCGCGGCCTGCTGCTGCTCGACTTCAAAGATCTCCGCGCCATCACCCAGTTTATCGGCGACAACGCCAAAGCGTTCCAGAATCAGTACGGCAATATCAGCAGCGCCTCGA
>JAYRZU010000004.1:0-39227 GCA_041916315.1 Anaerolineae bacterium
ACCCCACCCCCAACCCCTCCCCGAATTCGGGGAGGGGAGCCAGATTTCCCCTCTCCCCGCTTGCGTGGGAGAGGGGGTAGGGGGTGAGGGGCAGTCAGCCAGTGGCTACTCGCACTCAGGTTAGCCATAACTCACGCTGAATAGGGGGATCCTCATATGCCACGCATCAACCGTGATCGCCTCACCGCGGTCCTCATGCTGACACCCTCGATCATCCTTGTCGCCGTGTTCGTGTACGGGTTCATCGCGTGGACGGGATGGACCTCTCTCACCGATACCACCTCGAACACCTTGATCAGCGGTCAGTCAGCCAATTACATCGGCGGCGAAAACTACGCCGAGCTCTTCTCGCGCGCGCTCGACAAACGCTTCCGCGCCGATCTCGTCAACACCGTCTTTTTCACCATCATGTTCATCATCGCCTGCCTCGGCGTCGGCATGGGCTTAGCCATCCTGCTCGACCAGAAGGTAAAAGGCGAAAACACGTTCCGTACCATCTTCCTCTTCCCGATGGCGCTCTCATTCGTCGTCACGGGGGTGGTGTGGAGGTGGTTATTCAACCCGGAGAACGGCATCAACTCGCTGCCCACGCTGATCGGCTTGCCGGCGGGGACGTTCTTCTGGCACATCAGCGATGAGAAAGCCTTCACCTTCTTGTGGCAGGATGTCCCGGCGATCATCGGCATCATCGTGCTCGGGATCGTCGTGTTCTTCGCGCTGCGCAGTTGGGCGAAGAAGAAGTCGATGCTCGCGGCGCTCCTCGGTGCGTTGGCGCTGCTCACAATGGCGTGGCTGTCGTTCGGCAATCCCAGCAGCTTGATCGCCATTGCGCGCCCGGAAGAACACAGCTTCCGCCCGGCGCTGCTGGCACTCGTGCTGGCCGCTGGCTGGCAGATGTCTGGTTACACGATGGCCATGTATCTCGCGGGGCTGCGCGGCGTCTCTGACGAACTGCGCGAAGCCGCCCGCGTCGACGGCGCGACCGAACTCGGCGTCTACCGGCATGTGATCCTGCCGCTGCTCGCGCCCATCACCCTGAGCGCGATGATCATCCTCGGTCACATCTCGCTCAAAATCTTTGACCTCGTCTACACGATGGGCGGGGGTGATAACCTCTACATTGATATGCCCGGCATGTACATGTATATGCTGTCCTTCCGCGGGACCGATGTCGCCAAAGGCGCGGGCATCGCTACGATCATGCTGGTGATGGTCGCCGTCGTCATCGTCCCCTATCTGATTACGCAGTTGCGGTCGGAGAAGTCACTATGAGCGCCATTACGCAGCCCGCGCCTCTCAGCGCGTCAAGCTCTGCCGCGCCCCGCAAGCTGACCGTTGGGCGGATCGTCATCTACGGCTTGCTCATCCTGTTCTCAGCGCTCTTTCTCGTCCCGGTCTACATGGTGCTGGTGACGAGCTTCAAGAGCATCGATCAGGTCAGCTTGTCGACTATGTGGCAGTTCCCGAGCGCTTTTACGCTCGAAAGCTTCCAACGCGCCTTTGAACGCCTGTCGCCGAACCTGCTCAACAGCATCTTCCTCGTCATCCCGGCGACCATCGGCTCGGCGATCATCGGCTCACTCAACGGCTATGTGCTGTCCAAATGGCAGTTCCGCGGCGCGAACATCATTTTCCCGCTCATGCTGTTCGGCATGTTCATCCCGTACCAGTCGATTCTGATCCCGCTGGTGCAGTTCCTGAACTCGGTCGGCTTGTTCGGCAACCTGTGGGGTTTGATCCTCGTGCACATCGTGTACGGCATCCCGATCACGACGCTGATCTTCCGCAACTACTACGCGGAAGTCCCGACGGAAATGCTCGAAGCGGGATCGATTGATGGCGCGGGCTTCTTCGGCCTGTACCGTCACATCGTGCTGCCCATCTCCGCGCCCGGTTTCGTCGTGGTGATCATCTGGCAGTTCACGCAAATCTGGAACGAGTTCCTGTTCGGCGTGACCATCGCGCAGAACTCTCCGGTGATCACGGTCGCGCTGCAAAATCTCGCGGGCAGCCAGATCGTCGAGTGGAACGTGCAAATGGCAGGCGCGTTCCTCGCCGCCATCCCCACGCTGCTCGTCTATGTGCTGCTCGGTCGCTATTTCATCCGCGGCCTGCTCGCTGGCAGCATCAAGGGGTAAAGCGGTTCACAGTCGTCAGCTGACAGTTCACAGTGCAAAACTTGGCTTTTGACTGTGAACTGTCAGTTGTGAACACGAAACGCTACGGATGATGGGGCTTTGGGGTGGGCGTGCTGCCGAGGTGCAGCTTCGGGAAGAACATGCCTGTTCGCGCCTTGTACTCGCGGTAAGCGTCCCCGAATTCGCGTTCCATGTCCTGTTCTTCTTTGCGCGCCAACCGCACGTAGAGCAGCATCAGGAACGGCCACATGATAAGCATGGGCAGCGTCAGCCAGTCGAACATCATGCCCAGCGTGATCAGGAAGAAGCCCGTGTACTGCGGGTGGCGGATGTAGTGATAAATCCCCGTCGAAACCAGCTTCGCGTCACCTTGCTCCTTGCTCCAGTACAGCTTGAAGATCGTGCGCCAGCCGAAAAACACCAGCAGCCCGCCGCAAATCATTAGGATCGCGCCAATGTTGACGCCCGTCAGGCCAATATACTGATTGAGCGTATGCCCCCACAGAATGCCGTCCGGTAAGTTCGAGCCGAACAGCCACGCCAGCACATACATAGAGAACGGCACGCCGAACATTTCCAGCGCAAACGCGATCACGAAGGCGAGATAAGCGCTGGCCGGTTTGCGGTGACTTTTCTGATAGAACGGGGTGAAGAGCAGAAAGATGAAGCCGACGACGATGAACAGGAGCATCGCGCCCCAGTTTCCAAAGTGATCCACTGCCGGATCGATCACGATGTGCTACCTTTGCATAAGTTGTTCAACACTGTGACTCTATACGCATGAGCCAGCGGTGATGTTTTGTGACATAAATCACAAAGACCTGATAACTTTAGCCGGACTTCACTTCCCGCTCGCTGAGATATTCGAGTTCGCGCAGCGCCAGCCTAGACGCTGTGCTACGGTTTGCAGTGCTTACATGCTCTTGACTCGGGTGAATTTGCCAGCCAATTCACCAGTTCTTGTCTATCGAGCGAACACAACTTCTTGAATGTAGTCGTTGTATAGTTAGTTTGCTTTTTTGTCGAAATGAACCAGCATGTTGCCCGGTGCAGAACATCTGGACAATCGCCTGATCGCTTAGGCGCATTGATAACGTAACCTCTAGGCTGCGTTTCGATCCAGTGTAAATAGCCCGCTTCATCATTGTCATAAGTAACCATCGGCATACCTCCTTTTCTCCATAGTTCTCTTTACTCTTTACTCTGTGCTCTCTGTGTTCTCTGTGGTTAAAAATCCTTTGATTCTTTCTCCGTACTCCGCCGCCCCCGCCGCGGCGATATACCCGCCGTGCGTCGCGCCGGGCACTTCCCACAAGCTGACGTTTTCCCTACCAATGCGCTGCATCTCCCGCGCCCCGGCGAGACCCGGTTCGCGCGTCCCGTAGATCAGCAGCACAGGCGCGTCGATATCGTCAATGGCCTCAATGGGACTCAGTACGCTCATATCGACGCCGACAGTCACCCGGTAGCCGAACAATGCGCCGAGTCGAAACAGCGCGCCCAACCCCAGCGGCAGGTGAGTCAGCGCGTTCTCGTCAATCTCCGCATGGAAGTTGTGGTAGCCGCCTTCGCTGACCACCCACGCGACCTGCTCGTTGAAGCGGGCCGCCGCCATGAGCGCTGCCGCGCCCCCCGCCGAAAAACCGTGCAGCCCGATCTGCGTACTGTCCACCTCCGGTCGCGTCCGCAGATACGCCAGCGCATCCCCGACCGCGTCCGCTTCGCGATAGCCAAGCGAGTTCGTCACCGTAGTGAGGCAGCCGCGCCCGCTGTAGCTGATTACGTTCACGCCCGCCGCCCGATACGCCGCCACTTCGTCGAGCCGTTCGCCGCGCCCGCCGCTGGTCGGCACGAAAATCACACTCAGACCGGACGGCTCATCCGCCGGAATCCAGTAGGCCGGGATCATCTGGCCGGGGAATTCGCTCGACGGAAAGCTGACGTTCTCATACGTCCAGCCCATGCTCGCCGGGTCTTGACCTGCTCCGCAGCCCGGCGCGGTCAGCACGCTGATGAAGCCGAAGCCGAGCACAAACGGCAGGCCGATCAGCAGTGGAATCACAATGGCGAGGGTGGCTCGCACGATGAACAACAGACGGTGTCGGGGGGTACGCTCGGGTGCAGTTTTTCGACTGTTCATAGGCCACTTGCGCTTAACCCCGTGCCCACTTGAACGGGGAGAGGGGCGTACTGCGAGCGTTGTTGGCTCCCCTCCCTGAATTCGGGGAGGGGCCGGGGGTGGGGTCGGACCTGCGACAGTTTCAACACATTCATGCTGATCAGCCTTGTGTTGGTCGGGGAAATAAAAACAGACCGCCGGACATTGCTGCCCGGCGGTCTTCCCTTGCGGTCTCTGGGAGCCGCCCCCTTTTACGAGGAGACGCTCACTAGAGAAGGTGAGCGTCTAGGGGGTAGCCCCCTTATGACTGCGACTATCCACGCGATCACCTCCCTTTAGCTAAACCGTCGATAATTCAGAGTATATGCCGATTTTTGAAAAGGTCAAGAGAGTTCATGTAAGACAAAGATTAGAAATTCCCCTCTCAGCTCGTCTAGTGCTGATCCAGGAGGATGGAGTTCCCATCGGGATCGGTCAAGGCGGCATGGGCCGGGCCAGTCGTCGCCTCATCGGCCTCCAGCGTGAACGCGACTCCCTGCGCTTTGAGCGCCTTCTGCACGCCGCGCACATCCAGCGGATTGAACGTCAGGATATTGTCGGGGAACATCCCCTGAAACAGCCCGATCTTCGCGTCGCCGTTGCGCAGAATGATCCAGTTCTGGCTTTCGTCGCCAGCAATCGCTGTGAAGCCGAATTTCTCGTAGAACGCTCGTGATACCTTGATGTCCTTCACTGCCAAACTGACCGAAAATGTGCCCAGTTCCATCTTCTCGCTCCTACAAGCTCACCACCGGAATGGCGCATTCCAAGTCGTAGGCCTCCCAGCCGATTTCCTCGGGTGTGCGGTGATAGATCTCCATGGCGGGCAGGTTATCCGGCTGAAAGCGGCTGCGCGGCAGCCAGTACCGGAACAGGTAATGCCAGGCCTTGTCCACATCGAAAATATCACCGCGCACATGGATCGCCGCCACATGGCAGGCGGGGAAGTCGCGCGCGCTGATCTCGCCGTCGCCCGTGAAATCTTCTGGTGCGATCAGGCAGAAATCGTAGCGGCACAGCTCCAGCGGCGTGATATCTGGGTCATCCTGCGACATGCCGATCAGCGTCGTTGGTGTGCCGTCGTGCCACGCCATTAGCCGCGCGTACCCGTCGAGCACGCGCTCCGGCACATACGAATTAGCGACCCGCAGATAGGCCAACCGCGCCGCCGGGAATTCCCGCACGCGTACGTCAAATTGGAATGCTGCCAACTGCTCATCAGTGTATTCGGGAAAACCGGGCAGCGTTTGCCGATTCTTGCTCTCTTTGAGCGGCGTCACACGATCCCAGCGGCTGGGACTCATGCCATAGCGCTGTTTGAAGGCGCGCGAAAAGTGCGCTTGCGACACGAACCCGCTTTCGAGCGCCGCCGCGCTCACGCGCATCCGCGGGGACGAGCGCAGCAGAACGGCAGCGCGTTCCAACCGCAGACGCAGCGTGAGATCGGCAATGGTCTCACCTGTCATCGTCTTGAAGATGCGGTGAAAGTGGAACGGTGAAAAACACGCAACGTCCGCCAGCAGCCCCAGCGATAGATCATCGCTCAGGTGCGTGCGGATGTGATCGATGACGGCGTTGATGCGCTGCGTGTAGACCGACGTCAATTCCATCACTTAATCACCCTGAACAAGTTCTCCCGTAATCACGGCTTCAAACGCGTCGCCGGGAACGGTTTTCAACTGATTCAAGTCCTCGTCATCCCAGCGCGGATCGGTCGCGCCGCTGATGAACCAGCTTGTGCCGTTATCCGCGACGATCATACCGTAGGTTTGCAGCGCTTCGAGGATGATGCGCGACATGCCTGTGTACTCGCTCAGGTCAAAGTCGGCGCGCAGGCGCAGGCGCAAGCCCATCGGCGGCAGATCGGAATCGGTGCTGCTGGAGGCGTAGTGCGTCGCCGGGTGGATATACGCCCGCTGCGACTCGCTCACGGTAAAGCGCAGCGCATGGTTGATCGCGCCGGCTTCGATCTCATCATAGCGCACCAGACCGGGGAAGATCGGCAGTCCCGCCGCATCCGCCGATGTCCAGCCCTCGGGCCGCAGCTCGTTCGAGAGCAGGTTGAACACCGCGCCGCTCGACGCGTCCCAGCCATCGCCGTTCCACTCCGCGTTGTACAGCTCATAGAGCATGCAGTTGGCGCTGTCCACGGCGATCACATGGCGGTCGCCACCTGCTTCGACGGGCGCATCTTCGGGAATCGGGTAGGGGCCGGGGTCGCTCTCGTCACCATAATCCACAAAGTTGATCTCGACCGGGGGCTGCTGCTTGCCATCCACGACGATATATGGGATGCCATAGGTCGGGTCTTCGCCGAAATCGGCGTGCAGATATTCATCGCCGTCTGCGCTGATGCTGGCAATATAGGCATCAGAATTGGGATCGACGGGAAAATCGGAAATATCGGTGTTCCACGGATTATCCGGCGGGAAGACCGGGCAATCCCCGACCGTCGGGGGTTCAGCTTGCGCGGCGACCACGACCGCGCCCAACACCATTACGATTAGCACGAGCCAACGCATCGTCTTTTCCTCTCTAATTGATGTACCCTTTATACAGGCGGGCGCTATTGCGGGCAACTAGACGGAAGGTGACGATGAGCACTCCCCACGACGATCCGGTCGACCAGCGCGGCAAGCTGGACGAGCACCCCTTCGACTATCAGGTCACCAAAGATGGTCGCGTGCTGCTGTTCTGGCAGGAGAAACACATCAAAACGCTGGCCGGACAAGAGGCACGCAAATTCATAGACAAAATCGATGCATTGGATGAAGCCGAAGCGCAGCTGCTGCTGGCGAAGGTGACGGGAAATTTCAAGCGCGGCAACGAACGCCGGGAATAAACCGATTTCTCTCTGAGTGATTCACAGCGGACAGCCTAATGTTTCCGAGACTGTCATCCCTCAGATGAGGCATTGTAGGGACGGCCTTCTGGCCGTCCGCTGACCACGGACGCGCAGAAGCGCGTCCCTACGAAAACCCATTCAGTTTGGCGAGTGTTAGTTGTCTCCCTTCCCTGTATTCGGGGAGGGGCCGGGGGTGAGGCTGAATCCCTCTAACTCGCCGTCTCTTTCCCGTTCCGCGCCTCGAAGATCGCGTCGGCGGCTTGCATCAGTTCGACGCGCCGTTCCTCGCTGATTCCTTTCGCCATGAGAAAACGGTCGAGCAGTTCGGGATCGGTCAGCCCTTCCGGTGACCCGCCGAGCCGCGCGCGCGTTGGCTGTTCCACCTCTTTGCGAATCGCGGCGATGCTGTTGACGTGCGCCTGCCGCAGAGCATCGCGCACCAAGCCCTCATTGAAACGCGCCTCGGTGATCGGCGTCAAATCGACGATCACGCGCACGACGGCATCATCGAGATCGATGCGCTCCTCAATTTCCATGATCAGATCGCCGGTTGGGTCGTCCGCCTCGCGCAGATCGGCGCGGATGGTGACGAAGGGGCGCGCCTTGACGCGCTTGAACTCCCACACCGCCTTGCCGCGTTCCAGTTCTACCCAGCAGAAGCCCTTCGGGTCGTGTTCCTCGCCGAAGTCGATTCGTTCCAGCGACCCGCTGTACACTACCGGCGGCAGACCTTCGCGACCCTCGGTGACATTCTGGTGCTTGTGGATGTGCCCCATCGCCACATAGTCCCAGCGCGGATCAGCAATATCGGACGGCAGCACTTCGATGTCGCGCCCCAACATGATGCCGCGTTCGCTTCCGAAGCGTGCGCCGTTCACCGTGAAATGCCCGGTCAGCACGCGCGGATAGTCGTATTGATCGGCATCGGCGGCGAGGTTGTTGAGGATGGCGCTCATTTCCCGCTGCAGCAGGTGATCGGTTTCGGCGATGGTCAGGCCGCCCGTCTCGACTTCTTCGAGCAGCCGTGAGCGGATCGGGTACGGCGCAGCGCCGACGACGACCGATCCCCGTTTGGTCTCGATCACTTTGTTTTCGTAGGTATCGGCCAGCCACACGTTCGGCACGGCCAGCGTATCGTAGATTTCAATGCTCGACGCTTTGAGCGTGGTCGGCGGCAGGTCGTGGTTGCCCACCAGCATCACCAGCGGCGCGAGCGCGGTCAGGTCGCGCACGCACCACGCGAACTCCCGCTGATAGGTCGGGTTGGGGTTGCGCGTCTTGAAGGCGTCCCCGGCGAAGATCGCCAGATCGACATCATTTTCGCGCGCGAAGTCGATCATCTCGTTCATGCGGCGGATGAAATCGCGCACGCGGCTGCTCAACCCGGTTTCGGGATCGGTGCGCCCGTAATTTTCCATGCCGATATGCACATCGGCGAAATGCAACACGCGGATCGGAGCCATAACCTAAGCCATTATCTGATTGGGCCAAACCTGTGGGGTATTATAGCACCCTCTCTCCGCTTGCGTGCTCACTGAGGAGAGAGGGAAATCCGTCTCCCCTCCCTGAATGCTGGGAGGGGATGGGGTCTGTGTTTATCGTCGGTTTAGAAGAACCCGCCGCGGCGGCTGAAGCGCTGTTCCTGGAACGGCTCACCTTCGTTGTGATACCCGTTGACTTCCCAGAAACCCGGCTGATCGCCCGTGCTGAATTCGAGCGCGCGCAGCCACTTGGCGCTCTTCCAGAAGTAGCGCTTAGGCACAAGCGTGCGCAGCGGATAGCCGTGTTCTGTGTCGAGGTACTGGCCGTCGAATTTGTACGCCAGCATGACATCGTCGTCCATCATCACGTCGAGCGGCACATTGGTCGTATAGCCGCCGTCGCAGTGCGCGATGACGTGACGCGCCGTCGGCCGCACGCCGAACAGCTTGACGAAGTCGCTAAAGCGCACCCCTTCCCACACCGTGTCAAATTTGCTCCAGCGCGTGACGCAGTGAATATCACAGGTCTGCGTGACCGTCGGGATCGCCTGAAAGTCTTTCCAGTTCCAGCGCATTTCCTTGTCGACTTCGCCGAAGACGCGCAAATCCCAGGTCGCCTCGTTGAAGCGCGGGACGCCGCCATAGTGCAGCACCGGGAAATCGAGGGTGAGCGATTGCCCGGGGGGCAAACGGCCTTCTTTCCGCATCTGTTCTTCCAGCTTGCGCCGCTTGAGTACGTTCTCCAGCATCGTTACAACCCTATCCACTCGTTGATAGGTTGATTATAACGTAGTCTGCTGGCAGATTGAGTCTTACACACGGGGCTTTAAGGCTGGCGCCGCCACACGCTGAATGTTCCCGGTATAATAGGACTATCACGAGAGCAGAAGGATCAAGCCGATGGATGTGCAGACCCGAATCGGGATGCCGCTGGACGAGTTCATCCGCGAATATGACAAAGCCCCCTTTGAGCTGGTCAACGGTGAAAGGATTCCCGTAGTGCCCACTGGAGCAATTCATACCTACATCATCAAGAAGCTGTTGCAGGCGTTGTTTGCTTACGAGGAAGCTACACAAGCGGGACAAACATTTCCCGAAAGTGTCTTTATCCGGTTTGATGTACCGAACTGGGTAAAAGGGTCGCGGGTTCCAGATATTTCCTTCTACACCCAGAGTCGCTGGGATGAGTACTTGAGTTCAATGCCGGATTGGGAAGATAAGCCGTTTGTACTCATTCCCGATTTATGTGTCGAAGTCGTATCAAAGACGGACAATTATGACGATGTCGACGATAAAGTCGCTGAATATCTGGCCATTGGCGTGCAGATGGTGTGGGTTATTAAACCTCGGACGCGGACGATCACCGTCCATGTCGCTGACCGGGTGCTGCGCCTCACGGCGAGCGATCTGCTCACGGGCGGCGACGTGCTGCCCGGTTTCAGCGTGCCCGTCGCCGACGTTTTCCCCAAAGCCTGAATTACACCGACTGCCGGAGCTCCCACAGGTTACCTTCTGGGTCGTGGAAGTATGCCACCCGGTAGCCCCAGGGTTGCGTCAGCGGCGCCCGCGTGAATGGTACGCCCTTCGCGCTGAGCTTTGCATAAGCCTCATCCACATCATCGACATCGGCGCACAGGATTGACCGGACCAGCTTTCCACTCAGCGGTTCGAAGGCGCTCACGTCCACGCCGACCATCTCCGCCGATTGCGCCAGTTCCTGCAGCGCAAAATCCTGATCCTGCATCTTAAAGGCGACGAACTTGGCTTCCAACTGCGCGACGGGCAGACCCAGAAGATCCCGATAGAATGTTAAGCAGATGGAGAAGTCCTGCACAAAGAGCACGATGGCGCTGACTTTATTGAACATGCTGTCTAGCTCCTCACTTGGTCGATATGCCCGAACTAGCTCTCTATGTAGCCGCTCGTTCGAGTATAATTAAGATCAGGTATAATTTAGAACAAAAGTTCAAATTAGTCAACCAAGCGCGTAAGTCAGGCGCTCTGACCGCCAGTTATTTTTATGCGGACGACATAGTTCGTCCCAACACCCGTCCCCGGGTTGGTGCCTATGGCCGGGGAAAAGGAAAAGCCTGCATGACACCTCCCCCAATTCGCACCGATGGCAGTAACTGGTTTGCCGCCAACACGATGCGCGTGCGCGTGCCCAACATCATTCGCGAGACGCAGCGCCTCAACAACTTCCCCATGCCCATTCACACCGCGCTGGAACGCCTGCGCATCTCGATTGAGAACGATGCGCCGATCCACCCACTGCCCGATTCCGCGCCGGACTACGACCTGTGGTTGGACGCGTTCGCCGCGCACGACGGCGAGTCGTGGCTGAATACCGAATGGTTTTTCGCGGAGGTGTATCTCTATCGCCTGATCGTTGGCGCGGTTGACTGGCACACCACGGGCGTGGATCCGTTCGTCGCTAAGAAGGAAGAAGAGGTCACGGGCGGTGGGATTCAGGCGGCGATTCGCCATGCGCTCACGGCGCCGCCCGATACGCGTTTGGCCAACCTGCTGCATCATGCGCTGTGGGGCAACCGCGTCGACCTGAGCTATGCCATCGGCACGACGCACGGCGCGGCGACCAGCGACGATCTGCTGGCCGATGACAGCGCGGCGGTTATCGATTACCTGCACGCGAGTGAACCGGGGCACGTGCATATCGTGCTCGATAACGCGGGGACCGAACTGGCGATGGATATCCTATTTGTCGATGCCCTGCTCGATATCGTGGATCGCGTCACGCTGCATGTGAAAGACCACCCGACGTTTGTCAGCGACGCGACGCGCGGCGACGTGCTCGACTTCCTGAGCGAAATGGCGCTGCGCGGCTCGCTCACCCGCGGCTTTGGACAGGAGGCGCGTGAGATCAGCGAGCGGGTGCAGCTCGCCCTCATGGATGATCGGCTGCGCATCACGCCGGATCGCTGGTGGAACAGCCCGTACTTCGGCCCACAAATGCCGCCGCGTCTGCTCTGGCAGTTTGAAGAGGCCGAACTGGTGATCTTCAAAGGTGACGCCAATTACCGCCGCATCGTCAGCGACGCCTTGTGGCCCGCCGATACACCCTTCGCCGACGCGGTCAACTACTTCCCCGCGCCGCTGCTCGCGCTGCGCACTTGCAAAAGTGACACGATTGTCGGGCTGCCGTCTGGTCTCGCCGAGACGCTCGATGTGGCGCACAACGATTGGCGCTTCAACGGCAAGCACGGCCTGATCCAGTTCTACAAGCCGTAATCAACCTCAGCGCTCGAAGTTCATGGCAATTTATATTCTATGTGCGTCTGTGTAGAGGCGAGGTAAGCCTCGCCCACCAGCGGGAGGGGCAAGCCCCTCCCCTACATTGCTGTGCTTCGTATCACACTGTCGTCCTTTTAGCCCTCTCGCACGGGAGAGTGCTACGTTGCGAGTAATGTTGGCGCCCCACCCCGAATTCGGGGAGGGGTTGGGGGTGGGGTCGGAAACAGCGGCCAATTGGGTGCGGTTATCCGCGCAGATACCGCCCGGTGATCGACTGCTCGGCGTACACAATGTCGTGTGGCGTGCCCTCAAACAGCACGCGCCCGCCTTTGTTGCCGCCTTCCGGCCCCATGTCGATGATCCAGTCCGCATTCTTGATTACGTCGAGGTTGTGCTCGATCACGATTACCGTATTCCCCGCATCCACCAGCCGATTCATGATCGCCAGCAAATGTGTGATGTCCGACATATGCAGCCCGGTGGTCGGCTCATCCATCACGTAGATGCTGCCCTGCTTGTGCAGTTCGCTGGCGAGTTTGATGCGCTGGCACTCCCCGCCGGAGAGCGAACTGAGCGGTTGCCCGAGCGTCAGATAATCGAGGCCGACATCGCTCATCGCCTGCAGACGGGCGGTGATCTTCTTGATGGTGAAGAACTCCAGCGCCTGCTGCACCGTCATGCCCAACACATCGTTGATCGACTGGCCGTTCAACTTGTATTCGAGCACCTCGTCCTTGAAGCGCTTGCCTTCGCAGATTTCGCACGGGGATTTGACCTCGCCGAGCGCCGCCAGTTCGGTGTAGATCACACCTAAGCCCTGACAGTTCTCGCACGCGCCCTCCGAATTGAAGCTGAACAGCGACGGGCTGACGTTGTTAGCGCTGGCAAACGCTTTGCGCACATCGTCCATGATGCCGGTATAGGTGGCAGGGTTGGAGCGCGTATTCGCGCCGACGGGTGACTGATCGATGACAATGGCGTCCGGGTGCTGGTGCAAGAACACCTGATGAATCAGCGAGCTTTTGCCTGAACCCGCGACGCCCGTCACAGCGGTCAGCACGCCTTGCGGGATGTTCACGTTGACGTTCTGCAGGTTATTGACGCGCGCGTTGGTGATGCGTAGTTGGCCTTTCGCGGCGCGGAAACTGGTCTTGATCGGCATCTGGCGCAGCATATGCTTGCCCGTCAGCGTCTCCGACTGCAGCAGCCCGTCGAAACTGCCTTCGTAGACGATTCTGCCTCCGTTGCTGCCCGCGCGCGGCCCCACATCCACCACATGATCCGCCGCTTTGATCACGTCCGGGTCGTGTTCGACCACCAGCACGGTGTTGCCCCGGTCGCGGAGCTGCTGTAAAAGCTC
Source organism: Anaerolineae bacterium (assembly GCA_041916315.1). Taxonomy (GTDB): domain Bacteria; phylum Chloroflexota; class Anaerolineae; order Aggregatilineales; family Phototrophicaceae; genus Flexifilum. The sequence continues at coordinate 13,235 of JAYRZU010000004.1, forward strand.
GTTCATGCGATGGACGTCGCGCGGGTGCAGGCCGACGCTCGGCTCGTCGAACACGTACATGACATCGCTCAGGCTGCTGGTCAGGTGTTTGACGATCTTGACGCGCTGTGATTCGCCGCCCGACAAGGTATCCGTCTCGCGATTCAGCGTGAGATATTCCAGCCCGATATCGATCAGATACTGCAGGCGCTGGACGAGCGTGGCGACGATGGGCGCGGCTTTGGGATCGGTGACGGCGCGGATCACGTTGATCAGGTCACCGACTTCCATCGCCGACATCTCGGCGATATTCAGACCGTTGATCTTGCAGCTCAGCGCGGCTTGACTCAAGCGCGCGCCGTGGCAGAGTGGGCAGAGCTGCATTGTCATGTACGGCTCTACTGCTTTCTGCGTGCGTTCTGACAGGGTTTTCAGGTCGCGGGTGATGTACTTCTGGGTGAACTTTTCGACAATGCCGTCGAAGGTCATATTCATCGACTTGTTGCCGATCATCATTTTGACCTTGACGGATGGGCTGTAGAGCAGGCGGTTCATTTCCTCGTCAGAATAATCGGCCAGCCGCTTATCGGTGTCGAACAAGCCCGATTGCGTGAGCAGATTCCAGCCCCAACTGTCAATTGCGTACTCCGGGAACAAAATCCCGCCTTCGTTGATCGACTTGGACGGATCGAAAAAGCGGTCGAGATCCACGCCCATTTTGCGGCCTAAACCGTTGCATTCCGGGCACATCCCCTGTGGATCGTTGAACGAGAACAGGTTGACATGTCCCACATGAGGCTGACCAATATACGCGAATAACCGCCGCAGCACCGCGTAAATGTCGGTGATCGTGCCCATCGTCGAATGCGAACCACCGCCGAGCCGTTTTTGATCGACCACAATCGGCATGTTCAGATTTTCAATGGCGTCGGCGTCTGGCTGCGAGTAGCGCGGCAGGAACGAGCGCACGAACATGCTGAAGTTCTCGTTCAACTGGCGCTGCGCTTCGGTGGCAATGGTGTCGAAGACGATGGAGGACTTGCCCGAACCCGACACGCCAGTAAAGATGGTGATTTTGCGCTTGGGAATGCGCAGCGAAACGTTCTTGAGGTTGTTCTCACGCGCGCCGCGAATCTCGATATATTCCTGGGGCATGGGTTCTCCTTCTCAGATCGCAAACTGAAGCCTTAAGCCTTGCGTAGCTATATGGTCGGGTTCATGGCGTCTGTGATGAGGGATAAGTGACGAAGTACATCCCTATCCTACGCCAGCGGGGGCAGGGGCAAAACGTATTTTCGCTGGCTCCCTTCCCTAAATTCGGTTGAGGACCGGATACTTTTAACAATCGAGCCATTGTCGGGACGCGCTTCTGCGCGTCCCGACAATCTGTTGCCTAGGGGAAAACGGTCTCGAAATGTTCACACTGTCCTGCTGTGAACCGAATTCGGGGAGGGAACACGGGGTTGTCAGGGGTAGGCTTTCAACGCATTGCCGCTCACCCTTCCCAATTCCACGCGTAGATCACGGTCAGCACGTTGAAAATCAAGCCGACGACGATCAGGAACTTGTCGTAGAGCGACGGATACGTCGGCAGCGCGACGAGATTAAACAGGAACAGCACCACCGCCGCGCCGATCGTCAGCGGGCGCAGTCCCGCCGCCGGCAGGGTCAGCGTGAGCACCAGCATGACAATCGGTACCAGCATGAACACGGCGATCCCCAGCCACATGACCTGCGTGACCTGCACGCCCTCGATCTCGCCCGCTTTGAAATCGCCCGCGAAGATGCGCAGCACATCGCCGAGCAGGTACGTGAGCATGAGCGCGATCCACAACCCGCCGAGCAGTAGGCGAATGTCAACCATGAGAACCTTCTTTCCTTGCATCACGCGCCGTCCGGCGCAACTTCAATGATGATCTTGCCCCGCGTTTTTCCCGTGAGGTAGTAACGGATGGCCTCTGCCGCCTGGCTCAGCGGGTAGCAGCGGTCGATGACGACTTTGATCGCGCGGGATTCCAGCAGACTCCCCAGATAGTCGAGATCCTTGTTCGGCTTGAGGTTGAGCACCGCGAGCTTGTGTCTGCCTCCGACCAGCGGGCCGAGCAGCAGTGCCGCAAAGACCTGCTTGAGCGAGCCGCCCGTCGTCACATAGCGCCCGCCCGGTTTGAGCGTCCGTTTGTAATCGGCGAGCGAGCGGTAGCCCGCCGTCGCGAGAATCAGATCGTACTGCTGGCCGTTGCGCGCGAAATCCTCGCGAGTGTAGTCGATGACGTGATCCGCGCCGAGCGTCCGCACCAGATCGATGTTGCGCGGGCTGACGACGGTGGTCACTTCCGCGCCGAAGTGCTTGGCGAGCTGCACCGCGAACGTGCCAATCCCGCCGGACGCGCCGACGATCAGCACCTGTTCCCCGGCTTGCAGCCCGCCGAGGTCACGCAGCCCCTGCAAGGCGACCAAGCCCGCTTCGGGCGCTGCCGCCGCATCTGCAAACGACAGCTTAGCGGGTTTGAGCGCCAGCGCGCTTTCCGGCGCAGCGACTAGTTCTGCATACGTGCCGTAACCGTACTCTGCCAGATCGCCGAAGACGGCATCACCGGGGCGAAAGCGCGTCACCGCGCTGCCGACCGCGACCACCACCCCGGCGAGGTCATTGCCTGGTGTTTTGATTTTGGGGGCCGTCGGCGCGCCGACCATCAGCCGACCGAGGAAGGGTTCCCCGGTCACCAGCAGCCCGGTGCTAAAGTTGACCGAAGTCGCTACCACTTTGACGAGCACCTCGTTCGCTTTCGGCGTCGGTGCGGCAACATCGCGGAGCTGGAGCACATCCGGCGCTCCGTAGGCCGGAATCTGAATCGCTTTCATGTTTGACTTCCCTTTCAACGTTTGTCGTTGGCGAAGGCCAGCGGACGGTCGTCACGCGTTCTCCACAGCGCGATCAACCGACCGCTGTGAGTAATCAGGATGCCGATGGTATAGCCCGCGGCGAGAATTTCGGGCAGAGGCAGCGGCGTGCGCCCGCCCAGCAGCGGTTGGTAAAAGACAAAGTACAGGCAGATCGAGCCGAACGCTTCGAGCAGCGTTTCGATCAGCCACAGCCATGCGCTCCACTGGTTGAGGCGCAGCACCAGCAAATGCAGACCGATCAAGGTGCCGGCGACGATGATGAACAGCACCAGCCACGTTGATGGCACGGGGAGCACATCGCCGGGGTTCGTCAGATCGAAGCGCAGCGTCAGCCCGCCGACACGCAGGAAGTACAGCCACACCAGCATGACGACCAAGCCTAGCGCGAGGCTTAATGAGATGTCGCGGCGCTCGACCGTACGCGGATCGTTGACAGCGGGCAGTGTCAGCGGATCGAACGCCGCGCCGCTGCCCATCAGATCAATCCCCGTTCGCTGCACGAGCGCAAACAGCAGTACCACCGCGACGGAGAAGATCAGTGCCGCTTGCACAGTCGCCCACAGCGTTTCCAGCAGCCAGTTGATGATCGGCGTGTCCGATGGCGTGATCACTCGCCCGAAGATGCCGAGAAACACGAGGATCGCCGGGATGATCACCCACCCATAGCGCAGCACTTCGATCAGCGTCGGGTAGAGATCCGGGCCGATCAGATACTGCGGTTCGCGGTACGACGCGGCCATCTGGCGCGGGCTGCCGAGTTCACGCAGGACAGCGGCGACTTGCTCAGCCGTCGGTTCCGCCGGGTAGCGGTCATCCAGTTGATCCTGAATTTGCGAGCGCAGTTCGGCGGTGATGTCGGCGCGCGTGGTGGCGGGCAGGTAGCGCCCCACCTGATGTACGTAGCGGTCAATGAGTTCAGTCATGTGCTTCGCCTCCTAACAAGCGCTGCATCACGCTCACGGTAGCGAACCACTCGGTCGTCAGCGTGCGGAGCACGTCACGCCCCGCCTCGCTGATCCGGTAGTATTTGCGTGGGCGTGGGTCTTCAACTTCCCAGTCGCTGTGCAGCAGTCCTTGCTGTTCCAGACGGCGCAGCAGCGGGTACAGGGTGCCTTCTTCGATCTCCAACCCCTGTTCGGCAAGACGCTGAATGAGGCTGTAGCCATAGCGCGCGGTTTCGAGCTGCGCCAGCACCGCGAGGACGATGATTCCGCGCCGGAGCTCCTGCCGCAGCTTATCGAGCTGCTCTTCGGTTTCGGACATATGGTATATACCCTACAGTACTGTGTGTCACACAGTAAATAGCATACTGTATAGCACACAGTATTGTCAAGGGGGTAGGGGTGGCGAGTGTCAGCAAGTTAGGCAAACAGTTTTTCGGCTTGGGGGCGAGGTATGAGAGGGTATCCAATAAGGCGACCATCTGTAGGGACGAGGCATGAGGTCTTTTCAGAATCGGCACTTTGCCAAACCTCACTCCTAAATCCCCTCTCCCCCGGAGAGGGGACTTAAGGACTCTGTTTGTCTCCCCTCTCCTCTTTTCAGAGAGGGGCCGGGGGTGAGGTTCGGTGTTACCCCGCGACCTGCACCAGTGCCGACCACAGCGCGTCGTCGATCTCGACCATGCCCGTCTGTTCGACCTGAGCGAGAATCCGGTTGCCGCGTTCGCCGGGGATGAGGATGTCCTCGACTCCGGGCAAACGCTTGGCCGCCTTCACCCGTTCGATCAACTGGCTGACGCGCGTTTCGAACGTGTCGCCATCGACCAGCAGTTCGGGGTCAATGACGAGGACGAGGTTGCCCCAATCGGTCTTTTTGCCGTCCGCGTCTTTGGTCGTGCTGACCAGCCCTCCGGTGAGCACCTCGACGATCAGTGAGAGCGCCGCGCCCTTGTAGCCGCCAAAGGTGCGGATCGCGCCCTGCAGCGCCGCCGCCGCGTCCGTGGTCGGCTGACCATTCACATCATACGCCACCCCCTCGGGGATCGGTCGCCCGGCAGTTTTCGCCTCCACGATGCCAAAGCGGGCAATCGCCGACGTCGCCATGTCGAACACCATCGGCTGATCGGTCGTCGGGATGGCAATCGCCAGCGGATTTGTGCCAAACAGCGGCTCATACGAACCGTGCATGGCGACATACTCACCGGAGCCCGAGAACACGAACGCGATGAAGCCCGCTTGAGCGGCGCGGCTGGCGTAATAGCCGATCGCACCTGTTGAGGTGTTCGTCTGGTTCGTGCCGACGAGGCCGATGCCGTGCTCGCGCGCCTTGCCGATGGCGATGTCCACCGCCCGAGTCAGTGCGACCATGCCCGCGTTCCAGCCGCCGTCGAGCAGCGCCGACAATTTGGTCTCCCGCGTGATCTGGATGGGGCGCGCGTTGGCGCTGCGCGGCATGCCCGCGCCGATCAATTTGACGATACCCTGATTGTTGCCGCGGAGCTGCGCATAGAGCAGCACATCGAGAATGATTTGCGCCTCATCAGCCGGATAGCCGCTTTTGGCCAGGACAGTGAGCGTGACCGCTCTGAGGTCGTCAAGGCGAACCTGCATGATTTTTCTCCCTAGGCAGTAGATGACGCACAGTGTACCGCGCGCCAGCACAGACTGTGCTATGATTCACGGGCAGGAATAAAGGGGAAACTTGATCATGGCTGATGTGCAAATCACGGTACGTTTGCCCGCGGAACTGGTCGAAGAAGCGGATGAACTCGGTCTGCTCAGCGATGAGATGATCGCTAAACTGCTGCAATCTGAAGTGGAGCGCCGCCTATCTGAGCCGAATGACGATGAAGACACACCGGATGAAGTGATTCTCGCTCACTTACGCGAAGCCTTTGGCGATGCGCTGGCTGGACGTATACGTCCAATTGAAGAATTGTTTGCTGAAGTCGACAAAGAATTGAGCGAAGATGGCGACGAAAGTCACGACCGCCCCACGCTTTGATCGCGAGTTTAAACGACTGCTGCGGAAATACCGCCATCTGCGCACAGAGTTAGGCGATTTTGCTCAACAAGTGCAGAACGATGAACGCCCCGGCGACAAAATACCCAATGTCGGCTACGACGTGTACAAGGTTCGTTTAGCCAATCCGTCCGCCGGACGAGGCAAGCGCGGCGGTTTTCGAGTGATATATTATGTGTAACTGGCTGACCATGTCATCCTGTTGACGATTTACTCCAAGACAGTGCAATTCGATATTCCTGCGCAGACGATTCAAGCCTTGATCAACGAACTCGTTGATCCGCAAATAGGTGTTAGCGATGAGTGACCAACCCACGCAGAAAAACGACTTCATCTACGTGACGACGATTGGCCGCCGTACAGGCAACCCGCACACCATCGAAATCTGGTACGTGGAGCACAACGGCGCATACTACCTCTGCTCGGAAGGGCGCAATAACGCCGATTTCGTCAAAAACATCCGCCACAACCCGGCGGTGACCTACGGCTTCGGCGGATGGGATGCCCCGCACTCCCCGGCGACCGGGCGCATCGTCGACGAGACCGATCTCACAGTCGTGCTGGCGCGCAAATTCGATACCAAGTACCAGTGGAGCGACGGCCTGTTCGTGGAGATCAAGCCGTAACATCTGGCGGCGTTCGCAACCTCGTTATACAGTAGCATGACCAATCACACACAAATGAGGAGTCCCATGACAGGCGAATTCGCAGGCAAAGTCGTCGTCGTCACTGGCGCGGCGGGTAACTTGGGCAGCGCAGTCGTGCGCGCGGCCGCAGCCGAAGGCGCGCGCGTGGTGTTGGTTGAGCGGTCACCGGACAAAGCCGAGAAGCTCGCGGCGGAGATCGGTGGCGAAACGCTGACCGTGCTCGCCGATCTCGGCGTAGCCGCGTCCGTCGATCAACTGATCGAAACGGTGGTGGCGCGCTTCGGGCAAATTGACGTGCTGGCGCACACCGTCGGCGGCTTCGAATCGGGCGCGACCGTGCATGGCTCGGATTACGACGCCATGGAGCGCATGCTCAACCTCAATCTGCGCCCGGTCTACATCACCTGTGGCAAGGTGGCGCAGCACATGATTGATAAAGGTGTCGCCGGGCGGATCGTCGTGGTGCTGGCGCGCGGCGGGTTGAAAGGCTTCGCCGGTGGGTCGGCGTACACGGCGAGCAAGGCCGCCGCGCAGCGCGTGGTCGAAAGCCTGGCGGCGGAAGTACGCGACAAGGGCATCCACGTCAACGCCATCATGCCGAGCACCATCGACACGCCGCCCAACCGCGCCTCGATGCCGAATGCTGATTTCAGCAAGTGGGTCACGCCGGAAGAAGCAGCGGAAGCGATTCTGTTCCTCGCCTCCGAACGCGGCAGCGCCTTCTACGGCACCAGCCTTGAGGTCTACGGGCGAGCGTAGTGGAAATTCGTTCGCTGCTTGCGCAGAATCTGTTGTGCGGACATTGTAGGGACGCGCTTCTGCGCGTCCGTGACTGGCGGACGCGATAAAGAGAGTGTCCAATCAGCCCCTCAACCCCCGACCCCCTCTCCCACGCAAGCGGGGAGAAGGGGAGAAAAACCGTTTTTTGTCCCTCTCCCCACGGAGAGGGACGGCTTGCGCAGCAAGCAGGGCGAGGTTTTTTCTCTACCGCACGTCGCTGCCGTCGTCGAAAATCGCCGTTGGGTGACAGCCGATGTTGCTGCGCGCCGCCTGCGTTTCGAGCTGATGGAAATAGTCCGCGTTCGCCGTGTCCGGTGGGTATTCGACCGCCTCCGCCCACCCATCCTGCACCAACTGCGCATTCACGAACAGATTCCCCACATACACATACCGCAGCAAACGCCCAAAGCGATCTGTGTTGCTGCTGTCGCGCACCAGTGTGACCGTCTGTCCGGCCACGAGATTCGCGTTGGCGTCGGTCGCGTCGTCATAGCAAGACTCATCACTCTCCGGCGTATTCACGCCGATATAGCGCACGCGGTAGCCGACGCCGTTAATGTCCACGTCGATGGTGTCGCCGTCGATGATGTCGGTCACGCGCGCCGTCTCCCCGCCGCCGATGACGGCGCTGCCGCCGCTGTCACTCCCGCCGCCGGGCTCCAATTCCATCGTGCAGGCCGCTAATAGCGCCAAGACAACCAAAAGGAGGATTTGTATCCTGCTTTTGGATGAGGTTTTGCGCAGCTCCCCCGTAGTTGACATATACCGTCCTTGACAATTCCCCGTATACTGATGATATAGCATTGAGTTTACCTTTAGGTGAGGGGTATGGACGAGATTCTGATCCTCGCTGAACCGCGCCCCACGCGCGCGGATGCCGTCAAAAACCGTGAGCTGCTCCTTCTGGCAGCGCGTGACCTGATTGCCGAAAAAGGCGTTGAAGCGGTCTCCACGGCGATGGTGGCGGCGCGAGCTGGGGTCGGTAAAGGCACGCTCTACCGCCATTTCCCCAATGGCATGAGCGAAGTTTGTCAGGCGCTGCTCGACGAATGTCAGCGCCATTTACAGGATCGGGCGCTCCGCCGCTTTCGCGCGGGCGGTGACCCGGTCGATCACCTGGTGTGGTTCATGGAAGAAGCCCTGCGCTTCGTCGATGAACGCCGCCCGATGTTGGTCACGATGGAAGGCGTCCCCGGCCTCGCGCACCCCGCGCATTGGTGGTGGATGCAGACGATTCGCGGCCTGCTCAGTCAAATCAATCCGCAGCTTGACCTCGACTACGCGGCGGATGTGCTCTACGTGATGCTCGACCCGCGCACTGTGCAGTTTCAGCGCGAGACGCGCGGCTACAGCCTGGAGCGCATGATCACCGCGCTGACCGAAGTGGTCTACAAGCTGGTCGATTAGCCGCCGATCAAGCGGTACACGCCGTCGGCCGTGCGCTCAAAGTCATCGTGCGTCTTGCTGTGATGCTTGGCGGCATTGATGGTCATTAAGCCGGTCGTGATGTGCGTGCGGATGGTGTTTTCCTTGTAGGTCGTCCCGTGGGCGCGCATGTATTCCACAACTTCATGCGCAGTGAACTCATTCACACCCTTCTGGCGGATGAGCGCGCGCACGGCATCCAAAATGTCATCGCGACATGTCATAGAGTTAGCCTCACTCGCTGCATAGCTGAATGTACCGCCCGATTGTAGCGGCTCACCCCGCAATCTGCACTTCAGCGATTAGAAAACGGACTATAGTCCGTTTTCTAATCATCCTCTTATATACATTCCCCAACTCCTGTGCTATAGTTCTCGACATATCCGGACTACAGTCCGTTTCGATAACCTAGCACACTAAATCAGGAGATGAACCTGTGGCTACCTGGAATTTCGACCCGACGCACACCTATGCCAGCTTTTCTGCCCGTCACATGATGGTGACGACCGTTCGCGGTCGCTTTGATGCCGCGCCCACGGGCACGCTCGTGTTTGACCCGGCCAACCCCGCCGCCACCGTCGTCGAAGCGACGATTGACGCCTCCAGCGTGCACACGGGTCTCGCCGACCGTGACGGTCACCTGAAGAGCCCGGACTTCCTCGATGTCGCCAACTACCCGAACATCGTCTTCAAGAGCACCCGCGTCGACGTGACCAGCGACAGCACCGCCAAGCTGCACGGCGACCTGACCATCCGCAATGTCACCCGCCCGGTCGTGCTGGACGTGGAATTCCTCGGCCTGACCAATGACCCGTGGGGCGGCAAGCGCGCGGGCTTCAGCGCCGAAACCAAGATCAACCGCGAAGACTGGGGTCTGACGTGGAATATGGCCATCGAAGCCGGTGGCGTGCTCGTCGGCAAGGACATCAAGCTGAACCTCGACGTCGAAGCGATCCTCGTGCCGGAAACCGCGCAGGCGTAAGCTTCCTCACCATAACTCAGTCGCAGCCCGCTTGCTGCGTCAACGAAAACCTCACCTCTCACCGGGTGAGGTTTTTATTTTGCCAACTGACCAGCCCAACGTGCCAAGGATCACCTGTTTCATATGACGGGTCAGACCGACTCTCCAATGATAATTTGGTATAATTCTGGTTCATTACAGGTCAGAAAGGAACGCACATGCCCTTGCGTTTTCATGAAATTGGCGAAGGCAGTCGTCGCATCCTCAACCCCATTGACGAGCGGCGGCTGATGCTTCTCGGCGAGATCTGTCGGCTCGTACCGGGGCAGCGGTTACTCGATTTGGCGTGTGGTAAAGGCGAAATGATGGCGCTTTGGGCGCAGCGTTGGGGGATTTCGGCGGTCGGCATCGACCTCAGTCATGTGTTCACTGCCGCGGCGCGCGACCGGGTCAGCGAATTGGGTGTCGCCGACCGCGTGACGATTATTCAAGGCGATGCGGGCGCGTATACCGCCGAACCGGGCGCGTTCGACGTGGTGAGCTGCATTGGCGCGACGTGGATCGGCGGCGGGTTGATCGGTACGCTCAACCTGATGCGACCTGCCCTCAAATCGGACGGGCTGCTGCTGGTCGGCGAACCATTCTGGAACCAACTGCCGCCGCCCGAAGCCTATGCCGCGCTCGGCGTCGGCCCAGACGATTTCAGCACCTTGCTCGGCACGCTGGAGCGCTTCGAAGGGGCCGGCTTCGAACTCGTCGAAATGGTGCTCGCCGACCCGGAAGGCTGGGATCGCTATTACGCGCCGCAGTGGTGGAATCTCGATGCATGGCTGCGGGCACATCCGGATGACCCGGAGTATGCCGAGGCGCGCAAGTTCCTCGATCAGCAGAGGTGGAGTCATCTCGCCTATGGGCGGCACTACCTCAACTGGGGGATTTTCGTGCTCCGCCAGCGCTAGCCCAATGGGTGGATTAGACAATTGGCGCAGGGTGAGGTGTCGGCTATAATCGCACTTAAAGTCAATGCGATTAGGAATCGATCACGCACGTTGGACAAGCAAAAAGCGCCCGTTTCATCCACCCTCTATACTGAAGAATATTTCCGCACCGCCTGCGAAGGCTTCGACGAATTCAACACCAGCGAAGGCGAACAGCTCTCGCGCCGTCTCGCGTCGGCGTTCTCGCTGGCGGAAGTCCGACCGGGGATGCAAATTCTCGACGTGGGCTGTGGGCGCGGCGAAATTCTGCGCCATGCCGCGCAGCTTGGCGCAGACGCGTACGGCATCGACTATGCCGAAGTCGCCGTCAACATGTCCAAGCAGGTGATCGAACCGCTTAACGGCGTGACTCCCGGCAAGACGGCGGTCTACCTCGCCGACGCGAAGAACCTCCCGTTTGCGACCGCCAGCTTTGACCGCGTGCTCATGTTCGACGTGGTCGAACACCTGCACCCGTGGGAACTGGACGCCGCGCTCGCCGAGGTGCACCGCGTGCTCAAGCCGGATGGCCTGTTCATCGTGCATACTGCGCCCAACATCTGGTATGACCGCTACGCCTACCCGGTCGTGCGCTTCGTGCGCACGCTCATGGGCCAGGGCGCGAACTATCCCAAAAATCCGCGTAATTTCCTCGTGTCCGTCAACGAACACGTGCATGTCAACGAGCAGTCGATGGTGAGTCTGGGGCGCACGCTGCGCCGCAACGGCTTCCGCGGCAAAGTGTGGCTGGAAAGCCCGCCGCAGCATGGCGGCGAAAGCCCGGTGATCGATTCGCTGCGCGGGGCACTCTTCAAAACCCCGCCGTTCCGCTGGTTCTTTGAACGCGAAGTGTTCGCGGTCGTCTCGAAATATGCGCGATAAACGTCCCGTTGATGAGCTGAGTATCGAAGAACTGGAGCGCATCCTCGCGATCAAAAAGCGCGAGGAACGCCAGAAACGCCTGTCGCGGATGCAGCGCGAAGGCCGCATGGTCGAGGCGGATGCCGCCGAACCCCTGCCGATCCCGCAGCAGACGCCCGCGCCTGCCCCGCTCGATCCGGTCGAGGCGGCGCTCGCCCAGCTCACACAGGGCGGTTATATCGAAGATGCTCCGCTGATCGCCGCGCCGGAGCCGCGTCCCGCCCCGCCGATCCAGACCGCGCCGCCGGAATCGCATACGCCGCGCACCGTCGAACGCCCCGCCGCGCCCGCCTTCGACGATGGCGACGCACCCCCACCGCCCAAACCACGTAATAAACGTAAAGAGCGCCGCGTGCTCGATGTGCTGCTCATGGTGGTCGAAATCGCGGCGGTACTCGGCATCGTCGTGATCGCCGTGAACCTGTTCGGGGCGATCCAGACGCTGGAACGCGAAACTTCGGAAGCGCAGGCGCTCGCCGATGAACAGCGCCGCCTGACGATCCCCACCATCGCGCCGACGCCGACCGTGCGTCTCGAAAATGTGGTGCTGCCCGGCGGTCACATTTTTGTGAACGGCGTGCCGCAGTTCAATTACAGCGAAGTACCGTCGCACCTTGTGCCGCTGGTCGAAAGCCAGTGGGTGCAGCCGCCCATCAGCCGCCCACCGCGCACCAGCGAGACCGCACTCAGCATCGTCATCCCGCGCATCGACATCAACGGCAGCATCGTGCAGGGCGTCGACCTCGACGCGCTCAAGCAGGGCGTCGGCCAGCTTCCTAACGCCATCAACCCCGGCGACGACACCGGTAATGTGGTGTTTGCCGCACACAATGACATCTACGGCCAGTTGTTCCGCCGTCTGGACGAACTGCAAATCGGCGACGAATTCACGGTGCAGACCGAGACGCGCATCCACACCTATCGCGTCACCGAAACGCGCATCGTCGACCCCAACGACGTCAGCGTGCTGGAGAATCGGCAGGGCGCAACCGCCACGCTGATCTCCTGCTACCCCTATCAGGTTAACACACAGCGCATTGTCGTTTTTGCGGATCGAATCAGCTAGAATAGACAGCGCTATCAGGCTAGGAGTCCGTCAGTGACCAACAAATCGAATAAATCGCGTTCCAGCCGTGAACAGGCGGCTAAAATGCGTTCCGCCTACACCAATCCCTATAAGACCGTCTCGTCCGCTCAGCGGCGCATTCAGCAGGAAGTGCAGCAGGAACGCGCCGAAGGTGGCGAGTGGCGCGAACGCCGCAATGCCGAACGCCGCCAGAAGAATGCGGGCGAAATGCCGCAGTCCGTGGTCGAAGCGGCGCTGCGCAACCCGACCATCGTCGTCACGGAAGCTCAACTCCGCGAACAGTACCAGCATGTGATCCGCGATGTGCGCAGCATGTTCGTGCTGGCCGGCGCGTTGGTCGTCGTCCTCTTCGTTTTATCCGTGGTGCTCCCCAAATAGGACTGTCTGCCATGAGCGTCGCCTCCTTTGGAGAACTCTTAATTGACTTTGTCGCTCTGGAAAGCGGTGTGACCGTTGGCGAAGCCTCCGGGTTTGTCAAAGCTCCCGGCGGCGCCCCCGCGAATGTCGCGGTCGGCGTGGCCAAGCTCGGCCAACCGAGCGCGTTTCTCGGTCAGGTGGGCGATGATCCATTCGGGCACTTCCTCGAAGGTGTGCTGCGCGCGGAAGGGGTCAACACCCGCGGCATGACCTTCTCGGCGGCAGCGCGCACGGCGCTGGCGTTTGTCTCGCTGCGCGCGGACGGGGAACGCTCGTTTATGTTCTACCGCAACCCGAGCGCGGATATGCTCATGACGCCCGCCGATGTCGCCTACAGCGTGATCGACACCGTGAAGGTGTTCCACTACGGCTCAATCACCATGATCGGCGAGCCGAGCCGTTCGGCGACGCTGGCGGCGATTCAGCACGCGCAGAAGAACGGCGCGTTCATCTCCTATGATCCCAATTTGCGTATGTCGCTGTGGCCCGACGCCGACACCGCCCGCGCCGGCTTAATCGCTGGGTTGGATGGCGCGCATCTGGTCAAGGTGAGCGAAGAAGAACTCGAATTCCTGACGGGCGGCCATGTCGTCGACCCGCTGTGGCGCGACGGCATGCGCTTGATCGCGGTCACGCGGGGCGCGGCGGGTGTCAGCCTGTACACCCGTGACGGCGTGAGCATCGACGTGGCGGGCTTCAAGGTCGACGCGGTCGATACCACGGGTGCGGGCGACGGTTTCGTCGCGGGCTTACTCGTCGGTTTGCTCGAACAGGGCTTCCCGATGGATGCCGACTCACTGGCGCGCATCGCGCGTTTCGCCAACGCGGTCGGCGCGATCACCACCACGGGCAAAGGCGCGATTCCGTCGCTGCCGACCCGCGCGCAGGTCGAGGCGTTCCTCGCCGCGCAGTAGAATCATCGTCTCTATGAATGCAAAAGGGCGCAGATGTGCGCCCTTTTTGTATCCACCCCTGCTGACCCCACCCCGAATTCAGTTCACGGCAGGACAGTTTTAGAACTTCGAGACGCTCTTCCCTCAAACAACCATTGTAGGGACGGCCTTCTGGCCGTCCGCCGACCACGGACGCGCAGAAGCGCGTCCCTACAATGGCTCGATTGTTAAAAGTGTCCCGTCCTCAATGATGGGAGAGGTTTGCTCTTTTTTAGAAGGAGAAACAAAAAGGACAAGGCATGCCTTGTCCCGACAACCAACGCTTGTCTGAAGAATAATGGATTACGACATGGCGACCGACGGCGTGAGCGCGGCGCGCAGTTCAGCATCGATCGACTGGGCGGCGGCATAATCACCGTTCGCCGAGTAGACGCGTGCAAGCGCCGCTTTGAAATCGACCCAGCGGGCGCGGTTATCCCACGCCAGGGCGTGTTCAACACCTTCTTCGAGGATAGCGAGGCCGTCCTCGGTGCGCCCGGTGACCAGATGCAGCTGCGCTTCGATGCCGAGAATATGCAGTTCGAGGTCACGGTTGCCTAGTTCACGCGCTTGAGCGCGGTACTGCTGAATCACCAATGCGTCCATCTCAAAATCGATGTCGGCCTGATGGAGAATGCGCAGACGCAGTTGGTCGGCGCGCTGCTGCAAAATCACCGTGCGGAAATTTTTCGAGGAGCTGCCAGCCATAAGGTCTCCTGCTGCTGATAAGGACAATTATCAGCATAGCCGACACTATGTCTGCGCTTGGAATAACACTTCGTCAATCGCGTAAATTTATCCGCAATTTTCTAGGAAGCCCCTCGCCGTTAGGTTGAAGACCGGACACTTTTAACAATCGGTGAAAACACGCAACCTCACCCTGCTGGCTGCGCCAGCCGTCCCTCTCCGTGGGGAGAGGGACACAACCCGCCGTGCCTTGCCCCTCGCCCTTTGGAGAGGAGCAGGACAGTTTTAACATCGGGAACCATTAAGGCCTTGGTTTGAGGGAAAACAGATTTCGTAGGGACGCGCCGTTGCGCGTCCGTTTTGTTTAGGATCCTGCGGACGCCCCGTTGGGCGTCCCTACAAGCTGCTCGATTATTAAAACTGTCCCTCCTTCAACCCTTTGGAGAGGGGCAGTTGAGCGCAGCGAAACGGGGTGCGGTTAGGCCAACTGCCGATTCTGAAATAGCCTCAGGGCTTCACCTGCCCGTACTCGTCACCCAGCAGGCCGTAGATCAGGCTGTCGTGAAATTGACCATCCGGTTCGAGCGAAAAGGCGCGCCGCCGACCATCCAGGTGAAAACCAAGGCGTTCCAGCACGCGTACCGACCGTACATTGCCGTCGATGACGTGGGCTTCAATCCGGTTGAGGTTGAGGTTGGGAAAGCCCCAGTCGAGGATCGTCTTGAGACCTTCATAGGCGTACCCTTTGCCCCAGTGCGCTTGAGCGAGGTCATAGCCGAGATCCAGACGGCGATTGCGCTGATCCCAGTAGTTCAGCCCGAACAAGCCGATCAACTCGTCGTGGCCGCGTTCGGTGACCGCCCATTGAATGCCATACTTGTTGGGAAAGATGATGGTGCGCAGGTCGTCAACCAGTTTTTCCGCTTCGTCAATCTTGTGTATCGGCTCGCCATTGTAGCGCTGCACTTCGGGATCGCTGCGCAGCGCGAAGACCGCCTCGACGTCGGTTGGCTCGACCTCGCGCAGCACGAGGCGCGGTGTGGTCAGGGTGGGGAATGCGGAGAAATCGAATAGGTCATTGGTCATTGGTTAATTAAACCCTTTATTGTAAGTATGGCATCAGTATGTGGGATAAATGCGCGTTTGACAATGCTTTACCCCCAGTATCTTGAGGGCGAATTTGGGACTACCCCACCTATACTGAAAATATGATTGGCTCATTCGCCTCAAGGATGCCGCTATGCCTGAAAAAGCCTGTCCCCGCTGCCAGCAGCCCATGCGCCTCGACACGCAGTCTGGGTTCTGGGTGTGCCCGAATAAACACCGCGTCCCCGAAACGCTCGACGAGGCGCAAGCGCGCATGAAGGCTAAAGGCGAGCGCCCGACCGTCACGCTCACCTACCGGGGCAAGCTGGAAGCGCGCACGAAGTCGGTGTTTGAGACGGCGCACGACTATCTGTGGCAGGGCGACAAGGCGCGCGCCGTGCAGACCCTCAAGCAGGCGGTGGATTTGCAGCCCGATTTCGTCGATGCCTACCTGTGGCTGGCCAAGCTGACCGATGACCCCGCCCAGAAGCGGCAGTATCTTGACGATGTCCTGGCGCGTGACCCCGGTCACATCGAAGCGCTGCGTCTGCTCATGGTGCTGAATGGCGAAATGACGCCGGAAGAAGCCGAACGCTCGCTGCAAGCGGCGGATCCGCAGCGACGAACAGCGGAGGGCGCGGTAAAAGCGACGACGCAAACGCTGATCTGTCCGGTGTGCGGCGGCGGCCTGACGGTCGATGAGGCGAGCGGGCGCGTGGTGTGCAAGTTCTGCGGCTATCTCGCGCCGCTGGAACAGCGCAGCGACCGCGAGGGCGGCACGCTCGGCGTGGCGCTGCTCAAACGACGGGCGCAGGCCGTGCAGTGGGTGATCGGCGAACGGCTGCTGCGCTGCAAACAGTGCGGCACCGAACGCACGATTCCGGCGGGGCGTTTATCGCAGGTGTGCCCCTTCTGCGGCGCGAACGCGGTGATCGAAAGCGATGCACTCAAGACGGTCGAAAAGCCGGATACGCTGCTGCCGTTCGCCGTGAACGAGGATCAGGCGAAGCTAGCGATCCGTGAACGGCTCAACAAGCTGGATCAGCGCATGGCCGGGCTGCTTGACGACAACCGCGTTGCCCACGCCGTGATCGAAGGGCTGTTTGTGCCGCTGTGGATCTTCGACGCGCTGGTCAATGTCTCGCAGACCACCACCGATCAGCGCATGCCCAACAGCCGCGATCAGGTGCGGACGTTCAAGCCCTACGAGAATATCCAGTTTCAGGATGGCATGGTCGGCGTGCCTGTGTTCGGCATGAAACAGCCGCCCATCCTCAAACAGATCAGCGAATACGAGCTGAGTTCAGCGCGAGCCTATGACCCGAAACTGCTCGCCCGTACCCCCGCGGCGCTCTACGACATCGACTTCGATGCCGCCTCGCTGACTGCGCGCAGCACCATCACGCAGACCATGCGCGACCGCTACGAACGCGGGAACGGCCAGTCGGTCGAGGTGAAGGTGTACGCGAATGTGCTGCAAATGACGTTCACCCTCATGCTCGTCCCCGTGTGGATCGCGACGCTGTACGAACGTGACGGCGAAGTGCGCGCGGCGGTGGTCAACGGGCAGACAGGCGCGGTCGCCTTGGGCGAGTCGCGCAAGCCGTGATCAGGCGATGATGGCGATGGCCGTCTCCATGACGCGTCCCAAGGGCTGATCGCCCTCGACCTCCAGCCGCGTGCTAATTTCCTCGGGAGCGAGTCCTTTGGTGAACAGCTTCCAGGCCGTGTCCGAATCGAGGGTGACGACGCTGGTCGGTGCGAGATCGGTCTGCGCATACAGCCGCCAGCGGTCTGCTTCGCGCACGAGCTGCCACGCGCCGCCGCCCGTCCCGGTGATCACCACCTGGATAGATGTTCCTTCGGGCGCGGGGGTCGCCGCATAGGTGCGCGGCAGGCAGTGAATGAACGTGCTCAACACGGCCTGGAGAAACTGCGCATCTTTGAGGCTGGTCACGCCGACTGCTTCGCACACGTGCTGGTGATGCATCCAGTATTCGGTGAGCTCCCGCGCAATGTGTAAGCCCATAGGGTCGTGCTTGTTGCCCGTCCAGCCAATCGGACCAGCGGGCGCGGTCGGATCAACCGCGGCGGCATAGTCCGCCCACTGCGCGCCCAGAAAGTCGAGCAGGGACAGCAGCACTGGGCGGCTCATGCGCCGGGTCGCCTCCACCCATACGCCATTCCGCGCATTGATGAAGCTGACTAAATCGGCAAACGTGTTGAAGCTGCCGCGTGGGCTGTCTGCATCCCGCAAGCCGGAAAGCAAACCAACATCGTCCCCGAGGATGTGCAGCGCCACATCGCGCACGGACCAACCCGCGCACGCGGTCGGCGCGTTCCATTCGTCATCGCTCAAGCCGCGCAGCACGCGCAGCAGTTCCGCGCGCATGAGCGGGAACAGCGCCGCCGTGTGGGGCGTTTCTACGGGAATATGCATGGACTTCTCCCTTTCGCTGATCAAGCCGAGTTGGGTATTTAATCAGGCTCCAAGCCTGAGATCAAGCGACGTTAGCCGAGCGCCAGCGCCATCACGCCGAACAGCATAATGCCGATGCCGACGAAGCGCCGCCGCGAAACTTCTTCGCCGAGGAAGCTGATGCCGAGCAGCGCGCCCATCAAAATGCTGGTCTGGCGCAGCGGCGCGAGGACACTCACCGCGCTGAACGTCAACGCAATCAGGAACAGGATGTAGGAGAGTGAATCGAGGATGGCGATACTGAAGACTGCTCCGCGGTGTTCGCGCCAAGACGCCTTGACCGTGCTCCAGCTTTTCACGGCGGCGGGCGCGAGCAGGATCATCTGCGCGACGTTGCCGCCCCACGTGAGCAGAATCGGTGAGAGCATGATCGAGCTGACGGCGATTTTGTCCCACAGCGTATAAGCGGCAATCGACAGACCGCACAGCAGCGCATAGGCGATGGCGGCGCGGTTGTCGCGTCGGAACAACGTCAACGGGTTGCCCGTCAGAATCAGCACGCCGATGCTCACCAGCAGCGCGCCGCCGATCTGCGCCGCGCTCGGCGTTTCGCTCAGCAGCACAATCGCGCCGATCACCGAGAGGGCGGGACCTGATCCGCGCGCCAGCGGGTAGACCAGCGATAACCCACCCGTGCTGTAGCCGCGTTGGAGTAAGAAATAGTAGGCAATGTGCAGCAGTACTGAACCGACGAACGCCAGCAGCGCATCCGGTGCAAAGGTCGGCTGCTGGACGATGATGATCACGAAAACGAGGGGGAGATAAATGACGGACGCGAGCGTGCTGAACAGCCAGATCGATGACATGCCGCCGCCCACCCGCTTGGCGAGGAAATTCCACGTCGCGTGCATGATGGCCGAGGTCAAGACCAGCCCGAGGGCTAAACCAAAAATAATTGTTTACCCGCACTCACAAAAATAAAAACACGCCTGTGCGCGGCGTGTGAAGCGGAGAGGGCGGGATTCGAACCCGCGAAGGTGTTACCCTTACACGCTTTCCAAGCGTGCGCACTAAACCACTATGCGACCTCTCCAAGCGATTGGCGCGATTATAACAGAGCGCCCCGCCCTTGAGTATAGCGGATTTTACCCTCGCTTCACGCGCTGGTGAGCGCGTCGGCGGCGATGAAACCGTGCTTGTGCAGCCACGTTTCCAACTCCTGGAAGCTCGGCTCGGCGATCATGATGCCGCGGTCAATGCCGCGCGGACTCGCGCCTTTGGCGAGCGGCGCAGGCGTCTCTGGCGGCAGAATCTCACCCGGCTCCGCGATGATGATCGTCGGCACGGAGAGAAATCCCGTCCAGTCGAGCACCCGCTGCCGGGCGTCCGCGTCCTTGTCGATGAAGACTTCGCGGTAGTCGAGCGCGTGCTCGTTGAGGACACGCTTGGCCGTGGTCACAAACGGGCACGGGGAGGTGCGCAGATACATCACAATTTCTTTGGCCATCAGAACGAACTCCACTGTGAAAAACGCTAACGATACTAGGGGCGCAGCTCTGAGCGTGTTGAAAAAGGTCAGATTCCGACCCCACCCCCGGCCCCTCCCCGAATTCAGGGAGGGGAGACAACCTTGCTCGCAATGTCTCCCCTCTCCCCGCTTGCGTGGGAGAGGGGGTGGGGGTGAGGGGGTTTCTAACGGCCTCGTATGTGCGTCCGAGTAGGGGCAGACCTACGTGTCTGCCCCCAAAATTGCGTGCGGCGCAGGCTCACAAGGGCGGGCTGAGATAGCACAGCACACCGTCGGTGATGCCACGCGCCATATCTTCCTGTCGATTGACCAGCAGATCGCGATCCGCCAGCATGAAGCCCAATTCGATGATCGCGGCGGGCGTGAGCGGGTGAATTTCCCGGAACGAATGGTAATCAGTCATGTCGATGGTGACGCCCGTGCGCCGCTGAAGCTGTGTCGATGCGGCATAGGTTCCAGCGATGCACTCGACCAGCGCGTCGTCGTTGCCGCGCGCCGAAATCCGCGCCGCCGCCGCCGCGATCAAATAGCCGGAGACAGTTTCAATGCCCCACGATTGGCAGGTGTTCGCGTGGATCGACACGAGTGCCGCGGCCTGATAGTTTTGCAGACGTGGATCGAATTCGTCGAGCAGATCGACGGTGTAGCCGAGGCCGCGCAGTGAATCGACCACGCGCTGCGCCACCGCGAAATTGATCTCCGCTTCGGTCAGACCATCGGGACAGACCGCGCCGGGGTCGTTTTCCGGGCCGCGGTGACCGGACACGATGCCGATCCGCATTGCCCAGTTCGGCGTGGGCTGGGTCGTCGGCACAATGGTCGGTACGGCCTGCGTCGCCATGACGATGCTCAGTTCGGCGCGCACCCCATCGGCGATGAACCCGTTCGGCGTCCACCACGTGAAGATCGTCGCCATCAATCCGGCGGCGACCACCACCACAATGATCGAGCGCAAGAAGCCGCCCACCATGCTCAAGCGGCGGCGCACGCGCTTTTGGCCGCGCTGTGAACGGCGCGGCGGCGATCCGTTCCCGTCACCCTTGCCGCTGCCCTTGTTTGGCGGCGGTGGTGCTCCACCACCCGTCTGAGCGGGCGCAGGTGGCGCAGCTTCCGTCCCTTCGGACGGCGGCGCCGCGTCGACCGGGGGCGCGGGCGGCGGATCATTCGGATCAGGCGTAGGTTCGACGCGGGGCACGGGCGCATTCGCCTTGGCTTGTTTGGCGGCGGTGCGGCGCATCATCTCCATGAATGTCACCGAAGCGGGAACATTTTCATCTTCGTTTTCGGGTGGACGCTTGTTCAGCCATTCTTTGAACTGGGCGTCGTCGTCGCGGTAATCTGACATGCGTATCCAGAAGCTAGCGTTTACCGACTACAGTGTACCGTAGAACACCGGGTTCTGGTGCTATGGGGTTGCTGCAAATGCTGACCTCTTTCAGGTTGATGTCAGCTAGAGAGGCTGGGATCGTTCGTGGCCCATGTCTCTGGTTCCCGAACCAGCGTTTATGCCTCGTTGACGGGCGTTAGCACGATGATCGGAATTTCACGGGTGGTTCGGGCTTCATAGTCGGTAAAATACGGGTACATTTCGGAAAGACTTTGCCAGAGCTGCTTACGCTCGGTCGGCAAGGCAAGCGCCGCGCGAACCTGCATCCGTCGATTCATCACCTGGAGTTCCGCCTCGGGATGTGCCCGCAGATTTAGCCACCAGACCGGATCGCGGTCGCTGCCGGAATAGGCCGCAGCGATCACATAACGGTCGCCATCTCGAATGTAGATCAAGGGCGTGGTATATAACTTCCCGGTCTTGCGCCCGCGCACGGTCAGCAGCATGGTAGGATATTTCGCGATCTGGGCGCGCCCCCCGGTGATCCGGTACAGGAACACATGCAGCCGCGATCCCAGACGGACAAGGGGGCGCATGGCTGGGTAGCGCATCAGACCTGACAATGACAGGAAAATGGCGGATTTCGTCTGTACTGTGCTCATCAGTCTCAGGCTCCAGGTTAACTAAATGCGCGATCCGGTAAATCCTGCAAATTTGGGTTGTAGGGGCAAGGCGCGCCTTGCCCCTACAGAAACAACCGCTGACATGTTGCAACACTTACCGGATCGAGCATTAAGTAGGCGACCGAATATTCTTGTGTAGGGGCAGACCTATGTGTCTGCCCAGTTTCGGGCGCACACACAGGTGCGCCCCTACATCCGTTCGGGAACTTCTTTCGAGAACCTACTTTAGCGCTCGTATTCGATCAGTGTAGCGTGAGTTCCCCCCACTTTGACGATTTCTCGCTCAATCTTCATTTTCTGATGCGTGACTGGGAACAGCCTTGAGTGAGACAGGGGCGACGCCGTGCCGCACAGACTTGACGGCCTTCTACATACTTTCTGGCTCGTGTCGCCAACCAGCGGGAGGGGCTTGCCCCTCCCCTACAGAAGCCTGCCGTGTTTTGAACTGTCTACTGACTACTCTCTACGACTTGGAACACCTGCGCCCCATCCTGATCAAACACCAGTTCGAGGTACGGCGCGTCGGCGACTGTCGACTGCATCGGGAACTCGGCGGTGAACGGCGCGCGCCAGCGGTACATCGTTTCGATGCTGTTCGGATCGGTGAGAATTTGCGGTACGATCACGTAATCGACGCCCGCTTCTCGCAGCAGATCGGCGTTCGCCGGGTCGGCGGGGTTGTCCCAGAAGGCGCGCAGCCGTTCCTGCTCCGCGATGATCGCTTCCATGCCTTGAAAGAACGGCTGTGGGCGGAAGTAAATGCTGTTGCGCTCGGCGATCACCGGCACCCAGTCGGCTTCGTGCGGCGCGGGGTGATTGAGCACGATAGCGTCTTCCGGCGTATTGGTGCGCAGCCAGTTCATCGCCGCGACATCGGCGTGCGACGAGAACGCGCCGAAGAAGTTGATCTGATCCTTGCTGATCTCCACCAACTGCGGGGTGAGCACACCGCCAAGCACAACCAGCGCGCACGCCGCCGCCAGCGCGACCGGAGCGACGCGATGGAGCGTCACGCCGAAGCGCGTCTCGAAGAAGCGATCCCAGACCCGCAAGAGCGCAATGCCCCCGAGAATCGTGTACGGGATGATCGGCGCATGCCAGGCGATGCTGAACGGATAGTCGTAGCGCAGCACGGGCGCGAGCAGCCCGCCGAGCAGCGACGGCAGAATTCCCGTGGTCGAAAAGTCGAGCGCGAGGATCAGCCAGCCGACCGCGAGGATCGCTGCCGTGTTACGCTGGCGCAAGCCAATGACCGCGCCGAGCAGCGCGATCGGCACGATGATCACGCCGTGATAGACGATCATCACCGTCCAGTACAACGGGTCGCGGTGGAACGGCGAGACGATCTCCGCCCCGAGCAGCGGCAGCACCGTTTGCAGCCACGGCAGCACGGCGATCAGCGCGATGAACGGCACGCCGAGCGCGATCACCAACCACGCGCGCAGCGTCGGGCGGGGCTTCCCCAGCCACATGGTCGCCAGCCACGGCCCAAAACCGAGGCCGAGGATGATGGTCGTGTCCGGATGGCTGAGCACCACCGCGCCCAGCATCAACCCGCCGAAGATCGCGTCAACCGTGTAGTGGTGTTTGAGGTAGCGGAGCATGAAGATCAGGAAGGCAAAGGAGAACACCAACCCGAGCAGCGTCGTGAAATGCGAATCCATGTAGGCGGTCAGCGTGCCCACGCCGATCAGCATGGCGAGCGCCATCGCGCGGCCGAGCCGTTTGTCCTGCAGCTCCGCGCCGAAATCATACGCCAGCCAGATCAGCATGAAGGCCAGCACGGCGGCGATGCCGAACTGCACCGTGTTCATCGTCTGCAGCAGTTGACCGGACAGGTACGCCGAGAGCAGCGACAGCCCCGGCGAATACAGATAGCTGACTTCCGGGTGGAACGGCGCGAGCGTCTGGAAGCTGCCGCCCATGCGCAGCATCAACGCCAGATAGCCGAAGCCCTGCGCGTCGGTGTCGAGCGGAACGGGCAAAATCAGCGCGGGGATGACGAAGATCAGCGCGGCCAGCAGGAACAGCAGCAGATCCCGCCCGCTCGTCCAACCTTGATCGGCGTCCAGCAGTTCTTCGCCGCGCTTTTCGGCGCGTTTTTGCCCATACGAGAGCGTGCCAAACAGGAAGATGCTCGTGACGAGGGCGAACAGAATGTAGTTGATTACGAGTGTGTCCCACCCGAACAGCATCGACCAGACGACCGAGCCGCCCATGACGAGACCAAGGCCGAGCGCGGCGGCCAGACCGATACGCGGTTGCGAGGTGGGCAGCGCGGGCGACAGCATCGCCCCCGTCCCAATAATCACCGCGCCGAAAATGAAGATGACAAACAGAGGCATAGAGGAAAAGCTCCAAAGTTAAAAGTCAAAAGTTGAAAGTTGAAAGTCGAAGAACATCATTGATGGATAATCCTCATGCGTGCGACCCCTCAGCCCCGCCCCCTCTCCCACACAAGCGGGGAGAGGGGCGACAAACAGTGCTTTTGCTGTCTCCCCTCCCTGAATTCGGGGAGGGGTCGGGGGTGGGGTCAGAAGAGTGGTTTCGCTAACTCACGCTCGAGTCGACTCAGATTTTACTTTTAACTTGTCACTTTTAACTTTCAACTCCTCAACTGGCTGTGAGTATACCGAGAGGAAATGTAAAATTCGAGTTTACACTCATCTGACATCTAGCTAATTCTTGTCTTAGAATCCCCTCATTCGTGAATTCTAAAATAGAGTTCACAGCATATGATCAACTTGCTGATCGATATAAAGGGGCGTTCAATCCATGTCCAAGCGAATTGGCACATTTCTCGTCATTGCGACGCTGGTCGTCGCTGCGTTTTACGTGGGCACGGCGGTCACCACAACTTCCGCGCAGACCACCTTTGTCAGCTTCCCGGTGGTGACGCCGCAGCCGGTCGTGTTTCCGGAAAGTGTCACCCAGGAAGAAGTTACCCTTTCCCAACTCTACCAGTCGGTGACGCCGTCGGTCGTGTCGATCAATGTGACGGCACGGCACCCCAGCGTACAGGGCAATTCCGGCCTCGGCGATCAGATCATTGAAGGCACGGGCACGGGCTTCGTGATCGACACCGAAGGCCACATCGTCACCAACGCGCACGTCGTCGAAGGCGCAACCCGCGTGGAAGTCAATTTCATCGACGGCACGATTGTGCGCGGCGAAGTCGTCGGCATTGACCTCGACTCCGACCTCGCCGTCGTCAAGATCGACCTCCCGGTCGAACAGCTTCGCCCGCTCTCGTTCGCCAACTCGGACGCGTTGTTCATCGGTCAGGAAGTGGTCGCTATCGGCAGCCCCTTCAACCAGCCGTGGACGATGACGACGGGCATCATCAGCGCGTTGGGGCGGCGCATTGAAGGCCTCAACCAGTATCAAATCGGTTCGGTCATCCAGACGGATGCCGCCATCAACCCCGGCAACAGCGGTGGCCCGCTGCTCAACCTGCAAGGGCAGGTCATCGGCGTGAACGCGCAGATCCTGAGCGAATCGCGCAGTAATTCGGGCGTTGGCTTTGCCATTCCGTCCAACTTGACGCAGCGTGTCGCGCAGACGCTGATTGCCAATGGCTCGGTGCAGTACAGCTATCTCGGCATCGGCGGGCAGGATGTGAACCTCGGCTACATTGAGGCGCTCAACCTGCCGAACAATGCGCGTGGTGTTGTCGTGACCAGCGCTGATCCGAGCGGCCCGGCGGGGCAGGCTGGCCTGCAGAACCCGCCGCGCAGCGCGACGATTGACGAAAACGGCGTAATCCAGCCG
The DNA here is from genome assembly GCA_041916315.1 of Anaerolineae bacterium. Taxonomy (GTDB): domain Bacteria; phylum Chloroflexota; class Anaerolineae; order Aggregatilineales; family Phototrophicaceae; genus Flexifilum. The sequence goes on from JAYRZU010000004.1 coordinate 38,730, forward strand.
ACGAACGTCGACATTATCACGGCGATGGACGGCACCCCGATCACGGGCATGAGTTCGCTGGTGTCGTACCTCGCGGCCTACACGCAGCCCGGTCAAACCGTGCAGATGACGATTGTCCGCAACGGCACGGAAGAACTGACGCTCCCGGTCACGCTGGCCGCGCGTCCCAGCAGCAACCCGTAAGGGATAGCCTCACCCTCAGCGCTAAGGGCGACCTCACCCCCCGGCCCCCTCTCCGAAAAGAGGAGAGGGGGAGTCAAGGGGCTCAAGCGCGGATCACATGCCCGTCGCCCGGGTAGAGGAAAAAGCGGCTAACTCGCCCAGAAGATCGTCAAGTCCCTCTCCTCTTTTCGGAGAGGGATTTAAGGCTTGTCCGGTACTCAGCAAAGAAGAGTAGCGAGCGCGCCATCGGGACGAAGGAGGCGGCGGTTCAGATAGAGCCCAAAGTTGTAGGCCGCCATGATACAAGCGAGGCGTGTCAATTGTCCCCAGCGCGAA
>JAYRZU010000005.1:0-27003 GCA_041916315.1 Anaerolineae bacterium
GCATACATGACGCTGGCGAAGGTCGTATCGGGGCGCAGTGCGCGCTCAAAGGCGGCGGGTGTGACCGTGCCGAAGCGATCCACTTCGATCAACGTGCGCGTGAAGCCTTGCACAGCGGCCAACTGCTCGACCGTCTTGAGCACTGCGCCGTGTTCAATCGGCGTGGTGACCAGATGCGTCCCGCGATCCCGGTTCGCCCATGCCGCGCCGCGCACGGCGATATTGTCGCTCTCCGAACCACCGCTCGTGAACACAATTTCGTTCGGCTGGCAGTTGAGCAGGCGGGCGACGGTCGCGCGGGCGGTGGTCAGGGCGTGTTCGGCGTCGCGCCCAATGGTGTGCGATGAAGACGGGTTGCCGAACTGGTTGGTGAAGTAGGGCAGAATGGCATCCACAACGCGCGGATCAGTGGGGGTGGTCGCGGAATGGTCGAGGTAAATCATGGGATAGACTCCTTTAGAAACAAAAAACCCGCAGCATCAGGCGGGTAAAAGAGTCCACTGTCTGGTAGTTGCCGCAGCACAGGATCATGTGCGACCACATCTCCACAACGAGTGGAAGGGCACCTTGGGCACAGTTGCCGAGGTTGCCGGACTCCGCATCAGCAGAGCCGCTCTTAATGCATGCCGATAAAGATAGCGCGGATTACATGACTTGTCAAGTCGGCTTTATCATCTGTTGGCGCAGTCGCTGATCCGCGGTGATTGTGCATTCTGGGTAATATTGTTAACATCATAGGCAAAGTGAGTTGTGTCCCTGCGTTTTTAATAGGCCAACCCAAGCAAAAAACTAGATACCGGGGCTGACAGCACCAACGGTTGCCAGCCGCAGCACCAATCACTGGCGTGGACATAAATGTTTGTACCTGCCGCACCTTTATCTTGCATGGATGATTAAAGAGGTACCTCGATGACTCTCCCTCGGAGTGAATACCCGCGCCCGCAGTTTGTGCGCGCGGACTGGTTATGCCTGAACGGTGAATGGCAGTTCGAAGCGGATCAGGGCGACAGCGGTCTCGACCGTGGACTGCTCACTCGTGACCTAAAAGATCGGATCACCGTGCCATTTTGCCCGGAATCGTCGCTATCGGGCATCAATAATCTCGACTACTACCATGCCGTGTGGTATCGCCGCACGGTGACTATTCCCGAAGCCTGGGCGGGTCAGCGCGTGCTGCTGCACTTTCAGGCGGTCGACTACGACACGACTGTGTGGGTGAATGGGCAGGAAGTCGGGCGGCATCGCGGCGGCTTCGCCTCGTTCACGTTCGATCTCGACGGGTTTGTTAAGGCAGGCGAGACGGTCACGCTGGTGGTGCGCGCGCGCGATCCTCGCACGGCGCCACAGCCGCGCGGCAAGCAGGCGCGCGAGTATGGGCCGGAAGGCGCGATCTATGTGCGCACGACGGGCATCTGGCAGACGGTGTGGCTCGAACCCGTGCCGCAGCTTGCGCTGCGCCGCCCGCGCATCACGCCGGACGTGGCGAACAGCACGATCCGCCTCGAACAGCCGATCACGAACAATCGCCCCGGTCTGCGTATGCGTGCTGTGCTCAAAGATGCCGCGGGGGTGGTCGTAACTGCGGAAACATCGGCGGAATATGATCTCGCGCCGCGTCTTGATCTGCCGATTCCGGCGGACCGCAAGCGCCTGTGGTCGACCACCGATCCGCACCTGTACGATCTGGAGATCAGCCTTATCGACGAGCAGGGCAACGTCGTCGACCACGCGCAGAGCTACGCTGGCCTGCGCAGCATCGCCATCGTCGGCAAAGCGGTCAAGCTGAACGGCAAGACCGTGTTTCAGCGACTTGTGTTGGATCAGGGCTACTATCCCGATGGTCTCATGACCGCGCCCTCGGACGAAGCGCTGCGCCGCGATATCGAATTGAGCATGGCGGCGGGCTTCAACGGTGCGCGCCTGCATCAAAAGGTGTTCGAAGAACGCTTCCTGTACCATGCAGATCGCTTGGGCTATCTCGTGTGGGGCGAATTCGGCGATTGGGGCTGCAGTCACAACGGCCCGCTCGATGGCGAACATCAGATGCCAACCGCGGCCTACATCACCGAGTGGCTGGAAGTGCTGGAACGCGATTATTCGCATCCGGCGATCATCGGTTGGTGCCCGCTCAATGAGACGTGGCAGTCGATCACGGACAACATCACGCAGTTGGATGTGATCACGCAGGGGATGTATCTGGCGACCAAGGCGATGGACACCACGCGCCCCGTGCTGGATACCTCCGGCTACTCGCACCGCGTGCCAAACGCCGACATCTACGACAGTCACGATTACACCCAAGATCCGGATACATTCGCCAAGCGGCACGCCGGGTTAGCCGAAGGCAAGCCGTTCCTCAATCACTTCAGCGACTGGGGCGTGCCATCACACATGGTGCGCAACCCGAACTGGTCGCTGCCGTACAAGGGACAGCCCTATTTCGTCAGCGAGTTTGGCGGCATCTGGTGGAACCCCGATGTGAAGCCGGGTGAAGTCTCGTGGGGCTACGGCGAACGGCCCAAGACGCTCGACGAGTTCTATGATCGCTTCAACCGCTTATTCGCAGCACTGCTCGACGATGTGAACATGTTCGGCTACTGCTACACGCAGCTGACCGACGTGTTCCAGGAGCAGAACGGCGTTTATCGCTTCGACCGCTCGACCAAGTTCGATATGGAATGCATCCGTTTGGCGCAGCAGCGCCCAGCGGCGATTGAATTGGCCGAGGGCTAAGCAGCAGCGCTCGGTTATCACCTCAACCCCTCTCTCACGTCACTGGGGAGAGGGGAGGCGCTGCTCCGTGACATCTTGTAGGGGCGAACTTCTCGCTGTCCGCTTATCACGAACGCGCAGAAGCGCGTCCCTACAATGATCGGTGTTACTTCCACACCTGCTCGAACACCCGCAGATAGTTGCCGCCGAGGAAATTGAGGATGGTCTCGTCGGAGTGCCCGCGTTCGACCAAGCGCTGCGTGAGCACCGGGACTTTGGAGATGTCCTCCAAACCGGGCGGCGCGAGTTCCAGACCGTACAAATCTGAGCCAAGCCCCACGTGCTCCGGCCCCATAATCTCCAGCGCCGTCTCGATATCGCGAACGACCGCGTCCACGTCGCGCTGATAGAACCAGATGATCCCCAACACGCCGCCCGTTTTGGCGACCGCTTCGAGAACCGCGCGATCCCGCCGCGGATCGAGGTACGGTCGGGGGATGCTGCCGAGCGGCCCCGCTTCGGTGCGCTCATCGGGGAACTGCGTGCTGGTCGAATGCGAGAGGATTACCGGGGCGGTGGTCAAACCGATGACTTCCCAGAAGGCGGGCCAGCCGATGTGCACGAGATCGATGACAATGCCGAGTTCGTTCATGCGTTTGACCGCCTGCTTGCCGAGCTCGGTAAGGCCGCCGGGTTGATCGGCCGCGTAGCAGCCATCGGCGAAGGGTGTGCGGCGCACATGGGTCAGGCTGGCGACGCGCAGACCCAGCTTGTAGTAGAGGTCGAGCAGGCGTAGGTCGGAACCGAGCGGTTCGAAGCCTTCGAATGAGAGAATCGCGCCCGTTTTGCCTTCGCGCTTGATGCGGCGAATGTCCGCCGCGGTGGTGACGAGTTCAAAGTTGGGATTCTCGGCAACCGCCTGATGCAGCGCCCACGTCATCTCCAGCCCGCGTTTGAGACTCCAATCGAGCTGCCCGTCTTCTATATAGATCGCGCAGATCTGCACGGTCACCCCACCATCGACCAGCTTGGGGATGTCGTACTGACCCATCGGCCCGTAGGTGAGCGCGTGCTGGGGGAAGCCGAAAACCTCGTTCATGCCGTGCTTCGATGTGAACGGCGGCTGCCAACCCAGCGGATCGGGCACGACAATGCGGTCGCCGAGCCGTATTTTGCCGTCCGTGACTGGAATCAGAATGTCGCTGTGCCCGTCGATCACCAGCGCCTGCCGATGGAGTTCTCGCGCACGGGTAGCTGCGTCTGTCATGTTGACTGCTTTCGCTTGCGTCTAGGCCGGATGGGCAAATTCTACAGGGCGCTCACGCGCTCTGCCAATGCGCTTGACTCGCCGGGTTCTAAGGCTATTATCAGGCGCAGATGCGTGGTGCGGTCAAGGAGACGTGATGATGCGTGGGCTGCTGCTGGTGAATGTGCTGCTTCTGCTGGGGTTGACGACATACGTCGTCTCCGCCCAGACCGACTACACCGAACCCTACCGCCCGCAGTATCACTTTTCGGCGAGCACGGGCTGGCTCGGCGACCCCAATGGCATGATCCGCTATAACGACCTGTATCACGTGTTCTGGTGGGGGCACGCAACCTCGCCCGACCTTGTACACTGGACTGAACAGCGTTACCCGATGGTCGGCGCAGACGGCTCGTTCGACTACTTCTCCGGCTCAGTCGTCGTCGATGAGCAGAATACCTCCGGTTTGGCGCAGGGCGATTCTGCGCCGCTGATCGCCATCTACACGATGCACGACCGCACGACCGAAGCCGAAGCGCAAGGTCTATCGGTGAGTCAGGATGGCATCACCTTTGAATACTTCGATGGCAACCCGGTGCTGGATACGCCTGAGTCCGTGTTTCGCGATCCGCAGGTGTGGTGGGACGCCGAAAATCAGCGCTGGTTGATGATCATCGCGCTGCCGGAACGCCGTAAAGTGCGCTTCTATGCGTCCCCCGACTTGCAGACGTGGGCGCATTTGAGCGACTTTGGCCCGGTCGGGGCGCGCGCGAACTGGTGGGAAGTGCCGGACTTGTTCCAACTGTCCGTCGATGGCGACGCGAACAACCGGCGTTGGGTGCTCATGTGCGGCATGGGGCCTAACAGCGTGCAGTACTTCGTCGGCGATTGGGATGGCACCCAGTTCACACTCGACCCCGAAGCGAACGGCTATCTCCTGCGGGGTGATGGTCTGCCCGGCACGGTGTTCGCCGACTTCGAAGCGGGTCTGCCTGCTGGTTGGACGGTGGACGGTGACGCGATCAGTGTGAGTGATGGCACGGATCTCGGGCTGTATCGCGTGAGCGGTTGGCTCGGCGGCGGTTTCCTGAGCACCTTCACGCCCGGCAGCGCGTTCGGGTATCGCGGCGCGGCGACCATTACCTCGCCGGAGTTCACCATTGAGCACAGCGCGATCAACTTTTTGCTGGCGGGCACGGATGACGATGAGCAGGCGGTCGTCAATCTGCTGGTAAATGGCGAAATCGTGCGCAGCGCGACGGGGGCAGGGGATGTCCTGATGCGCTGGGTGGGTTGGGATGTGTCTGAGTTCAACGGGCAGACCGCGCAGATTCAGATTGTGGACAATACCGACAGCGTGGGCGCGGGTTTCCTCAACGCCGATCACATCCTGTTTTCGGATGTGCTCATGCCGAGCGGGCGCGAACATGCCAACTGGCTGGACTACGGGCCAGATTATTATGCCGTGCGCGCGTATCGCGATTACGATGAGGTCGAGAACCGCACGGTGCTCATGGGCTGGCTGGGCAACTGGGAATATGCGCGCTGGGTGCCGACGACGTGGGGCAAGGGTGTGTTGGCCTTGCCGCGCGAAATCGAACTGCGCAGGACGTCCGGCGGACTGCGCATCGCCCAGCGACCGATTCCGGCGTTTGAAACGCTGCGCGGCGACTCAGTCGAAGTGGCTAATGTCGATCTGGACGGCGTGCGCCCGCTGACCGAATTCACGCCGCCGCGCAATACCTACGAACTGGATATCGAATTCGCCGTGACCGATCCGGCAGCGCGCTTTGGGCTGCGGTTGGCGATCAGCGGACGCAATGGCATCACCGTGGGTTATGACGCGCGCACAGGTAATCTCTTCCTCGACCGGACGCGCCCGGAGAACGCCAGCGTCGTGCCGGATTTCGCGAAGTACGTCACCGCGCCCCTGCTGCCCGTTGACGGGCGCATCCGTTTGCACCTCTATGTCGATCAGTCGTCGATTGAGGTTTTTGCTGACGATGGCGCGCTGGCTCTCTCCGCGGTTATGTTCCCGAGCGTAACCAGCACCGGCATCGAGCTGTTTGCAGAGGGCGGGACGGCGCAGCTTACGCACCTGCAAGCGTGGGAGCTGGCGTCAATCTGGGAGCCAATGCCCTAACTGAACTAAATCGCCGCACATAGCCAAGGATTGGACTCTTGTGGCACACTACCCTTTGGCGGACAATCACGCACTCCGTCCGGCTTTTGGGCGTGATTCTCGCGGACAACTGCGCCGCACGCTCGCGTGCGCTGTCCCACTAAGGAGCAAGTGTCGTGCCTCACACTTTCACCCGCAGCCGAGCCACCTGGCTGATCTATCTGCTGCTTGGTTTCTACGCCTACTGTCTGAACATCTTCGGGCCGATCACCCCTTTCCTGAAAAATGAGCTCAACCTGACGTATACGGTGAGCAGCTTTCACTTTTCCGCCTTCGCGCTGGGGATGATCGCTTCCGGGTTGATCGGCCACGCGGTGATTCAGCGGATTGGGCGGTGGTGGGCGGCGTGGGTCGCCGTGTTCGGCATTAGCCTGAGCGCCGGGCTGCTCATCAGCGGGCAGACGCCGCTGTTGACGATCAGCGCGTCGTTCCTGATGGGGTTGATCGGTTCGCTGCTGCTCTCGGTCGTGCCCTCGGTCTTGGCAGATGAACATGGGGCACAAACGGCCAAAGCGCTCTCCGAGGCGAACGTGATCGCCTCGTTGATCAGTTCCGCTGCGCCGGTGCTCGTCGGGTGGCTGGCGGCGTCCAGTCTGGGGTGGCGCACGGCGCTCTTGCTGACGCTCGCCGCCGCGCTCATCCTGCGGCTGACCTTCCGCGGCGTGCATCTGGCGTCCGCGGCGGCCACGGAACACGTGATCCAGTCGAATCAGCGCCTTCCCCGCCGCTTCTGGGTGTACTGGCTGGCGTTGATGTTCGGGGTGTCGGTCGAATTCTGCATGATCTTCTGGAGCGCGGACTATTTCGAGACGATTTTGGGCATGCCGAAGGCGGACGCGGCGCAGGCCGTGAGCCTGTTCCTCGGCGGCATGATCGTCGGGCGCTTCCTCGCCAGCCGCCTTGTCCAGCGGTTCAGCGTGCACCAGATCCTCACGGTGTCGGTGCTCGTCGCCGCCGTGGGTTTTCTCCTGTATTGGACGGCGACCGCGCCGCTCGTCGGCATGATCGGGCTGGCGCTCACGGGGCTCGGCACCGCCGCGCTCTACCCGCTGCTGCTCACATTGACGATTGCGACCGTCCCGGGAAACACCGCCCGTGCCAGCGCGCGCGCGTCGCTCGCTTCCGGCGTGGCGATCTTCGCGCTGCCGCTGCTGCTCGGTCGCCTCGCCGACGCGCTCGGCATTCATCTCGCCTATGGCATCATCCTGCTTCTGCTGATCGCCGTGTTCGCGATCTTGCAGGGATCCGGACGGCTGGCGCAAACTGCGTAAACGCCATGGACCTTGTGCGCTATAATCGCGCCGCAAACTTTGTTGAAGGAACGCAGCGATGAAAAAACTGATTAATGGGGTCGAAAATGTCATCCTCGAACAGCTTCAGGGCATGGCACTGGCGCACCCGGAACTGAAAGTCAGCCTGGAGCCGAAATACATCATCCGCGCCGATGCGCCGCTGACCGACAAGGTCGCGGTGATCTCCGGCGGTGGCAGCGGTCACGAACCGATGCACGGCGGGTTCGTTGGACGGGGAATGCTGGCGGCGGCCTGTCCCGGCGAAGTCTTCACCTCGCCCACGCCCGACCAGATGTATGAGGCGGCGAAGGCGGTCGCCGGGGCGGCGGGTGTGTTGTTCATCATCAAGAACTACACAGGCGACGTGCTCAACTTTGAGATGGCCGCCGAAATGGTGCACGGCGATGGCATCCCCGTGCAGACTGTGCTGGTCGACGACGACGTCGCGGTCAAGAACAGCCTGTATACGGCCGGGCGGCGCGGCGTGGGCACGACCGTGATCCTCGAAAAGATCGTCGGCGCGGCAGCGGAAGCGGGTTACGACCTCGACCGCTGCGCCGAACTTGCGCGCAAAGTCAACCGCTACGGGCGCTCGATGGGCATGGCGCTGACCTCGTGCACCGTTCCCGCAGCGGGCAAGCCGACCTTCGAACTCGGCGCGGATGAAGTCGAAATCGGCATCGGCATACATGGCGAGCCGGGACAGTATCGCGAAACGCTGCGCCCGGTCGATGACCTGACGACCACCTTGGCGACGGAGATTCTTGACGATCTCGCGTACAGCCGCGTGCTGCGCGAATGGGATCGCGTCAATGGGGCGTGGGTGGAGCGCGAAGAGGTCGATGAACCGTTCGCGGCGGGCGATCAAGTGATTGCGTTCGTCAACAGCATGGGCGGGACGCCGCTCTCCGAACTGTATTCGGTCTACCGCAAGCTGACGGAGATTTGCTCGGCGCGCGGCATCACCATTGCGCGCAACTTAATCGGTCCGTATATCACGTCGCTGGAAATGCAGGGCTTCTCGATCACGCTGGTCAAGGCCGATGCGGAAATCCTCGGCCTGTGGGATGCGCCGGTCAAGACGCCGGGGATGCGTTGGGGCGCGTGAGCAATGACGACAATCACAGCCCAGCACATCCGCGCGTGGTTGGAACGCAGCGCGCAGACCTTTGAGGCGCAGAAGGGTTACCTGAGCGACCTCGATTCGCCGATTGGCGACGCCGATCACGGCACGAACATGGCGCGCGGCTTCGCCAAAGCGGTCGAAAAATTGGCGACGATCCCCGATGCCGACATCAGCGCGCTCCTCAAAGCGGTGAGCATGACGCTCATGTCGACAGTGGGCGGAGCGAGCGGGCCGCTCTATGGCACATTCTTCCTGCGCGCGAGTGCGGCGGCGGCGAGCAAAGCTGAACTGACGCTCTCGGACCTCGCGGCGCTGTTCAGTGCCGGGATGGACGGCATTGTGCAGCGCGGGCGGGCTGAACCCGGCGACAAAACCATGATCGATGCGCTGCTGCCCGCCGTCGATGCGCTCAAAGCCAGTGTGGACCAGGGCGTTGACCTGGTTACGGCGCTGGACGCGTGTGTCAGCGCGGCGGAAGCGGGGATGCAGGCGACCATTCCGCTGCAAGCGCGCAAAGGGCGCGCCAGCTATCTCGGCGAACGCAGCATCGGTCATCAAGATCCCGGCGCAACTTCGGTCACGTATCTGCTGGCGGCGCTGCGTGACGCGGTGAAGGGCTAACGCCGCATGATTGGACTCGTCCTCGTTTCCCACAGCGCGGCGCTGGCCGAGGGGGTGCGCGGCTTAATCGAGCAAATGACCCAGGGGCGTGTGCCGATCGCCGTGGCGGGCGGCGTGGACGATCCCGATAACCCCATTGGTACGGATGTTATGAAGGTCGCAGAGGCGATCAGCGCGGTCTACAGCCCGCATGGCGTGATCGTGCTGATGGACTTGGGGAGCGCGCTGCTGAGCACCGAAACCGCGCTCGAATTTCTTGATCCCGCTTGGCTGCCGAACGTTCATCTGTCTGATGCGCCGTTTGTCGAAGGGGCATTGAGCGCGGCGGTCCAGGCGAGCACGGGCAGTCCGATTGAACTCGTGCTTGCCGCGGCGCGGGGCGGTTTGGCCGCGAAACAGGGGCATTTGGGTTCAACCCCTGTGGAAGCGACGCCGACTGCGCTGCCGACTATGGAGAGTGAGCCGCTCTCGCTGACGATCACCGTGCCGAACCGCCTTGGACTGCATGCGCGACCCGCGGCGCGATTGGTCACACTGGTGGGGCAGCAGGCCGCGCACGTGACCATTCATAAAGGTGACCGAAGCGCAGACGGACGACAGATCAACGCGGTGGCGCTGCTGGATGCGCGGCAGGGCGATCAGCTGGTGATCACGGCAACCGGTGTTGCTGCGCAGGCGGTGCTCGACGCCATTCAGCAGTTGGCCGCCGACAACTTCGGCGACCGGGATGAGCCGACGGACAGTAAACCGACGGTGCCTCACGCAGTGCCCGCCGAAATATGGGTGGGGATCAGCGCTGCGCCGGGCATCGCCGTTGGGCAGATCCTGCTGTTGGATGATGTTCACCCGCAGATTCCCGCCGGAACCAGCAGTGATCCGGAGGCGGAGCAAACGCGCCTTGGTGATGCGATCCATTCAGCACTGGTTGAGCTGGAGGTGCTGAGCCGCCATGCCGACGCAGGGGCGATCTTCGAAGCCCAGGCCTTGATGCTCCGCGATGATGAGGTGCTGTACACGGCACGCTCGGCGATCAGTGAGCAGGCATGCAGCGCCGAATGTGCGTGGTGGCACGCGGTCGAATCACTCGCAGGGCGCTATCGCGCCAGCAGCAGCGAACTCTTGCGCGGGCGCGCAGCGGACGTTTTTGATGTGGGGCGGCGGGTGCTCCGGCAGCTCGCGCCCGAAACTGTGACGGCGATTACCGTGCCGGAGGGCAGCATCCTCGCCGCGCCGGATTTATCGCCATCTGAGGCGGCACATCTGGATCGGGCAGCGGTGCGCGGCATCGTCACGCAGACGGGCGGCGCGACGTCACACATGGCGATCATTGCGCGGGGCCAGTCAATTCCCGCCGTGGTTGGTCTTGGGGCAGCGTATGCGACGCTCAGCAGCGGCCAAACGGTGATCATCGACGGCGACCGCGGTTGGCTCTATCCCCATCCTACGCCCGAACAGATGATCGCGGCGCAGTGGGCGGGTGCGCAGCGGCAGCGCGAACGTGAGCAGCAGCAGGCCGCGGGGCAGCGACTCGCGTTCACGCCAGACGGTCGACGGGTGGAAGTTTCCGCCAACATCGGCAGCGCTGCTGATGCGCAGATTGCGGCGGAGGCAGGCGCGGAGAGCGTCGGCGTGTTCCGCACAGAACTACTCTTCATGAGCCACGCCCGCCCGCCAACGGAAGAGGAACAATTCCGTGTGTACACGGCGGCAGCGGCGCACTTATATGGTCAAGCGATAATCATCCGTACGCTGGATGTGGGCGGCGATAAGCCCATCGCCTATCTCAATCTGCCGCGCGAAGCTAACCCCTTCCTCGGTTATCGCGGCGTACGCTGCTGGTTGGATCGACCGGAATTAGCGGTGACCCAGCTCCGCGCCATCTGCCGCGCCAGCGCCCAGCACCCCATCAAGGTGATGTTCCCGATGATCGGCACGCTGGAAGAAGTGCAGGCAGCGTGCCAGCTCGTGCGGGATGTACAGGCGCAGCTCGCCGACGAAGGCATTGCTTATGACCCGACTATGCAGATCGGCATCATGATCGAGGTCCCGTCCGCGGCGCTGCTGGCGGATGTGCTCGCGGCGCACGTTGACTTCTTGAGCGTCGGCACGAATGACCTGACGCAGTATCTGCTGGCGGCGGATCGCGGGAACACGCACGTCAACGCGCTGGTTTCGCCGTTCCAGCCCGCGCTGCTGCGCTCGCTGCAGCAGGTCGTTGAGGCGGCACACGCGCACGGCAAATGGGCGGGCGTGTGCGGGGAGATGGCGGGCGATCCGCGTCTCACACGGCTGTTGATCGGCTTAGGCGTGGACGAGTTGAGCATGAGTGCGCCCGCGATTCCAGCGATTAAGACGATCATCCGGCAGACGACTTATGCTGATGCACAAGCGATTGCCGCACACGCGCTGACCTTGTCGACCGCGGCGCAGGTCGAAGCCTACTTAACCCAGAAAGAGCCATCATGACGAAAATTACGTTTATTGGCGCGGGCAGCGTCGTCTTCACGCGCAACCTATGCAGCGATATTCTGCTCACGCCTGCCTTGCAGGATGCGACGATCACGCTGATGGATATCGACGCGGTGCGCCTCGAACGGAGCCGCGCACTCGTGCAAGCGCTGATCGATCAGCGCGGTCTGTCCGCGACCGTCGAAGCGACGCTGGATCGGCGGGAAGCGGTGCGCGGCGCGCAGTTTGTGATCACCACTTTCCAGCAGGGCGGCCTCGATGCCTACCAGCTCGACATCGACATCCCGCTCAAGTACGGCGTGGGGCAGTGCGTCGGCGATACGCTTGGTCCGGGCGGGGTGTTCCGTGGCTTGCGTACGATCCCGGTACTGCTCGATCTGTGCCGGGACATGGACGATCTCGCGCCGGACGCGCTGCTGCTGAACTACGTCAACCCAATGGCGATCAACTGCTGGGCGGTAGCCGAAGGTGCAGGACGACCGCATGTCGGGCTGTGCCACAGCGTACAAGGTACCTCCGAAATGCTGGCGCGCTGGATCGGCGTGCCGTATGACGAAATCATCTATCTGTGCGCGGGTATCAATCATCAGGCGTTCTTCCTCGACTTTCGGCGGGGCACGGAAGATTTGTATCCGCGGTTGTGGGCTGCGCTCGACCGCGCGGACGTGATCAGCGAAGAACCCGTGCGCGGTGAATTGATGCGCCATTTCGGCTACTTCGTGACCGAATCTTCGGGGCATGCCAGTGAATATGTGCCGTACTATCGCAAATCGGCCACCTATATCAGCGAGCACCTCGTACCACGCTTCACCAACTCTGGCGATAGTTGGTTCAACTTTGGGCAGACGGGCGGTTATCTGCGCCACTGCCTCGAACGGGTGGACACGGCGGAACAGGAGTTCCGCGCGCTGATCGACGGGACGACGCCCGCGCCGACCGAGCGCACCCATGAATACGGCGCGGCGATTCTCGAAGCGGTGGTGACCCGCCAGCCGACACGTATCAACGGGAATGTGCCGAATACCGGTTTGATCACTAACTTGCCGGATGGGTGCTGCGTCGAAGTGCCTTGTCTGGTGGATGCGAACGGTGTGCAGGGCGTGTACGTCGGCAAACTGCCGACACAGCTCGCGGCGCTCAACCGGACGAACATCAATGTGCAGGAACTGACCGTCGAGGCGGCGCTGCGCGGTGACCGGGACGCGGTGCATCACGCCGTGCTGCTCGATCCGCTGACGGCGGCGGTGTGTACCCCTCCGCAGATTCACCAGATGGTCGACGAGCTGTTGGCCGCGCAGACGGAATGGCTGCCGCAGTTTCGGTCGTAGATTACGGCAGTGCGCGGACGAAATCGGCGGCAGCCTGCCAGTGACGCATATCCCATGAGCGGGTCGCCAGCCCAGAGGGCGATGGCAGCACAAATACGGTCGTCTCCCCGATCATTTCGGGTTGGCGACCAAACGCGATCCGTTTGGAGCAGTAGAAGATGCTCCCCGCGGTCTTGCTCGTGAAGGTGAGCACGCGCGGCTGAAACAGCGCGAGTTTGGCCGCGAGCGCGGGGACATCGAAATCGTTGGCGCGGAGTTGATCGTCCGTGCCGGAAACGAACTTCGCCAGATCCGTCAGGCCGATGCCGTACTCGATCACGCTGGGAAACTCGGCGGGGCGCAGTTGGCGCGGCGTCAAACCGATGTGCTGCAGCGTACGCCAGAACTTGTTGCCGGGGTGCGCGTAATAAGCTCCCTGCCGTGCTGATTCGTTGCCAGCGGCCGTCCCGCAAAACACGATCTTCAGGTTCGGCTCGAGCACATCAGGCAGAATCTCGCCCATGTCCAGCAGTTCCTTTCGTTAGCTACAACACCATTTGGATGATAATCGAGATATTCATGCTGAGCACCTTGTAGAAAGGACATATCTATGCAGGCATCAGAACGCGGCTTAAAGTGGTTTCAGGACGTGCGTTTCGGCATGTTCATCCACTGGGGATTGTACGCGATTCTCGGCATCGAAGAATGGGTGATGCACACACGGCGCATTCCGGTATCAGAATATGAAATGCTCGTCGGGCAGTTCAACCCGACGAAATTCAACGCCGACGAGTGGGTGAGCATCGCTGCGGATGCCGGGCAGAAGTACATGGTGATCACCAGTCGCCACCACGACGGTTTCAGCATGTATGACACGGCGCTGAGTGAGTACAAAGTGACGAACACCCCCTTCGGTCGTGACCCGATTCGCGAACTGGCGGATGCGGTCGCGCGGCGCGGCGACATCAAGCTCGGCTTCTACAGCTCGCTGCTCGACTGGCATCATCCCGCCTTCCGCTTCCGGCAGGAGAGCGGCCTCGCGTGGTCGGACTATCTCGATTTTCTGCACGGGCAGGTGCGTGAACTGTGTACGAATTACGGCGAAATCGCCTGCATGTGGTTTGATGGCGACTGGCCGCACCACAAACTCGACGAGAGCAACATGCACTTTCTGCCGGGCGGCTCCTTCGAATACGACCAGTTGTACGGCATGATTCATACCTTGCAGCCGGACGCCGTGGTGATCAATAACCGCCACGAAGCGCCGCTCCCCGGCGAAGACATTCAGGGCTTTGAGCAGGATCTGCCGGGGATGAACACCGCGGGTTTCAATGCCACCCAGATCTACGACCTGCCGATTGAAGTGTGCATGACCATCAATGATCACTGGGGCTACAGCAGTGCTGATCGCAATACCAAGCTGCCGCGCCGCCTTGTCGAACTGTTGGTGCGCAGCGCGAGCGTCGGTGCGAACTATCTGCTCAATGTGGGGCCGACGGCGGAAGGGCAAATTGTGCCGCTGCACGCCGCGCGGCTGCGCACGGTCGGTGCCTGGCTGCAGGTGAATGGCGAGTCGATCTATGGGACGCGCGCAGGCGTGATTGCGCCGACGGCGGGCACGGTCAGCACACATGCGGGCAGCATGCACTATTTGCATGTGCTCAACCCAATCAGCGACGAACTGATTTTGAAAGGCGTGCCGGAGACGGTCAGCTCAGCGCGGCTGCTGCGCGACGATACGGCACTCGAACTGTACCGGCGCGATGACGAAACGGTTGTCGCGCTGCCCGTCGAACTCTGCGATCCGCTGGACACAGTGATCGTGCTGTCGTAAAGAAAGACCTCACCCCCGGCCCCTCTCCGAACAGATTGAGGACAGGACACTTTTAACAATCGAACCAATGTAGGGACGCCCAACGGGGCGTCCGCCGGATTGTGGGCAAAACGGACGCGCAACGGCGCGTCCCTACACAATCTGTTTTCCCTCAAACCAACGCCTCAATGGTTGCCAATGTTAAAACTGTCCTGCTGTGAACCGAACAGAGGAGAGGGGAGACAGACATGACGCTTGGGTAGGGACGAGGCATGCCTCGTCCTAAGCTCCTACGCTCGTTATAAGAAATCAATACGTCGCGCGGCCACCCGTGAGATCGAACGTGAAGGCAGTCGTGAAGCTGGCCTGTGGTGAGACAATGAACTGCACCATATCGACCAGTTCGTCCAGCGAGCCGGTGCGCTTCATCGGGATTTTATCGGTCATGTAGCGTACCTGCTCGACGGGCATGGCGTCGACCAGCGGTGTACGAATCACGGCTGGGGCAATCGCGTTGACGGTCACGCCCGTCTCCGCGAGCTCTTTCCCCTGCACCTTCGCCATGCCGATCACCGCCGCTTTGGAGGCAGAATAGGCGAGCATGCCCGCGTTGCCTTCCTTGCCCGCAATCGAGGCGATGTGCAGCACACGCCCGTAACCTCGTTCGACCATGCCGGGCAGCAGCGCGCGTGAGGTGTGATACGAGCCGAAGAAGTTCACGCGAAAGACGAGTTCGACGTTGGCGGGATCGACTTCGTAGCTGCGCAGGTTAGTCTTGCCCGTGATCCCGGCGGAGTTGATCAGTACATCAGCGGGGATGGGCGCGAGCGCGTGTTCGACCGCCGCGAGGTCGGTCACGTCGCACACGACGGGCTGGATCGCGCCGTTCAGCGCGGTTTGCAGTTCGGTCAGGCGCGCAGCGTCGAGATCCACCGCGTAGACCCGCGCCTTGAGATCGACAAAGCGTCGGACGATGGCCTGACCCAAGCCGGAGGCCGCTCCGGTGATGACAATGGTTTGTTCGGCAAAGTCGCGCATCGGTTATTCTCCTGTGGTCGCTGGCCCGCGCTGGCGGAAATGCCAATCATCCTGATACAAATTGAAAAAGACTTCTTGACGCGGGTGCTCCGCGAGGAACTTCTCGTCGACGGTGACGCCTAGCCCCGGTCCGGTGGGCAGTGCGAAGCAGCCATCCGCCGCGTCGACTTCCGGCAGACCCGTAACCGCCTGCTTGATCCACGCATCGGCGAAGTCGTTGAAGTGCTCCTGTACCTTGAAATTGGGCGTACTGGCGGCAACATGCAGATTGGCCGCCGTGGCGACTGGCCCACACACGTTGTGCGGCGCGATCAGCATGAAGTAGGCGTCCGCCCAACCGGCCAGCTTCTTGAGCGCCAGCAGCCCGCCGAAGTGCGACAAATCGGCTTGCAGAATGTCTGCCGCTTGCAGTTCGATCAGTTCGCGGAACTCGTAGAGCGTATGCAGGCGTTCGCCCGTGGCGACCGGGACGCCCGTCGCGCTGATGGCCTGTGCAACTTTATGCAGCGCCTTGAGGTTGTCCGGCGGCACGGGTTCTTCCACCCAACCGGGGCGGTAGGGCAGGAGCGCCTGTGTGATTTCGATGGCGGTCACCGGATTAAAGCGACCATGCATCTCAATAAAGATTTCCGTGTCCTCACCGACGGCATCGCGGATGGCTTCGACTAGTGCGACCGAACGGCGCTTCTCCTGCCGCCCGATCTCGTAGAAGCCCGCGCCGAAGGGGTCGACTTTGAGCGCGCGGTAGCCGCGTTCAACCACCTTCTGCGCCGCCGCGTGGAACTGTTCCGGTTGGCGTTCGACCGTGTACCAGCCGTTCGCGTACGCTGGGATACGGTCGCGCACCGCGCCGCCGAGCAGTTGGTACACGGGTACGTTCAGCGCCTTGCCGATGATATCCCAGCACGCCATTTCGACAATCGAGATGCCGGACATGGCGATTTGCCCAACCCGCGCGAAGTCGTTGAGCATCATGCGCCGCACCAAATCTTCGATCTTGAACGGGTCGGAGCCAATAATGTGATTTTTGGCGGCTTCTTGCAGGTAGCCGAGCAGCGCGTCGGTGTGGTTGAGCATGCGCACTTCGCCCACGCCGCTCACGCCCTCGTCGGTATCTACAAATAAGTAGGTCAGGTTGCGCCACGGCGTGCTGACCACGTAGGGACGCAAAGCAGTAATTCTCATCGCAGCGACTTTCCAGTTTGGAGTAAGTAACTGCGCTCATTGTACCGTGCGCGGCTCGATCCGGGTGGACATTGAAGGACAGTACCAATCTGGCTATGCTCAGGCAACAGCATAGTTCTAGAAATAGCTGCTTTGGCAGTGGCACAAACCGTAGGGGCAGACCTGTGTGTCTGCCCAAGTTGCGGGCGCACACACAGGTGCGCCCCTACAATCGCGTACCAACGTGTGTTTTGAACTCGAAGATTGGTTCATTGAGGAGCAAGCTAGTGCAATACTTTAAGCCCGAAGCCCCGTATTTTGTTGGCGACTGCATGCCGTTCTATCATGACGGCACGTTTCACCTGTATTGGCTGGTCGATGAAAACCATCATCAGGCAAAAGGCGGCTTAGGCGGGCATCAATGGGCGCACGCCAGCACCCATGACCTGATCAACTGGGTGCATCACCCGCTGGCGATTCCCTGCACGGAAGACTGGGAAGGCTCGATCTGCACCGGATCAACCTTTTACCATGATGGCACGTACTACGGCTACTACGCGACGCGCATGCCCGACCGCTCCGAAAAGCTCAGCTTGGCGGTGAGCAAAGATGGTATCACGTTTGCGAAGACGCTGCCGAATCCGTTCGCTGTGCCAGGCGCGGGCTACCGCCCACAGCACTACCGCGATCCGTTCGTGTTCATCGACGAAGCGACGGGTGAGTTCAATATGCTCGTCACTGCCGCCATTGAAGACTATCCGCTGCACGGACTCGGCGGCTGTTTGCTGTGCCTCACCTCACCCGATCTCAAAACCTGGGAGGTGACCGAACCGTTCATCATCCCCGGCGGTCAGCCCGGTCACGGTTCAATTCCCGAATGCCCGGATTACTTTAAATGGCACGATTGGTATTACCTTGTGTTCGGATTGGATGGGGTTGCGCACTATCGCATGTCCCGGCAGCCGCACGGCCCGTGGCTGCGCCCGCCTGTCGACACATTCGACGGTTCGACGCTCGCAGCGGTGATGAAGACGGCGGCGTTCACCGGGGATCGGCGCTTAGGTGTTGCCTTCCTCAACGCGCGCAAAGACAACAAGGACGATGGTCAGCGGCTGTACGCCGGGAATGCCGTGTTTCGCGAGATTTTCCAGCACGTGGATGGCAGCTTGGGCACAAAATTTCCCGCAGAGATGATTCCCGCGCACGGCGATCCGCTCGCTTTGCCGTTCACGCCGCTGAGGAGCGGTGCATCCGGGGACGGAGACTGCGTGCAGATCGACGCGCTGGAAGGGCTGGAGGTGGGCAGGATCACGGGTGTGCCGAGGAACGCGCGCATCACGGTCACGGTGACGCTGCAAACGCCGACCGCGGCCTGCGGGCTGTGGCTGCGCGGTTCGGGTGAAATGGAGACGGGCTATCGACTACGCTGCTTACCCTACGAGCGCCGTGTGACGCTGAATCAGCAGGTGCTGACGTGTGTCGATGGGCTGGATCAAGCGTTCAGGTTGGACATTATCCTCAAGGACGACATCATCGATGTGTGTGTCGATGACCGCCGCTGCGTGATCGATCGCTGTCCCGAATTGTCAGGAGATTGTCTGTTTTTATTCGCGGAAAACGGCGCGGTGACTTTTAGCGATTTGCGCATATCTCCCCTGCACTAGCCTCTGCCGACGGCTGCAACCGACTAGGTGGATAGTACTACGCTTACTTGTGAAGTTTGTAAACTGTAACCGACCCTCCGCCTAAAGTCGGTTGCGCCGATATTCGGCGGTCCTATACTGAGAAGATATAGGTTACGAAGCATTACATTCTTTTAGCGGCTGTTTCGTCGATTCTTGTGCATACGCACTTCGAAGACTCGCGACCTATTCGCGTCTGCACTCCACAACCGAATACATCATCTAGGGGGTTACTATGGCGTCTCTAGTTGTTCCAGGTGTCCGGGTCGAAGCGCGGTTTGATGTGCTGCCGCCTCTACCTGCGCCATCCGGGATTGTCGGCGTCGCGGGGATCGTTGATCGTATCCCGGCGGGCGGCGGCCTGATCGGTGTGACGAAGGTGTCGGAAGTGCGCGAACTGCTCGGTCCGGGGACGGAAGTCAGCATGCCGGAGGTAGTGCACGCACTTGCCAATGGAGCCAGCGAAGTCGTCATTTCGCCCGTCGCTGGTGGATCGCCCGCCTCGCTGACGCTGCGTAACGGCGACAGCGCCCCCTGCATCATCCTGCGGGCCCGCGCCAATGGCGCGTGGGGCAATCAGCTCGCCGTGGAAGTGCGCGGCGTCGCCAATGCCGCAGGTGACATCGTCCGCGCGACCATCCGCGTGCTGCGCGGACGCACGGTACTGGAAACTTTCACCGACCTGCAGGTCGACCCCACCCAACCCGATTACATCTTTGACACGATCAACACGCAGTCGCGCTACCTCGTCGCGCTCGATCCCGATTTCAGCGACGACGAACCCGCCGACAACACCTACGCGTTTGATGCGGATGATACTTTCCTTGATATCCCGGTCGAAGGCGCTCCGGCGCGTACACTCTTCCAACTGCTGCCCGCCAGCGGAGCGAGCACGACCGGGTTGAGCGTCGTCGTGGCGGCGGCATCCGGCAAAATCAACGTGAATGTGTTTCAGGGCGGGCTGCAAGAGCAGTTCACCGACCTGGTGATGAACCCCGACGACGACAAGTTTTTGCCGTATGTACTGCTGACTCAGAGCCAGTTGGTGCGCGTGCGGTTGCTGAATTCGCTGGTGGCTGCCGCGCGTTTGCCTGCGCCGACCGCCGCACCCGCCGCGCTGACCGGAGGCACGTCGCCGACCGTGCAGCAGTACGCCGACGCGATTGATCTGCTCTCGGATGATACACGCATCGACCTCGTCATGGCGTCGGTCGAAGCGGGGCGGGCGGACGCGGAAGTACGCCAGATTCACCAGCAATTGGCGGCACACGCCGTCCGCATGACCGAAAACGGTGCGCCGCGCATCGCCTTCGGTTCGGTGACGGCGAACGAACAGAAGAACCTCGGCGCGATCAAGGATCACGCCGCCCTGGTGCGCAACCGCCGCTTCGTGCTGGTCTCCCCAGCGGGCGCGGAAGGCGCGGTGATCGGGTTGGTCGGGCGGCTAAATCCGCAGGACTCGCCGACGTTCAAGCCGGTGCCGCTGTTCGGAATTGCACCAGCGACCTACCGCGAGAGCGAACTTAATCGCTTGCTCGGTCCGACGACCAATTTGCTGGTCGTGCAGGATCGGGCGGGACGTGGCGTAGTCGTGCTGCGCGGGTTGGATACGACGGGCGATCAGATTTCCGTGACGCGAGTCGCCGATCAAGCGATTCGCGAGACGAAAGCCATCTCGGAAAACTTCATCGGTCAGCTCAACACCGACGATGCCCGCGTGGCGCTCAAGCAACAGATCGTCGCGACGTTCACACGCATGGAACGCGCCGGGGCGCTTGTGCCGTCGACCGATGGCAGCGATCCCGCGTTTGTGGTCGATGTGTACTCGACGCAGTTGGACTTCGCGCAGGGGATTGTGCGCGTGGATATCGCCATTCGTCCGGTGCGCGCCATCGACTACATCTACGCGACCATTCGGGTCAAGAACTAAGCGGGCGACTGCCCGTGCCAGCCTGTCAACTTAGCTCATGTCTGGAGGATGTGTATGGCTACCCTCTTTGCCGCCAGTGAGAGCAGCATCATGGTGGATGGCGAAGCGATTGAAGGCGTGCGCGCCATTGAATATCGCTTCCAACAGCAGCGCAGCAACGTGTATGCGCTGGGCAGCACCGAACGCGTCGGCATGGTTTCCGGCGGTCAGACCGTCGAGGGGCGGCTGCGCGTAGCGTCGACCAGCGGCAAGCTTAATGGTTTGAGCGGGCCGTTTCAGGTGATCGCCACGCTGCGGCACACCGCCGCGGATAACAAGACCAAGACGATGACGGTCACGTTTGACGAATGTTACCTGACCGACAAGAGTTTCGGCATCGAAACCAACGGACACGGGGAAGCCGTGTACAGCTTTTCCGCCGTGCGCCTGCGTGAAGAAATTAGCGAGGCCTGATGTCCACGTCCGTCGCCTTTGAACCGGGCTTTGCCAGCATCGCCGGGTCGCGCTATGCGATCCGCGATGTGGGTACGCACGGGGAAATCCAGCTAGGCGCGGAGGATGGCATGATCCTGCGGCCGCTGACGTACGGTGAACGCTCCCGCATCGTCGGACGGCTGGCGGGCGCGCCGAACACGGTCGATGCGGTCGGCGCGGCGGTGCTGCGCGCAGCGACCCTGCGACCGGGCTCAGGCGACCGCGCGGTGGCGGAAATCCTCGCGCTGGTGCTGGCCGGGGCGAACGCCGATGCGCCACCCTTCGCGACGACGCTGCTGACCGTAGCGGGCGCGGCGGGCTGGAGTCTGCGCGACATTGACGAGGCCGACGCGGAAACAATTGATCAGTTGGCCATGCAGTTAGGCGCGGTCGTGGAGGATCCCGACGATGGGTGGAGTCGGATCGTGCTGGTGGACGATGCCCAGGCCACGTCGCTGGATGAGGTGCGCCGCGAATTGGCGGAACGGCTGATCGCGCGGGCGGGAGTGGTGGCGAACATCACGGCCACGCCCGAAACGAGCACCGCCGCGCAGGCCGAGCCGCTCCCAACGACGCTGCCCACAAGCGCGGCTCCCTCGGCACTGAGGTTTGATGCGCTCGAGCAGCACACCATGAGCCAACCGGGTTGGGCGGCGACACCCAGTCTGGACTCAGCGTCAAGGGCGCCAGAGCTTGGCGGAGGTCAACCGCCCGCGCCCAACTCGCTCGGGCAACAATCGCCCACGCCAGATACGCCTCGCCGTTTGCTAGGCGTGACTGGGACTAGTACTGCCACTCCAGCATACCGTGAACGTCACGCTGCACCCGCCGAGGTGCGACCGAAGTTCCGCTTGCTCGATTCGACGCAACGGGCGGCGGCGGTTGCTCCGGCGACGCCGCCGACTGAAAGCGCGCCAGTGCGTTCGCTGAATCGGTTGAGCTATCAGCCGCAGGGGCGGGCAGAGCAGGTCAGCCTGAATCCGCAGCCCCTGCCGCCGAAGCAGTCGTTGAATACCGCGCCGACCTTGGAACTGGTGCGCACGCCGCAGTCGGCCACGCCGATCCCGCTGCCCGCACCGAACCCTGCACCCGCTGAGTCTTCGCGGCTGCGCGGATGGAATGAAGCACCCCTGAGCGAACCAACGCCCGCCGCCCTGCCCACGCTGGCGCAGATTGAAACTTTGCTGGGCGATGAAGTGGCGGATGCGCTGGCGGCGCTGCTCGATCACGAAGCTGATTTGAGGGGGATTGACCGATGAGCGTCCCACTGCTGGGCGATCTTTCGCTCGAATATGTCCAGATGATTGAGCATTTTCACGACAGCGGCTTCGTCGCCACCCGCATTGCCGGGCTGGCGGGCGAACTCCAGCAGAACGCCGGACGGCTGTCGCATCGCATTCGCATTCAAGGCTTGCTCTTCGGCGACGGCGCAGCGGATGCGCTGCAATCGCTGCAGCAAGCAGCGACTGACGGCGCGGAACTGACGTTTTCGGCGGATATCACCTCCGCGCTCGACTTGCAGAAGGTCGTCATCACCTCGCTGCGGGCGGTCGAAAGTGCGGGGCAGCAAAATCGCTTCAGCTATGAGCTGCATCTGGCGGAAAGCCCGCCGCTGCCGCCGCCCGCCGAAATCAGCGGGTTTGGCGGGCTGGACGATTTCGGACTGGGCGATCTCGGCTTTGATACCGATATTCTCGGCGACCTGCAAGATTTGGCGGGTGACATTGCCGGAGCCGTGGATGCCGCGCTCGATGTGATCGATGCGCTCTCGGCGCTGACGAACCTCGACGGCTTGGAGCTCGGTAACTTCATGGAGCCGATCACCAATACAACCAACGAGATCAGCGACATTGCCGCGGACTTCAAGGATGCGGCGCGCAGCCTCGGCGACTTGTTCGGATAAGAAGGATCAACGGTGGCGATCAAACCGCTGGCGTCGGTGACGCTGGGCAACCTGCAATATACCGAGCAAGCTGTCGCGATCACGGCGACGCTGGCGCTGCTGCCCGCCGTCAATTCGGTGACGGTCACGCTGCCCGCCGGAGTGCGCTTCGAAGCCACGCCGGACGATGACGGCGTGCTGGAACTCGACAGCGGCGACGCGGATGGTGCAGGCGCGGACACGATCCTCACGGGGAAAGTGCGCGCGCTTCGCCGCACGCCGCGCGCGGTCGAAGCAACGATTGGCGATGCGGGCGCGGAACTCGCCCGCTCTCGCCCGGCGGGCACGTATGAGAAGAGCAGCGCCGCCGATGTGATCCGTGCGCTGGCGGGTGAGGCTGACGCCTCAGTCGCTTCGATTGATATCGATCTGCCACTCGCTGCCTACGTTGCGCACCAAGCGCGCACGGCGGCGGAACATATCGCGAAGCTGGCGGGGTGGGGTGGTGGTTTAGCCGCAGTCAACGGTGACGGCGAACTGATCGTCATGCAGTTGCCCGAAGGTCAACCGGAACTCGCCCTGCGCTGGGGGCGCGAACTGATCGATTACGAGGTGCGGGAACTGCCCGCGACGTCAGCCAAGCGGCTGCGCGTCGGGTTCGGCACCGCGGGATCGGAATCAGCGCCGGATGCCTTGCGCCCGAGCGTGGATCCCCTGCCTGCGGACACGCCGGCGCCGGGAACGGATGCCATTTGGGTGGCGGCGCCGGCGCTGCGTGTGCCGAAAGCGGCGGCGACCGCCTCGGCAGCGGCGGATGCATTCGCGGCGGCGCAAGGCAAACGAGTCCGCGCGCGCTGCTATCTGCAGCCCAAGCTGCGCCCCGGCACGGTGATCGAAGTACAGGATATGCCCGATGGTCTCTCCGGCGGGCCGTGGATCATCACGCGTGTCACGCATCGTCTGCGCCCCGACTACGGCGGTCTGACCACCTTCGAGGCGGTCACGGGCGAGGGCGGCGGTCTCGGTGATTTGCTCGCGGCGGCGCTCGGCGCATTAGGGAGCCTATTCTGATGAGGACACGACGATGACCAGCGCCCTCTACGACAGCATCGCGCGGATTGCGCGGCACGAAGCGCGGGCGCACGCGACCGCCGGGGTCGGCGTTGTGACCGACATCTACCCCGCCGACGGTGCGACGCCGGATTACGCGGCAACCGTCGAAATGCGCGATTCGGGACTCGTCCTGCCGCGCGTGCCCGTCTCAACGGGCGTGCTCGGCGCGGTGGCTATTCCCGCGGTCGGCGAACTGGTGGTGGTCGTGTTCATGGATGGCGATTACAACGCGCCCGTGATTGTCGGGCGGCTGTATCACCCAGATCAAGACCCGCCCAAGCACGCCGACGGTCAGATTGTGCTGGCGCTGCCCTCCGGGGCGAGTGACCCTAAGCTGCGGCTGGACGTCGAAGGCGACAAGCCCTCGATCAAGCTGGAACTGCCGGACAGCGAACTGACGATCACGATTGCTGAGAAGAAGGTCGAGATCAAAGTCGGGGAGATGGCGGTCAGCGTGCTCGGCAGCGGCGGGGGGCGCGCGGAGATTGCGGCGGGCGGCTCAAAGATCACCCTGAAGAAGGACGGCGACATCACGATTTCGGCGTCGTCCGGCAAACTCAAACTCGAAGCTAATGAGATCGAACTCTCGGGTTCGGCCAAAGTCAAAATTTCCGGCGCACAAGTCGAGGTGAACTGACATGGGCAAACCAGCAGCAGCCGCGAACCATACCGTGGTCGGCGTCGACACCCATATTGTCATGGTGCCGACGCCCGGCGGCCCGGTGCCAACACCGCTCCCGCATCCCTTCAGCGGCAAGCTGGATGGCGGCTTGATCAATACGGTCAAGATCGGCGGGCAGGCGGCGGCCGTCGTCGGTTCGACGGCGACGAATCAACCGTCGCACACCCCAACGCCGCCGGGGACGAGTTTCCAGAAGCCGCCCGCGAATCAAGGGACGGTGTTCATGGGCAGCGCCACAGTCAGGATTGGCGGGAAGGCGGCGGCGCGCATGGGCGACCCGGTGAAGACCTGCAATG
Organism: Anaerolineae bacterium; assembly: GCA_041916315.1. Taxonomy (GTDB): domain Bacteria; phylum Chloroflexota; class Anaerolineae; order Aggregatilineales; family Phototrophicaceae; genus Flexifilum. The sequence goes on from JAYRZU010000005.1 coordinate 25,030, forward strand.
ACCCGGCGGATGTTCCAGTCGGGCAGATCATCGCCGCTGGCACCGTCATGATCGGCTAACCGCGATGGCAAACGTTAACGACAGCCTCCTCGGCATCGACCTGCTGGTCATCCCGAACATGGTCGCGCACGACGCTTCGGCGCTTGATCTGGTGGGACGGACGCGCGTGCTGCGCCAACGCCTACCGGGGACAGATGCGCTCGAAGCGACCGATTTGCAGACGGTCAGTTCCCGCGAGAATCTGGCGCAGGCGCTGATGCTGCGCTTGCTCACGGCGCGGGGGGCGCTGGCCGCGCTCGGTCACGCGAATTACGGATCGCGGCTGCACGAGCTGATCGGGCGCAACAAGACGGATGCGCTCCGCAATCTGTGCCGGGCGTTCATCCTCGAAGTCGTGGCGCAGGAGCCGCGGGTCGAAGATCAGGCGGTGGAAGTCACCTTTCACCCGGATGAAGAGACCGCGTCATCGTTCGTGTTTACGCTGGCCGTCAAGCCGCGCGCGGGCGACGCGCCCATCGGACTAACGTTGGAGGTGGGGCTGTGAGTTACGTAACGCGAAACTACGACGAGATCGTGCGCGATATGCTGACGACGCTCACCGGAGGCACGGTGCGCGAAACAGTCACCGCGCCCTCGGGCGACGTGCCGATCATCCTCGAAAAGCTGCAAAACCGCCCGGTGCGGCGCATTTCGCACCTCGAAGGCACGGTGGTCGTTGGGGTGGGCGCTGCGGCGCGCGATGTGTCGTACCGCTTTTCCGCGGCGGATTTCGAACTGATTTCGACCACGGGCGATGATGCCAACAAAGACAGCATCCGTTTTCGTGAGGGTGGCCGCCGCCCCAAACCGGGGTCGGCGCTCACGGTCAACTACTACCCGATTCAGACGCAGCCCACGCCGCTGACCGACCTCAACGTCGGCTCGGTGATTCGCACGCTGATCGAAACCATGGCGCGCGAAATGGCGATGGCTTATCTGCAGCTCGAACACGTCTACGACTCAGCGTTCCTCGACACCGCCGAAGGTTCGTCGCTCGATAAAGTTGTCGCGCTGGTGGGCGTACGCCGCCTTCCGGCGGGCTACCCGGTCGCGCGGCTGCGTTTCACCCGCCGCGCTGATGCCGGAGCCGGGTCGCAGGTGACGATTCCGGCGAACACCGCCGTTGTTGATGCGACCGGGGCGCGCTACCTCACGCTCGATGCGCTTACGCTCGAACCAGGTGAAACCACGCGCGAAGTGAACGCGCGCGGCGAGTCGCCGGGGACGAAGCTGGTGGAAGCGGGCGCGCTGAATCGCATGGAAGTGCTGATCGGCGGCGTGAGTGAAGTCACCAACCCGCAGCCTGCCTACGCGCTGAGCACGCCGGAAACCGACGCCGAACTGCGCCGCCGCACCTCCGGAAGTTTGCATGGCGTGGTGCGCGGCACGCAGGACGCGCTCAAGTTCGGGCTGCTGTCGATTGAAGGCGTCAAGAATGTCAACGTCGTGGAAGCGCCGAACGGCGTTCCCGGCGAAATTCGCATCGAAGTGGCGCATGCCAGCGATGATCCCAACATCGAGGCGATTATCGACCGGACGATTGAAGAGATCCGCCCGGCAGGCATCCGCGTGCTGTGGAACAAGGCGCAAAGCCAGCGCGTTGCCGTCACGGTGGCGCTCACGCTGGCGGGTTCCGGCGCAGGCGTGACCGGCGGCGTGTTGAGTTCGATCAACAGTGGCATCGAAGCCAGCCTGCGCGACTACCTGACGAGTCTCGCGCCCGGCGGCAAAGCGCGGCGCGCGCAGATGCTCAAACTGGTGCTGGCAGATGAGCGCGTGAGTGATGCGACAGTCACGCTGACGCCGGAAGGCGGCAGCGCGGTGGACGAGCTCAAGCTTCCCGCCGACACCATCCTTGAAGTGACGCTGGTGAGCTTTACGCCGCCGACTTATGAGGTCGAGTCGGTGACGGCGGCGACCGTCTCGACGGTCAGC
>JAYRZU010000006.1:0-21296 GCA_041916315.1 Anaerolineae bacterium
ACAACTTTGGGCTCTATCTGAACCGCCGCCTCCTTCGTCCCGATGGCGCGCTCGCTACTCTTCTTTGCTGAGTACCGGACAAGCCTTAAATCCCCTCTCTCAAGGGCGAGGGGACTTAAAAATCGCGCCTTTCTCCCCTCTCCTTTAGGAGAGGGGTCAGGGGTGAGGTTAAGTGTTTTCACCAATTGTGAAATAGGCTCATGCCTCGTCTTTACAAAACTGTTTCGGCGCGGCGAGCGTGGTTGGCTCACCTCCCTGAATTCGGGGAGGGGCTGGGGGTGGGGTCGGAAGGCGGACGCGATAAATCGCATCCCTACGAACAAAGCCCATTCAGCGAATGCTATCTGTCTCCCCTCCCTGAATTCGGGGAGGGGCCGGGGGTGGGGTCGGAAAGCGGACGCGCAAAAGCGCGAACACAAGTGGCTACGGGAAAATGCGAATTTGGTAAAAAGTTCTTTTTCACGAATGGGTCGCCTTTGCGTTATACTTGCCAGAGACTTCAGGTATAAGACTTATTTCAGGACGAACCTGTGACACCTCCGCCTGATATTCCAGAGAAGGAAATCCGTAAACGCTGCGCGGGCTTGCTGGCCGCCGCGTCGGAAGAATCGCGTCGATTGGGCCATAACTATGTCGGCGTCGAGCATCTCTTCATCGTGGCGACCAAAATCGACAACGGCGCAACTTCCAATTTGCTGCGCCGCGCCGGCTTGACTCCACGCACCGTGCGCAATGAAATTCGCCGGGAAGTGGGGACGGGCGAAGGCGCTCTCGATAATATCCTCCCGCTCACGCCGCGCGCCGAGATGGTTTTATCGCTGGCGATCTTCCTCGCCGACCGTGAAGAGGCCGACGAAGTCGAAGAGTCGCATGTGCTGCTCGCCATGCTGCAGGAAGGCGAGAGCGTGCCCATCCGCAAGCTTGTGGAGATGGGCTTCAACGTCAACCAGTGGCTGCAGCGGCTGCTCACCGAAGCGTACGAGAAGGAACTTGCCGCCAGCCCCATCGCGTCGGATGACGCCGACGACCTGTTCGACATGGAAGAGTTCATGTCGGACGAATTCCTGCAAGACTCGGTCGAAATTGACCCGCCGCCGCGCCACACATCGCCCAGCCGCATGCCCACGCCCCTGCTCGACAAGTACGGGCGCGATCTCTCTGCGCAAGCCGCGGACGGCAAACTGAGCCCGGCCATTGCGCGCGAACGCGAAATCCGGCAGGTGGCGCGCACGCTCGCCCGCAGCAAGAAGAATAATCCGCTGCTGCTCGGCGACGCGGGGGTCGGCAAGACGGCGGTGGTCGAAGGGTTGGCCTGGGCCATCCACGACGGCACCGCGCCCAAGTCGCTGCTTAACCGGCGCATCGTGCAAATCGAGATCGGCACGCTGGTGGCGGGCACGAGCCTGCGCGGGCAGTTCGAAGAACGACTGATCGGCATCGTCGAAGAGGCGACGCGCGCGGGCAACGTGATCCTGTTCATCGACGAGATTCACACCATCGTCGGCGCGGGCGACACCATTGACAGCAACCTCGACGCCGCCAACATCCTCAAACCAGCACTGGCGCGCGGCGAGATCATCTGCATCGGCGCGACCACGCACGAAGAATACCGCCGCGCCATCGCGCAGGACCCGGCGCTGGATCGGCGTTTCCGCCCCATCGACATTGAAGAACCGAGCGAGTCGGACACGCTAACGATCTTGACCGGGCAGCGCAAGCGGCTGGAACAGCATCACGGCGTCGCCATTCGCCCGGAAGCGCTCGAAGCGGCGGTGCGTATGTCCGTGCGCTACCTGCCGGATCGCCGCCTACCTGACAAGGCGCTCGACCTGCTGGACGAAGCCTGCGCGCGCGTCACCATCCGCACCATTCAGGATGACGAACCGGATGCCAAGTCGGCGGAGGAAGTGCGTGTGGAGAATATCGCCGCCGTGCTCTCCGAATGGACGGGCATCCCGCTCAACGAGCTGACCAAGGACGAACGCCGCCGCCTCTCGGAACTCGAAAAGACGCTGTTCAAGCGTGTGATCGGGCAGGATGAAGCGGTCGGAACCATCGCCGACGCGATCAAGACGGCGCGCGCGGGTCTGCGTGACCCGGATCGCCCGATTGGCGTCTTCCTGTTCCTCGGCCCGTCCGGGGTGGGCAAAACTGAACTGGCGCGCGCGCTGGCGGAATTCCTGTTTGGCAGCGACGAAGCGATGATCCGCCTCGACATGTCCGAATTCCACGACGCGCACACCGTCGCTCGCTTGATCGGCTCGCCGCCCGGCTACAAGGACAATCAGCGCGGCGGTCAGCTCACCGATGCGCTACGCCGCAAGCCCTATTCGGTCGTGCTGCTGGACGAGATCGAGAAGGCCGCGCCGGAAGTCTACGACATCTTCCTTCAGGTCTTCGACGAAGGCCGCCTGAGCGACGCGCACGGGCGCTATGTCGACGCGCGGCATTCGGTGTTCATCATGACCAGCAACATCGGCACGGAAGAGACGGGCAAGGTGATTGGCTTCACCGGGTCAACGCGCGTGCCCGATTACACCGCCTACCTGAGCCGTTACTTCCGCCCGGAATTCCTCAACCGTGTGGACGAAGTGGTCGTGTTCCACGAACTTTCGCAGGCCACGCTGCGCCTGATTTTGGATCGCCAGTTTGAAGAGCTGTACGCCCGCCTGCGCGAGCAGAAACTCACGCTGGAGATCAAAGATGAGGCGCGCGAATACATCTTGCAGAAGGGCTATGATCCGGTCAATGGGGCACGCCCGCTGCGCCGCGCCATCGAGCGCATTTTGACGCGCCCGCTCAGTTCCAAGATTCTCGAAGATACTTTCGTCCCCGGCGACACGATCATTGTGGATGTGGACGAAAATGGCTTGCGCTTTGAAACTCAGGCGACGCATTCATGACCATCCCTCCTGTCCCACAGACCGGGCGCACCAGCCCGGCTGCGGGTGACCGGCTGCTCCGTCAGAACCACCCGCACGACCAGCGTGACATGTTCGCCACCGACCCCAACCGCGAGATTCGGCAGTTGGGGCGCGTGGCCTTGCGCCGTACCGAGCCAGACGATTACTTTGCCCTCGGCGACCTGTGCGCGCGCCAATCGATCACCCCGCATGACCGCCTGTTGATCTTCTACGTCGGCAAAACGCTGACGGCGTACCGCCGCGCGCTCAAACACGCGCAGACGAATGTCGACCGCGCTGCCGCCATCCGCGCCATTGACCTGTACACAGACTGGTTGATCGACGTGGCCCGCATCAACCCACTGCGTAAGAACGTCGCCGTGGTGCTGTGGGCGCTGGCGGGCGATGAAGAGATGGACGAGGAGACGGCGCTGCTCGAAGAAGGCACGTCGATTGACGTGCAGTTGATCAACGAGATGCTGACCGCCTACCGCGGCGGTGCAAGCGGCGATCTGCTGCCCGACAGCGGCGCGGCGCCCCTGCAGCCGACCGTCGTGGAAGAGTACACGGTCGCTTACAGTGACAGCCCAATGGGCATCAGCGATGCGACCGCCGCCGACATGACTCGGGCGGATTCCGCCCTGCCCATCCCGCTGGACGAAGACTCAAATGTGAGCGAAACGCGCGTCGACGATGCGCGGCGGCTCGACCTGATTTCGATTGACGAACTGCCGCGTCAGCCGCAGCAGCGCATTACGTCCAAGCCCGTGCACCGCCGCCCGCACACCCGCGACGACAGCGACGCCTTCGACGTCGGCGATGTGATCGGCGACCGCTATGAAGTAGTGCTGGTCAAGCGCGGCGGCATGGGCGTCGTCTACCTGTGCTATGACCGAAACGAACGCGAAGCGGTGGCGCTCAAGACGTTCCAGACCAAGTTCCTCGAAAACGACCGCGCGGTCAAGCGCTTCATGCAAGAAGCGCTGACGTGGGTGCGCTTAGAGAAGCACCGCTATATCGTGGCGGCGCGGCTGGTGCAGAACATCGGCGGGCAGCCATACATCATCCTCGAACACATCAGCGGGCCGGACGGACTCGAAGCCGACCTGCGCAGTTGGATCGACCACAAACGCCTGAATATTCAGCAGTCGCTGGAATTCGGCTTGCACATCGCGCTCGGCATGCAGCATGCGACGCAGCGTGTGCCGGGGTTGGTGCACCGCGACCTCAAACCCGCGAACATTCTGGTGACGCACGAGCGCATCGCCAAAGTGACCGATTTCGGCCTCGTGCGCTCGCTCGAAGCCGAAGACGTGACCTTCCTGACGGACGACGATGCCGCGCCCGCCAGCGAACGCCTGACCCGCGTCGGCGCGATCATCGGGACGGCGCCGTACATGTCGCCGGAACAGTGCCGCTCGGTCGACGTAGACATGCGCTCGGACATCTATTCGTTCGGCTGCATGCTCTACGAAATGCTCACCGGGCAGACAATCTTCTCGGTCAAGAAATTCGAGGCGTGGCTGCACGTCCACCTCGAAGAAGAGCCGACGCTCGCCGCCCTGCCGCCCGATCAGCCAGAACTGCGCGACCTGCTGCGCGCCTGCCTCGAAAAAGACCCGGCCAGGCGCCCGGCGACGTGGAGCGAAGTCGCGGATCGGCTAACGGACATCTACACACGGGTGACGGGCTTGCCGCCCGTGCTCGAAATCACCGGGCAGGCGCTGGAAGCGCGCGAACTGGTCGACAAAGGCTATTCGCTCACCGAACTGCGGCGCTATGACGAAGCACTGATCGCCTACGAGCAGGCGCTGACTTTGCAGCCGGAGTATGCGTGGGCGTGGGCGCGCAAAGGCCGCACGCTGCGCCTGCTGGAACGCTACCGCGAGGCGCTGGTGTGCTACGACAAAGCGCTGGAGATTCAGCCGAACAACATCTCGGCGTGGAAGGGCAAAGGCATCGTCTACGAGCGGTTAGGCGACTACGAGCAGGCACTCGCCTGTCACAAGACCGCCGCCGGGCTCGACGCCAATGACCCGTGGAACTGGACGAATCAGGCGGACGTGCTGCGCAGTATGGAACGCTCTGGCGAAGCCTTGAGCTACTTCCAGCAAGCGCTGAAGATCGACCCGGAGCACGTCGAAACGTGGGCGAAGCTCGGTCAACTGCACCGCGACCTGCATCAGTACCCGCAGGCGCTGGAAGCGTATCAGCAGGCGATTCGGCTCAAGCCGACGTATGCCTGGGCGCAGAACGGCTACGGCCTTGTGCTCAAAATGCTCGGCGACTACCGCGAAGCCCTGCACGCCTTCAAGCGGGCGGCGCGCTACGAGCCGAAAGAAGTGTGGCACTGGTACAACATCACCGAACTGCTGGTCGATTTGCGCGAATACGAAGAGGCGCTGGAATCAGCGCAGGAAGCGGTGCGCGTCGATGCCCGGCACGCGTTTAGCTGGGCGAAAATGGGACAGGTGCTGCGCTATCTGCGCCGCCTCGACGAAGCGCTGACGGCTTACAACCGCGCCATCGATCTGCAGCCGGATTACGCGTGGGCGCTCAATGGGCGCGGCATCGTGCTCGAACAGTTGGGGCGACACGCCGAAGCGCTCGAATCGTACCGCCGCACCACCGAAATCGCGCCGGGCGATGTATGGCACTGGTACAACCTCGGCAACGTTTACGCGCTGCTCGGTCGGCATGATGACGCGCTGCCGATCCTCGAACGGGCGACGCAGGTCAATGCCAACCACGCGCGGACGTGGGCGCGGCTCGGCAACGTGCTGCGCCAACTCGGGCGCTACGACGAAGCGCTCAAAGCCTATGACCGCGCGCTGCAAATCGAGCCAGATTACGCGTGGGCGTGGAATGAACGCGGAATCACGCTGGAGGCGCTCGGTCGGCGCGACGACGCGCGCGAATCCTTCCAGCAGGCGACGGCCGCCGCACCGGAAGACGCGCTCTATCTCATGCAGCAAGCCGATAATCTGCTCTCGCTCAATCAGGCGGAACAGGCGGCGGTGCTGCTCGACGGCGCGCTCAAAGCCGATCCTAAAAACGGGAAGCTGTGGGCGAAACTCGGTCAGGTGTACCGCCGCCTTGACCGTCAGGAAGATGCGCTCAAAGCCTACACCGCGGCCACCGACTACGAACCGAACTACGCGTGGGCGTGGAACGGGCGCGGGTTGACGCTGGCGGCGCTCGGTCGGCATGATGACGCGCTGATGTCATTCCGCAAGGCGACGGACATCGACCCCGGTGACGTGTGGTACTGGTACAACCTCGCGGAGACGCTGCTCGCGCTCAATCACTTCCGCGCCGCCGCCGAGACGCTCGAAAAGTCGGCGCGCCAGCACCCGGATCACGCGGAAACGTGGGCGAAGCTCGGCCAAGCCTGCCGCCGCCTCGACCGCCACGACGACGCGCTCAAAGCCTATGACAAAGCGCTCGGCATCAACCAGAATTACGCGTGGGCGTGGAACGGGCGCGGGCTGGCGCTGGAGGCGCTCGGTCGGCGCGAAGAAGCGCTGGCCAGCTACGAACGCGCGCTCAGCGAAGATGGCTACGTGATCTGGTACTACACCAATCTGGTCGATCTGCTGCTGGAAATGGGCAAAAAGAAAGATGCGCTCGCCATCATCGAACTGGCAACGAGTGCCTTACCCAGTAACGCGATTGCGTGGGCACGGCGCGGTCAGGTGCTGCGGCGGCTGGGCGAACATCAGAAAGCAGTTGACTGCTACGAAGAGGCGGTCGGCCTTGAACCAACCTATGGCTGGGCGTGGAACGGCATGGGCTTGGCGTATGCCGCGCTCAGCAAGTGGGATCAAGCGCTGGAAGCCTACGAACAGGCCGTGAAGTTCAACCCCGATGACGCGTGGTTCTGGCATAATTATGGCGACACATGGCTGATGATCGAGAATTACGAGCGCGCGGTAGCGGCCTTTGAGCGGGCGCTGGCGATTGACCCCGCCCATGAACCGACCCGCCGCAAGATCAAGCAGGCGCAGAATCATCTCGACAGCGAAGGGTAGGCGTGGAACCGCTGTTTCGTAGGGATTCTTGGGCAAGGTATGAGATCGTTTCAGTATCGACACTTTGTCTAACCTCACCCTAAATCCCCTCGCCCTTGGGAGAGGGGACTTGAAGACTCCGCCTGTCTCCCCTCTCCTCTAGGAGAGGGGACGGGGGTGAGGTTGAGTAAGGCTTCTATTTGTCACATGTCGCTCCTCAATCGAGCTGGGGAGAGGGCTGGGGGTGAGGTTAGTTGGACAAAGAATTCACAATCACGTTTATGAGCGGCCCGCTGGACGGGCGCACGGTGCACTTTGAGCAGCCGGAAATCGGCGATGAGCTGGTGCTGAATATCGGGCGGCGCGAAGGCTGCGACGTACATCTGCCGTTCGACAATCAGGTGTCACGCCTGCACGCGCGCTTGGGCTGCGTGTGCGCCCCAGTCACGGCGACGGAGTCGGTCGCCGACCCGTTTTTACTCTCGTTCTGGCTGGAAGATATGCACAGCCGCAACGGCACGTACGTCGAACGGGAGAAACAGCCCGTGCAGGGACGCACGAGCCTGCGCCCCGGTTCGCTGTTTCGCATCGGGCGCACGTGGATGCGCCTAGACGAACCGCTCTCGCTGTAAGGTTCGGCGGTCCGGCAGCGTCAGTCAATATGTAATGTTCAGCATGAGAGGAGCACGCCCATGAGCGAGCAATCGACCTCCCTGACGCGGTTGAACAAGTTGATTGGCAACTGGAACCTTGAAATCAAATTACCCGGTGAACCCCTGAGCCATCACGGGCGCGCCTCGTTTGAATGGCTGCCCGGCAAGGCTTTCGTCATCTACCGGACGCAAATCGATGATCCGCGTTTTCCGAAAACCGAAGCGATCATCGGCGCCGATGACACTCTAGATAGTTATTCGATGGTGTACTCGGACTCGCGCGGCGTCAATCGCGTGTATCTGATGCGCCTCGAGGACCGGGAATGGTAGCTCTGGCGCGACGCACCCGACTTTGCGCAGCGCTTCATCGGGACATTCAGCGAGGATGGCAACACGATTACCGCCCGTTGGGAGAAATCGCTCACGGCCAAAAATTGGGAGCATGATTTCGACCTGACCTGTACGCGTACCACTGATTGAGCACTGACGACCACCCAGGCAGAGATAGAGGCTTCTATGAACAATGACTTCTTTACGACCAAAGATGGCACCAAAATCTTCATCACCAACCACCAACCTGCGGGCGTTCCCAAAGCGGTCGTGCTGGTCGTGCATGGCTATGGGGAACACTGCGGGCGCTACAAACATGTGATGCAGGCGTTGGTCGACGCGGGTTACGCCACCTACGCGCTGGATCACGAGGGGCACGGGCAGAGCGACGGACTGCGCGCCTTCATCAAAGACTTTGACCGCCCGGTGACGCACATGAAAGAGTATCTGGATCGCATCAAGCCCCAACACCCCGGCAAAAAAGTCTTCGTGCTCGGTCACAGTATGGGCGCGCTGATCTCACTGGCGTTCACGCTGCGCTACCAACCCGAAATCGCCGGGCTGTTGATCTCCGGCGCGCCCGTCAATGCCGATGCGAACGTCAGCCCGCTGATGATTCAGCTCGGCTACGTGCTGAATCGCATCGTGCCGACGCTGCCGCTCCTGCCCTCGACGGGCAACGACGTGCTCTCGACCGATCCGCAGGTGGTCATCGACTTCAACAATGATCCGCTGAACTACAAGGCGAATATGCGCGTCGGGTTGGGCGTGGCGCTCAACGAGACGGCCAAGAAGGTGCGCGGGCAGTTGGCGAACCTCACGCTGCCGCTCCTCGTCATGCACGGCGCGGAAGATCAGCTCGTGAACCCGTCCGGCAGCCAGTTGACGTATGAGCGCGCCTCATCCAAAGACAAGACGCTCAAGCTGTACCCGGGCATGCGCCACGAGATCATGAATGAGCGCGACAAAGCCACCGTGCTGCGCGAGATCACCGCGTGGCTGGATGGGCACGTGTAGAGTTCATCGTTACCGCTGTCTCTCACACAAGCGGGGCCGAGGGCGACACGTGAACTCATTTCAGAATCGGTAAGCTACCTATCTACCCCACCCCCAACCCCTCCCCGAATTCAGGGAGGGGAGACCGATTCCCCCTCGCCCCGCTTGCGTGGGAGAGGGGGCTAAGGGGGTGAGGGGCGTGATTCGGCAATTGTGAAATAGCCTTTTCCCTCGCCCGCGAACGGGAGGGGCAAGCCCCTCCCCTACATGCCGTAGTCTCGAATTGAACTATCGTCATCTCAGCACCGCAAATCTCGCCTGCTCGTCCCTCAGCGGGAACGCCAAATCGGCCTACAATAGACCTATGGCACTCGCACACAACACTCAGGAGCATGCCTCATGGAAGATGTGCGCCTCGTCCTCACGTTGATTCTCGCCCCGTTCATCCTTGTCCTCGGCATCGTCCTTCTGTTCCTGCTCCGCACCGTGTTCAAAACGCGCTCAAGTCGGCGCTGGGCGCGGGCAGACGGCCGCATCATTTCATCCGCTGTGGTGACCTACTTAAGCACCGATGACGACGGCGGTTCCAACCGGATGTTCAAGCCAGATGTCGTCTACGAATACGCCGCGAATGGGCGACTATGCCGCAGCCGCCAGATCAGTCTGGATGGGATCGATGGGTCGACGGCGCAGTCATGGGCGCACGACATCGTGCGGGCCTACCCACCCGGCGACAGCGTTCTCGTGTTCTACAACCCGGACAAGCCTGAGGAAGCGATTCTCGAAGTGAGCAGCGGTTGGAGCATGAGTGCGGGCATCGCCTTCGTCGTGATTCTGATCGAACTCGTGCTGCTCGCGCTCCTGTTCTCGGCCTGGTTGGGCGGCTAGACCTCGCTGTTTTACACCCGCAGCACCCCGCGAAAGCCGCGCGCGGCGTAGTACGAATCGGCGCCGTTGTGGTACACGAAAATGTGGTTGTAGCGCCGATCCCCGAAGATCGCGCCGCCGAGTTCGCGAATGGCAGGGGGCGTTTGCAGCCAGCTCGACGTTTTCAGATCAAACTTCCCGAGCCGCTGCAGCTCACGATATTGGTCTTCGGTCAGCAGTTCAACGCCGAGCGCCGCGGCCAGCTCCATGGCGCTGGAGGCGGGCTTATTCTCCTTGCGCGCGTCCCACGCCGCCCGGTCATAGCATAGGCTGCGGCGACCCGCCGGGCTTTCGGCGGAGCAGTCGAAAAACACAAATTCCCCGGTCGCCTGATCGTAACCGACGACATCCGGTTCACCGCCCGTGCGCTCCATCTCCGCGAGCGACCACAGTTTATCCGGCTGCGCTTCGAGCTTCGCCAAGACGGGCGCCCATTCGAGGCTGGCATGGCGCTGCATATGCTTCTGAAACCGAGTCTGCAGCGTATCGAGCAAACTGGCGCGGTCTTCAGCAGATAATTGCATCGATCAACTCCTGTTACTGGTCGTAAACCTAATCACATTCTATAGGCAGAGCATAGATGAGGATACCGAATTTCGCGTTCAGGCTCATGTAATCGTTTTCTATATGAATATCTGATGATAAGTTGCTTGACCTTTCGAAAAATGCTACGATAAACTCACAAGATGATAACTGATTAGATTTAATTTAGATTTTTGGGAAAACTGCATGGCAGTGAAACTGCACGTCGATGCCATCTCTTTGAGTTTCGGTGGTATTAAAGCATTACAAAACGTTGATTTCCAAGTGAATAGCGGCGAGATTTTCGCTGTGATTGGCCCCAATGGCGCGGGTAAAACCAGCTTGATCAACAGCATCAACGGGTTTTACCGGCCACAAGCGGGGGCGATCCGTTTTGACGGGCGTGACATCACCGCCCTGCCGCCCTACAAACGCGCGCCACTCGGCATTTCGCGCACCTTCCAGAACATCGCCCTCTACACCAACATGACCACGCTCGACAACTTGATGGCCGCCCGGCACATTCACATGAAAGCGAACATGCTCACCGGGGCGTTGTTCGTCGGCGCGGCGAAACGCGAGGAGATCGCGCATCGGGAAGTCGTCGAGAAAATCATCGACTTTCTGGAACTGGAAGCCATTCGTAAGGTGACGGTGGGCGCGCTGCCCTATGGTCTGCGCAAACGCGTGGAATTGGGGCGGGCGCTGGCGCTCGAACCGTCGCTGCTGCTGCTCGACGAGCCGATGGCGGGCATGAATGTCGAAGAGAAGGAAGACATGGCGCGCTTCATCCTCGACATCCACGAGCGACAGGGCATGACCATCGTGCTGATCGAGCACGACATGGGGCTGGTGATGGATATTTCGCACCGCGTCATGGTGCTGGATTTTGGGCAAAAGATCGCCGAAGGCACGCCGGATCACATCAAGCGCGATCCCCGCGTCATCAAGGCGTATTTAGGTCAGGAAGCCAACGTATGACGAGCGAAAAAGTCTATGTAGCCAAAGAGCGCATCGAACTCCCACCGCTCGCCACCGACGCCGACACGCTGCCGAAGAACTTCAGCAAGCGGGTGGCCGAACTCGGCGACCGGGTGGCCATGCGCAAAAAACGCTTCGGCATCTGGCAGGAGTACACATGGAACGAGGTGCACCAGCGCGTGCGCAATATGGCCCTGGGACTGGCCAGCCTCGGCCTGACGCGCGGCGAGAAAGTCGCGCTGATCGGCGAAAACGACCCGGAATTCTACTGGGCGGAGATCGCAACCTGGGCGGTCGGCGGCGTCACTACGGCGATCTTCACCGACGCTAATCTGCAAGAACTCGCCTACGTGGTCGATAACAGCGACGCGGTCATCCTGTTCGCACATGATCAGGAACAGTGCGATAAGGCGCTGGCCATCCGCGAGAAAATCCCCAACGTACGCAAGGTGATCTACTGGGATGACAAGGGGCTAGGGAATTACACCGACGACTGGCTGTTAAGCATCGACGCGCTGGAGGCGTTGGGACGCGAGTACGCCAAGGATCACACGGGCGCGTTCGAGCAGATGATCGCCGCGGGTCAAGGCGACGATGTAGCGCTGTTCAGCTATACCTCCGGCACAACCAGCCTGCCCAAAGGCGCCATGATCCGCCACCGCAACCTGATTTATGGGAATAAACACGCGACGTCGGTCGCTCCCGTTTACCCGACCGATAACTACGTGTCCTTCAGCCCGCTGGCGTGGATCACCGAGCAGAGTCTCGGGCTGACGAGTCACGTGATGATGGGTGTGACGGTCAATTTCCCCGAAAGCCCAACGACCGTGCAGCACGACATCCGCGAAGTCGCGCCAAGTTCGCTGCTGTTCCCCAGCCGCATCTGGGAGAACCTCGCCAGCACCATGCAGATGCGTATCAATGACAGCACGTGGCTCAACCGGACGCTGTTCAACCTGTTCCTGCCGATCGCGTACAAGATTGAGGAATACGAGGATGCGGGCAAGGCCGTGCCGATTCATCTGCGCGCGCTGAAAGTGCTCGGCGATCTGGCCGTATTCCAGCCGCTGCGCGACAAAATCGGCATGACGCGCATGCGCCACGCCTACACCTCCGGCGCGTCGCTCAGCCCGGATCAACTGCGCTTCTTCCGCGCGGTCGGCGTGTCGCTCAAAAACCTGTACGGCAGCACCGAGTGTCAAGCGCACACGCTGCACTACGAGCGGAACATCAAAATGGAAACGGTCGGCTTGCCCTGCCCGGGCGTCGAGATCAAGCTTGGCGCGGATAACGAGGTCTGGGTGCGCAGCCGCGCGGTCTTCGGCGGCTACTACAAGGACGAGGCCAAAACGGCCAGCGCGCTCGATGCTGACGGCTTCTTCCACACGGGCGACGCGGGCTTCTTCGATGAGGACGGCCACCTGATCTACCTCGACCGCGTGAGCGACATGATCGAACTGGCGAACGGCGAGAAGTTCAGCCCGCAGTACATCGAAGGGCGACTCAAGTTCAGCCCGTACATTCAGGACGTGATGACGGTCGGCGGTTTCGACATGCACTACGTCACGGCGATCGTGAACATCAACTTCGACAATGTGGCGCGCTGGGCGGAGAAGAATCGCTTGGCGTTCACGACCTTCGTCGATCTGTCGCAGAAGCAGGAAGTCTACGACCTCATCAAGCGCGAGGTGGAGCGCGTCAACAAGACGCTGCCCGAAGCCGCCCGCGTGCGTAAGTTCGTGATCCTGCACAAGGCTTTCGACGCGGACGAAAACGAGCTGACGCGGACGCGCAAGCTGCGCCGCCGCACGCTGGAACAGAAGTACGGCGAGATGCTCGACGCGATGTATGGCAACCGCGACCGCGTGACGGTCAGCGCGGAGGTCAAGTATCGCGACGGACGCACGGGCGTGGTCGAGACAGCGGTGCGGGTGTGCACGGTGTAGAGACGAGGACTGAGGCTTAAAGGACTGAGGATTGAGTAGGGACGCGCAACGGTGCATTCGTCTCACCACTCCGCCTCCTCTCCGGGTGGAGAGGGGCGAAAAGATGGGGGTTTTGTAGGGGCGGGGCTATGTCCCCGCGCACAACGGGCGACCACATAGGGTCGCCCCTACGATGAACTATCCGGCTCGTCACGGTCGCCCTCCAGCGCTGGCCGGGGGTGAGGGGCGGTTCCAATAAAGCAAGAATTAGAGCAAAAAGGGTTATTGAATTTGGCTGCACTTACACAGACTTTTCGAACCAACCGCCGCTACCTGATTATCAGCGCGTACTTGATCGTCACGCTGCTGATCCTCGCGTGGCTGCTGCCGATCATCGGGGCGCAGCGACCGTACCGTCTCGTGCAGAGCACCATCACGGGGCTGTTAGTCGGCGGCGTGTACTCACTGATCGCACTCGGCATCGTCATCATCAACAAGGCGTCCGGCGTGTTCAACTTCGCGCACGGCTGGATGATGCTGCTCGGCGGCTTAATCTTTTTCAGCTTCTTCTCCGCCCCGGCGGTCTCCCCCATCGCGGCGATTGGCTTGCCGCTCGTCACGGGCATCATGGTCATGACGACCAACAGTTGGCGCAGCCTGGCCGAGCCGCGCAACCTGCTCGTGCTGGCGGGCGGGACAGCGCTCCTCGCCGTGATCCTCTCCCTGCAGGGCGACCAGTGGGAACTGATCCGCGCCATTACGGCGGCGGCGATTGGCGGCGTGCTGATCGGGCTTATGATCGAACGCTTCAACATTCGCCCGCTGATCGGTCAACCGCTGTTCGCGATGGTGTTGATGACGCTCGCCGTCTCTGAACTCCTGCACGGCATCACGCAGTTGATCTGGGGCAGCGTGGAACTGCCGCTGCAAGTGTTCGCGGGCGTGCAGCAGTTGGGCATCCCCGCGCAAATCCGCTTTGGCGAAGGCGCGTTCGAGCGTCCGATCAACGTGCGCGCCGATCTGCTGGTGGCGTTCCTGCTCGCGCTGATCGCCTTCGGCGTGTTCGTCGCTTTCTTCCGCTTCACCAACGTCGGCCTGTCCATGCGCGCGATTGCCGAAAATCAAAAGCTTGGGCAGTCGGTCGGCTTGCGCGTGCGCACCATTTTGGCAATCGCCTGGGCGATTGCGGCGCTGCTGGCGGCGGTCGCGGGCGTGCTGCAAGGCGGCGCGACCAGCCTCTCGCTCAATTTGCCGCTGCTGGCGCTGCTGGCCTTCCCGGCGGTCTTGCTCGGCGGGTTGGAGTCGATCCCCGGCGCGCTGATCGGCGGGCTGGTGATCGGCTTGGCGCAAGAACTGTCGAATTTGCTGTTTCCCGGCACGCAGGTCGGCACCGAACTCGCGCCCTATGTCATTCTGATGATCGTGCTGGTCATCCGACCGGATGGGCTGTTTGGTGAGAAAAGAATAGAAAGAATTTAGAGTTGAAAGTTAAAAGTAGAAAGTTAAAAGTGAACACCATCTCTTTTACTTTTAACTTTTAACTTTCACCTTTTAACTAGGAGTCTTTATGTCCGCGAATATTCGCCCCTCCGGGGTGTTTGATACCAAATACGCGCAGGATATCGCGCTCAACCGCACGATCTTTGACCGCGTGCTGGCGAACGGGTTATTCATCCTGCTGTTGATCATCCCGCTGCTGACGGTCGAGGGGCCGTTCGGGCTCAATCTCGTGCCGCAGTTGTGGATCGGCACGATCATCCGCATCGCCATCTTCGTGATCGCCGTGCAGGGCTTGAACATCCTCGTCGGCTATACGGGGCAGCTCTCGCTCGGACACGCGGCCTTCATGGCCGTCGGCGCGTATTCGTCGGCAGTGCTGGCGCGGCAGTTCGGCATGTCATTCTGGATCGCGCTGCCCGTCTCGGCGCTGTTCACGGGCGTGGTCGGGCTGCTGTTCGGACTGCCGTCGCTGCGCGTGAAGGGCTTCTATCTGGTGATGGCGACGCTGGCCGCGCAGTTCATCATCCCCTGGCTGCTGCGCTACCCGCTTGAGCCGCTGACCAACGGCTCGCGCCCGCTCGATGTGCCCGTGCCGACGCTGTTCGGCCTCAGCCTCGCGCACGAATCAGCCATGTACTACGTGATCATCCTGCTCTCGGTGTTCCTCATGCTGGCGGCGCGCAACCTGACGCGCACGCGCATCGGGCGGGCGTTCATCTCTATCCGTGACAACGACCTCGCCGCGGAGCTGCTCGGCATCAACGTATTCAGCTATAAGCTGCAAGCCTTCTTCCTGAGCGCGTTCTACGCGGGGATCGCAGGCTGTCTGCTGGCCTTTGAGTCGAACAGCCTGACGCTCGACAAATTCCTGCTCGACCGCTCGATTGAGCTGCTCGCCATGCTGGTGATCGGCGGGGCAGGCTTCTCACTGGCTCCCGTGTTCGGCGTAGCGTTCGTCAATTTGCTCCAGCAAAACCTTATCCCGGCGATCATCCCGGTGCTCGTTTCGTTTCTGCCCACGCTGCTCCCGTTCATCGACCCGGTGAACATCTACGCCGCGCTCAGTCCCCTGCTGTTCGGGACGGCGCTCATGTTGTTCCTAATCGCCGCGCCGCGAGGCTTGGCGCATCGGTGGGAAATCTTCAAAATCGCGTGGAAGCGGCGTCCGTACTCCAATCTGTGAGCGCGGCGTCAAAGTATTTTTATGAAAGGGTAGCGTTTCACATGAAAAAAGTAGTGCTGTTCATCGTTTTACTATCCCTATTGGTCGTTCCGGCGTTTGCGCAAGAAGAACTGCCGGAGTTCATTCAGCATTCCGACTGTGAAGTGGATTTGACCGGGCAGCAGGTTACGGTCTACCACTTTGGCGATATCAGCGGGTCGTATGCCTTCATCACCCAGCCGCTGCTGGCGGGTCTGGCGGATGCGGCGGCGTACTTCAACGCGCGCGGCGGTATTTGCGGCGCGACCATCGTGCAGGATAACCGCGACACGGGTGGCGACCTCGCGCAGACGCAGGCCGCGTATGACGCCTATTCCTCGCTCGATCCGAAACCGGATGTGATCGTGCTGTACGCTTCCGGCGATGCCGAACTGCTGCGCGATCAACTGGCGGAAGACGAAATCCCGGCGTTCATCTCGGCGGGTTCGGTCGCGGGGCTGTATGGCGAAGATGGCGCGACCTCCGGCTGGATTTACGCCACTAACCCGCTGTATGCCGATCAGATCGGTTCGTTCTGCGCGTATGTCGGCGCGAACCCGGAACAGTACCCCGAACCCGTGATCGGCTACATTAGCTGGCCGGGCGCGTTCGGTTCGTCAGCCTTCACGCCAGAAACGATGGCCTACTGCGCGGCGCAGGGCGTCAGCATGCTGGAAACGCCGGAATACTTCCTGCCGACGGCGACGGACATCAGCGGCAACGTGCTCAACCTCGTGGATGCAGGCGCGAACATCCTGTATACCAACTCACTGGCCTCCGGGCCGTTCATGATCGCCAAGACGGTCGTTGATCTCGGCCTTGAAGAAGATGTGCAGTTGGCGGGCGTCAACTGGGCGCTGGATACGTCGGTCGGTTTGCTCAGCCGCACGGCGCTCGGCTCGGATGGTCTGCCTGCGGTCAACGGGATCGTCGGTTCGCTGCCCTTCCTGTGGTGGTCGGAACGCGCCGAACCCGGCATCGCGCTGATCAACGAGCAGGCGGCGGCGAATGAACGCAGCTTGTCCACGCAGAATATCGCCTACCTGCTCGGCTGGGCGACGGTGGACACCTACATCGAAATGTACATCCAGACGGTAAATCGCGTTGGCAGCCTCGACGCGGTCGATGGCGCAGCGATCAAAGAAACCATCGAGTCGATGGTGTATTCGCCGCTCGGCTTCTACGAGATGAACTTCGCGGACGGCGTGCGCGCTGTCAATGGCAACCGTATGGCGACCATGATGTTCCTCAACGCCACCGGTGACGGCGTCGCCACCTCCGGCGATGATGCGATGAAAGTCGACTTGCCGGATGGCACGCAGGCGTTCATCCCTGTGCTCGTGCCGCTGACCGAGTTTGCGCCCGCGCCGGATCTGCGTCCCGGCGGCGCGGACGTGCCGTAAGTCAAGTTAAAAGGGGAAAGTAGAAAGTTAAAAGTGAAGGACAGTGCAGTTACTTTCAACTTTTAACTTTCTACTTTTAACTCTTCTCCCTGTTTGAGGACGTGCCTATGCTCTCTGTCAACAACATTGAAGTGACCTATAACAGCGTGATCCTCGTGCTGCGCGGCGTGTCGTTTCAGGTCAAGCCGGGGCAGGTCGTCGCGCTGCTCGGTGCGAACGGCGCGGGCAAATCGACGACGCTCAAGGCGATCAGCGGGCTGCTCTCGGCGGAACTCGGCGAGGTAACGCGCGGCACGATCACGTGGGGCGACGAGCGCATCGATCACCAGAATACCGAGGAGATCGTGCGCAAAGGCTTGGTGCAGGTGATCGAGGGACGGCCGCTGTTCGGGCATCTCTCGGTCGAAGAGAATTTGCGCATTGGCGGGCAGGTGTTCCGTGGCGGGCGCGAAGTCCGCACCGACCTGGAGCGCGTGTATCACTACTTCCCGCGCCTGCGCGATCTGCGCCACCGCACGAGCGGCTATCTCTCCGGCGGCGAACAGCAGATGATGGTCATCGGGCGGGCGCTCATGGCGCACCCCAAGCTGATGATGCTCGACGAACCGTCGCTCGGCCTCGCGCCCATGCTCGTCGCCGAAATCTTCCGCATCGTCGGCGAGATCAACAAGCAGGAGCAAATGTCGGTGCTGCTGGTGGAGCAAAACGCGCGCGCCGCCCTCTCACTGGTCGATTATGGCTATGTGATGGAAAATGGACGCATCGTTCTGGATGGCCCCGCCACGCAGCTTGCCGAAAACGAGGATATCAAAGAGTTCTACCTCGGCCTGAACCAATTGGGTGAACGCAAGAGCTACCGCGAGGTCAAACACTATAAGCGCCGTAAGCGCTGGTTAGGATAACACCATGGAAGTCGAACAAAGTGGCTGCCTCGATGGTCTCATGCGCCTGTTCATGGGGGTTGTGCTCATCATCGGCATTCTGATTGTGTTGTTGTAAAGTCTGGCCTCACCCCTCATTCCCCTCTCCCAAGGGCGAGGGGAGGTTAAGAGAGCGGTTGTGTAGGGACGCAATTCATTGCGTCCGTTGTTCCCAAGCGGACTTCACGTTATCGTCTGAAGTAGGTTCTGGAAAGAGATCCAAGAATAGATGTAGGGGCGCACCTGTGTGTGCGCCCGAAAATGGGCAGACACATAGGTCTGCCCCTACACATGGAATTTTGGAATGCTCACTGAGCTGTCTGCGTGCCTATACCCCACCCCCGGCCCCTCCCTGAATTCGGGGAGGGGCCGGGGGTGGGGTCAGAACCAGCGGACGCGATAAATCGCGTCCCTACAAGGAATCCTCGCGGGTGAATCTGTGTCAGGGTGAGGCTCAATACTATAAGGAGTGTCCATGAACTTTGATCAGCGCATTCGCGATCTCGTCGCGCACGCTTACGCGCACGCCCCGGCGGTTCGTGACCGCCTCAATCAGGCAGGCGTGACGCCAGCCGACGTCCAGTCTGCCGCCGACCTCGCCAAAATCCCGGTGCTGCCGAAAGACGCTCTGGTCGATCTCCAGCGGGCGCACCCGCCCTTCGGCGGTTTGCTCACCATCGACCCAGCGACGCTGCCCCGCGTCTACATCTCGCCGGGACCGATCTTCGATCCGCAGCCCGAACCGGACGCCGAAAATGCCGGGTATGCGCTCGCGCCGTTCCGCGCGGTCGGCTTTGGCGGCGGCGACCGCGTACTGAATACGTTCATGTATCACCTGACGCCCGCTGGCCTGCTGATCGACAACGGCCTGCGAGCGGTCGGCGCGACGGTCATCCCCTCCGGGCCCGGCAATACCGAGCTGCAAATTATGCTGATGACCTCGCTGCGCGCGACAGGCTACGTCGGCACACCGAGCTTTCTAGCGATCATCCTCGACAAAATCGCCGAGATGGGCATTCCCAAAGAGATGGTCCCGATCAAAAAGGCGCTGTTCTCTGCCGAACCGTATACGCCGGGTCAGCGCGCGCGCTTTGAGGGCGAGTACGGCATGGTCACGACCTCAGCGTATGGCACCGCCGATCTCGGCTTCATGGGCTACACCAAAGCCGGCGTGCAGGGTTTCTGCCTGACGCCCAACATCTATATGCAGATTTGCAGCCCGGAGACGGGCGAGCCGGTCGAGCAGGGACATGTCGGCGAAATCGTCGTCACCACCTTCAACAAGAGCTACCCGCTCATCCGCTTTGGCACGGGCGATCTCGGCGCGCTCGCTCCCGAAGCCGACCCGAACTGTGACGGCGGGCAGCAACTGCTCGGCTTATTCGGGCGCAGCGGCGACGCGATCAAGGTGCGCGGCATGTTCCTGCATCCCAATCAGATTCTGGCGGCGATGTCACGCATTGACGCGGTGAAGGCGGCGCAGGCTATCATCACGCGCGAGGACAACCGCGATGTTGTGACAATCCGCGTCGAACTCAAGCTGGATCACGATGGCGGGCAGATCGAGGACGCGGTCAAAGCCTATGTGCAGTCGATGGCGCGGCTGCGCGTGGATGCGGTCGAAATCGTCGCGGCAGGCAGCATCGATCCCACGCAGCGCGCGATTAAAGACGAGCGCAAGTGGGAGTAAGTCCACGAATTTGATCCGTTGTTGCGGATATTGACCAGTTCTGAAGGCTGCCGTACCCTTGTGATGTCCCGTTTGAAAGGAGCATTCGAGTGCGTAAATGGGCAGCCTTTTGGCTCGTAGCTTTGATTTGGGGATCGTCGTTCCTTCTCATCCGCATCGGCGTCGAGGAGTTGAGTCCGTTTCAAGTGGTGTTCATCCGTACAGGGATCGCGGCGATCGGCATCAATCTGGTGTTGGTGCTGCTCAAAAAGCGCCTGCCACTGGATTTCAAGCGCTTGTTCCCGCTGATTGTGATCGGCATCGGCAACACAACCATCCCGTTCGCGCTCATCACGTGGGGGGAGCAGAGCATCGACAGCGGATTAGCCGCGGTGCTGCAATCGAGCGCCGCGTTCTTCACGATGTTGAT
This sequence comes from Anaerolineae bacterium, assembly GCA_041916315.1. Classification (GTDB taxonomy): domain Bacteria; phylum Chloroflexota; class Anaerolineae; order Aggregatilineales; family Phototrophicaceae; genus Flexifilum. The sequence goes on from JAYRZU010000006.1 coordinate 20,371, forward strand.
CGCGCATTTTGTCTTCTTTGATGAAAAACTGAGCGTAAAAAAGATTCTCGGCTTGATTCTCGGTTTCCTCGGCGTGGTCACGCTGGCGAGCCGTAGTTGGGCCTCCGGCACATTGGTGGTCAACGAGCTGACGGGCGCGCTGGCGATTGTGCTCGCGTCGCTGTTCTACGCCGTGTTCACCATTTACAGCCGCAAACAGATCAACACGCGGTACGAACCAATTGTGGTCTCGGCGGGCGCGATGACGTTCGCCGCCATCTCCTCGGGCATCCTGATGGTGCTGGCACCGTACTTCAACGGCGAACCCGCGACCATGCTGGTTGATGTCAGTTCGGATGTATTGATCGCCATTGGGCTGCTCGGGCTGGTGAATACATTTGTCGCCTATCTGATGTACTACTGGGTGGTGCAGCAGTTGGGGGCAGGGCGGGCGAGCATGGTGACGTATGTCGTCCCGGCGGTTGGCCTGATCCTCGGCGTGCTCATCCTCAATGAGCCGCTGGACTGGCAGATCATCGTTGGCGCGGCGCTCATCTTCTGCGGGATCGCCGTGGTGAACGTGAGCATCAAGGCGCTGCGGAAGATGGCGAACCGCTCGGCAGGGGTCGACGCGCTGGCGGTCGAAACGGGTCGCAATTAGGCGATCAACGGGTGAGCGTTGGGGAGGACGCGGCGTGCCGCGTCCTTTTTTATTATCAGTGCCGGGGAATCAAAAACGGACGCTGGGCGTCCGTTCGTCATGTCTGTTCGGTCGTTTGTCTTGGGCTCACGGCTCACCGCCGCCACCAGACAAAAGAAAAACGAGAAGGGTGGGTTGGCAGTGACCTACTCTCCCACAAGGTCGCCCTTGCAGTACCATCGGCGCTGGTGAGCTTAACTGCCGGGTTCGGGATGGAGCCGGGTGGACCCTCACCGCTCAAACCACC
>JAYRZU010000007.1:0-37108 GCA_041916315.1 Anaerolineae bacterium
GACGAACAGCAGAAAGAACAGGCCCGAAAAGAGTTTTTCGCGTTTGTTGAGGAAATTAGGGACAACCTCAAAGACAAAGACCCCAAAGAGGTGGATGCGGCACTGGAGGAAGCCTTTGCTGCCGTCCGTCACTCCCCGCCCGAAGCCTAAGTATGCGTGTTGTGCTTGATACCAATGTCTTGGTGAGTGGGCTACCCGGCGGCACTTCGCCACCGGCGCGCCTTGTTGCTGCCTGGCAAGCTCAAGCGCTTGAGGTCATCCTGTCACCCCCACTTCTTGTTGAAATCGAACGCGTCTTGCGCTATCCCCGAGTGCAAAAGCTGTTTGGAATCGACGCTGAGCGCATTCCGATCATGATGCAACGGCTTACCAAAACAGCCTTGATCGTTTCTGGAACTATGGACGTAAACATTGTCACCGCTGATCCGACCGACAACATGGTACTGGCCTGTGCCAAGGAAGCACACGCCGCTGTCATTGTCAGTGGGGATACGAAACACCTCTTGCCCCTCCATCAGTTTCAAGGCATCCCGATCCTCTCTCCGGCTGAAGCCATGAGGCTTATTGAAAGCCAGACAAAACGCGCCGCCTAATCCCCCACTCCGAGCGCAGCAAATTCGCCGCCGCGCGGAGGGCGCAGCCCGACTGCCAAAAATTAGCAAGCCGCTAGGCTTGCGCCGCTGAGGGAGGCGTAGCCGACTGAGGGGACTCCCGGAGCGAGTCGCCGTTGGACAGTCGGAAGACTGGACAGAGTGAGGACTTGGGGTGTTCAACCCAAGGCACCACGAAGGTGACGAACGCGGGAGCGGAATTTTTGGCAGTCGGGCTGGAAGACGAGCCAACGGCAAGACGACAGACCGACGCGCGGGTGGCACTCGGAGTGCGGGGGTATGAGGTGAGGGGCGAGTTCAGCCTGCCACAGCGGGCTAAAACGAGCGCCGAACGAATACCCTCGCCGACGAGGGACACAATAGGCGACAGTCGCTCCCCTCGCCTGTCCCCATACGCTGACTGTGGGCAGGCCAAGGGGGTGTAGGAGTGGGGTTGACAATAGGCGGGACAAAGTTCAACACTTAAATTTGCTCCGCAAATTTCGTAGATTAAAAAATCTCTAGCTTAAGTTGCAATACGTGCTTAGATTTCTAAACGACGAAAGTGAACTCAAAAACGGCGCTTTGGCTGGTTTCAAGGCGCTTTTTTTGTGCCTTCAAACCGCTCCGGCTATTCTTTTTTCTCTAGCAGCGTCCGGCTCTTGAGCGTTCCGTTCAGGCTTCCCCTAGACGGTAACACCTGCCATGGTGTCGTCCGCATCTCATACTGACTCAAGAGGCTTCATTTTGCAGTATGGAACAAAGGGATTTGGATCGTCAAGAGGCGCTGAATGGCGGTATCACGGTACCATGGTGGCACGGTGTCGTGGTGTCATGATACCACGGTATCATGGTATCACTGCTTTGGTTGCTTTAACCGTTTCAGAACTTCACCATAGGGGTTGTCATCATACTTCGAAATCCCCTCTTCCAAACAATCCAGTAGGAAATTGAGGGCAATCCGTACAAGTTCATTTTCACTGACGCGCACGCCGGAACTCAATAAGTTAAAGACCGTCATCCCCAAGCGGGATTTTTCCTCCGGGGTAAAGCGGTACGTGGCGGCCATCGTCCCGACTTTCTTGACCTCATCTACCACTTTCTCAATGAGATCGGGCTCGTACAAATCGCGCTTCAATAGCGAAGCAGTAGGGGACTCCGTGATACCGTGGTGTCGTGGTATCACGGTATCATGGTGTCGTGGTGTCATGGTATCACCCGTTTGCGAAGGTGTAGTGTTCCGCTCGGGGTGAACAGCATTTGTTTCCAAAGGTGACGTTTTTTCTGGTGGGGGAGCGGCTTCAGTCCGCTCTGGATTCGTCGCGGGTTCGTCTGTGCGGAAAAAGAGCGATGCGCCGCGCAGTTCGTTGACAATCGAGCTGGTATCTATGCGCTTTTTACTGCTCATAAGTTGAAAAGTTCAGCAATCAATTTCTGATAGGCGAGGGCGGCTTTAGCTTCGGCTTTGAAACTCCAGACATCCTGCCGATTCATATGGGCGTCGCGGATGTCGGTGTTGCGCGGAATGATGGCCTTGAGCACTTGATTAGGATAGGTCTGGCGCAAAATTTGCAGTGATGTTTGCGTATTGATGGTCGTGTCGCTCATGGTGAAAAGAAAACCGAGGAGTGAAAGGGCTGGATTAAAGATTCCCTGCACTTCACTGATCGTCTTGCTAATTTGGACGATGCTGTCGAGCTCAAAATAGCCGGGGGCCACGACGACGAGGACCTTGTCCGCGGCGGTGAAGGCGTTGATCGTCAGCCACGATAACGCGGGGGGACAATCGATAAAGATGTAGTCATATCTGTCTCGAAAGAGATCAAGCTGGGTCTTGAGCCGAGCCTCTCGATGGTCAATGGCCGTGGTTAATTCAACATCGGTGTTGGACAACAGGATGTGCGAGGGGGCAACATCGAGGGCGAGATTGGGCAGACTGGCGCGGTGGATGGGGAGGGGCTTGCGCTCCAGGATGGTTTGATACACCGTGTCGCTGGGCTTCAGCTGCTCATAGGTATGAATGAGCACTTTGGAGGAATTGGCTTGACTATCGATGTCGACGAGGAGCACGCGCTTGCCTTTGCGGGCGAGTCCGGTTGAGAGGGAAATCGCGGTCGTGGTTTTACCCGTTCCGCCTTTTTGTGATGCAACGGCGATTACCATAAGTGGTCAATTCGCTCAAAGCCAAATTCTGGGTTTCTGAGCTGATTGCTCCCTTCACCATATAAAACTGAGAGTCTTCCTGTCAAGCGGTGAAAGGTGGAAGATATGTTGCGGAATATATTGCGATGCTGTAACATTGATGCATATGCCAGCGTCTATTCGCACTACGATGAATTTCACCCCAGCCTTTCATGACAAACTCAAACGGGTGGCAGATGACATTGGAAAACCGATGGGGCAAGTGATTGAAGACTATCTCCATCCCGTGATTGATGAGCTGCAAACCAAACGCCGTCGGGCCGTATTTGACGGGTTACGTGAGCTCGAGGGGATGATTCAGGAACCGGTCACGGATGCTTCGACCACCATCGATGAATACTTATACGGGTGGGGGAGAGACGAAACGGAGGCGCGTGAGTGAACGGGCCACCTTTCTCGTCGATAGTGATGCCTTTATCGGCTTATTCATTGCCACCGACATCCATCATGCCCGAGTAAAAACAGCGTTGAACGTCATTGACAAAAAGGGCGAACTGCTGGCGACCACGAGTTTTGTGGTGGCCGAAACGGCCACCCTCATCAGTCGGCGTTACGCACACGCCCTCGCTTGTCGCTTTGTGACCTACCTCCAGGAATCAGAGTTTCAGGTGATTGACATCGGTGACGACCTGCGTGAGCAGGCGCAAACCTTGTTTATTGAGCAAATCCTCGAGAAAGTGAGTCTGATTGACTGCGCCAATGTCGCCGTGGTGCGGTACTTTGGATTGCAGGGGATTGTCAGCTTTGACAAGTTCTATACCCGCTTCGGGATCAATCTTGCCGGATAAGGGCAAAAAGGCTATTTGAGACTCTGGAATGTCCCTAAAGATGTTTTTTCCAGTTTCTGTAGGGTACATCGCCAAATACGTTTTCACCCGTTTATACACCCCTACAGTGTCTCAAAACGGTCAATCCAAGAGGAGTCCGGCTAAGTCTTTGATCGTCGCCTTGAAACTCCCATCTTCTCCCTGCGTTTCGCGCCACTTCATCCAGAAGTCAATCAGGCTGCCGCCCCCACAGCCCGCATAGCAATTCCAGAAGTTTCCTTCATCACTCACTTGAAAGCTTTGGTGTTCGTCCTCATGGAAGGGACAGTGCCCGCGTCCGTTGGCATCCAGTTCAACGTATTGTCCAACAAAGTCTCGGACACTGAGACTCGCTTTGATGCGTTCTGAGGGAGGACCGGTGAGAGAACGTCTTTTTCGAGCGACCTCTTTTCTCGGTTGGAAGGGGGGAGTAGGCGGCTGTGCTGGCGTTTCAGCGGCGCGAGCGAGCACGTGGGTGATATAGCGTTCCGGGACGCGCTGAGGGGTTGCCAAGAGCGCAATCTGCTCCCGGACGGTTGGGGCCAGAGGTTGACCTGTTGGGGTAATGAAGTGATAGCGATGGCCGGTGAGGCGATGAACTCCTAAGGGGAAGCGCACGAAGGAACCCGCTCCGGTTCGCAAACGGTCTTGTTTTGGATAGATCTCAATTGGGCCAATGCGGTAATTGGTCGCCAGCTGCTTGCCAAACCGTCGGGCATCTGTTCCGGTCAGGGGCGGAATAAAGAGCCAGAGATGACCACCGCGCCGCGAGGGCTCCAGATACGATGGAACATCGCGCTTTGAGAGGGAGAGGGAGACGTGCTGGAGTTTTTCCCACTGATCACTCTTGTCTGCATCCAGGCAAATCCAGTTTCCCCGGCTCTCCGGATTGAGCGCATAGGCTCCGATGGTGATAAAGCCGCGCAGGTGAGCAACGATTAAGTCAGGGTGAAGGGTTTGTTTGATGGCGATGTACGTGCCGTTTTTGAGTTGAAGGGGGTATTGGTCGTATCGGGGGATAAACGTGGCGGCATACGCAAGCGCCACGTCCCGATCAAGCTCATGTGATGGTTGTTTCTCGCGTTCCCCCGGCATACGTGAGGTACAGAATAAAGGATTTGTACCATAAGGGCAACCTCTACCATGTTTAACAGGAGTATTCGTAATTTGGTGATTTAACGCCAATTGCTGCTTTTAGGGAAACAACGCGATAGAGATTTGTTTTGGTCATGCAAGGAGGGATTGCAGAATTCTAACATGACCAAAACTTCAACTTGCTATTACGGGTAGCGCGACTGATGGAAATATTTACAAATATTCCCAATGATGACGACAGAGAGGCAAGGAATGGGTAGGCTTCCGCAAAATAACCCCCCCAATATTATTGTTAATCCTCAATAATGCTTTTCACGTCATGCATTACTAGCGGTTGTATGAGTCGTGCATCTCGACTTTCGAGAAAAGTTATTCCCTCGCCAATCGTGGGGAATGAACGGAAACGATGATTAACCGCGGCGATCACAGTGGTGAAAAAGCTGACGATTTTATCATCCGAGATCAAGATCGCCCACCCAAATTTAGGATGACGAAAGAATTCGCGCAGTTCGAGAAGTCCTGGCAGACCCGGATAGCTCAGTAATTCATGAGCAATAATGACATCATGAATGAGATCATATGGACTCGACTCGAACATTAGCTCACCTTGCTTTATAGCTTCCCGCAACTCCTCAATTGTCACATCTCCCCACATCGTACATTGAATGACCCGATTTTCGACTCCCCAACGAACATCGACGCTCATGGCGTCTCTCCTATGTAGTAAACCAAGCAATGGATATAATCATTATGCGTGTGTCCTACAGGAGAAGAACCTTAAGTTTTCTAGAATCTGTCCTTGTTCTCTTTGCAGTACGTACTAAATCAACGATTCTTCGCTAGAGGGGACTAGAGTGAAAATGGAAACTTGTGGCCTCCCATCGATCCAAGTAGCAAGGGGACAATGTTTAGTGGTTCTAAATACGACTTCTTGTCACCTGATGGTAAATTCTGAGAGAGCCGACGACCGCGCCAAGAACTTTTACGGGCGGCTCGGCTTCGCGCAGGACAGTGTCATGTCGATTAAGCTGCGGTGAGCCGCATTGTTCAGCGCGAAAGTACTTACGTCTCCATACATTACGCGTACTGCCCGTTGCGATCCCAATGAGTTGTAGGCGTTTTATTTGCCCTATTTTAATTTCTAAATGTAAACTCCTTCTATTTCGTTCCAATTTGCAGTAACTTCATGGAGTTCATTTATAAGCTGGTTTACTCTGTCTATAAGGCGATTTTTCTGATCGCTTGAAATGTTTTCTCTAAAGACTTCTAAGTCTTTTACAAGCATTTCAATATCATCTAGACCTAAAGCTGTACCTGAGTCAAAAAATGCTAATGACGTAAGTTCTAACTGTTGAAATAGCGGTTTCCAAAACATTTCAAATGCTTGGTGTGTCGCTATCGGAACTATTTTTGGAAAGCTGGTCATGTTTTTGAATTTAATTAATATCTCTACGGTCATAGAAATATTCTCCCTCATTATGGTACTCCAAATGTAGCAGAAGATGTCCAATCTGGGAATTCTACCTGTAATCTAGTAATTTACTCTTGAACAGTAGCCCGTAAATCGTCATCAGTTAATCATTTCTAGTAGTACATCCCATCTGTAGAAATACCCAAGCACCTCTTGTAATAAGGGGAGATTTTGCGTTTTCAGCTAAAATTAGTTCACCGTATGTCAGCTCAGGGTAGGTGTCAGCTTCAATTAGTTCGACAGCAGAACTTAATTCGTCACGCTGTTCATCACTTATGCTCCCTTTCACATATACGGTCATCACAAAGCTGTTTTTGACCAATTCTATACATACCCCGAGTATCTGGACCCCTATTGCACCGAGTAAAGCGCGTTGGGCGGATAACTTAAGAAAATGTTCGTCGATTACGGGTGTCACTATGCCATCCTCCACAAGAAATATACGTAAACTCAAATTTGATGTTGATCAAGCTGACTAGTTCGCCGCCGTCACGCCGAAAAGAATGGTTCGAGCACGCTCACAATGTAGCGATTCTTGGTCGTCGGGGTAGCCTGTGCTTCGCAATAGAGCATTCTGGCCTGCTCGCGATAGTGGCTGTCCTGTGTGGCGCTGTAGAGATAGAAGTAGGGGACAAGCGTCACGTTCGGTTGGGCAACGAGCGCGCGGCATTCTTCGATAAACGGCGGTTGGTCGAGCGTCGTCAGGCGGAAATACGCCCGCCAAAATCGGATTTCCGGAAACTGTGGGTAGACGGCTTCGGCGGCGTCCAGCACCTGCCACACCCGCTCACCCGCCCGCCAGATGAACGCAATCTCCAGATTCAGCGACCACGTGAACTCAAAATCGATGCAGCGCCAGTACAGACACGCCAGGTTGATGTACGCGTCGAGCGGCGCGTTCGGCCCGGCGATCACACGCTCATAGGCGTGCGCAGCGGCTTCAAACTCCTGGCGCACATCGAGGTCGAGTGCGTGCTGAAAATCGTCCAATGCTGCCTTTCCCCACCCGTAAAGAGGCTCATTGTAGTGGTGCCACCCGTGCCTAAACAAGAACCATTTTTCGACTGTTCGCCCATCTGAACAATCCATGAGAACTCGTGCATGAGTATTGCATTTAGCCTTACACTGCGCCTACAATGCGATCTGTAAGATTTTTCGTAAGTATTAGGCGAGAGGAACTTCCTCATGAAGATGCAAAACCTCCATGAAGCGATGCTGGACATGCTCAAGGATACGTACGACGCCGAGCATCAGATCACCAAGGCGCTCCCCAAGATGGTGGAAGCGGCGAAGAGCAGCGAACTGAAGAAGGCGTTCGAAACGCATCTGCGCCAGACCGAAGAACAGATTCGCATGGTCGAGCGCATCTTTGAGATGCTCGGCGAAAAACCATCCCGCAAGAAGTGTGATGGGATGGCGGGCTTGATCAAGGAAGGCGAGCACGTGATCGAAGAGGGCGGCGATCCCGATGTGGTGGACGCGGCGTTGATCGCGGCGGCGCAGAAGGTGGAACACTACGAAATTTCCGCTTATGGCACGCTGCGCACCTGGGCGAATCAGCACGGTAACCGCGAAGTCGCCATGCTGTTCGACCAGCTCAACCGTCAGGAAGAAGAGACGGATCGCCTGCTGACGCGCATCGCCGAGAGCCGCGTCAACCAGAAGGCGCAGTAATGAGTCAAGAGCAGCAGAAGCAGGTCAACCCGCCGCAGACTCAGGATCGCCAACCGGGGATCGAGTCGGAGATGCACCCGCGTCCCGTGTTCGAGGACGTGCGCTATATCCCGGCGGGTAAGCTGATGGGTAAAGTGGCGGTGATCACAGGCGGCGACAGCGGCATTGGGCGCGCTGTCGCCGTGTACTTCGCCAAAGAAGGCGCGGATGTGGCGGTCATGTACCTGAATGAACACGGCGACGCGGAGGAAACGAAGCGTCAAGTGGAGCAGGAAGGGCGGCGCTGCCTGTTGATCGCCGGGGATGTGGGCGACGAGCAGTTCTGCCGCTCCGCGGTGGAACGCACGGTGCGCGAGTTCGGGCATTTAGACGTGGTGGTCAACAATGCCGCCGAACAGCACCCGCAGCAGAGCATCACCGACATCACGGCGGAACAGTTGGAAAAGACGTTCCGCACCAACATCTTCGCGTATTTCTACATGGTCAAAGCGGCCCTGCCGCACCTCAAGGCGGGCGCGACCATTATCAACACGACCTCGGTCACGGCGTATAAGGGGAGCCCGCAGCTCCTCGACTATTCCGCGACCAAAGGCGCGATTGTGGCGTTCACCCGGTCGCTGTCGATGTCACTGGCGGAGCAGAAAATCCGCGTGAACGGCGTCGCACCGGGGCCGATCTGGACGCCGCTCATTCCGGCGACGTTCCCGGCGGAGCGGGTTGCCAGTCACGGCGCCGATGTGCCGATGAAGCGCCCCGGCCAGCCGGAAGAACTCGGCCCGGCGTATGTCTACCTCGCCTGCGCCGATTCGTCGTATATGAGCGGGCAGATTCTGCACCTCAACGGCGGCGAAGTCGTCAACGGGTAAAGACAAAACCGTTAACCACAGAGAACACAGAGAGCACAGAGAACTGGATCAAATCCTCTGTGTTCTCCGTGTTCTCTGTGGTTCAATTTTTTATTCTGGTATTCCCCAGACACGGATCAGGCCGTCCCAGTCGGCGGTGACGATCAGGCGCCCGTCGCCGCTAAACATGAGCTGACTGTTGAGGATGTACTCGTCGCCGTGGTCGAACAGCAATGCCCCGGTCGCGGCATCCCACACATGCAGGCGATTCTCGTCGACGATGGCCGCGATCAGCGATCCATCCGGGCTGAAGGTTAGGTTGGTCACGAGGTCAGTGTTAGTTTCAAAATAGATTGGCATAATCTCTTCCCCAGTGATGAAATCGTACACCGTGATCAAACTGCCAGTGTGATTTCCACTCTGTTGGCCAACTGCCATTCGGCTTCCATCTGGACTGAAATCGACGTCAATGACTTGTGTGAGCGGGGGATTTAGCGGAAATTTCTGTTCACCCGTCTCCGCATCAAAGAAACGCAGGACTTCCGATCGCGTCAGATTTACAATCATTGCTCCGTCAGGTGTATAGCGGACACTATTCATTCCCGCTGGTGTTTCAATCAGGACTCTGCCTTCTGCCTGATTTTCCTCCGTTGCCCATAGCCAAGTTTGTATGTTGGTATCGGTATTATCTCCAGCGGCAAGCGTTGCACCACTAGGGCTGAAGGCTAAGGGAAAGTAATTGTGTGTGCTCAATCCTAGCTGCCTCTGTTGCTCTCCTGTAGCCGTATCTACGAGTTTGATGCCGCCACTCGTGCCGCTGAGTACTTCCGAATAGGCGAAAACAGAACCATCTAGGCTGAAAACGAGATCAGAGAGAAAGCCTGCCCGAGTATCGACTGTATAGCGCTCTTCTCCTGTTTCCAGACTCCACAAATGAATCGCGCCGTCCAAACCTCCTGTTGCTACTGTCCGATCATCCACGTTCAAATCAGCAACCGTAATCGGGCTGGTGAAATCACGCTGATTAGTCATCATACGGCCTGTTCCGAATGAGAACACACTCAGGGTGCTGGCATACCGCACACTGGCGAGCATTGAGGATCGTAGCGCATTGTTAAACACCAGCGTGTCCACAGATTCGAAATTGCCGTAGGGAGGATGGTCAGGGCTACCGTTCATCCACTTTTGCTGCGCCCTATTCCACAACAACGCCCCTAAATTGCGAGTCGCAATAGCCAGATATACGCCGTCTGCGCTAAAGGCTATGTCAGTAATGTAGGGTGTCACATCGCTACTCAAATCGATCTCTTGGTCAATCAATTGGGTGACACTATTCCAGATGATCACCTTGTTTTCAGCAGCAAATGCCACTGTTTCACCATCAGTGCTGAAATCCAAGCCAACATTTAGGTTGCTGTACTCCGTGTTGATTTCGGCCATAATCTGCGGATTCGTGACCTCCGCGCTCATCACAAACACGCGGGACATGCTCTGCACCGCCAGTTGGTAGAGGCGCGTCGGGTTGAAGTCGAGGTTGAGGATCGCTTCCGTCTCCCACTGGCTTGACACCAGTTCGCCCGTTTCGACATCCCACACATTGAGCGCCCACCGCTGCGTGACCTCGTAGCCCAGCATGCCCTCTCCGCCCGCCACATAGCGCCCATCCGGGCTAATCGCCACGACATCCCAGTGTTTATCGTCGCCGTCGCTGAATGCGCCGACTTCTTCGCCCGTTTCGGCGTTCCACACGCGGATCGTGTCACCGTCGGGCGCGGCGACCAGCGGATTGAGTTGATGCCAAGTCAGCGAGACCCGCCGGGCATACATTGTCTGCTGTCCGGCGAGCAGGCGCGGCGCTTCGGTGAGATGCGTCGAGTCGTACAGCCATACGCCGAGCGCGCCGCCGACGGCGATGATGTCGCCGTGCCAGTCCACGTCAAAGACGCGCCCGCGCCCCAACTGCGCAACCTGCGTGAGTTCGTTCGCGTTTTCGGGCGTGATGGGCTGGAGGGCGTCGAGAAAGCTCGTGTCGATCTGCGTGAGCATCGGCGGGATGAAGGTGGGGCGGAGCGCGAGCAGCACACCCACCAGTAAAATGGCGAACAATGCCGCCGCGCCGACGGGGAAACGCGTCCGGCGGGCATAGGTGCGGGTCATTGGGAGAGCGGTCATATCCTCATTCTCCTCTTGGAGTTGGCGATACAGGTTGTCCGCGAAGGCTTTGGGCGGCGCTTGGCGGTGCTTATGCAGAAAATCGTCGTTCATGGTGTTTCATCCCACTGCTGGCGCAGCTTCTGGATCGTGCGGTGGAGTGTTGAGCCGACATTGGTTTCGCTCAGGCCAGTCACCTGGGCGATGGCGCGGTTGGTCAACTCCGCGCCGTACTTGAGCGCGATCAACTCGCGTTCGCGCGGTGATAGGCGCGCAAGCAGGGCGTTGAGCCGGACAGAGTCGGCGCGCCGCTCGATCAGGTCTTCGACAGAATTGCTGTCCGTTAAATCGGGTAGGGCATCGAGCGAGACGTCTGGCTTGCGGCGGCGGTAGTGATCGACCGCCACGTTCTGCGCAATGCTGAACAGCCACGTCGAGAAGGCCGCCACGTCGTCGAGGTAGCGGTCGCGCGCCCGCCATGCCTTCATAAACGTGTTTGCGGTCAGGTCTTCGGCGAGCTGATCATCGCCGACCCGGTAGCGGAAAAAGTTGTAGACGCGGGGCAGGGTGTCCCAGTAGACCGCATCCCAATCGACGGCGGCAGCCCGCGCTATGTGGAGTCGTACGTCCATATCTAATGATACGCACACGCCGGAAAAGTATCACACGCCGTACAATCGGTTATATGATCTGTAATGCAGGTGGTGCGATGAGCGATTTCGACTACGATCAGGACTTCGCGATCGTGAACTTTCGGGAGCATCCGGAACTCTACCGGGTGGGCAAAGGTGAGCAGGGCGTGCTGCTGGTCGAACCGTATAAGTCGGAGATTCTGCCGCACTGGCGCTTCAAAACGCCGGAGATCGCCCGCGAATCGGCGGATGCCATCTACCAATTGTTCCTCGACTACCAGGCGCAGGGCGATTTTGTCGGCATGGACATGGCGCGTAAGTACCTGCAAATGGGTTTCACCCGCGCTCGACGCTATGCGAATCACAAGAGCGGACGCAAATATGACGCAGCGGGGGTCGAACTGCCCCGTGAGGAAGACCCGGTCAAAGCTGAATCCGCGCAGATCTTCTATGCGCGCTATCAACAGGCGAAAGACGACCCCGAATACCAACGCTTGAAGCGGGCGCATCAGCAAAAGTACGGCTGAACGGGTGGACAAGGCGCCTCCTGAACGTTAAGCTTCGGGCTATAGAAAAAGTGCGTTTGGAGGACTTAAAGCATGCAGTATCGCACATTTGGACGGACGGGCTGGCAGGTCGCGGAGATCGGCTATGGGATGTGGGGCATGGGCGGCTGGACCGGTTCGGATGACGCCGAGTCGCTGGCGTCGCTGCACCGCTCCGTCGAATTGGGCTGCAACTTCTTCGACACCGCGCTGGCCTACGGGGAAGGGCACAGTGAACGTTTGCTCGGTCAACTGCTGAAGGCGTACCCGAACCAGAAGCTGTACACCGCCAGCAAAATCCCGCCGAAGAATCGCAAATGGCCGGCCACGCCGGAGTATGATATCGCCGACGTGTTCCCCTATGACTACCTGATCGCCATGACCGATACCTCGCTCAAGAACATGGATGTCGAGCAGGTCGATCTGATGCAGCTCCACGTGTGGGATGATCACTTCACGGCGGATGATGGCTGGAAACGCGCCGTCGAAGATTTGAAGTCGTCCGGAAAGATCGGCGCGTTCGGCATCAGCATCAACCGCTGGGAGCCGAACAATGTGCTGGTGGCGCTGCGCACCGGGCTGATCGACGCGGTGCAGGTGGTCTATAACATCTTTGACCAGAACCCCGAAGACGAACTCTACCCGCTGTGCCGCGAACTCAACATCGGCGTGATCGCGCGCGTGCCGTTTGATGAGGGCAGCCTGACCGGGACGTTCACCAAAGACACGCGCTTCCCGAGAGAGGATTGGCGGAGCAACTACTTCACGCCGGAGACGGTCGCTGAGACGGTGGAACGCATCGATGCGTTCAAGCATCTGATCCCGGCGGGCATGTCGATGCCGGAATTCGCGCTGCGCTTCATCCTCGCCGAGCCAACCGTGAGCACTATCATTCCCGGTATGCGCAAGCTGCGGAATGTTGAGGCGAACATCGCCGCCAGTGACGGGAAAGCGCTGCCCGCCGAGCTGGTCGCGGCGCTGCGCCCGCATCGCTGGGTGCGCCAGCCGATTCCGATTTAGTCTGATCGGACCATGGGATGAGGCGCCTCGTCCCATGGTCGTCTGCCGTTATCCGGCAGCGGCGACGCGCTGGCGCGGGAAGCGCGTCACCAGCGTCGCGATGAAGACGATAGGCAGCACGGCGGCTGTCGAGACCTGCATGAGCGTCAGACTGCCGTTGAGCAGGTAAACCATCGTCCCCAACCAGTCGATTGCCTGCACGCCGATCATCGCGACGATCCACGAGGTGTGCCGCGCTGGGTCGCGCAGCGCCAGGAACATCCCGTAGGCGAACCCAAACGCCCGCGCGCCGAACATAGTAAACATCCACAGCGCCCACGGCGGCGCGGCTTCCAGACCGACGAACCCCGCGAAGGTGTTGGGCAGGAAGGTAAACATGATCCCGAAGAAGATTTGCAGCACACCAATGAACCCGAGCATAGACCGCAGCAAGTTTGAATTGCGCTGTGCCATCATGGTATTTTTCTCCTGTGTTGAATGCTTGCAGCTCATGTTGATCAGTCTATGCAGCTTGCTTTACTTTGTAAAGTAGTTACAATAAAGTGCTATAGTATCACAAAATGAACTAAAGAGGTCGTCATGGGTGCCAAGGGCTGTCCGATTGAAAAAGCGGTCTCGATTTTAGAGGGCAAGTGGACGCTGTTGATTCTGCGCGAGCTGTTCACGGGCATGAAGCGTTTCGGAGAACTACGCTCCGAACTGGAGGGCATTAGCCCCAAAACCCTGACCGAACGGCTGCGCATCCTCGAAGAGCACGGCATCGTCCGGCGCACGATCTACCCGGAAGTGCCGCCGCGCGTCGAATACTCGCTGACCGAGTACGGAGAAACCCTCCGCCCGGTGATCGACGCGCTGCGGGCGTGGGGCGAACAAATCCCGGATACGGTACTGGCCAGTACCTCAACGTGAGTTTTACTTGTTCCTTTTATAATGAAAGGGAGTACACACGGAGGCGGCTGAATGATCGCTGAGAAAATTGCCTGGCTGCGCGGACATTTTCATCGTGCCGAGGGGGATGTGCCCGGTACGCAGACCGCGCTCTATCGCATGTCCGACCTCGTGAACGGCGGCTATATCCCCGCGCCGCTGGGTCGCGGTTTCCTGCTCGATGCTGGTCTGCGGGACATGGTCTGGCAGGTGATGTGGGCGGACGATCATTTCACGACGGACGATGAGCTGGAAGAACTCGCCGCCGACTGCGAAGGCTACGTGATCTTCATGCATGGGTGGACGGGCAACCACGCCATCTGGGAGAGCATCCCCGGCATGGTCACAGTGAGCAACCGCAAGCTGATCGCGATTGCCGTCGATCACAATGGCTTCGGCGAAGCGCGGTTTGTCGACCAAACTCCGGCGCTCGACAAATGCAATCCGCCCGCCGCCATGTCGACTATCGAGAGCCTCATCGAGGTGCTGAAGATTCGCCGGCAGCGCGGCGCCAGTCATAATCGGGTGATCAACTTTGTCGGTCACAGCATGGGTGGGGCGGCGCTCTTTTACCTCGATCCGCTGCAATGGCGGGTGGGAGAGGAGACGCGTCTCGCGCTCGCGCCCGCGCTGCTGCTCGACGACGATTCCAAGCGCGCGTTCTTCACGGCACTCGGCTTGGGCATCGGCATCGTCAACCGCCTGCACGTCTTCGAGGTGATCGAACGCGCCATCAAGCCCGGCATGATCGAGGCGGTGTGCGCGGGTGGCAGCAGCTACCTCAAAGAACTGCACCGCTACCAGTACAACAATACCCCGCGTGGCATCATTTCCTCGACGTTCATGGCGATGGGCCTACTCAACAACCGCGAAATCCCCCGTCAATTCGACTTCTTCAAGACCATGCTCGGTCACCGCGATGCGCTCGTCGGCCTCGTCCCGATGATGGATCTGCTGTCGCACCTCGAATTCCCCGCCGCCAATGTGCGCGTCGTCGCTGGATCGCACTATATGTTCAGCGTTGGACCGGAGGCGGTTTTCCAGCATGCGCAGAACCGCGAACTGGTGGTACAGGACATTTTGGCGCTGCATCACGCCGCCTACGAACGGCAGCGAATCGGCCTGCGGATCGGCTGAGAAATTCTTGACTCGCCTTGCCCTGTATGTTAATCTAGGGTTAGGTTATTTGTTCCAATTTGAACAATCGAACGCTATACTAGGTGCATCCTATGAACGCACTGAATGAATTCGCGCCGATTGGCGCTCTGTTGGTCGTTGCAATCCTCGTTTCGCTTCTCATCCTCTTCATCTCGCGGCTCTTCGGCCCGTATCGACCGACGACCCGCAAGAATGCACCCTACGAGAGCGGTATGAAACCGATTGGTCCCGCCAATCGTCGCTACTCAGTGCGCTTCTACTTAATCGCGGTGTTGTTCATTCTGTTCGACATCGAAGTGATCTTCTTCCTGCCGTGGGCGGTGGTCTTCCGCGACCTCGGCTTGTATGCGTTTATCGCGATGGGCGTGTTTATTGTCGTCTTGACCATCGGCTTGATCTATGAATGGAAAGTAGGGGCGTTAGAATGGGAGTGATCTCCTCTAAACTTGGCGATCTTGGCGTCGTCACCACGACGCTGGACACCGCCGTCAACTGGGCACGGACGGGCGCGATGTGGCCCCTCCTGTTCGGGTTGGCGTGCTGCGCTATCGAAATGATGGCGACCCAAGCGTCCGATTATGATATGTCGCGCTTCGGCATGGAGCTGAACCGCGCTTCACCGCGTCAAAGCGACCTGATCATCGTGGCGGGGCGCGTGACGCGCAAGATGGCTCCGGTCATCCGCCAGTTGTACGATCAAATGGCGTCGCCGAAGTATGTGCTGGCGATGGGCGACTGCGCGTCATGCGGCGGCGTGTACAACAACTACGCCGTTGTGCAGGGTGTGGACGAAATCATCCCGGTCGACGTGTATGTCGCGGGCTGCCCGCCGCGCCCGGAACAGTTGATTCACGGCATTCTCACGCTGCATGAAAAGGTGCGCGGTCAGAGTCTCGCCCAGTGGGTGAAAGAGTAGACAACAATGCAAATTCCAAAGGCGCTCGACCCCGTCGAGGCGGTCAAGGGAGCATTCCCGGAAGCCGTCCTCGACGTTGTGCAATTCCGCGATGAAACCACGTTGGTGATTCACCCCAAGGAAATCGTCAACGTTTGCCGTTATCTGCGCGATACCAACGGCCTGATTTACAACTTCATGTCGGATATCAGCTCGGTGGACTACTACCCGGACTACAACCGTCCCGGGCGGTTTGGCGTGTGCTACCACCTGCTGTCGATGCTCTACAACCGCCGCCTGCGCGTAAAGGTCTTCCTGCCGGAAGATGATCCGGTAGTGCCGACCGTGACCGGCGTGTGGCAGGTCGCCAACTGGCTGGAGCGCGAAATCTACGACATGATGGGGATTATCTTCGAAGGTCATCCCGATCTGCGCCGCGTGCTGCTCCCCGAAGACTGGGACGGCCATCCCGCCCGCCGCGATGCGCCGCTCGGTTACGAGACGGTCATGTTCTCGTTCAACGCGGACGAAATCAGCAAGCACAAGCCGTTTGCGAAGGAGTAACGCGAGATGGTAACGGGTATCCAGAACGTAGATTCAACCAGCATTCCCGATTCGATGAAGCAGTGGGAAGGCAGCCTGGAGCAGCTTCGCGGACTCGTCAGCGATCGCGCGATGACCGGCGAAACCATGCTGCTGAACATGGGGCCGCACCATCCCAGCACGCACGGCGTGCTGCGCTTGCTGCTGGAACTGGACGGCGAACAGATCGTCACCTGCCTGCCTGATGTCGGCTATCTGCACACGGGCATCGAAAAGAGCATTGAAACGCGCACCTACGAAAAAGCGGTGCCGCTGACCGACCGGATGGACTACCTCGCCCCGATGAACAACAATCTGGTGTTCGCGCTGGCGGTGGAAAAGCTAGTCGATCTCGACGTACCGGAACGCGCGCAGGTCATCCGCGTGATTTGCTCGGAACTGACACGCATTAACAGCCACCTCGTGTGGTTGGGCACGCACGCGCTCGACATGGGCGCGATGAGCGTGTTTCTGTACTGCTTCCGCGAACGCGAGTTCATCCTCGATATGTACGAGATGCTCGGCGGCCAGCGGTTGATGTCCAGCTACATTCGCCCCGGTGGCGTGTGGCGTGACATCCCCGAAGAATTTCTGCCCGCGCTCCAGCGCTTTGTCGATTACTTCCCAGCGAAGGTGGACGACTACGAAAAGCTGCTCACCAACAACCCGTTGTGGATGGATCGCACGCAGGGCATCGGCGTGATTGAGCCGGAAGAAGGCATTTCACTCGGCGTGAGCGGTCCGAGCCTGCGCGCCAGCGGCGTCAACTGGGACATTCGCAAGGCGCAGCCGTACAGCGGCTATGAGAAGTACGAATTTGATGTGCCGCTCGGTCAGCACGGCGATGTGTATGATCGCTTCTATGTGCGCGTGCAAGAAATGCGCCAGAGCATCAAGATCATCAAGCAGGCGATGAAGAATATTCCCGCCGGGCCGTTCCGTTCGACCAATCGCAAATTCGTCCCGCCGCCGCGCGCGGAACTGGGGCGCAGCATGGAAGCGGTCATCCACCACTTCAAGCTGTGGACGGAAGGGTACAGCGCGCCGGATCAAGAAGTGTTCGTGGCGATTGAAAGTCCGCGCGGTGAAATCGGCTGCTACTTGCATGGTACGGGCGGCAACAAGCCGCGCCGCGTCCACTTCAAGACGCCGTCGTTCATTCACATCAGCGCGTTGGGCAAGATCGCGGAAGGGCACATGATCGCGGATCTGGTCGGCATCATCGGCAGCGTCGACATCGTGCTGGGCGACAGCGACAGATAAGTGTAGATGAAAGTTGAAAGTTAAAAGTCGAAAGTAGGAGTCGCACTTTTAACTTTTAACTTTTAACTTTTAACTCGAAGGATAGTACCTATGATCGCAGAGAAATACGCAGATCGCATTAGCAGAACGTTCGCCAAGTACCCCGACAAGCGGTCAGCGGTGATGCCCCTGCTGTATATCGTGCAGGAAGAATACGGCTGGATTACGCCGGAAGGTGTGGTCGAAGTTGCGGAATTGTGCGACCTTGACCCGACGCAGGTCAAATCGATTGCCGGCTTTTACACGATGTATTCCGAGAAGCCCAAGGGCAAGTATTGGCTGCAGGTCTGCACCGACCTCGCCTGTGCGTTGCGCGGCGCGGATGAATTCCACGCGCAGCTCAAGAGCTACCTCAAGGTCGAAGAGGGCGGCACGACGGACGACGGACTGTTCACCGTCGAACACGTGATGTGCCTCGCCGCGTGCGACAAAGCGCCGATGATGCAGTGCAATTTCCATTTCTACGAGAACCTGGACATGGAAAAGATGAAAGTCCTGCTCGAACAATGGCGGAATGAAGTCAACGCCGCCGTGAGTCAGAAATAGGGGACAGTATGCCGAATATCATTTACCGCGAAAAAGACGTTCCCAACATTCATCAGTTTGATGTCTACATCCAGAACGGCGGCTACGACGGCCTGAAGAAGGCGCTGACGATGAAGCCTGCCGATGTGATCAACGAAGTGAAGGCGTCCAATCTGCGCGGTCGCGGCGGCGCGGGCTTCCCGACGGGGACGAAGTGGAGCTTCATCCCGCAAAGCGAACCCGTCAAGTACGTCGTCGTCAACGCGGACGAAAGCGAGACCGGGACGTTCAAAGATCGGCAGATCATCGAGAATAACCCACACCAACTGATCGAAGGCGCGCTGATCGCCGCCTACGCGATTCAGGCGAAAGCGGTCTACGTGTACCTGCGCGGTGAATTCTGGGATCTCGCGCACCAGTTAGATGAACGCATCGCCGAAGCCGTCAAAGGCAACATGTGCGGCGACAACATCAACGGCTCGGGCTGGTCGTGCATGGTCTACACGCATCTCGGCGCGGGCGCATACATCTGCGGTGAAGAGAGCGCGCTCCTCGAAAGCCTCGAAGGCAAACTTGGTCAGCCGCGCGTGCGTCCGCCATTCCCGGCGAACAAGGGCGGCGGGCTGTATGGTGAGCCGACTGTCATCAACAATGTTGAAACGCTCACGAACGTGCCGTGGATCATCGTCAACGGCGCGGCGGCCTACAAGGCCATCAACGGCAACGAACAGAGCCCCGGCACGAAGATTTTCTGCCTGAGCGGCCACGTCAACAAGCCCGGCAACTATGAACTGCCTCTCGGCGTGACGTTCCGCGAGCTGATTTTTGAACATGGCGGCGGCATCCCCAACGGCAAGCAGATTAAAGCGATTCTGCCGTCGGGCGGTTCGGGACCGATTCTGCGCGCGACGGACGAAGTACTCGACTGCAAGCTAACGTACGAAGATGTCGTCAAAGTCGGCTCGATCCTCGGGTCGGCGTCGGTCATCGTCATGGACGAAGACACCGATATCACATGGATCGCGTCGAAGGCCATCAAGTTCTTCAAGCATGAAAGCTGCGGGAAATGCACGCCGTGCCGTGAAGGTACCTACTGGATCGACAAGGTGGTCGACCGCATTCTGAGCGGGCAGGGCAAGCCGAGCGACGTGGATTTGATCGCCAACATCGCCAAGAACATGCAGGGCGTGACGCTGTGCGCGCTCGGCGACTTCGCGGCGAACCCGATCATTCACACGATCAAGAACTTCCCGGAAGATTTTAAGAAGCACGTGGACGTCAAGGCGCCGGAACCGGCAGCGGCCAAGCCAGCGGCGAAACCCGCGGCGGCGGCTGGTGCGGCGCGGGGTAAGGCCGCGGCTCCGGCGCAGGGTGGAGACTAGCGCGTGACGGACGAGACGCCGCAGCAGCCGGAAGGCGAAGTGGACGGCGACGAAACGCTGCTGTTCCGTCCGCCATTCATCGAAGATGAGGATGAGGTCGAAACGGACACCCTCCCCTTTGATGATGAAACGGTGCTGATGGCAGAACCCAGCGCGGAGACCGCGCCCGTCAGCGAGCCAGAACCGGAGTGGGCTGAACCGCCGCTGGTCGTGGAACCGCCCGGTGAACCCGCGATTGACTTCTGGACGCTGCTGCTGCGCCCGAAGCGCGCGGCGGCGCTCCGCATCGATGGGTTGGGGGAGGCGATTGAGCGCAGCCCGAACATCCCGGCGAATTACGTGCTGCGCGGCGAGCTCTACCTCACGCTGAAGCGTTACGCGGACGCGGAGATGGATTTTCGGCGCGCGCTCGATCTCGCGGCGGCGCAAGTAGAGAGTCAGGATTGGGGCGTGGTCGCGCAAGTGATGCAGGACCGCGCTCTGGCAGGTTTGAAACAAAGCCGCGCACGGCGGTGATCGTCTGGTCGTAGGGGCATGGCGCGCCATGCCCCTACCAAGCAAAATCTCGCCGCTAGCGGATTTTACGCAGTATAATCAAGCCCTCTTTTGGAGAGGAACGATGGCAAATACGGTCAAAATCTACATCGACGATCAGGCTTACGAAGTCCCGGCGGGGACGAATCTGGTCGATGCCGCCAAATGGATCGGCAACGACATCCCCGTGTTTTGCTACCACCCCAAGATGAAGCCCGTCGGCATGTGCCGTATGTGCCTCGTCGAAATGGGGTCGATTGAAAAAGATCGCGCCACCGGGGCGGTCATGTTGGACGACAAGGGCAACCCGAAGATTCGCTGGATGCCTAAACTGCAAACCGCCTGCACGACCTCCGTCAGCGATGGGTTGGTGATCCGCACCAACACCCCGCAGGTCGATCAGGCGCGCGAAAACGTGGTGGAATTCCTGCTCACCAGCCATCCGCTCGATTGTCCGATCTGCGACAAGGGCGGTGAATGCCCGCTGCAAAATCTCACGATGGCGCACGGGCCGCAGGGCAGCCGCATGGTCTTCGAGGATAAGAAGCACCTCGACAAGCATGTGCCGCTCGGCGATTTGATTTATCTCGACGAAGAACGCTGCATCCAGTGCGCACGGTGCATCCGCTTCCAGGGTGAAGTGGTCGGCGACGATGTGCTGGCCTTCCACGAACGCGGTCGTTCGCTCCAGATCATCACCGTGAGCGACCCCGGCTTTGACACGTACTTCTCCGGCAACACGACGGACATCTGCCCGGTCGGCGCGCTGACCACCGCGGATTTCCGCTTCGGCGCGCGCCCGTGGGAACTGACGGGCGTCCCGACGATTTGCCCGCACTGCCCGGTTGGCTGCGATATGACCGCCAGCACGCGCCTCGACCGTGACTTTGACGGTCGCGCGATGATCAAGCGCGTCATGCCTCGGCAGAACGAGAACGTCAACGAAATCTGGATTTGCGATAAGGGGCGTTTCGGCCATCACTTCACGCGCAGCGCCGACCGCCTGATGAAACCGCTCGTCAACGGCAAGCCCGTCGACAACTGGGTGGAAGCCCTGAATGCCGCCGCCAACGCCATCAACGGCGCGAACGGCGATGTCGCGGCGATTGCTGGCCCCGGCCTGAGCAACGAAGATGCGTTCGCGCTGGCGCAGTTGATCGGCGCGAAGGGCAATAACAAGCTGGGCGCGTGGGTGCAGCCGTACACGGGCATGGATCTGGTCGCGCAGGTGGGTGTGGGCAAGGGCACGAATCTTGGCCAGCTCGGTAAGGGCGACGCCGTGCTCATCATCGCCAGCGACATTGAAGAAGAAGCCCCCGTGTGGCGTCTGCGCCTCAAGCAGGCACACGATCGTGGTGCCTGGATTTCGGTGGCGAACGCGCGGCACACGCGCATGGCTGACTTTGCGAGCTGCGTCGACAGCTTCCCGGTCGGCGGCGCGGCGGCGTGGATGAACGACTTGATCAACCAGGAAGTCGGTGCTCACCTCGCCGGGATGAACAACCTGATCATCGTGGCGGGCGCGGAAGGTTTAGATGTCGCCGGTCACCGCGCGCTGATGCAGGCGGCGGCCAATTTCCTCATCCAGACTGGGCATGTCGGCAAGCCGCAGAACGGCCTCATGGCAACCTTCCCCGGCGCGAATGCGATGGGGCTGCACTATATGGGCTTTTCCACCGAAGAAACGCTTGACATCATCGCCAACCCGCCGAAGGTGCTCATCCTCGCGGATGCGGATGTGTATGCTGATGATCCCAACGCGGCGGCGTGGTTGAGCAAGGTGCAAACGGTCATTTCCCTGAGCCTGTTCCCCGATGAAGCGGTGCAGAAGGCGGCGGTTGCGCTGCCGATCCAGAGCTTCGCGGAACGCGACGGCACGTTCACCAATGGCGAACGCCGCGTGCAGCGTTTCTACACGGCGCAGGGCCCGATGGGCGCGGCGCTCCCAACATGGCAGATCGCCTCACGCATTGGCGAAAAGCTAGGCGTCATGAAGACCAAGACCTCGGCGGCGGCCGTCATGCTGGAAATCACGCAGACGGTCGGCGCTTATGCGGGAGCGCGTTATTCGGAACTCGCCAAGGTGGATCGCCAGTTCCCCGAAGTCGGCGGCGACGACCTGTACTACGGCGGCACGGCCTATAAGAACAGCGGCGGCCTCGGCGTGCAGATCGAAGCGGCGGCGGATGGCGGCGCGGCGGCGCAGTATGGCACGGTCAACCTGCCCGCGGCGGTGAGCGGCGATCTCGTCGTCATTCCGACGGTCAGCCTGTATAACCGGGCGCGCGTGTTCCGTCCGAGCGAAGCCGAACTCATGGCTCCGCGCATCCCGGCACCGTTCGCGGAAATCAACGCGGCGGATGCGGGCAAACTGGGCATTAGCGACGGCGACCGGATCGCCATCGACGTCGCCGGGAAAGTTGTTGAAGTGGAAGCGCGCGTTAACGGCAGCGCTCCGCAGGGCGCGATCCTGCTGCCGCGCAACCTAGCGACGGGAGTCGCCGCGCCGCTCGTCCCGGCGGTTGGTCAGGTAAGGGAATTGGTGAGATAACCCATGGCTCAAACTTTTACTGCCCCTGAGACTCAGAGTCGGCGCATTCCGCGCTGGCTGATCATCGTCGGCCTGGTGGTGATCGTCGGGATTGTGGCGCTCGTGCTGCTCGCGCCGACGCTCTACAACCTCGGCGACTCGGCGCTGCAAGGCTACTTTAACCCGTATGGCGTCGACCCGTCCCTGATTCGCGAGTGCTACGGTGAAAATGGCGGCGGTTGCCCGACTGTCCATTCCATCGCTTTCTCGCTGATCTTCCTGTTCGTCATGCTGACGGGCTTCGCCTATACCACGCTGTTGGAACGCAAGTTCATCGCCTGGTTCCAGCAGCGTTCCGGCCCCAACCGCGTTGGGCCGGGCGGCTTCCTGCAGCCCGCCGCGGACGGCGTAAAGCTCATCTTCAAAGAAGACATCATTCCGTCGGGCGCGGACAAGCCGGTGTACTACCTCGCGCCGATCCTCAAGACGGTGCCCGCGCTGATTGTGCTGGCGGTCATTCCGCTGGGGCCGAAGCTGCTCATCCCGTGGTTTGACGGCCTGTGGTATCGCGTGCCGCTCGGCTTGACCGATGTCAACGTCGGTATTCTGTGGCTGCTGGCGATCACCTCGCTCGGAACCTACGGCGTCGTGCTGGCCGGGTGGTCGAGCAACAACAAGTACGCCATGCTCGGCGGTCTGCGCGCCTCAGCGCAGATGTTGAGCTATGAACTCTGCCTCGGTTTGACGATGGCCGTGCCGATTTTGCTGGTCGGCAGCATGAGCCTCGGCGACATCATCGAGAGCCAGACGTACATCTGGCAGTGGTATGCCTTCCAGAATCCGCTGGCGATGGCCATCCTGATGATCGCGCTCCTCGCGGAAATCACGCGCTCGCCGTTTGACCTGCCGGAAGCAGAACAAGAACTCACGCAAGGGTTCATGACCGAATACAGCGGTATGAAGTTCGCCATGTTCATGATGGCGGAATACCTCGGCATGATTTCGGTCAGCATCATCGTCGCGTCGCTGTACCTTGGCGGCTACAACGATGGTTTCGGCCTCGTGCAGAACCTGCCGTTCCTCGGTCCGGTCGTGTTGATCGGCAAGGTCATCCTGTTCCTGATCGGCATGGTGTGGGTGCGCGCGACGCTCCCGCGTATTCGTTACGACCGCCTGATGGCGCTCGGCTGGAAAGTCCTGCTGCCGCTGGCGTTGGTCGCGGTGCTGTGGACGACGGTCGCAGTGCTGCTCGGCGATATCTTCGGCAACCCGATTGCTTACGGCATCGCCGGCTTGGTCTTCTTCGTGGTGGTGATCGGTGGGTCGCTGTGGGCGCTCAATCGCTCGGGCGAATTCACGAAAGACGACTCGAATGCGATGGAGAATGATCCGGTCGTGACGGGCGAACGCGGCGGTGTCGGCTACATGGCGCTGCAGGTACTCGGCGGCATCATTGCGGTGCCATTCGTGCTGCTCAAGGCGACGATTGGCGCGCTGGACAGCTTGGCCAAGCTCGCGCCGGACGATACTAAGAAATAAGCAGACGGGGAGCAATTCCCGACCCCACTTCTTCCCGAACTTGGGGAGGGTGGGGTGGTTGCGCAGAGATAATCAGGCGAGATGTGATGTAGGGACGAGGCATGCCTCGTCCGGTTTTAGGGGATACGCTGGATGAACATAATTCGCGGTTTTGCGACGACGTTCAAGCATTTACTGGAAGAACCGGTCACCGTGCAGTACCCGGAACAGCAGAAGCCGTTCCGCGAACGCTATAAAGGCCGTCATCACCTGCGCCGCTACGAAAACGGCCTGGAGAAGTGCATCGGCTGCGCGCTGTGCGCCGCGGCTTGCCCAGCGGACGCCATTTGGGTAGAAGCGGCGGAAAACACCGACGACAACCGCCACAGCCCCGGCGAACGCTACGCCAAGACGTATGAAATCAACATGATTCGCTGCATTTTCTGCGGCTATTGTGAAGACGCGTGTCCCACGCAGGCGATTCAGCTCGGTCACGAGCATGAGCTCTCCTTCACCAACCGCAAGGACGCGATCTTCGTCAAAGACATGCTGATTGATCCCGTACCGCCCGGCGGGCAGGACACACCGCAGCAGGTTGAACCGGGTAAGTTTGACCGTCCGATTCCGGACATGCCGAACCCGAAGTAAGCAGCTTAGCAAAGCACCTCGAACAGGGGTGCTTTTTGTGTACAACAACCATCAGTGGTGGCGACAGCACCACCGGACAAAGGCGAACTGTGACCCGCTGGAAGGGCTGTTTTTCGGCGTGGTCAGTAAATGTTGCAGTTCGGCAACGTGGTCGTCTAAAATTTTGAACTATGCGGGGGTTTGTGTTAAACTGCACAAGCCAAGATAAGCGCCCAACAGGGAAATCAAGATGCTAGAGCTTATAATCATTTTGGTAATGGGTTTAGCCATTGCTTCTGCGGCGGCGATGCTCCTCACCAGCAATGCTGTGCACAGCGCCCTATTCCTGATCGTCACGATGATGTGTATCGCGTTCCTGTTCCTGACGTTGAACGCTCCGTTCCTCGCCATGATACAGATCACCGTGTACGCCGGGGCGATCATGGTCTTGTTCTTGTTCGTGATCATGCTCCTTGGCTCAGAAAAACTTGATGCCGACACCAGTGAAGCACGGGCTGACCGTCGCTACCGCTGGTTCCTTCCGCTCGCGGGGGGGCTGGGGATCGCGTTCGTCATTATGCTGGGTGGCGTCATCCTCGGCGTGATCGGCGGCCGTCCGCTCGACCGTCCGACTCCGGGCCAACCGCCGCTGCTGCGCGTGATCAATGCTGCGCCGGATGCGGGCAGCTTCGAAGTGCACGGCGCGGATGGTTCGGTGCTGGTCGAGGCGGTGGAATTCCGGGACGCGACGGCGTTCGTCGAACTGCCTGCAGGCGAAACCATGTTGATGGTGCATTTCGCCAATGACACGATGCAGGAAATCACGACTACGCTGGACCCGAACACGGCTTCCAGTCTGATTGTGTATGGCGCAGGCGCGCAGCCGCAGGTGACCGTCGTCGCTGATGACCTGAGCACGGTCACGGAAGATGATGCCAGCCGTGTCGCGGTGTTCAACGCCTACAGCGAACCGATTTCAGTGGTGGATTTCCGCTCGGAATTCGACGATAACGATACGCTCGTGGTCATCCCCGAAATCGCCTCCGGTCAGGTTTCGGATGCGTTTTACGTCCCGGCGGGCGGCTTCGACTGGTCGTTTGTCAGCGCGGGCAATCAAGCGGAGCGCCTGTTCCGCATGAACGAATATGAATTTGACACCGACAACAGCGAACTGATCGTGTTCGTGGGTGAGCCGACTGTGAGCGGCGCGGAAGCGATTGTGCGCCCGGTGGCGCTGCCCATTCGCTCGGAAGCGCGTCCGGAATTTGGCGGCCCGCGCGCGATTGGTTACATGCTGTTCACCGACTTCATGCTGCCGTTCCAACTGCTCGGTCTGCTGCTCCTCGCGGCGATGATCGGCGCGATTGTGCTGACGCACCGCGAAATCGAACGCGCGAAGGGCCGCGGTGCGGGCCAGCGGCGCGTGGTGAGCCGTCCGCTCGTCAACGTGATCGCCGCGCAGGTGGGTCACGAGGTCGTCGCGCCGGCAGATGAAGCCGCGCAGCTACCGGAAAAGATGGGGGAATAAGCATGCCTATCACGATCGATACTTACGTCATTGTCAGCATGGTCTTGTTCAGTCTGGGCACGCTCGGCGTGCTCATTCGCCGCAACGCCATCCTCGTCTTCATGTCGGTGGAACTGATGTTGAATGCGACGAATCTCGCGCTGGCGTCCTTCGCCAACCAGTGGGGTTCGGAGAGCGGTCATCTCTTCGTGTTCTTCATCATCACGGTGGCGGCTGCTGAAGTGGCTGTCGGCTTGGCGCTGATCGTCGCGATCTTCCGTTCGAAGAAGAGCATCAACATCGACGAACTGCATCAGATGGAAGGCTAACGAGAGACAGATGAAAGTTAAAAGTAACAAGTTAAAAGTGGGAGACCGTATTCACTTTCGACTTTCAACTTTTAACTTTTAACTCTTCCTTCGTTCTAGGGGAAACTATGGAAAATTATCCACAGCTAGTTCCACTCATTATCCTCATTCCCGCGATTGGCGCGTTCATCAACCTGTTCTGGGGCTACCGGATGGGGGAGAAGGGCGTGGCGATTGTGGGGACGACCGCGGCGGCTCTGTCATTTGTCGTCGCCGTCCTCCTGTTTAGCTACTTGAGCGGCAGCGGCTATCAGGCGGTGATCGTCAACCCGCCGATCTTCGATGGCTGGCTGCGCATCCCGTCAGCGGGCGTCGAAATCCCGTGGCAGATGCGTGTGGATACGCTGAGTGTGACGATGATGCTGTTTGTCACGGGGATCGGTTCGCTGATTCACGTCTACTCCATCGGCTACATGCACGGCGATCCCAAGTTCCACCGCTTCTTCACCTACCTGAACATGTTCCTCGCGTTCATGCTCATTCTGGTGACGGGCAACAACTTCCTGATGATGTTTGTCGGTTGGGAAGGCGTGGGCTTGTGCTCGTTCCTGCTCATCGGCTTCTGGTTCGATAAAGCCAAGGGCGTTGGCTGGCGCAACGGGAATGCGGCGCGCAAAGCCTTCATCCTCAACCGCGTCGGCGACTTCGGCCTGATGATGGCGCTGTTCCTGATGTTCTGGACGTTCGGCACGCTCGACTACTACAAGCCCGGTGAAGTCCCCGTCATCCACCATGCGTCGGCGGAACACAGCGAAGCGGTAGTCGTCGCCGAAGGTGAAGCTGCGGCTCCGGCTGAGGGCGAACACAGCGAAGCGGCTCCCGCCGAAGGCGACCACGCTGAAGCTGCGGCGGTCGACGGCGAGCATGCTGCCGAAGCCGAACATCCGGCGGATAATTCGGCCCGTGCGACCGATGAACTCGGCGTGTTTGGGCAAGCCCAGCGCATGCTCGAAGAAGGCCGCGAAGTCGATCTCGGGCCGTTCACCGTGTCGATTGAAACTATCATCACGCTGATTACGCTGTTCCTGCTGCTCGGCGCGACCGGTAAATCGGCGCAAATTCCGCTGTTCATCTGGCTGCCGGACGCGATGGCGGGTCCGACGCCGGTCTCTGCGCTCATCCACGCCGCGACGATGGTCACCGCGGGTGTGTATATGATGGTGCGCTCGAATGTTCTGTTCTACAACGCCGAGCTGACCTCGTTCATCGTGACGCTCATCGGCGTCGCGACGGCGCTGGCGGCGGGCTTCATCGCCCTCGGTCAGTGGGACATCAAGAAGGTGCTGGCGTACAGCACGGTCAGCCAGCTTGGTTTCATGGTGGCGGCGGTGGGGATCGGTGCGTACGGTGCGGCGATGTTCCACCTCGTGACGCATGCGTTCTTCAAGGCGCTGTTGTTCCTCGGCAGCGGTTCGGTCATTCATGGTATGGAACACGGCCATCACCACGTGGCGCATTCCGCTCACGGGCATGATGACCATCACGACGATCATCACGAAGAACACGAATTCGACCCGCAGGACATGCGCAACATGGGTGGCCTGTGGCGGAAGATGCCGATCACCTATTGGACGTACCTGATCGGGACGCTGGCGCTGGCCGGGATCATCCCGTTCGCGGGTTTCTGGTCGAAAGACGAAATCCTCGCGGATGCGTGGGTGGTGGGTTTCCAGGACGGTGAACTCAAGGGCTTTATCGCCTTCGCCATTCTGCTGGTCGCGGCGGCCTTCACCGCCTTCTATATGTGGCGCCAGGTGACGATGGTTTTCCACGGCGACCCGCGTACTGAAGCGGCGGATCACGCGCCGGAGAGCGTGCCCACGATGACGATCCCGTTGATCGTGCTGGCGTTCTTCAGCCTTGTCGCCGGGTTCTTCAACACGCCGACGGGCTTCCTCGGCCTCGACAGCCTGTTCGGGGCGCACCGCTTCACGGATTGGCTGGCGCAGTCGGTGCAGAACGCACACGCAGGCGCTTTCCAGTTGGGTATCGCGGTCACTGCGCTCATTCTGGCGATTGGCGCGATGGTGCTCGCCTCCCGCATCTATGGACGGAACAAAGCGGTCGTCAACAACAGCGATCCGCTCGCGCTCCGTCAGGAAACGGCGGGCATGTGGCGGTTGGCGAATGCCAAGCTCTACTGGGATGAAACCTACAATCGCCTGTTCGAACGGCCGTTTAACGCGCTTTCGCGCTTCTTCGCCGATACGCTCGACTGGGCATTCTGGCACGACTACGTCCACGACACCGTCATCTACAAGGGCTTTAACGCCGTGGGTGAGGTGTTGAGCAAGCCGATTGACCTCGGCATCATCGATGGCGCGGTCAACGGGATGGGCCGTCTGGCAAAGTGGGTGAGCGGTGGTCTGCGCGGCGTTCAGACGGGTTATGTGCGCACGTACGCCATCACGCTGCTCATTGGCGTGGTATTGGTCATCATTGTCATTCTGCTGCCGCTGCTGCAACGCGGTTAATACACCGGGGAGAATTTTTGGATGGATGCTACCGGATTTTCGCTGATAACTTTAGTGTTGTTCCTGCCGATGGTGGGTTTCACCATCCTCCTGTTCATGCGCGAAGAACAGGCCAGCCAAATTCGCTGGACGGCATTCGGCGTGAGCATCGTCACGTTTGTGGCGTCGCTCCTGTTGTGGGCGGGCTTTGACCCGAACAACCCGGGCTTGCAGATGGTGCAGCGGTGGGACTGGCTGCCCACGTATGGCATCAGTTACTACGTCGGCATTGACGGCCTGAGCCTGCTCCTCGTCATCCTGACGACCTTCATCATGCCGCTGGCGATCCTCTCGTCCTTCCGCGCGCACGTGCTGCACGAACGCGGTCGCGAGAAGCTCTACTACATGTTCATGATGCTCCTCGAATGGGCCATGATCGGCGTGTTCGTCGTGCAGGACCTGATGATTTTCTACATCTTCTGGGAAATCACCCTCGTCCCGATGTACTTCCTCATCGGCATCTGGGGTTCGGAAAAGCGCGTGTACGCGGCGGTCAAGTTCTTCCTGTACACGATGGCCGGTTCGATCCTCATGCTGCTGGCGATTCTGTACGTCGGTCTACAGGCGGGGACGTTTGCCCTGCCGGAAATCATCGCGAATGTGCAAAACGGAACGCTTGTCTTCCCCGGCGACGGTCTGTTCAGCACTCAGTCGTTCCTGTTCCTCGGCTTCCTGATCGCCTTCGCGATTAAGGTGCCGATTTGGCCGCTGCACTCGTGGCTGCCGGATGCTCACGTGCAGGCCCCCACCGCCGGTTCGGTCATTCTGGCGGGCGTGCTGCTGAAGATGGGTACGTATGGCATCGTGCGCTTCTGTCTGCCGATGTTCCCGGATGCGAGCGTGCAGTGGGCGCCCATCATCGCGACGCTCGCGGTGATCGGCATCATCTACGGCGCGTGGGTGAGCTACGCGCAGCAGGACGTCAAGAAGCTGGTTGCGTACTCCTCGGTGAGCCACCTCGGTTTCGTTGTGCTCGGCATCTTTGCGCTCAACGCGCAGGGTCTGAGCGGCGCGACGCTCCAGATGGTCAACCACGGTCTGAGCACGGGCGGCTTGTTCTTGCTCGTCGGTATGCTCTATGAACGTCGTCACACCAAGGACATCAACGCCTACGGTGGCATCTGGAAAGTTATGCCGCTGCTCGGTGGGATCAGCCTGTTTGTGACACTGTCGAGCATGGGCCTCCCCGGTCTGAACGGCTTCATCGGCGAATTCACCATTCTGATGGGGACGTTCGGCAGTGATGTGCTCGGCTTCTTCTTCGCTTTGTTCGCGACGCTCGGCGTCATTCTGGCCGCGGTCTACATGCTATACATGTTCCAGAAGGTCTTCATGGGCGAAGTGACCAAGCCGGAAAACGAAAATCTCGAACCGCTCCACTGGCAGGAAATCGCCGTGATGATCCCGTTGATCATCGCCATTCTGTGGATCGGTTTGCAGCCCGCGCCGTTCTTCCAGACGATGGATGCCAGCGTCAATGCGCTCGTTACCCACGTGCGCGAACACTTCCCGACCGTTGCGCAGCTTCCTTAAGGGGTAGACGATGTTTCACATTCCCACCCTTGAGGAACTGAACCTGATCGGGGCGCTCCCGGCGATTGCGCTGGCGACATGGGCGGTCATCCTGCTCGTGGTCGATCTGTTCATTCCGAAGGATCGCAAACAGACCACCGCATGGTTGGCGTTGGGCGGCATCCTGTTCGCCTTCGCTGCCAACCTGCTCGTCTTCAACAACAATGGCGACGCCTTCAGCGGGTTGTACCGGGCAGATGCCTTTACGGGGATGCTGAACATCGTCATCCTTGGAGCGGCGGCGCTGGGTGTCCTGCTGAGCATGGACTATCTCAAGCGTGCGGGCATTGAACGCGGCGAATACTACGCGTTGATGCTCCTCTCCGTCGTCGGCATGATGGTGATGGGCGCGGCCAACGACCTGATCGTTGTGTTCGTCGCGCTCGAACTCCTGAGCATTCCGCTGTACGTCCTGACGGCCTTCCGCGCTCCGGAACTCAAATCCGAAGAAGGCGGCATGAAGTACTTCATCCTCGGCGCGTTTTCGAGCGCGTTCTTCGTCTACGGGGCGGCGCTGATTTACGGCGCGACCGGGACGACGCAGCTCGATGGCGTGTTCGCGTCGATCAGTGCGGCGCTGGCGGGCGAAGGGCAGGCGCTCGCGCTGCTGCTCCTCGGTTCTGGCCTGATCCTCGTCGGCCTCGGCTTCAAGGTGGCGGTCGTCCCGTTCCACCAGTGGACGCCCGATGTCTACGAAGGCGCACCGACCCCGCTGACCGCGTTCATGAGCGTTGGCTCGAAGGTGGCCGGGTTCGCGGCGCTCCTGCGCATCATGGTCGTGGGCTTGCCCACGCTCGTGGTCAACGTGGGTGATGTGGCGGCGGCGTGGCAGACCACGGTGTGGTTAATCGCCGCGGCGACCCTCATCCTCGGCAACTTTGTCGCGCTCGCCCAGACCAACATCAAGCGTATGCTCGCCTATTCGAGCATCGCGCACGCCGGGTACATCCTCATGGCCGTGGCGGCGGCGGGCACGCCCGAAGTCGCGAACATGGCGGTGCAGTCGGCGCTGATTTACCTGCTGGCGTACATGTTTACCAACATCGGCGCGTTCGCCGTGGCGTTGGGCATCGAAAAAGATGACGGCACGGGCACTGACCTCAAGGACTTCGTCGGCCTGTCGCGCAGTCGTCCGCTGCTGGCGTTGATGATGGCGGTCTTCATGCTCAGCCTCACAGGGATTCCGCTCACAGGTGGTTTCATCGGCAAGTTCTTCGTCTTCCGCGCGACGCTGGAAGCTGGGCTTGTGCCGCTGGCGATCATCGGTGTGCTGACCAGCGTGGTGAGCGCGTTCTACTACATCCGCATTGTCGTCAATATGTACCTGACCGACGGTTCGGGCGACCCGGCGGCGGGTGCGACTTCCCGCGTTAACTGGGCGACCTACATCGCCTTCGCCGGCACGCTCCTTATCGGCGTGCTGCCGGTCCTCGTGACGGCGCTGAGCGACCGCGTGGTGCTGTCGGCGCTCATCCCGTAAAACGCTTTTTCCACGGTGACGAATCCCCTGCCTGAATGCATGCGGCAGGGGATTTTTATTTGATCGGAGCTGCACACCAGCTTTAGAACACTCATAATAAATATTGAAATGCATGCTATAATACCTCTACAGCAATCCCATCATCCTCCCATCGTCCACTACCCAACTCGGAAAGCTAGCTAGATGCTCGAACGTGGTCGCCAAATTGGGAGCTTTACGATTGATCAACGGATTGCGCGCGGCAGCACCGGCGAGATCTATCGCGCGTTTCAGGGATCAATGAAACGTGAGGTCGTTCTCAAAATCGTTCCGGTTGATGAACGCATGCCCGATCGGAAAGATGCCTATCATCGCTTTGAGCGCGAAGCTGAAGTGATCGCCCGATTGGAACATCCGCACATCGTCCCGCTGCACGCGTACGGCGTCTGGCAGGATGATTTTGCCTACCTCGCGCTGCGCTACATGCGCGGCGGCCCTTTAGGGGAGTACCTCAAGCGAAACGGCGCGCTTCCGCCGGACGTCGCGATCAGGATGTTCGGGCAGATCGCGCTGGCACTAGATTATGCGCACCGACGCGGCGTTGTCCATCGTGATATCAAACCGGGTAACATTCTGCTCGATGAACTGGGCAACGCCTACCTGACCGATTTCGGGCTGGCGAAGCTAATGGAAATGTCGCTCGGCTGGACGGAGTCGGGGACGTTGGTGGGGACGCCGCTCTATGCGTCGCCGGAGCAAATCCGCGATAGTGATGCGCTCAACTATCGTTCCGACCTGTATTCGTTCGGCGTGGTCGTGTACCACGGGTTGGTCGGGCGACCGCCATTTCAAGTAGACAAAGACGGCGTCATGGCGCTGATTCGGCGGCAGGTCAGCGAACCGCCGCCACGCCCGAGCAGCATCAACCCGCATCTGAATCGGGAAGTCGATCTGATACTCATGAAGGCGCTGGAGAAAGCGCCCGAAGATCGCTACAGCAGTGCCGTCGCGCTCATTCAGGCTCTGGCGGAGGCGCTCAACGTCCCGGTGCCGAACACGTTTCTGACGCCGGTACCGGCGCCTGTGGAGCTCGATCCACCGCCGGCGCCTAGCCCTCGACTGCGCCTCTCCCGCCGATCCGGCGTGATGTTCAGTCTCTTACTGCTCATGGTCATCGTCGCGGCGGTGATGGTCATGCGGTCGCGGGCGCAGGTGACAGATGAGGCTCAATACGAGCTGCTGTCTGGCATAGTCGGTACGGTCGAGAACAGCGTACCGAGCAATGCGGAGGCTGCTCTGGCGCGCCAGCGGCTTGGTGACCACGGGTTCATTGGGTATATCCCGTGTACGCTGGAAACCGAAATGACCACGTTTCTCGCCCGGGCGATGGGTGATGTTGCCCGTGAGTACGGAATGGAGTATCAGGTTTTCGACGCCCACATGGACAGCTACTTGCAGTCCACGTTGATCGAAGATGCGCGGCGCCAGGGCGCGCAGGCGCTCATCGTCTGTCAGATCGACGCGCGGGCCTTAGCGCCGACGCTGCAATCGGCCGCCGATGGCGGAGTCATTCTGGCCTTCAACGCGCCGCCAAACGTCTCCGAGGGAGCCGTGATCGCAGTGGATAACTCGGAGATGGGGCGTAAGCTCGGCGTCGAAGCCGGAGCATACATCCGCGATGTTCTGGGCGGGCGGGCGCGGGTGCTGGTGATCAGTCTGCCGGGATCAACCTCCTCCTCCATGATGACGGCGGCGATGGAAGCCGCGCTGCTTCAAGTCGCGCCAGATGCCGAGATCGTGGCGCATGAAGCTGGCATTACCCCTGAGGATGGACAGGCCATTGCGCGGGAACTGGAAGCCAACAACATCACCTATGATGTGGTGCTGGCGGTGACCGATGCGGCGGCATTTGGGGTGATTTCAGTGTTGGAGGAGCAGAATCTTCCCGAAGAGGCCGTCGCGATCTTCAGCGTGAATGGTGAAGCGCTGGCGCGGCAGTATGTACGACAAGGACACTATCTACGAGCGACCATCGTGTTTGACCGGGAAGCCTTAGCCCGGGCGACGATGGAAGCCGTTATCAAGATGCTCGGTGGCGGCACGCTGCCACGAACGATTCTGGTTACTGAGAGCGCAGTTATCACTGCTGACCGCCAGTCGACTATGCCGTGAGACACGGCAACGAGGAATGGATCACGTTTCAATGTAGGATGATCCCGTCCGTAACGCATACCAGAAACGCGAAGGGGCAGTCATGGACGCAATACGCTTTACCGATTTTGAGATCGGCACGAAGATAGGACAGGGCGGTTTTGCCGAGGTCTACAGGGCGAGCCAGCAACCCTACAAACGAGATGTGGTGCTCAAACTACTCCGCCTCGATATGCATCGCGATTACCGGGCGATTGCGCGGTTTGAGCGGGAAGCTAAAGTGATCGCGCGGTTGGAACATCCGCATATCGTGCCGCTCTATCACTACGCTGTCACCGACGATGGGCGCGCCTATCTCGTGCTGCGCTACATGCGCGGTGGCACGCTTGGCGACTTGCTCAAGCGTGGCCCACTGACGAATCTCCAGTTTGAGCGCATTTTCAAGCAGGTAGCTTCTGCGCTGGATTACGCCCACAGCCAGGGCGTCATTCACCGAGACATCAAGCCGAGCAACATTCTGCTAGACGAAGAAGGCAACGCTTACCTCGCGGACTTTGGTCTAGCCCGCCTGATGGAAGTGTCCATCGATCAGTCGCTGCAAGCGCCGATCATCGGCACACCGCTGTATGCGTCCCCCGAACAACTACAGGATCTCAATCTGGATCACCGCACCGATTTGTATTCGCTCGGCGTCGTGCTCTACCACGCGCTGACGGGGCGACCGCCGTTCTTGCCGAGCGAAAACGGTGTGCTCGCGCTCATCTACCATCACCTGCATGATCTGCCGCCGCCGCCGTGCAGCATCAACCCGCATCTGCCGGAATCGATGAACCCGGTGTTTATGCAGGCACTTGCCAAGTCGCCCGCCGACCGGCAGGCCAATGCCCGTCAACTGGTCAGCGATGTGCTGGGCGCGCTCGGTTTGCAGCGGCTGACACAGGAGATGCACCGCGCCCGCCAGCGCCGCCGTCGTCCGGCAGGGCTGATGCTGGCGGTGACGACGGGGATTGTCGGGGCGCTGCTCGCGTTCATGCTGGTGGCCAACCAACCGGTGCAGCCCGCCGTCGCTGCCGTGCGCGCAACGCCCGGCCTGCTGATGGGGGAGGTCGGCGACAGTCGCGCCGCGGAGCCGACCAGCGGTGAGATCGCACAGGCGCAGGCGCGCTCCGGTTTCATCGCTTATCTGGCGTGCGCGAGTGACAGCGGCGGTTATCTTGAAGTGATCAACACCGAAATGCTCGCGCGCGCCCGTGAATATGGACTGCCGGTGCGCCTCTACAACAGTAATCGTGATCCGATCCGCTATAATGCGCAGGTCGAAGCCGCTTGGAGCGAAGGCGCGCAGGCGTTCATCGTGTGCCATTTGAGCAGCGCGACCCAGGCGCAGGCGACCTTGGAAGAAGCCTTTCAGGCGGGCATTCCAGTTGTTTACCTGAGTTCGTCCACGTTCGAACACAGCGTGCAGATCGAGCCGGTCTCCGTCGACACAGGGCAGGTTCTCGGTGAAATCGGCGCGGAGATTGCCAACCGGGAATTTGCCGGACGGGCGCGCGTTGCGCTCCTGTACTATGGTTCGACGCCGACCGCACTCGCGATTCGTGCGGCGATGCAAGCGGCGCTGCGCGAGGCGGCGCCGAATGTGGAAATCGTGGCAGATTATCCGATAGTATGGGAAAATGAGCTTCCCGCCATTGTCGAAGCCCTCCAGACTGTCGAGTTTGATCTCGTGCTGGTGCTCAATCAACGGCTCGCCGCGCCGCTTGCGGATCAGTTAGCTGCCGCAGGTTATGACCCCGACGATGCAGCGATTGTTGGTCTGATCGCAGATGAGCGCACGCGCGGCTACCTCGACGACGGTTACTTCGTGCAGGGCGGCGCACAAATTGATATCCCGATGATCGGTCAGGCCGCCGTTGATGCGGTCGTCAAGCTGATGGGCGGCGGCGACGTTCCGCAAACGATTCGCCTGCCCGCGCTGCGACTGCCGGAAAGCGACCTGGACTGAGCATCGATCACCTTCTCAGGACAACCGATGATCTACATCCTCCTTGCGGCGACCGGATACTCATGCTTGCCGATCTTCACGAAGACCCTGCTCGCCAGTGGTCTTGACCCGATTGATCTCGCGGCATGGCGCTATGTGGTCGCCGTGCCGCTCTTCTGGTTAATCGCCCTGCGCCGTCCGGTCGCGCCGCTGGAAGGGCGCGTGCCCCGCCTCCCCGTAATGGTTCTGGGCAGCTTGCTCGCACTGGCAGCGATTGCCGCCTTCTTCGGTTTG
This sequence comes from Anaerolineae bacterium, assembly GCA_041916315.1. Classification (GTDB taxonomy): domain Bacteria; phylum Chloroflexota; class Anaerolineae; order Aggregatilineales; family Phototrophicaceae; genus Flexifilum. The sequence continues at coordinate 36,860 of JAYRZU010000007.1, forward strand.
CAGCGCACTCCCGCCGGGACGTACGTCGTGATCTTCTACACGTACCCGACGATGGTGGCGCTCATTTCGCTGTTTCGCGGGGAGCGGCTGTCGAGTACGGGGTATGTCGCGCTGGCGCTCACTGTCGTCGGCATTGTGCTGAGTACGCCGGGTTTTGAGACGGGCTTCACAGCGGATGCGCTGCCGGGGCTGATTACGGCGCTCGTCAACGCGCTGATCGTCGCCGTGTATTTCCTGTGGAGTAATCGC
>JAYRZU010000008.1:0-6151 GCA_041916315.1 Anaerolineae bacterium
GAAATCACCGTGGACGGCAAAAAGCTGATCGGCAGCGCGCAGGTACGGCGCAAAGACGGCATGCTGCAGCATGGCTCTCTGCCGCTTACCGGGGACATTGCCGACATCTGCGACGTGCTCGTCTACCCCGATGACGCGGCGCGCGCTGCCGCCAAGCAGGATGTCCGCGCGCACGCCGCGACGCTGGTCGATGTGCTCTGCGGCGGCGTGGGCTGCCCACCGATCAAATCGCTGCTGGTCGAGCACATCAGCGCGGCGTTCGGCGTGACGTTTGCCGAGCGGATCAGCGCGCGCGACCTCACGCCAGAGGAACTCGCCGCCGTCGAACGGCTGACGTCGGAAGTTTACGGCTGCGACGACTGGACTTTCCGCCGCTAGAGATGTTTGGCCTCGAATTCCTCGCGCGTCATCCCGTAGACTAGGGCGTCATGGTGCTGTCCCTGTGTGAAGATCATCCGCCGCAAGCGGCCTTCCAACGTGAAGCCAAAGTGCTCATGCATCCGCATCGACGGCTCGTTGAAGGCAAAGACTTCCGCGTTGACCTTCTGGTAGCCGCGTTCGTGGAAGAAGTAGTGGAAGAGGATGCGCAGCGCGTCGCTGGCGTAACCTTTGCGGCGGTGCGCAGCATCGATGAAGAAGCCGTAGCTGAATGTGCCGTTGCGGCGGTTGACCGTATGCGTGTTCAGCGAACCGACGACCACGTCGTCGAGCGTAGCGATGGTGAAGCGGAAAATATCCCCTTCGCCCGTGATGCGCGCCTGACTTTGTACCCATTCGCGCCGGGAGGTGGTTGAGGTGGGAAACCAGATTTCATAGTCCATGCGCGAACCGTCGGTATCCTGTTCCCAGGCGAAATAGTGTTCAAAATCGGATTCTTCGACGCCGCGCAAACGGACGCGATCCCCGTGAAAAATGTTCCCCATGATTGATTGTTCCTATCGGCTGCCTTGACGAAGCAAATGGCTTTGTGTTACCTTGAAATTAGAATAGATGTGCGTAAGGATAGGTATGACTGACGTTCGCCAACTCCCCATGTTTCCGGCGCAGCCGCAGTCTGAGGATGACCTCAACCGCCACACGGCGCTGCAAGACACCATCGCGCTGTTTCAACGCTTCCTGCTGCGCGAAGGCAAGTCGCAGCACACGCTCAAGGCGTTTACCGCCGATATGGGCGTGTTCAGCGAGTTTGCGGGCGACGAGGCTGCCGTTGGCTCATTCAGCACGGAGCGTCTCAACGAGTTTCTGTACTGGATGCAGCACGAACGCGGCGTTCCGTGCAGCCAAAAGACCTATGCCCGGCGCGTGACCACGCTCAAAGTGTACTTCAAATGGCTCAATGCGATCCATGCGCTGGAAGTGGATCCGGCGCGGGCGGTGCTGCAAGTGCCGCAAGCCGCGCCGCTGGCCGTCGTGCTGACGCCCGAAGAGGTCGATGAGGTGCTGGCTTTCGCGGCGAGTCTACGGCGCGGCGACAAGCCGGATGCGCGCCCGGAAACGCTGTTTCGGTTGCTGCTGGAAACGGGCATCAAGAAGAATGAGACGCTCAGCCTGACGCCCGCCATGCTCGACCGGAGCACTGATCCGCCGACGATCACCGTGCGGCACAAGAGCCAGAAAGACGTGTACAAGGAGCGCATCATTGAGGTTAGCTCCGGGTGGCTGCGCGTGCTCGACGAATACCTTGGCGCGTATACGCCTAAAGATGTGATCTTCAACTGTTCGCCGCGCACGCTCGAATATGTGCTGGAAGACCTGAGCGCCGTCGTACCGATGAAGATCTCGTTTGAGATGATGCGCTGGACATGCGCCGTGCGCGACTTCCGCGCGGGTCTGGCGCCGGAGCAGATTCGCGACAAGCTCGGCTTGAGCGATATCACGTGGAACGACACGTACAAGCGGATTCAGAAGCTGGCCGCGGAACAGATCGCGCACGAACACTGAGCGCAACCTCACCCCGTTTCGCTGCGCTCAACCGCCCCTCGCCAAAAGGCGAGGGGCAAATGCGTTGTGATCGCGGGGAAAAGTTCTCCTAGAACACCCGTACCAGCAGCCCCTTGAGGTATTCGCCCTCGGGGAAGGTGAGCGCGACGGGGTGATCCTCCGCTTGGCTCAGGTAACGCACGATTTGCCCCTGCCGACCTGAGTCCGCCAGCGCGCCAAACACAATCTTCTGGAACAGGTCGCGCGTGATCGCGCCGGAGCACGAGAACGTGAGCAGATAGCCACCCGGAGCGATCACCTTGAAGGCATTGAGGTTGATGTCCTTATAGCCGCGCGCCGCCTTGTCGACCTGCTGCGCGTTGTGCGCGAACTTCGGCGGGTCGAGCACGACCACGTCATACTGAATTTTGCGTTCGACCGTGTCGCGCAGATATTCGAACACATCCGCTTGAATGAACTCGACTTTGGATTCAGGAAATCCGTTGAGCGCGTAGATTTTTTCGGCGAGTTCGAGCACTTCGAACGACGCGTCGACGTTGGTGACTGTGCCCGCGTGGGAAAGGCCGAAGCCGCCCGTGTAGCTGAACAGGTTAAGCAGGCGCAGCGATTCCCACTTGGGATCCGTCGAGAAGAAATCGGCGAGCATGAGCTGGTTATCGCGCTGGTCGAGATACGCGCCTGTTTTGTGACCCTTACGCACATCGATGAATTCTCTGCGCTTTTCGACGGCGATGCTGATCAGTTCCGGCGGTTCTTCGCCCCACAGCACGCCCGTCACTTCCTGCAAGCCCTCTTTAAAGCGTACATCCACATCGCTGCGCTCGTAGATCCCCTTGGGCTTGAGCAGGTCAGCGAGGATGGAGGCGATCTCCTGCTTGCGCTGGTCGATGCCAAGCGTCAACGCTTGGAGCACGAGCCAGTCGCCGTAGCGGTCTACGATCAGACCGGGGAGGTAGTCGTTCTCGGCGTTGATCAGCCGCTGCGCGCCGCCGCTGACGGCCAGCGGGCGACGGCTGGCAACAGAACGCGCGATCATCTTCGCCCACCAGTCGTGATCAATCGCTTCGTCGCGCCACGTGAGGATGCGCACCTGAATCTGCGATTTGACGTTCCAGTAGCCGCGCGCAAGGAACTTTCCCTTGCTGGAAATCACGTCGACAATTTCGCCGGGGGCAGGGCTGCCTTTCACGACGTCAATGGCGCCCGAAAACACCCACGGATGCTGGTTGATGATCGGCTTTTCCCGGTCGGCTTTGATGATGATACGCGCTGCCATAGCTTGCCCCTGCCTTGAATGCAAAATGAGCTTGCATTGTATCACAGGGCTGGGTGGGCACCGATGGCTAGGCGAAATCCGCCTATCCTACCTAGCCATTCGGCGGGTCACTTCCCGTACGCTTTCCCGTATAGTTATTACGAATTTGTTATGCAAAGGTTGCACTCATGCCGCTGACGACATCATGGCTCTTAGACAAGCGTGTTATCTACCTCTCGATTACAGGGGCTGTTTCAAATTCAGATATTGAAGACATCCTCGATGCGCAGTATCAACAGTATGTCGACGGGGTCGGCCCCGTGCATATGATCATCGATATTGATCCCCAGACCGTGATCATGCCCTCACTCATGCAAGCACGGCAGCGGGCGTTTGGCGCTTTGAACGAGAAAGTTGGTTGGACGGTAGTTGTCAATGCGTCCACCCGCCTGATCCCATTTACGGTGTCACTGCTCAAGCAGCTGAACAACATCCATGAGTATAAAAACGCGCGCACTGTCGACGAAGCGGTCGAGTTCCTGACGGCGAGTGATGCGTCCCTCGCCTTCGCCGTGGGGACCAACCTCGATTGGGCTGATGCACGCATTCGCGAAGCCTAAAGCTGCTTGCTAGCATAAGGAAACAGTATGCCGATTGAAGCGACCTGGTTGGTCGAAAAGCGGGTGGTCTATTTTCGGGCTTACGGGCAGGTGACCGGGGCCGATGTCGCAGCCGTGAAGGAACAGCAGCTCCGCAACCACGAAGACGGGATTGCCCCCGTGCATACCATCGTCGACGTGTATTCACCGTCGATCAAGATCCCTTCGATCCCGCAGTTACGCCAGTTCGGGTATACGTCCATGCATCCCAAAACCGGGTGGATGCTGCTGCTCGGCAGTGAAAAAAGCGTGGTCACCTTTGGCGTGTCGGTGATCATCCAGATGGTTGGATCGGATCACTTGAAGGTCGTTAAGTCGATTCCGGAAATTGTCGAATTCCTCAATCACAACGACCGCACCCTGCACCTCACGGTGGAAGAGGTGCAGGCGTACATTGACAGTCGGGTGGCGGCAACCTAGCCGCCAATCAAGCCGCGCAACTCGTCCTCGCTGATGATGGGCACGCCGAGCTTGGCAGCTTTTTCTGCTTTGCTGCCGGGCGAGTCGCCCATCAGCACGTAACTTGTCTTCTTGCTCACGCTCCCGCTGATTTTGCCGCCGTGCGCCATGATCAGTTCTTCGGCTTGCTCGCGGGTGAGCGTGGGCAGCGTTCCCGTCAGCACAAATGTCATACCCGCTAACTGATCACCGGCTGCGACTCGTTCCTCGGCGCGCATGTTGACACCCGCCGCGATCAACTTATCCAACACGGCGCGGTGATACGGATCGGCAAACCAGTCCACTATCCCACGCGCCAGCACTTCACCGATGCCTTCGACGGCGTCCACTTCTTCGAGCGTCGCGGTCAGCAACCGATCCATCGAGCCGAAGGCCGCGGCGAGGTCGGCGGCGACCGTGCTGCCCACGCCTTCCACGCCGAGCGCAGTCAGCACGCGTTCAAAGGGACGGGTTTTAGCCGTTTCAATGGAGGCCAGCAGCTTTTGCACCTTTTTGTCGGCAAAGCCTTCCAATTCCAGCAGTTGATCGGCGCGCAGCGCGAAGATATCGGCCTCGTCGCGAATCAAACCCTTGTCGATCAACGTCTTGACGGTCTGCGAGCCCATGCCGTCGATATCCAGCGCGCCGCGTGAGACAAAGAATTCAACCTGCCGCAAAATGCGTTCCGGGCAGTGCAGATTCGGGCAGTAGAAGTCGACACCGCCTTCCGGTCGGATGATCGGCGTGCTGCAGAAGGGACAGTGCGCGGGCGGTTGGATTTCCTGCTCCGTTCCGTCGCGCAGCGCCACGACCGGCGCGGTCACGTTGGGGATAACATCGCCCATGCGCTTGACGACGACCGTATCGCCCACGCGAATATCCAGCGCGGCGACGATGTCGTAGTTGTGCAGCGTGGCATTGCTGATGGTCGTGCCGCCGACGAAGACGGGTTCCAACTGCGCGTTGGGAATCACACGCCCGGTGCGGCCGATGCTCACGACATGGCGGAGAAGCTTGGTCGTGCCTTCCTGCGCGGGAAATTTGTAGGCGGTCGCCCCACGCGGATCTTTTCCCACAACGCCGAGTTCTCCGGCGACGCGCAGGTCGTTCACCTTGATGACCACGCCGTCAATTTCGAAGTCGAGTGTGTTTCTGCGGGATTCCCACGCGGGTATCTGCTGGATAACGTCGGATAACGTTGGATACAGAGCGCTGTTGGGCGGGGTCTGAAATCCCATATCCCGCAGGTAATCCAGCATATCCCACTGTTTATCCAGCGTGATTCCCACAAGCTCTACAATCTGGTAGAGAAACGCGGTCAGCGGGCGGGTAGCGGTGATGCGGGAATCTTTCTGCTTGAGCGCGCCGGAGGCGGCATTGCGCGCGTTGATGAACACGGGCAGTCCGGCAGCGGCCTGCCGCTCGTTGAGCGCGTCAAAATCCCGCTTGAGGAACATGACTTCGCCGCGCACGACCAATTTCTGCGGCGCGGGCTTGCCGTTGGGGTGGGCGGGAATTCGCAAGGGCACAGTGCGAATCGTCTTGATGTTCGGCGTGACCACATCGCCGATTTCGCCGTTGCCGCGCGTCGCCGCTTGCGTGAGCACGCCGTTCTCGTAGGTGAGGACGACGGTCAGGCCGTCCAGTTTGGGTTCGACGGTGTAGGCCAACTGCGTCCCGGCGGGCAGCAGCCGGAGATTGCGTTCCTCCCACGCGCGGACTTCGTCGGCGTTGTAAACGTTGGATAAGCTGAGAATCGGCGCTGGATGGCGGACTTTGGGAAAGTCTTCCGAGATATCGCTGCCGGAACGTTGGGTCGGCGAATCCGGCGTGATCAGCTCGGGATGCGCCTGTTCCA
>JAYRZU010000009.1:0-42916 GCA_041916315.1 Anaerolineae bacterium
CGAGAATCATGCCGGGGATGGCCAGCGTCGTCGCGGCGATGATGTGGCTCATGAACGAGGGGATCATGTGGCGCAAGATGATGCGGCGGCGCGGCACGCCGTCGAGTTCGGCGGCGACGATGAAGTCTTCTTCGCGCAGCGCGAGGAACTTGCCGCGCACTTCCCGCGCGAGGCGCGTCCAGCCGAGCAGCGACAGAATGATGGTGATGCCAAAGTACACGTAGATCGGGTCCCAGCGCGGCGGTACGGCGGTCGCCAGCGCCATCCACAGGGGGATATCCGGGATCGAGCGCAGAATTTCGATGATGCGCTGAATCACGTTGTCGACCACGCCGCCGACCAAGCCGGAGAGCGCCCCTAAGACCACGCCAAGAATCAGGCTGAGGAACACGCCGACCAGACCGACCGAAAGCGACACCTGCGACGCAAAGATCAAGCGGCTGAAGCCATCGCGCCCCACATCATCCGTGCCGAACAGGTAGAACGGGTCACCTTTGGTGATCGGCCCGAAGAAGTGAATGTCCAGCGTGATTGCTAATTGGTTGATCGGGTAGATCGGAATGCCGTGCAAGCCGATCTGGTACTCGTCGCCGTGGACGAAGAAGCCGAGGGGAATCTTGTTCTCTTCGTCAATCGTATAGATGCGGGCATACGTGCGCGGATCGGTCTCGCCCTTATAGGCGTACACAAACGGCGCGAACTGCCCGTTATCAAACCACTGAATCGGCATGGGCGGCGCTTGGGTATAGCGGCGGTTGTAGGTATCTACCGCCTGCGGCGCGAAGAACCCCGCCCCCACAGCGACGACATACAACCCGATGATGATCGCCAAGCTGATCATCGCCAGACGGTGTTTGCGAAACTTCCACCACATCAACTGCCACTGCGACGCCACGACGATGCGCGGTTCGTTCTCATCGACGGCCAGCGGCGCAACGGGAGGAACGGCGGTCTGCATCATCTCGTTAGCCATGAGTTCCTCCTAACTGTACTGGATGCGCGGATCGAGCCACGCCAGCATGAGATCGGACAGAAGCGTACCGAGGATCGTCACGAGGCTGAGCAGCATCAGGAAGCCTGCCGACACGAATAGATCCTGCTGCAAGAGCGAATTCAGATAGACCGGGCCGATAGTCGGCAGATTGAGCACAATCGACACGATGGCTTCACCGGCGATCAGGCTGGGCAGAAACCACGCGATCGAACTCACAAACGGGTTCATTGCCGCGCGCAGCGGGTACTTGATGAGCAGCTTCCATTCCGGTAAGCCCTTGGCGCGCGCCGTCTCGACATAGGGTTTGTGCAGTTCGTCGAGCAGGTTGGCGCGCATCACGCGGATCAACCCCGCCGTACCACCGACCCCGATGATGATCATCGGAATCCACATGTGCTTGAACAGGTCAATCACCCGCTCAAAGCTCCACGGCGCATTCTCGAATTCCGGTGAAAACAGGCCACTCAGGCTGACATTGCCATATTTGAACGCGAGGAACATCAACACCAGCGCGATCAGAAAGCCCGGCGTCGCCAGGCCGATAAAGCCGATGAAGCTGAAGAAATAGTCGGCGAGGCTGTACTGCTTGACCGCCGACAGGACGCCGATGGGCAGCGCGACAATCCAGGTGAAGATAAAGCTTGAAATTGACACGATCAGCGTCATCCCCATGCGATCCCGAATAACGACTTCGGCCGGCTCAGAATTCTGGAATGAATATCCGAAATCCCCGTGCAGGAGGATATTGCCGATCCACTTGGTGTACTGGACAGTCATCGGCTCATCCAGACCATAGCGGTCACGCATCGCCGCCTCAAATTCCGGCGACCACGTCGTCCCGCCCGTCTGGTTGCGCATGTTTTCGATCATCTGCGTCACGTAGTCGCCGGGCGGCAGCTGGATGGTGGCAAACACGACGACGGAAATGATAATCATCGTCGGGATGACATAAAGCAGGCGTTTCAAAATATACTTCGCCATCGACAATCCTAGTTTGTCTATTTTCGGATGTGGAAGCGGGGCATGGTGTCCGCCATGCCCCTCAACTGCTAGAGGATTATGTCGCTATTCCGGGCGATAGAACCACTGTTCCGGGAAGGCGATGGCAACGCCGCCGGGGTTCCAACCATCGACCCACGTTTCCGGCACATTGGCGAGCCGAGCGCTGAGCGGGCGATAGGGGCCAGTCGCGCTCGAGATGCCGATCACCCAGAAGTTATCTGCTGCCGTTTGCAGCACCTGGCTCATCAGTTCGATGCGCTGTTCGCTGGTCGGAGCCTGCCGCACCTGTTCGTACAGGGCAATGTGATCCTTGATTTCCTGCGGCGGTTCGACAGCGTTCGGGTTGTTCGGTTCGAGATACCACAGTTCCCAACCGTTGCCCCAAATCGACTGGCCGTGCACGGGGACGAAATAGCGCGGGTCGGTGATCGCGGTGATGCCGTAGCCACCTTCACCCGTGAAGACGGTCGCTTCCATGCTGTTATCGTTGCGGCGTTCCGTCCAGATCGAGTTATCGACCACGTCAACGACAATGTCGATGCCGACATCGGCGTAATACTGCTTGAGGAGTTCGGCCACATCGGTGAAGCGCAGACCATAGTCGCCCGTCTGCACAGTCATGACGATCGTAAGCCGTTCGCCCGTCGCCGGGTTGAGGCGGAAGCCTTCGCTGTCCTTGTCCGGCAGCACGAGATCGAGGTGCGCGTTCGCTTCGTCGACGTTGTACTCTAAGTACTGCGTTGTGAGCTGTTCGTTGTAGAGCGGCGAATCTTCAATCGGGGAAATCTGGCGCGCTTCGCCCTGCCCAAAGTAGACGATGTCGATCACTTCGTCGCGGTTGATGGCGTAGGACATGGCAATGCGGAAATCACGTTCGCTGAAGATCGCGCCGAGTTCAGGGTGCGTCATGTTGAACATGATGCTGACCTTGCCGCCGCCTTCGCTCTGGAGCTGATAGACGCTCAGGCCGCTGGTCGCTTCGTTTTCGAAGAACAGCGGGCGCTGCAGGTCGGTGGTGTTGGCCATCGTGTCATATTCGCCCGCGAGCACGTCGACGAGCATGGTCTGATCATCTTGATAGGCCGAGCCAACAATACGATCGATGTAGGGGAGCTGATTGCCCGCCGCGTCGACCCAGTAATAATACGGGTTGCGTTCGGCGATAAACTGCGTGCCCGTACCCATCGGTTCGGTGTAGACCCACGGGAACATCGTCGGGTAGTTGACATCCCGGCTGATGACCGCTGCATCCGTGCCCGGACCGACCGCCGAATGCGCTTGGAACAGCGATACCCAGTCTTCCGCGCCTTCGGTCTGCGCAATCAATTCGTCGATACCATCGGGGTTGTAGGCAATGTGGAACTGTTCAAGGTAGTGCTTAGGCGCGGTGACCAGTTCCCAACCGGGCCAGCCCGCCATGTTGAGCAGGAACATGCCGTAAGGGACATCAAACGTCAGGCTGAAGGTCAAGTCGTCGATCTTTTCGGCAACCGGGGCTTCCTGACCCGGCTTGAGCCAACCGGACGGGAACGAGCCGCCGTTCAATTCGGCATTGCCGTAAATGTCGTTGATGACGAACAGCACATCATCCGAGGTGAAGGGGACACCATCCGACCACTTGATGCCGGGGCGAATATGGAAAGTGAACGTGCGCGCATCTTCGCTCACGTCGACGCTTTCGGCGATATTCGGCACCCAGTCCGAATACGACTCATTCCACGTCACCAGGCCCTTCCAGAACGTCCAGAAGACCATCTGGCTCGACCAGAAGGCATCGCCCACGAACGGATCACGGAAGTCGCCGCCGTACGTGCCAATTTCCGACCAATCAAAGCTGACGACGCGGGGGTTCGACGGCAAACGTTCAGCCACGGGCGGCAGTTCACCCGCTTCGACCCGGGCGGCTAGCATGGGCGACTCGTTGTACTGTACATCCTGAGCCGCAAGCGAAGTAAAAGAGAGGAGCGAGAGAAGGAATACAAAAAGCAGGATCCGATGTTTCATAATATTTTCTCCAATTGTGACTGTTCACAAATACTATACATGAGCTAATTGTGAGAATGCAAGTATTTCATCGGTTCAAATTTCAGGGTTGCCGTCCAACGGCACGATACTGGAGCGAAAATTGGTACGGAATGGTCAAGTTTTCTAGTGACTGGTCACATATTGTATACTTGGGGTTTTGAGATCGTAATTGGAATCGCCGCCCATGAGAAGCAAACGCCCTACAGTTCGCGATGTTGCCCGTCACGCAGATGTGTCCTACCAGACGGTCTCGCGTGTCATCAATAATGATGTCCATGTCTCCCCTGCCACCCGGGAACGCGTACTGGCGGCCATCAGCGCGCTTGGCTTTCGCCCCAACCGTGCCGCGCAGATCATGCAAACCGAACGATCCCACACGCTGGAAGTCGTCATCTTCTACGGCGGCCTGAATCGCTTTCTGCCGGAAATGGCGCACACGGCGCATAACCTCGGCTACCACTTCTCGATCTCGGCGATTTTCGAGGACGAATTCATCAGTTCGCTGGAGAGCGCGTCATCGCGCTTTGTCGATGGCTTGCTGCTGGTTCCGTTCGTACCGCTCGATTTCACTTATGCTGAACTTCAGCGCCTGACCGACAACATACCCCTCGTGCAGATCGGGGCGTCGCTCGGCGCGAATATCCCATCAGTAATCTACGCGCAGGCGCTCGGCTCACGGTTGGCGACACAGCATCTGATCGATCTCGGGCACCGCTACATCGCGGAGATCAGCGGCCCGCTGAACAACTACGACGGGCGGGATCGGCACGCGGCGTGGCAGGACACCTTGCGCGAAAACGGCTTGCCCAGCGGGACGAGTCTGGAAGGCGATTGGACGCTCGAAAGCGGCTTCCGCGCCATGAATCAACTGCTGGACAGCGGACGGCACTTCACTGCGGTGGTGATCGGCAACGACTCGATGGCCTTTGGCGCGAATACGGCTCTCCGTCAGCGCGGGCTGCGCGTGCCGGAAGATGTCTCGATTGTGGGCTTTGACGATGTGCCGGAAGCTGGACACATCTGCCCCGCCCTAACGACCGTTCGGCAGGATTTTACGATTCTGGGTAAAGTGGCAGTCGATTATGTCGTACGCCTGATTGAGCAACCTGACACGCCGATCCAGCAGACGGTGCTGCACCCCAAACTCATCGTACGCCAAAGCACCGCGCCACCCCGGCCATAAGGCGTGTCACGATCAACATGCATTTTCCAGACATATAACATGTGTTGAGGATAAATATGTGTTATACAATGATCAGTATTCATCTAAACTCTTTCGCAAGGAATTCGTGAATGCTTTCGCTTGAAGCGCTGATCATCGACGACAACACCGACAACCTCACTGTACTTTCCCAGCTCCTTCAAATCGAGGGCATCCGCTCGATTCGCGAACCCCGCGCCGGGAACGTGGCGAACGACCTCGGGCGATTTGTCGGCGTTAGCCTGATCTTTCTCGATCTCGAAATGGCGACCAACGGTTTTGAACTGCTCCAGCTCTTCAAGAGCGACCGCCGCTACGCGGGCATCCCCATCATCGCCTACACGGCACACACGCACCTGCTCGCTGACGCCAAGGCCGCGGGTTTTGATAGCTTCATTGGCAAACCCGTCAGCGCCGAGGAGTTTCCCGAGCAAATCGCGACGATTCTCCGCGGTGGGCATGTGTGGTGGACGCCGTAACCCAGGCTTGAAAACGCCGCCCAGCCAGAATCAAACGAGCGCATCCCTGCGGATGCGCTCGTTGGCGGCTGCAAAAAATCGGCGCTACGCCGTACCGAACGACAACCCGAGCTGTCGCAGCCACTTACGGTACGCAATCGCCGTGCGATCTGACCGCAGGTGTAGTTCCGCCTGCAAATCGAGCGGCAAACGTTCCGGGCGCTGCGATTCGACAATCGGCACATCCTGCCCCGCGACCGTATCCTGAAACGCGCGGAGTTCCTCTTCCGGAATGTCGAAGCCGTAATTGTAGTTCATCCACATCCACCCCTTGCTCTCAAACTCGGAGACCGGGGTGACGACGAAGTAGATCGAAAATGTCTGCTCCATACGCTTGACGAAGTAGGCGACCAGCGGGCGCATCACGCGGTAGGTATAGGCGACATGCTTGCCCACGCCCAGTCCATCCGGGTCGGGCTGCCACACGCGGATGCTATCCGCCGTGACGCCGTCCTCGGCGATGATCGCGTCGTAATCGCTGATCTCCGTGTGCTGCGGGTCGCCGAGATAGCCCTCATGCACGAACGGAAAGTGGGCCACATCGAGGAAGTTCTCGATCACGCGCGGCGCGCCCGCCTTGAAGGAGTAGGGGCCGCAGTGAATGTTGCGAAAGGCCTTGTCATCCCATTCCGCGAACGCGGGCGGGAGGTGGGTGGGGTTCCCCAAGGTCACCCACACCCAGCCATACAGGTCGAGCGCACGATACGCCTGCGCGCGGGCGCGTTCCGGGGGAATCTGCTCCGGGTGCGCGGGGATGAGCACACATTTCCCCTCATCGTTGTAAACCCACCCGTGATACGGGCAGATCAGCCGCTCCCCTTCCACCTTCCCCAACGACAGCTTCGCGCCGCGATGGATACACAGGTCTTGCCACGCCAGCACTTGGTCGCCAGAGCGCCACAGGACGATGTCCTCATCCAGCAGCCGCGCTGCCAAGGGTTGTCCCGGCAGCAGTTCGGCGCTGCGCGCGACCACATGCCATTCGTTCAAAAGCACCGCATCGTTGATCATCTCTGCACCCGAAGTTGGTTCGCCAATTACTCGCTTGCGCCAATCATGCCCTCAAGGAGCTGCGGCAGGAACCAGATGTCGAGCGGTTCGGCGAATTCGCCTTCGGCGAGGAAGGCGCTGCCATCCTGATAGTTAAGCGGGCCTTCAAACAGGAAAATGCGGTCGGCGTTTTCTTCCGCCGTGCCGAACGCAGCCAGTTCGGCGATGAAGGCGTCCAGCGATGCCGCATCGTCTTCGCTCAGCGCGGAGCCCTTGACGAAGCCCATCGGCGATACATCTAGGTCGTTGATGTCCGCCCACGACGGCGCTTCCCACTCCCAGGACTGCGCCCACGTGCCCGCGCTCACCGATTCAATGAGGCGCGTATAGTACGGACCCCAGTTGTAGTACGGCACGCCGATGCACACATCCGCCGCGATTTCGCACGCGCCGCGATAGTCATAACCGCTGGCGTACACCGCTTCGCCATTGCCCGCGCGCAGACCAGCCACGGTCAGCGCTTCGGTGGTGTCGATGGCGGAAATGACAACATCCGCGCCATTATCATAGAACGAGTTGGTTTCTTCGGTGGGGTCGAGCGTCACGCCGGGGATGTTGAACCAGAAGCCGATCCACGTCACCGTGAAGCTGAGGTCGTCCGGATTGCCACCCGCATAGGTCTCATAGCAGTACTTCGCGCCCAGGTAAGCCGAAGCGGCGAGGCGGCGGGTCTCCGCGTTGATCAGCGGCCCAAGATAGCCGATCTGCCCGGTTTCCGTGGTGAGCGCCGCGGCACAACCGACGATCATTTCACCCCATTCGAGCTGCGCGTCGTAGTTGCCCACATTGGCGGGCGCGCCTTCGAGCACGTTGCTGCCGGTAATATTGACGAACGTCACCTCGGGGAACTGTTCGGCGACGGCGGATGTATCTTCTTCGAACGCATCCGACGTGGTGATGATGAGCTGAGCGCCTTCGGCCACCATGTCACTGACCACGCCGAGCAGCGTCGCTTCCGGCGAATCAGCGGGGTTCAAGCTTTCAAACATCAGCATGCGTGCGCCTTCGGCATTGGCGACGGCATATTCCGCGGCTTCAAAGTGAGCCTGACTCCAGCCTCGGTCCGTGCTCGGCCCGACGAGGATCAGCCCGAACACAAATTCATCTTGCGCTACGACCGCAGTCGACAGCACGCCAAGCAGGACAACGGTGAGAATCGACAGCAGCAGCAGTTTCCGCGCCATAGGTGAGTATTCCTCTCATCAGAAATTTGGACGCAGGGAGTTTAGTGATTTTTGACACATCGGAAAATTGGCGAAAGCCTACCAAAACCAGCGCAAATCACTTGGGCACTTTTGCTATCTCCCGCGGCGTAACCTGTCTGCACCGCGCTTCACTTTGGCGCAACTGCACAAGGAGGTTCATCAACCCACCATCCTCAACACATGCGTGAGCACGAACTTATCCTTTACGATGAATTCATGATCTGCCTATTGTTACAACTTCCTTCCGTCATACGATATAGAGAGGGTCGTTCATTCGTCTACACACGCTGAGGCCACCAGCTATGCTCCCAGAATTTTCCTTATTCCCGTTGACCGGCTGTGGTGACTCCGGGATGCGCGCCGCCCATCTGAGCGCCGAACAATGACCACCAGCGCCCGGATCGTCATCGTCGAAGATGAGATGATCATCGCCCTCGACCTCCAAACGCGCTTACAACGCCTCGGCTGTACCGTGTTGGCGACGGCCACCTCCGGCGAAGAAGCGATCCGTATCGTCGCTGCCAACCAACCCGATCTCATCTTCATGGATATCGGCCTGAGCGGACAACTGGACGGCATCGACACCGCCGCCCATATCCATGCGCAAGCCGCCATTCCGATCGTGTTTCTCAGCGCCTACACAGATCCGGCAACGCAGGCCCGCATGGCGACCATTATGCCCTCCAATTTAATCGCCAAGCCCTTTGACGATGCCGAGCTGCGTGACGCGCTGCGCCGGCTGCCGGGTGGATGATCTCTTTATGGACTTACTCGCCACGTTCCCCAGTCTCATTCTGATCGCCCTCGCCGTGCTGATCGGCGTGTATGGCGTGTCGCGCTGGCAGACCCGTCACCGTCGTCCAACGGCCCGCATCGGCTCAGTGATGCTGTGGTGCGGCGCGGTGTGGCTGCTCGCTAACGGCTTGGAAATGGCCGCCACCGACCTCGCGACCGCCACCACCTGGTATAAACTCGAATATCTGGCAATTATGCCGATCCCGGTCTTATGGATGTATCTAGCGCGCCAGTTCACCAATACCATGGCGGTCTTGACCAGGCGCCGCATGCTGCTGCTCTGCACGCTGCCGGTTGTGTGCGCCATCCTGCTGCTGACTAACGAGACTCACGGCTACTTTGTCAGTGACCTGCAGCTCGCACAAGACGGCCCCATGGCGCACATCGTGATCAAACCGGGTCTGTTCTTCGCCATTTTCTACATCTATTCGTACATCGTCGCCCTGAGCGGCACGTTTGTGATCACACGGCGCTTGCTGCATACCCCCGGCTTTCGCTGGCAAGGCACGATGGTGTTGGTGGCTGTTCTGGCGACCGTCTTCGCGAGCATTCTCGATTGGAGTGGTCACTCCCCCGTCCCCCAACTGCGGTTGGCGCCATTCACGCTCGTCATGTCAATTCCCATCTTTGTCCTCACGATTGTGCGTCTGCGACGCGCTGATCTTCTGCCCATTGCGCGCACCCAAACGATTCAGTTTCTGCCCGACGCCGTGCTTGTGGTCGATCTCGAAGAACGCATACTCGACCTGAACCCGGCAGCGGAAGCGATGCTGGGACGCTCGCTTAAAGAAGTGCTGGGCGGGACGATTGAAACGTTCTGGCCGGGTTGGACACAGCAGATCAGCACGGAAACGACCATCCTCACCCACCCGGACGCTCAGGGCAACGTTCGACAGTTTGATGTACGCCAGTCGCCCGTGCGGGACTGGCGCGGCCAGTTGGTTAGCCACATCTTCGTACTACGCGATGTGACAGAGCGCCTTCAGGCGGAAACCGCGCTCCACATGAGCGAAGAGTACTTCCGCGCGCTGACCGAACGCAGTACAGACTTCGTCATCATCATCAGCGCGGAAGTGGAAATCCGTTACACCAGTCCTTCCGTAGGGCGGATGTTTGGCTACCAGATCGAAACCCTGACCAATCGGGACGCGCTGGAATTCATCCACCCGGAGGATCGCGAACGGGTCGTGGAGCAGTTCAAGCGTGCGCTCCAGCAGCCCGGCGTCGCGCCGCCGACAACCGTGCGCGTCGCCGACAGCGCCGGGCACTGGCGCAAAATCGAGTGCGTCGCCAATAACCTGCTCGATCATCCAGCGATTCGCGGCATTGTCGTCAATGCGCGTGATGTCACCGAACGCAGCGAAATCGAAGAGAAGCTGCGCTTAAGCGAAGAATACTTCCGCGCGTTGATCGAGAAATCGACGGACATCACCATCATCACCGACATGTTTGGCATGATCCAGTACGTCAGCCCGTCGCTGGAACGGGTCTTCAAGCGTACGCGCGACCAGGTGATTGGTCACAGTACGTTGGAATTTCTGCACCCGGACGATGTGACGGAACTCCTCACAACCATGACGCAGGGTTTGCTTGAAAGTGCGCCGATCAAGGTGAGTACCGCGCGCTTCCACGACACTGATGGCCAGTATCATATCCTCGAATTCACAGCGACCAATCTGCTGGAACACCCGGCCGTCAAAGGCGTGATCGTCAACGCGCGCGAGGTGACCGAACGCGAGCAAATCGCGCAGGCGCTGCGGCAAAGCGAGGAGATCTACCGCCTGCATTTCACTAACCTCAACGACGTGGTGTACTCCTACGACGCTAACCGCATCATCACTTCCATCTCACCGAGTGTGGAGCGCGTCCTCGGCTATCCGCCGGAACCCTTCATTGGGCAATCGCTTGAAATGATCACGGAGTTACCGCTGCTGCGACCGGGTTACGGCGATAAAGCACTGGAGGAAGCAAACCGGGTCTTGGGCGGTGAACGCATTGAAGGCACCCTCTATGAATTCGTCGCGCTCGATGGCAGCGTGATCACCGCGGAGATCAGCTCCAGCCCAATCATCCGTGAAGGTCAGGTGATTGCCGCGGTTAACGTCGCCCGCAACATCAGCGAACGCGTTCAGAGTGAGACCCGACTCCGCGCCTCGCTGCAGGAAAAGGAAGTTTTGCTGAAAGAGATTCATCACCGCGTCAAAAACAATATGCAGATCATCGCCAGTCTACTCAACCTGCAAACGGCGACCATCGCTGACCCAGCTACCCGCGTTCAGTTCGAAGACAGCCAGAACCGTATCCGGTCAATGGCGCTCGTTCATGAACGCCTGTACCGTTCCAGTGAACTCTCGCACATCGATTTTGAAGCGTATCTGCGGGATCTCACCGGGCATCTGGTGCAAGGCTATCACGGAAGGAGTCACGGGGTTGAACTCGAGATCCGCGCGGAGAACATTCAACTGGATGTTGATACAGCTATTCCCTGCGGGCTCATCGTCAACGAGCTGATTTCCAACGCCTTCAAGCATGCCTTTACCGATGTCGCGGGTGGAGTCATTCGCATTGAGGTCACGCGCGACGAGCACGGTTGGTATCATCTGCGCGTCGCCGATAACGGCGTTGGCCTGCCGCCAGAGATCGATATCCGTGAGAGCAAAACGCTTGGTCTGCAGTTAGTCAGCAGCCTGACCACGCAGTTGAAAGGCACGCTGGAGCTGCACCGAGCGAACGGAACCGTCGTAAGCATTACCTTCCCGTCCAGCGAAGATGCCTTGCTCCCCAATGACACGAGGCTCACCTGATGACAGCCTTCAGCTTCACCGCAGCGCAGTTACCCCGTCCAACCCAAGCGTCTGAGGTAGCCGCATGTTAGCTTACCTGCCCCGTTTTCAACAACTGCCAGCGTGGCGGCGAACGGTGGTCATTCCCGGTTTCGGCGCTATGTTCATCATCTTGTTCTTCGCACTCTACCCTATCCTGGGGGGAGTCGCGGTGATCCTGTCGTTTATCCCGGTAGCGGCCATCGCGTGGACAATGGGCAAGCTGGCCGGGCTGATCAGCGGTACGTTCATGGTGCTGATCAACTATGGGCTGCTCACGCTCGCCGGGGGAGACGCCTCGTCGGTCATCTTCCGGGGCGTGTTGAGCAGCTTGACCTTGATCCTGCTTGGCGGCTTAGCGGGCTGGGTGAGCGAATTGGTCGAAAAACTGCGGACAAGTACGACGCGGTTGGAAAGCGATCATAAAGCGCTAGTTGAAAGCAACAGCCGCTATCAAGCCGTGATGATGCAGTCGACCGCCTGCATCTTTCTGGTGGATGTCGATACCCTCCGCATCGTCGAGGCGAACCCGAGCTTCCTCAAGCTGACTGGCTACTCCGAAACCGAAATCCGCGCGGTGACGCTGTACGATATCGTCGGGCACGACCGCGCCAGCATTGATGCCCGCGTGCAGCAAGTGCTCGGCGACGGCAGCGCCGCCATCGGCGAGCGGCAATACGTCACTAAAGCGGGCCGGCGCATCGACATGGACGTGCGCGTTAGCTTGATCCACTACGCCGAACAGACTTTGATGTGCATTGTCTCGAATGACATCTCCGATCGCAAACGTATCGACGAACAGCTCCGCGCCTCACTGCAGGAAAAAGAGGTGCTGCTCAAGGAAATTCATCACCGCGTCAAGAATAACCTGCAGGTGATTTCCAGTCTCCTCAACCTGCAGGCGGGATATGTTGTTGATGACGTTGTCCGGGGGCATTTTCAGGACAGTCAGAATCGGGTGCGCTCGATGGCGCTCATTCACGAACGCCTCTATCGTTCAGAAGACCTTGCACGCATCGACTTTCAGTCGTATCTGAGCGACCTGACCGGACAGCTCCTGCGCAGCTACCAGACCACCGAAGGGCGCGTCACCGTCGCCATCGAGTCCGATGAGATCCTGCTCGATACCAATCTCGCTGTCCCGTGTGGGCTGCTCATCAATGAGCTGATCTCGAACGCCTTTAAGCATGCCTTTCCGAGCGGACGACCGGGTACGGTACGGGTCGAAATGCGCTGCCTGGAGTCCCAGTACCAGTTGGTCGTCCAGGATAACGGCGTCGGTTTCCCGGCAGAACTCGACTTTCGTACCACGCCCTCGCTCGGCTTACAGCTCGTCAACAGCCTCGTCCGCCAGTTGGGTGGGGTGATCGAACTGACGCGTGCGGACGGCACGCGGTTCTGCGCGACTTTTCCCATGACTTTGAGCAAGGCTTCGTGAATGATGCACTGGATGCGTCGGGTCAAACAAGTGCCCAATCTAGCGGGTTTGCTGCTCAAACCGTTCTCAAAACAGCAGTTGCATGCCGTGATCACGGCGGCGCAGCAACGGACTAGGCCGCCGTAAGCAACTCTGTGGCAGATTGCGATCAATCTCTAAGCTTTCAACCATTGATCGACCTTGCTCCACCGAGTTACACTATTGAAACATAACATTGTCAGCGTACATTCGTAATCCTGAGAACGCAGCGTGTGGTGGGGACAGGACCACAGCATTCGCACGACAGCGCTGAGCAGACGAGCTGTGACATGTTTAAGGAAAAGCGCTCATGACCACATCGATCCTCATTGTTGAAGATGAAAGCATTGTCGCACTCGATCTCCAGATGCGGCTGACAAGACTCGGTTACCGTGTCGTGGGCATTGCCGCTTCCAGCACCGAAGCGCTCCAATTAGCTGAGCAGTTTCAGCCCGACCTCACACTAATGGACATTCGCCTGAAAGGCGCCATGGATGGCATCGAAACAGCCCAAGCCCTGCGCCAGCGCTTGGACACTCCCATCGTCTACCTGACTGCCTACGCAGACGAGGCCACGCTGCAGCGCGCCAAAATGACCGAACCCTATGGGTATCTGGTCAAGCCCTTTGAAGAACGCGAGCTGCACAGCACAGTGGAAATGGCACTCTACAAAATCACGAATGAACGGCGGCAGAAAATGCACGCTGCGCGCTTGCAGCGGCTGGTCACCACCGTGCCCGATGGCGTGGCCCTGCTCGACCCTGATCAGCGGATCGTGCTCACCAATGCCAAGGCGCAGGATTATCTTATGACGCTCGCAGATCTCTCAGCGGGGTCGGTGGTCACGCATCTCGGGGAATACACACTTGATCAACTGCGCCATTACGACGGCTGGCGCGAAATTCAGACGAACACCACGCCTGCCCGCATCTTTGAGGTGAATGTTTCGTGCGTGCGGGACGAAGATGGAGTCTATGGTCACAACATCCCGCGGGACCTGGTGCTCGTCATTCGCGACGTCACGACCGATCGTCAAATCCGGGATCGTATTCAGGCGCAGGACCGACTGGCGGCCGTGGGACAGTTTGCCGCGGGTATCGCCCACGATTTTAACAACATTCTCGCCAGCATCATGCTTCAGCCGTACATCATCCAGCGGCAGGAAGGCGAACTGCGTCCGCGCAGTTATGAGGCCCTCGAAAACATCACCCAGCAGGCGGAACGCGGCGCGGAACTAATCAAGCAGTTGTTGGATTTCAGCCGTTCCTCAGCGTTGGAGATGCACCCGTTCGACCTTGTTCCACTGCTCAAAGAACTGGCGAAAATGCTCGAACGGCTGCTGCCCACCAACATCAACCTGCGCCTATCTGTCACCGAGGATGAATACAGATTGCTTGGCGATCCAACGCGAACGCTGCAGCTTCTGATGAACCTCGCCTCAAACGCCCGCGACGCTATGCCCCACGGCGGCGACCTGTATATCGAACTGCTGCGCGTCAGCGGCAAGAATGTGCCCAACCGTCAGCAGTCCGACCCCGATGACTGGATTCGCATCCGCGTACGTGACACAGGCATGGGCATTCACCCGGAAATTTTGCCGCACATCTTCGAGCCTTTCTTCACCACCAAACCCGCGGGCAAAGGAACCGGATTGGGATTAGCTCAGGTCTATGGGATCGTCCAGCAGCATGGTGGACACATTGACATCAACAGTCAGTTGGGGCAAGGCACGACCTTTTCCATCTTCTTGCCTGCCCTACTTGACGACGAGAGTCTGGGCATGCTAACGGAAGCGGCCGTCCCCGAACCCGTCATGGGCGAACGGGAAGTCATTCTATTGGTCGAAGACAACCAATCCATTGGCGGTTCGCTCAGTGAAGTGCTGGAACTCTCCAACTACCGGGTGCTGAGCGCGGAGAATGGTCACACCGCCCTCGAACAGATTGCCAGCGCTCAGCCGCCCGTGAACCTCGTCCTGAGCGACCTTGCCATGCCGGACATGGGCGGGCTGGAACTGTGTCAGGAACTGCGGCGGCGTGATATCAACGTGCCAGTGCTGATCTTCAGTGGTTACGTCTCCGAAACGACGTTGGCGGAACTGCGCGCGCTCGGCGTCGTCGACTACCTGAACAAGCCCGTCGATGTCGAACTGCTGCTCGAACGCATCAGCGAGGTGCTGCACCCTAGCTAACCTATCCGGCATTCCCTCTTTTTCCCGTATGCTGGTGTTGTATATACTACTCCGCGTGCGAATCACCACTGGGAACGAGGGACCAAGTATGGCCGTTGATCATTTCAGTACGCTGGACAGCATCATTGCGCGGAACAGCGCCGAGCAGATTGAATTCTTACGCGACCTCGTGCGCGCCAAGAGCGCCAATCCCTACACCGTCGACAAATCGACGCCCGACTCCGGCATCGAAAAAGAAATGGCCGCCGTCATCGGCGCCCAACTGCGCGCCATCGGTCTCGAGCCCAAGCTGATCGGTGCTTCGCCAGAACGTCCCAACGTCGTCGCCACACTGAAAGGTGCGGCGAACTCCAGCAAGACGCTCGCCCTGAACGGCCACATGGACACCGTCATGCCCAGTAAACAGTGGACGATGGATCCCTTCGGCGCGACCATCGTCGGCAATCGACTGTACGGCCTCGGCGTACTGGATATGAAAGCGTCGCTGGCGGTCTTCATCTACGCGGCGAAGACGCTGCTCGAAGCGGGTATCACGTTGGGCGGCGACCTGCTGCTGACCTTCGCCGTCGACGAAGAGCCGGGCGGCGCATCACCCTACGGCACGAATTACCTGCTTGATCACGGGCTGACGGCCACCACGGCGATTGTCGCGGAGCCGGGGCTCGACAACGTGACGATCGGTCACCGCGGCGGCTACCGCTTCAAAATCACCGTGCGCGGAGAGGCCGCCCACACCGGATCGCTGCAATGGGAGCGGCGCGAACTCGGCAGGAACGCCATCGCCGCGATGGGCGACGTGATCACCGCGCTGCGCGATCTCGAAATCCCGTCGCTGCCCGCCGCCGCGTTCCCCGGGCGCAAATCCGTGTTTACCTTCCCAACCCTGATTCAGGGCGGCGCGACCATCAACACCGTGCCCGAAGAATGCATTGCCTACGGCGACTCACGCCTGATGCCGGGCAACACCGAAGCGCAGCTCGAAGGGCTGATCCGCGAACGACTGGATCGCATTGAGGGATTGGATTACACGCTGGAGAAGCTGCTGTTCGTGCCCGCCGTGCAGATTTCGACCGACGAGCCGATTGTGCAAATTCTCAAAGCGCGGACGCAGGAGATCGCGGGCATCACGCCGACGACGGAGGGCTGCGGCCCGTGGAATGACGGCTGGATGTTCATCAGCCGCGGCATTCCGGCGATCTGTGGCTTTGGCCCCGCGGGCGGGGGTGTCCACGCCGCCGACGAATATGTCGAACTCGACAGTTTCATCGCTACCACGCGCATCTTCGTGCGCGCGATCATCGACTACCTCGGCGTGGCGGAATAGCCAACTATCCACCACATCAAAAAGGACGCCCTAGAGGCGTCCTGACATTCGTACCTACGAGACATACCGATGGTTTTGGAGCTGCGATAAATCGCATCCCTACGCACCCGAGATCGGTTTGGCAAACGGTGTTGGCTAACCTCCCTGAATTCGGGGAGGTGTCGGGGGTGGGGTCAGAAGGCGACCTTTTCCCACACGCTCATGCCTCGTCCTACTGCTTGATTTACGCGGCGATCCGCCTAGTAATTGACGTACCACGTCTCGCTGCTGACCGGCGCCTTGTAGAAATCCGTCCACGGGCGGCTGTATTTGGCAGCGATCCCGGCCAACTTTTCGGCGCGCGGAATGGCCACATCCTTGAGGAAGGCAGTGCGTTCCGCCGGTCCCATCTTCGTGACTTCTTTCCAGATCGCGCGCCCCGCCAACCAACCGCTCGCGCCCGCTGACGAGGCAATCTGCGCCTGTTCCGCAAATACGTCGAAGTCGACGCCGGCGCTCAGCAGCACCCACGGCACGGTCGAAACAGCGCTGATCGCCTTGCAGCCCGCTTCCCAACCCTTTTTGTCGGTGTCGAACGCGGCATCCATCGGGAACTCCAGCTTGAGCACATCCGGCTTCAGCTTGGCGAGGCGTTCGGCGGTATCGCGCACCACCTGTGGGCGGTTGCGCGCAAATTCTGCGCTTTCCTTGGCGATGTTGGCGTCAAGGCTGTACGACATCGGTTCGAGGAACACGGGCAGATCATGCTTGTGCGCGTCCGCGATCACCTGAGCGATCACGCCTTCGATTTCGTCGGCCAGCGCGCCGCTGTGCGGGTGATAGTAGGCCAGCAGCTTGATCGCCGAGGCGCCCATGCGCTTAGTTTTGTCGAGCGTCCACTGGTCGTTGAAAATCAGTTTCCGGTAGGTCGCATCACCGCTGTAGCCGCTCTCTTCGTACGACATGAGCAGACCGCAGCCGCCGCGCATATCCATCGCCGCGCTCAGCCCGTACTGGTTATCGAGCAGCACAGCGCTCGTCTTCTGCGTGAGCGTGACTACCACTTCACACTTGATCGCGACCGCATCTTCGTAACTCGTATCGGCGGGGAGCATCTTGCGGTAGCTGCCGCGCTGATCAAAGGCGAGGATGGTGAAGATATTGTCGTCAGTACTGGTCATCTTCAGGCCGCGCCAGCGACCGGGAGTGAGGGAGGTTGCCATCGATTTAGAGCCTTTCTTGAGCCGTCTCGATAAATGCCTGAACATGTGCCGCCGATGCCGCTCCGGCCATCGGGCCGCGCTGTGTGACAGCGAGCGCTCCACACGCGTTCGCCCAGCGCGCCGCTTCAACGGGTGACCTGCCGCGCAGCCATTCCGCGAGGAAGCCTGCGTCAAAACAGTCGCCCGCGCCAGTTGGATCGATTTCTGCCGCTACAAATCCGGGCACGTCGGTGTGCCCTGCCGGTGTGTAGACGGTGCAGCCGTGTTCGCCACGTGTGATGATCACAACGCTGTCCGGCTTGCCCGCTACTAGTTTACCAGCCGCAGCCGCAGCCGTCGATTCCCCGGTGAGCAGCATGGCCTCTTCCGCGGTCGGCATGATCACATCGGCGGCGGCGGCAAACGGCGCGAACACCGTTTTCGCGTCGCTTGGCGCGATCAACTGCGGACGCAGATTCGGATCAAAGCTGATCTTCGCGCCTTGTGCCTGCGCCATTTCGAGCATGCGCGTGCCGAGCGCGAGCGCGTCGGCGTGCATGGAGAGCGACGACCCCATGATATGCAGACACTTCAGCCCGGTGAACAGGTCATGCACCGCGGGCTGGTCGAGCAGCGCGGCCGACAACTGCCCGGCGGCAGCATGGCGCAGATGAAACACGAAATCGCGCGAGCCGTCGCGGCTGTACGCCACAAACGCGCAGCCCGTCGTGTACCCCGGCAGTGCAATCACAGCCGAGGTATCGACGCCATCCAGCCGCAGTTGATCGACAAGGTTGCGCCCAAAAGCATCGATCTGGCCGTCAGCCTGCGCGCCGACACAGCCCAATGCGCCCACGTGCATCCCTAGGCGGGCTGCCTGCACCGCAAAAATGAACGGCGCGCCGCTCGGGTACGGCCCGGTGAACTCGCCGGGAGTATCCAGCGGCACGTCCAGCGCCGTTCGCATAATTTCGACCAGCGCCTCGCCAAAGGTGAGCAGTTCCAGTCCCATAGCGTTACGCGCTCAGTTCGCCTGCGCCGACTATGTGTTTGACGAGGATTTCCGCGTCAAATTGGCCTTGCGGCAGGTTGGCGGCGACGCGACCACGGCGCATCACTACACAGCGATCCGCAACTTCCAGCACATCGGTCATCGTGTGACTGATCAGGATCACGGGAATGCCCTGATCGCGCAGCGAGCGCACCAGCGCCAGCACTTTGCGCTGTTCCGGCACGCCGAGCGCCGCCGTCGGTTCGTCCATGATGACCAGCTTGGCGTTCCAGTAGATCGCGCGGGCGATAGCGACGGCCTGCCGCTGACCACCAGATAGGTTCACCAAGCGCTGCTTGAGTGACGGAATGTGAATATCCAACCGATCCAACACCTTCGACGCTTCCTGCCGCATGTACTCGTCGTCAGTCACACGGATAAAGCCGAGGATGTTTTTCTTCTTTTCTTTGCCGAGGAACACATTTGCGCCCACATCGAGGTTTTCCGCCAGCGCGAGATCCTGATAAATCGTCTCGATGCCCGCGTCGCGAATCGACGACGGTGAATGCCCGGTGATCTCCTGCCCGTTAAAGGTGATTTGTCCGCCTTCGGGACGGTAAACACCGGAGATGCACTTGATCAGCGTAGATTTGCCGGCGCCGTTATCGCCCAGCAGCGCGACGACTTCGCCGCGCGCCACCTGAAAGTCGACGCCCTTGAGCGCGACCAACCCGCCAAAGTGTTTATGAACGCTCTGCGCGTTCAGGATGATCTCAGCCATTGGTAGTCCGCAGCCTTTCCAGCGCCGCCTGAGCCTGATTCACCAACACCGCGATGATAATGACCACACCGACGACGATGAACTGCCAGATCGAGTCGACGTTGAGGATGACCAACCCGGTTTGCAGCACGCCGATGATGACCGCGCCGATCACGGCGCCGCTGATCTTGCCCTCGCCGCCAAACAGGCTCGTGCCGCCGATGACGACCGCCGCGACCGACTGCAGCAGCGCAGCCTCACCCGCTTGCGGCGCGCCCGCCGTGAAGCGGAAGCTGTGCAGCACGCCCGCGATACCCGCTGTGAACGCCGACAGGACGTAGATCCACAGCAGATGATTTTTCACGTTGATGCCCGCGCGCGTCGCCGCGTCCGGGTTGCCACCAATGGCGTAGGTGTGCCGCCCGAACTGTGTGCGCCCGAGGATGAAGGCGAACACGACCACCACCACCGCAGTCACGATCACCGGGTAGGGCAGCAGTGTCGCCACGCCGCGAATCACTTGCGGCGGTAAGTTATCGGGTCGCGCGAACCAGACTAAGCCTTGATCTGGCACATAGTAGAGCAAACTGCCGTTGCCGAGCGCGCGGAGCACTTCGCGCAGCCCTTCCGGGAGGTTGCCGACCACCTGCTGACCATCGGTGAGCAGGAAGGCTGCGCCGCGCACGATGCCATACATGCCGAGCGTCGCGATAAAGGCGGGCACTTTGACGCGGGCGATCAGGATGCCGTTGATGATGCCGGGGATGAGCGACACAAGCAGCGCTAAACTCACGCCAATGAGCATCGCCGTGCCGATGTCGGTCCCGCCGTTGACGAGGTCGCGCATGGTGCGCGCGGACACGACCGAGGCGAGGCCGACCGTCCAACCGATGCTCAGGTCGATGCCGGAGGTGATGACGACATAGGTCTGGCCGATAGCCATCAGCGCGACGAGCGTACTGGTCACCAGAATATTCGAAAAGTTATTGACGCTAAAGAAGCCGGGGCCAGTGGCCGAAAAGAACAGTACCATTGCCAGCAAAAAGAAATAAGCCCACCCCTTCGCGAGAACGTCCAGCAGACGATCACGCGGATTCAGGGCAGATTTTGACGCGGTGGCTGTTGCCATGAGTGGTTATCCTGCCTCATAAATTTGAACCATTCAATTTGATACCCCTTCTGGCAACGCACAGGTCAGTCGACTTATGACGTTTGGAGAGGTTGATAAAGAGGATAGCGCATTTTACTGAGCGCGGGCGCTCCGAGGAACGCCCGCGCAGGTCTAAACTAGCAGATCCGCGTTAGTTGCCACTGTAAATGAAGCGGGCGTTCGCGGGGTCGTCCACGTTTTCCGACGTGAACACGAAGTAGCCGGTGGGAACACGTTCGGGCATCGAGGTGACGCCGCGCGCATTCGCCATCTGGCCGATGACGCCGAGGTAGCCCATGTCCGCGGGCTTCTGGGCGATGACCAGCGAGACCGTGCCGTCACGCAGGTAGCCGATATTCTCTTCCGAGGCATCGAACAGCGCGACTTGCACCGCGCCTGCCAGACCCGCGTTCTGGATCGCCGCGCCCGCGCCTAACGCGCCGAACGTGTTCGTCGCGAACACGCCGGTGATGTCGGCATTGGCCTGCAGGACGGCGGCGGTCTGCTGCTGCGCCGTGTCGGCGCTGTTGTCGTTGTAGTCGATGCGGACGACTTCCAGACCACGGTCGGCAGCGGCCTGTTCGCAGCCGTCTTCACGCTGATCGGTCGTGCTGATGCCCGGGCGCACGTTCTGGATGTAAATCTTCGCGCCTTCGCCCAACGCGTCGGCCAATGCGGAGCAAGCGATGTAACCACCCTGCGTGTTGTCGGAACCGATGTAGCTCAGCGGGAAGGTGACTTCGCCGTCAGCGTAGTTGCCGTCGCCGATGAACGTATCCACGGTGATGACCGGGATACCCGCGTCGAAGGCTTCCTGCAGCACAGGAATCGACTGCGCGCGGTCGTTCGGCGCGGTCACGAGCGCGTTGATATCGCCACGGGCGACCAACGCTTCGATGATCGGCGCGGAGACGGTCACGTCAAAGCGTTCCGGGTCCTGCTGGATAACGGTGATGCCATAGCGAGCGGCCGCCGCATTGACGCCGCGCGACATGGTGATATAGAACGGATCCGGGTTCACGCCTGGGACGAACGCCAGATTGAAGCTGCTGTCGAAACGCGGCTGCGCTTCGGCGGTGGCGCTGCTGTAGATGAAGCGGGCATTCGCCGGATCATCGACGTTTTCCGCCGTGAAGACGAAATAGCCGGTGGGGACGCGCTTCGGCAGGCTCTGGAAGCCGTCGAGGTAGGCAGTCGCCAGCGCAACGCCGAGGTAGCCCATGTCCGACGGTTTCTGGGCGATGACCAGCGAGACCGTGCCATCACGCAGGTAGCCGATGTTTTCTTCCGAGGCATCGATCAGCGCGACTTGCACCGCGCCCGCCAAGCCTGCGTTCTGAATAGCCGAACCAGCGCCCAACGCGCCGAACGTGTTCGTCGCGAACACGCCAGTGATGTCCGGGTTCGCCTGCAGGACGGCAGCGGTCTGCTGCTGCGCCGTGTCGGCGCTGTTGTCGTTGTAGTCAATGCGGACGACTTCGAGACCACGGTCGGCGGCAGCGGCTTCGCAGCCGTCTTCACGCTGATCGGTGGTGCTGATGCCCGGGCGCACGTTCTGGATGTAAATCTTCGCGCCTTCGCCCAACGCATCCGCCAGCGCGGTGCAGGCGATGTAGCCACCCTGCGTGTTGTCGGAGCCGATGTAGCTCAGCGGGAAGGTGACTTCGCCGTCAGCGTAGTTGCCATCGCCGATGAACGTATCCACGGTGATGACCGGGATACCCGCATCAAAGGCTTCCTGCAGGACGGGGATCGACTGCGCGCGGTCGTTCGGCGCGGTCACGAGCGCGTCGATGTCGCCACGGGCGATCAACGCTTCGATGATCGGCGCGGAGACGGTCACGTCAAAGCGTTCCGGGTCCTGCTGGATGATGGTAACGCCAAGGTCGCTGGCCGCCTGGTTCACGCCCGAAGCCATGGTGATATAGAACGGATCCGGGTTCACGCCGGGAACGAAGGCGATGGTATAATTCGAATCATCCTGCGCGCTGACCATCGGCACGACCGACAGCACCAGCAGCGCGAGGAAAATGATCGCAAACTTCTTGCTCATTGGGGTATGCTCCTCATAACGCAATTTTCGAAACTAAGTGTTACAGAGTGAATCACTTTAGAGACCAGAGCATGGCTGTCGGCTGATATTTGTTTCTCCCATATGTAAACGATTTTATGATTATAATCCGATGGATCGGCAATACCAAATGATCCGCGCCCTGAGTAGGCAACCGCGAAAGAATCTCTCATGAAGACCTTAGTTGTGGTGAGCGGTGGCGACGCCCCCGGCATTAACGCCTTTCTCTATCACTTATGCGAACAAGCCCACGCCGCGGGCGACACGTTGATCGGCGCGCTCGGCGGTTTCCGCGCCCTGCTGGATGAAGAACTCACCCCGCTGACATCCGCGACCGTCGCGCCCTATATAGCCATTGGCGGGTCGTATCTGCCATCCAGCCGTGACCCGGTACTCAGCGATGCGGGTAATCGGCAGGCGCTCGACAACGTACTGATTAAACACCAGATCGACAACGTGCTGTTGTTTGGTGGCAACGGCAGCCTGCGCTACCTGCCACCCATTCTGCAGGAACTTGGCGTGCCGTGCGTCGGCGTGCCGACCACCATCGACAATGACGTCGCCGGAACCGAGCGCACGCTCGGCTTTGACAGCGCCTGCCAGTACGCTTACCACGCCATCGACGGCGTGCGCGCCACCGGTCATGCGCTCGCCGGGCGCTTTTTCACGCTGGAAACGCTCGGCGGACATACGGGCATGCTCGCGCTGGCCGTCGCGGAAGGCGCGGGCGCGGATGTCGTACTCGTGCCCGAATACCCCATTGACGACGAGCCGCACTTCGTCGAACGGTTGAAGGCGGCGCTCAAACGCAAGGGGCACGCCCTGCTCGTCTACACCGAATTCGTCCCGGACAAAGATTCCGTGCTGGCGTCGCTGGCGGGCAAGGTCGGCGCGCGCCTGCGCGAAACGCGGCTCGGTCACGCTCAGCGCGGCGGCGCCCCCTCGCACAGCGACCGCGTGCTGGCACGCGACTGGGCGCGGCTCGCCTATCCCGCGTTGCAAGACGGGGCGGCGGCGATCACCATCTGGAAGAGTGGCCAACCCGCGCTGCATCTCGGTTTGCTGCCGACCGATATCACTCCGCTGCCTGACCGGGCGCTCTACAACCAGATCAACGGGTTGGACGGGGAGCGCTAACCTGTGAACATCCTCGCGCTCGACTTTGGCGGCACGCGCATGCGCGCCGCCTGGTACACGTTGAAGAGCGGCGAACTCACGCAGCAAACGCGCGTCGAAACCGCCACACTGGCAAACGATCCGCGGGACACCGTTATTGACCGCCTGATCGCGCTCGGTCGGCAGGTCGTCCCGGCAGGCGCTGTGCCCGACGCGCTCGGCATCGCCGCGCCCGGCCCACACGACGCCACCACGGGCGTGATTCACCACTCGTTCACGCTGCCCGGCTGGCACGCCGTCCCGCTCGGCGACATCTTGCGGCAAGCGTTCGGCTGTCCCGTCTACATGCAGAACGACGGCAACCTCGGCGCAGTTGCGGAGTACCACGGCGGCGCGGGGCGCGGCTGCGATCCATTGCTCTACATGACCATCAGCACGGGCATCGGCGGCGGCGTGATCCTCAACGGCCAGTTGTTCACGGGTTGGAGCGGCCTCGCCGCCGAACCCGGCCACGTCATGGTGACCACCCCCCAAGGTGAGCGCGTGCGCCTCGAAGCCATTGCCAGCGGCACGGCGATTGGCGACCGGGCACGAATGCTGCTGGCCTCGGCGGACGTCGACTCCAGCTTGCGCGCTGTACCCTTCATCGACGGCGCGGCTGTCGGTCACGCCGCGCAGGACGGCGACGCCTTCGCGTTGTCCGTCATTCGCACGGCGGGCGAATACCTCGGCATGGGCATGGTCAGCCTGCTGCACCTGTTCAGCCCGGAGGCGATTGTCATCGGCGGGAGCGTCGCCAAACTCGGCGGCTTGCTGTTCGACCCCGCCCGTGAAATCATCGACGCGCATATCCTCAACCCGCGCTTTATTCCGCCCAACCTCATCCGTCCCGCGCAGCACGGCGAAAACGTGTGCCTGATCGGCGCGGCGTGGTGGGCGTCACGGCAGGCGGCGCGCTGAGAGCGCCCACCCCTGCTCCATTCGTTCCAATGTTCCGGCGAACGTCCGGACGCCGCTCGTGGCGTCCGGGGCTTCCACATTGCACGCACCGACCGCGCAGGCAAAGCGTACCGCCGCCTGTGGGGTAAACCCATGCAGGAGCGCCGTAATGAAGCCTGCGTAGGCGCAGTCGCCCGCGCCCGTCGCGCCGACCACCGTCACGTCGAATGCGGGTTGATACACTTCGAGTCCGGCCCACAACGGCGGATTCAGACCCAAGCGCCGTTCAAACCGCGCGAAACTGGCGGCATCCGGCGCAGTCTTGAGGTAGAAGCCGTATTCGCCTAACTTGAAACCGGCAATCTTCACGCCCAGCGCCAGCAGTTCGTCACCCAGATCGCTCAGATACGCCTGATTGATCTGTCCTAGCGCCCGCCCGCCCCAGCGGTCGTAATCGGCGCGGCGCAGCATGAAGATGATCTCCTCGACGCTGGGCAGGAAAATGTCGACGTACGGCAGAGCGTTGGCCAGAATCTCGCGCCAATTGAGCTTGCCGTTGGCACTGTTGGGGTCGGGATGCGTCATATCGAGCGAGGTAATCACGCCCATGCCCGCCACCCGCTGATAAATCGTGCGCAGCGCTTCGCCGCCGTTCGCGGTCAGGCGCGGCAGCAGCGTTGGGTAGCCGAGGTGAAAGAACTTCGCGCCTTCAATAATGGCGAAGTTGACGTCGCTCACGTCAAATTGCTCGTTGATGCCAGGGCAGTGCAAGATGATGCGGTCAGTGTTCTCCGGCGAGATGATCACCGAGTACGAGCTGAAATTCCCGCGCCGCACCTGCAGGAGATCCCCCAGATGCCCGCCATATTCGTTCAGCCGGGACGTGATCATCTGCCCGAGCAGATCGTCGCCGATGGACGACATCAGCCCGACGTTCACGCCCAAGCGATTAAACGCCAACCCGGTGTTGGCAACCGCGCCGCCTGTCGCCACCGTCAGCGCGCCGATTTCGAACAGCTTCCCCGGCGACGAGAGTGCGCTCAGCGGCAGGCGGGTGGCGTCGGGCAGCAGATCGGCGCATAACTGCCCGCAGACAATAACATCGTAAGCCATCTGGAGTCCTTCAAAACACTAATTCCAAAACCATTTCTAAAGGCGACAATCACGAACCAAACCTCACCCCTAAATCCCCTCTCCCAAGGGCGAGGGGACTTAAGCACTCCCCTCACCTCTTCTCGGAGATGGGTTGGGGGTGAGGTTGCAGTTCTTCTAGCTAATCGCCACCACGGACTGCCGCTTATGTGACTCCAACGCCGCCGTCAGCACCGCGTGATGCGCCGCCGTCTCTTCGGGGGTCGCGCAGTAGAATGACTGCTGCATGCCGCCGCGCCCATGCGCGACTTCATCGCAGAAGGCCGCCCACATCTGCAAAATGCTGTCCGAGAAGCCGAATTCGAAAATACCGCCCGTGATCGTCGGGTACGCGCTGGCATAACCCAGGCTCTCTTCGTTCCACGTCTGCCGACCGCCGCTCTTGTAGTCCATGGTGTAGTACGACTTCGGCTGGCGAGTGGAGAAGCGCACGCTCTGCTCCGTCCCGTAGATGTTGATGTACCACGTATTCGTCTCACCGGGGGCAATGCGGTACGTCTTAAGCGTCATGGGGAACGCCCCGTGCTGCGCGCTCTCGACATCACACAGCAGAATCGCGTTGTCCCACGTTTCGCACGGCACTTTGACGCCCTCTTTGTTGAAACGTTCGGTGACAATGTTGCTCAACACGGCGCGCACATTCTTCGGTTGCCAGCCCGCGCGCAGCGGAATGTGAAACACATGCATGCCGAGATCGCCCATGCAGCCGTACTCGCCGTTGATGTCGATCATGCGCTTCCAGTTGATCGGCTTGTTCGGGTCAATGTCGCTGCTGTGCAGGAAGCCCGCCTCGACTTCGATGATTTTGCCGAAGCGGTTCTCTTTGATGCTCTGCAAAATGCGCTGACCACCGGGATAGAACGGCAGCTCGGAGGAGCAGCGCACGAGCACGTCCGGGTGTGCGTTGATCGCCGCCAGAATCGCCGCGTTCGCAGCCCGGTCGATGCCAAATGGCTTTTCACCGAGCAGATGCTTCCCCGCGGCAATGATGTCGATGTAGAACTGCTGGTGCAGGTTATGCGGCACCGCGCAGTAAATCGCGTCAATTTGATCGCTGGCGAGCAGATCGTGATAGTCGTCCGTCTTGATTTGGATCGACGGGAAGTTGGCCGCGAACCAATCAAAGAGCGCCGGATTCGAGTCGCAGATGCCGGTAATGACCGGCTCGACGTCGAGGTTGAGCAGATGCATCCAGCGGGCGGCGGCGCTGGCGAACTCGCGCCCCATCAGGCCGAGACCAATCACGCCAAAGCGGATTTGTCGCTTGCTCATGCGCTTGCCCCACGCAGATAGCTCATGGCCTGTTCGGGCGTGGCGTTGTCATGCACGACCGCCATCAGCGCGCGGGTGATCGCCGCCGGGTGCTCATGTTGAATCACGTTGCGCCCGTACACAATGCCCATCGCGCCCTGCTGCATCAGGTCATAAGTGCGCTTCAGGATTTCCTCGTCCGACACCTTGCCGCCGCCGCGCACGAGCACGGGCTTGCCTGCCGCCATCTCGATCACGCGGTGATACTGGCTGACATCGTCGGTCGGGTCGGCCTTGATGATGTCCGCGCCGAGTTCAATCGCCTGCCGGACGAGCGGCATGATTTTGTCGATATCGCCGTCGACCATGTAGCCGCCCTTGGCATTGTTCGCCTGCATGACCAGCGGTTCGATCATGAGCGGCATGCCGTAGCGTTCGCACAACGGCTTGAGCGCCATGATGTTCTGTACGCACTGTTCCCACACTTCCGGCTGATTCGGCAGCATGAACAGGTTGGCGACCACACACGACGCATCAAGGCGAATCGCCTGTTCCAGCGGCTCGTGGATCATGCGGCTGTACAGCGTGCGCGGCAGAACTGAACCGTACAGATTGGCGATGTCCGTGCGCAGCACCAGCGCGGGCTTGCGCTTGCCGGGGATGGCTTGCAGCAGCGGCGCTTGACCGATGCTCAATTGAATCGCGTCGGGGTCGGCATCGACCAGCACGCGGATCACGTCGGGCATGTTCTCAATGCCGCTCAAGAACCCTTTTTCGCCGAAAAAGCCGTGATCGACGGCGACATCAAAACATTTGCCGTCCGGGGCAAAAAGTCGGGCTAAACGATAGGCAACGCTCATAGTATCCTCAATTCCTAGCTGCGAATGACTTCAACTCCGGTTGCGCTCACCGCGACTGCCGCCTCATCCGCAAGTTGATCGTCCGTGATAAGGACGTCAATCTCCGTCAGCGGCGCGACGTTAAGCGACCGGACAATTCCATATTTACTGCTGTCGGCCAGCAGCGCGACGCGCGCTCCCTGGTCGACCATCGTGCGCTTGATCTCGGCCTCCAGCGTGTTCGAGGCGGTCACACCATGCGGCACATCAAAGCCACCGCACGCCAGAAACGTCCAGTCCGCGTTGAACATGCGCAGCGATTGCAGCGTCTGCGGGCCAATCAGCGAGCGCGTGATCGGGCGCAGAATGCCGCCCGGCATGATCAGTTCGAGATAGGCGTAGCTGCTGGCCGCGGCGGCGACGTTCAACGCCGGGGTGATCACGCGCAGATAGTCGAAGGTTTGCGGCAGGTGCTTGATGATTTCGACCGTCGTTGTGCCCGCATCGACGATAATCGTCTGGCCGCTGGTGACCAACTGCGCGGCACGCTGGCCGATGCGCTGTTTGCGCTCACGGTGGAGCGTGCTGCGCTGATCGAGGAAGGCTTCTTCTTCGGTCGGCGGCGTCTTGGAGACCGCGCCGCCCCAGATGATCTCACATAGCCCGGCACTTTCGAGGTCGCGTAGGTCGGCGCGGATGGTCACCGCGGAGACGCGCAGCAGTTCGCAGAGTTCGACGGTGCGAACGGCCCCTTCCCGCTTCAAGATCTCCGCAATGATGCGCTGCCGCTCGACGGCCAGCAGCGCCGACTCCTGATTGTCCATACCGCCCCTCACACCAACAATCGGAGTCTAGACACTTACGCTTTTCTTGTCAAACTTTCGCTTTTCTTCATATTTGACGGAAAGTCTGGACGTTTTGAAAGTTTTATAATTGCGCTGACTTAAAATTCGCGCCCGACTCCGCCACCGTAGGGGCACGGCGCGCCGTGCCCCTACAAATGAGCCAGCAGGTTGATGGTTTTGAGGGGCGGATGCGATAAGTCGCGTCCTTACGAGAAGCGGCATCTGGGCATAGGGACGCAATTCGTTGCGTCCGCTATCCCTAACAGTTCAAGCGTCTCCTAAGAACTATGCCAATACCCTCAGATCACACCTTGATCACCTCGACCTCAAGCCGATATTCCCTTGTCTCCTGCGGCTGCAGAATCGGCAGGTCGCCGCGTTCGCGAGCGATTGCGCGCCCCTGAATCACGCCGCAGTTGGCCGGTTCGACTCCAAGCACATACACGCCCTCGCCCATCTGCTTCCACTGGAACACATACGGCAGCGTCGACGTGTCATACCGCCAGCGCAAGCCAAGGCCGAGCGCCGGGTTTTCGAGCTGTACGCTGGCGAAACCCGAGGCGTCGGCGCGCGGACGATGCCGGAACACCTGCTCGCTGTAGCCGGGAGTCGGCGGCTGGAAGCGCGACCACTCCGCCAAACCCGCTTCGGCGACGGCATCACGGGGCTGCGTTTCCGCAGCGTCGATTACCAAGCGCGCCGCGGGACTCAGCAGCGGCCAGCCGAGATTGAAGTGATACAGCAGCATGTGCGGATGTGGCGAAAAACCTTCGTTGGTCACGCGATCATGAATCGTGATCGCTGATGATCCCATGCGCGCGGTGATCGTCCGCCGCAGCACCAAATTCTCGCCGAACACCCGCGTCTGCCGCATTTCACCTGTGATTTCGAGGATGTATTCGTCGTCTTGCCAGTAGGTGCGGTAATTGGCGTACCGCGCCGGGATGCTGCCAAGCCGACCGTGCAAGGACAGCGGTTCGCCGTTGTCGACGTTCGGCGCGCCGTACTGATCCAGTCCGCAGGTCGCCACCAATCCGCCGGGGAAGGCGCGCAGCCATTCCAAGTCGCGATTCTCGGTGAAGGCCGGATGACTGTCGCCGACCGACGAGCGCCACGCCAACGCCATCCCGTTGTACGCGCACGCCGAAATATCCAGCGCGCGCTCGGCGCTCACGTGGAAGGTCAAGCCGCTCCCCGTCCACACTTCAAACAGGCGCGCACCGCGTTCTACGCCATCCGCCGCTTCGACCAGTTTGATGCCCGCGATCTGATCGAGATGCCCCACGTGCCGGATGAGCTGCTCGCGCGTCCACTGCTGCCCATAGAGATAAACCATAATTGCGTGCCTCCAAAGTCTATTCCAGCGCGGCTCAACTGTGACCATGTTCGCCGCTTTCCGCAACAACCACCGCGGAACCAACGCGCAGCCGCCGACGTTATGAATCTGCACACCCTCCCCGGCCAATTCCTGCTAGAATGGGGGGCGAATACGTGGCGGATGAAGGTAGAGACTATGCGGTTGGGATCGTACGAAGTCCTTGAGGAAATCGGCAGCGGTGGCATGGCGTCCGTGTACCGAGCGCGGCAGGCCAGCGTTGACCGCGATGTCGCCATCAAGGTGCTGCACAAATCCGTCGATGGCAAGGACGAGAGCATCCTCCGCTTTCAGCGCGAAGCCCGCTTGATCGCACGGCTGGAGCATCCGCACATCCTCCCCGTCTACGACTTCGACGGATCGCATAATCCGCCGTACATCGTCATGCGCTACCTCAGCGGTGGCACGCTCAAAGAAGTGATCAGCCGCGGCCAGCTCCCGTTTGACGAGGTTGGCTTCCTCATGCGTCAGCTCGGCGCGGCGCTGGATTACGCGCATCGACAGGGCGTCATTCACCGCGATATCAAGCCGTCGAACATCATGATCGACCGCGACGGCAACACCTTCGTCACCGATTTCGGCATCGCCCGTATGGCGGGCGGCACGGACAGCACCATCACGCAGGCGGGGGCCCTCGTCGGCACGCCGGAATACATGTCGCCCGAGCAGTTGATGGGCAATGACGAGATCGATCACCGTACCGATATCTACGCGCTCGGCGTGATGCTCTTCCAGATGCTGACCGGGAAGCTCCCCTTCCCAGCCGAGCCGATCACCGCGCTGATTTTCCATCATCTGCAATCGCCCGTGCCGAGCGCCAGCGCGCTCAACGAAACACTCCCCACGGCTATCGATGAGATTATCGCTCGGGCGATGGCCAAGGACGCCCGCCAGCGTTACGAGACCGCAGGCGAGCTGGCACGGGATGTGGTGCGCGCGCTCGGTCAGGTGGCGGAAACGCCGGCGACGCTGCGGCAGGTCGCCTTGAGTGCGACTACCAGCAAGACGCGCACCCCCACCACGGACACCGCCCCGACGCCGACCGAACAGAACAAGGTCGTGACCGTCGTGCACATCGATGCGGTCGAATACGATGAAATGCTGGAAACCGCCCGCGGTGCCGAGGCCGCCCGCAAAGCGGTCAAGGCGCTGTGGGACGAGGCGCAGCGGCTAGTCGACGCACACGGCGGCAAAATCATCGAACAGGCGGATCGGCATCTCACGGCGCTGTGGGGCATGACGACCAGTCGTGAAGATGATACCGAACAGGCGGTGCGCGCAGCCCTGCACGCGCAAGCGTACCTGCGCGCGCAAGTGGTCGGTCTGGGCGAGGAAGGCGAACCGCTCCCGCTCAGTATTGGCGTCAATACCGGGCTGGCACTCCTGTCACCGGGACGCAGCGCCGATTCGGTCACGGCGACAGGCTTCGGCGTGACCTTAGCCGTTCGCCTCGCGGAAAGTGCCTCCGGCGATATTCTGATCTCGCACGACGCCTACCGCCATGTGCGCGGCGTCTTTGACATCTACCCCGGCGATCCGCTCAAAGTGCGCGGGCGCAAAGACCTGCTGCCGACCTTCCGCGTTACCGCGGTCAAGGAACGGTCGCTGCGCATGGAAACGCCGCTAATTGAAGGCGTGGAGACCGCCATGATCGGGCGGCACAGCGAACTCAAACAGCTCCAGAACGCCTATCTCAACGCCTTTGAAGACGAAGAGACGCAGGTCATCACGCTGACTGGGGCCGCGGGCTTGGGCAAGTCGCGCCTGCTCTACGAATTCGAACAGTGGGCGGAACTCCGCGAAGAGTCCTACCGCATCTTCCGCGGGCGGGCGACAGCCTCGGCGCTTCAGCGTCCCTACGCCCTGCTGCGCGATATGCTCTCGTTCCGCTTCATGATTCTTGACAGTGACACGCCCGCCGTCGTCCGCCAGAAAG
This sequence comes from Anaerolineae bacterium, assembly GCA_041916315.1. Lineage (GTDB taxonomy): Bacteria > Chloroflexota > Anaerolineae > Aggregatilineales > Phototrophicaceae > Flexifilum. Next base: position 32,190 of record JAYRZU010000009.1, read on the forward strand.
TCGAAACGGGCGTTGCGACGCTGGCGCAGGGCGACGCGGAGATGGCCGCTTTCATCGGTCAGCTCGCCGGGTTCGACTTTTCGGACAGCCCGCACATCAAAGGCATCCTCAATGACGCGCAGCAGATTCGGCGGCGCGCGAAACAGTTGTTCACGCGCTTCATTGTGCGTGTGTGCGAGCAGGACCCGGTTGTCATGCTGCTCGACGACCTGCACTACGCCGACGATGCCACGCTTGACCTGCTCAACGACCTGTTCGTCGACCAGCCCGCGCTGCGCCTCACGGTGATCTGTCTCGCGCGTCCGGCGCTGCTCGAACGGCGGCCAACCTGGGGGAGCGGCCAATCCTTCCACAAGCATCTGACGCTGCTGCCGCTCGACAAACGGGAGAGCCGCGATCTCGCGCGCGAGATCCTGCAAAAAGTCGCCGATTTGCCCAAGACGCTGCGGGACTTGCTGGTCGAACGCGCCGAAGGCATTCCGCTGTTCATGGAAGAACTGGTCAAAATGCTCATCGACGACCGCGTTATCGTCAAAGCGAGCGACGACCAGTGGACGGTGGAAGCCGCGCGCCTCAACACACTGCGCGTCCCGCCGACGCTGCTCGGCTTGCTGCAAGCGCGCATCGACACGCTGCTCTACCCCGAAAAGCTCGTCTTGCAGCGTGCCTCGGTGATCGGGCGCATCTTCTACGACACTGCCATCAGCACGATTGACACGCTCGATGAAATCCACCTCGACGGCATCGAAGATATTCTGGCGACGCTGGTCGAGCGGCAGTTTATCTCCCGGCGCGAAACGTCCGCGTTCGCCGGAAGCATTGAATACACGTTCGCGCAAAGCATGGTGCGTGACGCGCTCTACGACAATCTGCTGCGCCGCCAGCACCACACCTATCACCGCGGCGCGGCGCAATGGCTGATCAGTGCGAGCGGCGCCCGACAGGACGAATATCTGGCGTTGATCGCCGAGCACTATGAACGCGCCGAAGACAGCGAGCAAGCCGCCGATTACTTCCGCTTGGCGGGTGATAAAGCCCACGCGATCAGCGCCTATCGCACTGCGCTCGCGTTGTATGAGCGCGGCGTCACCTTGACGGTGAGCAAAGCGCAGCTTTTGGCGAAAATCGGCCGCACGTACACACAGATCGGCCAGTTTGACGACGCGCAAGCGCATCTCGAACGCGCGCTCGCTAGCAATCCGTCACCCCGTGCGCGCGCCGAAGCCCTCCTCGGTCTGGTCGATGTGCTAACCGAGCGCGGCCAGTTTGACCGCGCCAAAGAGACCGTCGTCCTCGCGCAAGCAGCCGTTGATGCCACGGCTGATCGCGCACTGCGGGCGCGCTTCCTCGCAGCCTCGGCCAGTCTGCTGCTCAGCTTATCGCAGTACGAGCAAGCCGAACGCGCGCTCGAAGAAGGTCTGACGCTCGCGCACGAACTCGAATTGCCTGACCTGATCCTCACGAGCCTAAACCGCCTCGGCGTTGTTTATGACCTGACCGACCGGGCGTACCAAGCGCGCAGTTACTATCAGGAGTGCGAAGCGTTCGCACGCAAAATCGGCGACCGCTACCGCGTGATGGTATCGCTCGGCAACCTCGGCGGCATGGCCTTCGCGGAAGGCAACCTGCCCGAGGCCGAACGGCTCACGCAGGAAGCCATTGACCTCACACGCGAACTCGAAGTCAAGACGAGCGAAGGCTTGTTCGGGTCGAACCTCGGCGCGTTTGCGATGGAACAGGGCAAACTGGAGGCTGGGCTGCGCCATGTGCAGCAGGCGGCGCAGTTGGCCCAGGTTAACGGCTTCAGCTCGCTCATGGTGATCTGTGTGGTGTTGTATGGCGATTATCTCGCTCGCTCTGGGAGTGCGGAACGCGGACTTGAAGTGATCGGCGCGGCGCTCACGCATCCCTCCGCCGACTTCAACGCACACTTCTGGGCGGATCGCATCCTGCCGCGTCTGCAGGCAGCCTTGGGCGATGCGGGCATCGAAGCCGGCTTGAAACGCGGCGCCGAGCTCGACTTTGGCGGCATCTTTACCGCGCTGGTGACTGGCGAGCTGGGTCGCCCCACGGCAGCGACGCGCTAAGCTCCGCAGCAGCGACATTGCGCCGGACAGCAATCCGCATGTCTGGCTCTTGGATCGCACGCATTCATTGTCATAGAATTGATTATCTAAACTCTCCTAACCATATCTTCATGTTATCTTATGATTATTGAGACCAGCCGTAGTCGTGCTGTGCAGCGTGCAAGCGGTTAGCGACGCCGCACGGTCTGATTTGCGCATTACCGACCCAAGGAAACAAGCTATGCGGCCCGACGTGACGATCCTCATCCCGACCTTTCAGGGTTACTACTATCTGGAGCAGTGCCTACCCTTCATCCGGCTGCAGCGCTACGATGGCAATGTGCACGTGCTCGCGGCTGATGCCGGTTCGACCGACGGCACGCCCGCCCTGCTCAAACAGTTTGGCGCACAGGTAATCACGATCCCGAACAGCGACTACACGCCCGGTTACGCGCGGAATCTGCTGGTCCGCGCTGCAATCACCCCGCTCGTCGTCTTTATCGCCCAGGACATTATCCCTCTGGGGACAGACTGGCTCGACAAGCTGGTCGGCCTGCTGGACGATCCACAGGTCGGCGCGGCGTCGGTGCGGCAGGTGCCGCGGCTCAACGCTTCGCCGATGGAAACCTTTATGGCCACCACCCATTACCCGAGTGCGGACCACCGGGCGGCAGCGAATCAGAACCCGCTAGATCTCCACGCCAGTGTGTTCTCCAATGTGTGCAGCATCGCGCGCCGTGAACTCTGCCTGCAGCATCCCTTCCGTGAAGATCTGACCATGTGCGAAGATGTGGCCTTCGCCAACGCTCTCCTCCACGACGGTTGTGACACACTTTACAGCGCTGGCCCCGCCGTAATCCACTCGCAGCGCTACACACTGCGGCAGGTGTTCCGGCATGAATTTGACCGCGCCTACTCGCTGATCGATGTCACCGAAGAGACGTTCAAAGACGCGGCTGCCCACGGCGCACACTATCTGCTGGATGAGATTGCCTATCTGGCGCGCGAGCGGCAGTGGCAGTGGATTCCATATGCTGGCCTCTACGAATTGACACGGGGGCTGGGGCACATCCTCGGACATAACGCACCACACCTCCCGCCTAGCCTTCGAAAGCATTTCCCTCAAAACGAGGCCAACGTGGTGGGCAGCACGCCGCCGACCCCTTCCCAAAAACCGGTCCTGAGTACCGCCTCTCGCTAGCGCATCCCGCACTCGTGCGACCTGCGAACTGGCGCTAACACGCAGGTCGCATGCTCTCCAAGCACACACACTCTTCAGCTAAACGATCAAATGAGCTGCATCCCTTAACGACAATGAAACTATTGTCGTATTGACCTTTACAGGAAATTCACAAAAACCTCACGTCTATATGCCCGAATACATCCTCTAGAATTAAGAAACATTACAAGGAGTAAACAAATGCGTAGTCGAAAATACGTTCTGTTAATTCTCGCTTTAGTGACTCTAATCGGCGTTTTTCCCACGTTCGCACAGGATAACAGCGGCAGCGGTTTGACCATCGGTTTCGCCCAGGTCGGCACCGAGAGCGCATGGCGCACGGCCTTCACCGCGGCGACCATCGCCGAAGCCGAGGCGCGTGGTATCAACTTGCTCTACGTGGACGGTCAAAATAACCAAGACACGCAGATTGCCGCACTGCGTTCCTTCATTCAACAAGGTGTCGATGCGATCATCCTCGCGCCGGTCGTCGAAACGGGCTGGGATCAGGTGCTGCAAGAAGTGCAGGCCGCAGGCATCCCGCTGGTTATCGTCGACCGCAACGTCACGGCCGATCCGTCGCTGTACTTCACCCGCGTGGCCTCCGACTTCGTGCATGAGGGTCGTTTAGCGGCAGCGTGGCTGGCGCAGGCAACCGCTGGCGTGTGCAACATTATTGAACTGGAAGGCACGGTTGGGTCAAGCGCGGCGCGTGACCGCCAGATCGGCTTCAACGAAGTCATCAGCCTCTTTCCGAACATGCATATTCTGCTTTCGCAGTCTGGTGACTTCCTGCGCGAAAGCGGCTACGCCGTGATGGACGGCATCATCGCCTCCGAAGACATGTCGCAGATCTGCGCGGTCTGGTCCCACAACGACGATATGGCGATTGGCGCGGCGCAGGCTATGAAAGATCATGGCATTGATCCGGGCAATGACATCCTGATTGTGTCGGTCGACGCCATCCCGGACATTTTCCTCGCCATGATGAACGGCGACACCAATGCTACGGTGGAACTGAGCCCATATATGGCTGGCCCTGCGTTCGACGCGATTGTCGCGCACCTCGCCGGGCAGGAAGTTCCTCGCAATATCGCAGTGTCGGGTGGCATTTTCCTGCCGGCCACCGCCGCTGACGAATACGCCCGGCGTACACAGCATTAACGGAGTAGATGATCAATGCGCTGGTTAAGAGATCTTGGTTTAGGCGTCAAACTGAGTGCGCTGCTGCTGGTCGTGCTCGGCGTTCTGCTCGTGCTGACTGTCATTCTCCTTGTCACCAATACACAGAACCTCAACAAAGAAGTCGGGACGGAACGTATCACCGAGCAGACAGTGCTCGCCCAGCAGCGTTTAGCTGAAGCCGAACGCAACCTGGCAATTGACGTCAATTTCATCTCTTCCAGCGTCGCCTTCTTTCAGGCGGTGGGGCGCCGCAGCACCGCCAATGTGACCGAAATCGTCGCACAGGCGCAGGCTCAGCTCGGCTTTGACGATGTCGATGTCATCGATGGCGACGGCAACCAGTTGGCCGATTTTGGTGTGGAAGCCACCGAAACCGAGCTCTACGAACTTCTGAATGCCACGCTGTCGCAGGGGGCGGGCACTTATATTGTCGTCGCTGAAGACGACGGTGAGATGACCGTCCGACTCGCCGCGTTAGCGCCGGTCGTCAGCGCGACGGGCAACGTCCTCGGGGCCATCCAGATCAGCCGCTATATTGATGCGGATTTCATCTCGGAACTCTTCTTCAATGCGCCCGGGGTGTTCGCCGGGCGCATCTTTGATGGGCAGTTTCTCGTCCGCACGAACAATGTTGATCCGTCGGCAGTGACGCCCACTTCGCTGGAGCATGGCATCGACTTCATTCCAGCCGAGGTCGCCCGCGCTGCCGCCGGGGAAACCGTCGTCGGCAGCGATCTGGTGTTCAGCGATATCCCGCATGCGTCGGCCTATGTGCCGCTGACCGCGAACGGTCAGACCAGCCCCGCGGTGCTGATGATCCTGTTTGAACTGGACGAAATCTTCACCTTCCAAAACAGCACTCTGGTCAACACGATTGTCGCCTTCGCGCTGCTGACCGTGCTCGCCCTCACCGTCATCTATTTCGCGCTGTATCGTTTCGCGCTGCGTCCCATCAACACCCTGCGCGCGACCGCCGACAAGATGATCAGCGGGCAGTACGATCAGCGTATTCCGGTCAGCGGTGAAGACGAACTCGGGAAGCTGGCGCTCACATTCAACGAGATGGCGCTCGCCGTACAGCAGCGTGAAACCAGCTTGCAGAGCGCGCGTGAACAAGCTGAACGCAGCGATCAGGTGAAGTCGGCGTTCCTCGCCAGTATGTCGCACGAACTCCGCACCCCGTTGAACGCGGTGCTCAACTTTACCCAGTTCGTGATCGATGGCGATACCGGCCCCGTGAACGAGTTTCAGGTGGAACTGCTGAGTCAGGTGGTCAGCAGCGGCAAGCATCTGCTCAATCTGATCAACGACGTGCTCGACATGTCGAAGATCGAAGCAGGTTCGCTCAAGCTGTTCATCGAAGATAACATCGACGTGAACCATATTCTGGCCAATGTCGTTGCCACCGGAAACGGCTTACTCAACGGGAAAGCTGTGGAAATTCGCTCGGAGATTGCACCGAATCTCCCGCTTATCCGCGCGGACGGACAGCGTATTCTCCAAATTTTCCTCAATATCATGTCGAATGCCTGCAAATTCACGGCGGCTGGACATATCACGGTCAGCGCGCAGGTCAAGGACGGACAGCTCGTTACGGCCATCAGCGATACCGGCCCGGGCATTGCGGCGGAAGATTTCGATCTGGTCTTCGAAGCCTTCAAGCAGACCAAAGTCGGCTTGCAGCAGGGGGGCGGCACGGGTTTGGGCATGCCGATCGCGCGCAGCCTCGCCGAAGCGCACGGCGGTAAGTTGTGGATGACGAGCGAAGTTGGGAAAGGCACTACCTTCTACGTCGCACTACCAGTAGAATCACACCAATTGACGCCCACATTGACTGCCGAAGGAATGGCCCTATGAACCCACAGATCTCCGTACTTTACGTCGAAGACGACCCGCACAGCCGCACGCTCATGCGCATGCTCCTCAATGGACGCATGAAGCTGCCGAATGTCACCATTTTCGAAAACAGCGAGGATTTTCTGGCGAAGGTGGAAGCCCTCAACCCAAAGCCCGATGTCATCTTCCTCGACATTCACATGCAACCTTACGACGGTTTCACCATGCTGTCGATGCTTCAGCAGTTGGACTGGGCGCGCAATACGCGCATCGTCGCACTGACGGCCAGTGTGATGAACGAAGAGGTCGTCAAGCTGCGGCAGTCCGGGTTCGATGGCTGCCTCGCCAAACCGATTGACCTCACCACGTTCCCAGACACTTTCCAACGGATCGTCGACGGTGAGGCAATCTGGCGAATTATTAGTTAAGGAAGAAGTCCACCATGCTGCTGAAAGACAAGCACATTTTCATCGTTGAGGACAATGTGCAGAACCGCGTCATCTTCCAGATTACGCTGATGAAACACGGGGCGGTCGTGGAATTTGAACGCTGGGGGAAAGACGTTCCGTTTCATCTGGAACGTCTTGCTAAAATTGATCTGATTATCCTTGACCTGAGCCTGCCGAAACAAGTCTCCGGGTTTAACATCTTTGACGAAATTCGTCTGGTACCGGAATTCAAAGATGTGCCGATCATCGCGGTCTCCGCTATGGATCCCGCCATCGCGATTCCGGAAGCGCGGATCCGGGGCTTCTCGGGTTTCATCGCGAAGCCAATTGAAGCGCATCTCTTCCCGGAACAAGTTGCCCGGGTGATTAACGGTGAACAAGTGTGGTACGTGGGAGAACACAAGCCCCTATGAGCGAAGTCCATGCGCTGGTTATTGACGATAACCAGCAGAATCTACGCGTCCTCAGCACCCTCCTGATGAAGAACCGCGTCAAGTGCGTTGAAGTGGCGAACCCGCTGCGGCTGAATGACACGCTCACGCAAATGGCTCAGGTGGATGTCGTCTTCCTCGATCTGGAAATGCCCGGCATCAATGGGTTTCAGGTTAAGGAGCTGCTGCGCGAACAGTTAGGCGGCGTGCCGATCATCGCCTACACCGTGCACGTCAGCGAAATTGATGTGGTGCGCCAGCAGGGGTTTGACGGCTTCCTCGGCAAGCCGCTGGACAGCACCCGCTTCCCGAATCAACTTGCCCGCATTCTCAATGGCGAAGGCGTGTGGGAACGCGAATAATCCACTCGATCAGCCCAGGTTAGAAGTTTGCAGGGACGCGCATTTGGCGCGTCCCTTGCTATTCTGGGCGGGGCGCGGCAAACGGCACGACTTGCGTGAGGTGCATCCGCAGGAGTTCCGGGATGGCATAGCGGCTGAGCAGCGCGCTCGGCAGTTGATTCGCCAGCCACAAATGCACAAAGCCGTGCATGCATGACCAGATACTCACGGCGATCAACTGGGTGTCGCCGGGCACAATCACCCCATCCGCCTGACAATCCGCCACCAGCGCAACCACCAGCGCGAAACAGCGCCGCGACTGCTCAACATAGTCCGGGTAGTTCTTTTCCGCTTCGACGACGCCCGAAAACGTAATCTTGAAGTGATCCGGCTCATCAATCGCGAACTGTAGATACGCGTCGGCGGTGGCATACAGACGGGCACGTGCATCGCCGCTCGCAGTTTGAGCGACCGCTAGCTGCGCGTACAGTGTCGCGTAGCCCGCCGCCGCAATCGCCGCGATTAATGCTTGCTTATCGGCAAAATGCGCGTAGGGCGCAGCATGACTGACGCCCGCCTGCTTAGCTACACTGCGCAGCGTCAGCGCTTGCACACCTTCGCGGGATAAGAGTTCGATCCCCGCGCGGATCAGGGCGTTTTTGAGGTCGCCGTGGTGATAATGGTGGGTCATAAGTAGAAGCGTAACGCACTTACTTGACGCTGTAAAGAAATCGCCGTAAAATCTTTACAATGTAAAGTTCAATACGAGACTCCGCCGATGACTGACTATCACGCCGTCCGCCAGCAGGTGATTGACTACACGCGCCAACTCGCCGACGATGGTTTCCTCAAAGGCACGGGCGGCAACGTGTCCATGCGCGTACCCGGCGCTGACGCGCTCGCCATCACCCCCTCCAATCAAGACTATTACACCATGCAGGCGGACGACATCTGCGTCTACACCCTCAACGGCGACAAGATCGCCGGCGAACTCAAGCCATCCATCGAGATGGGCTTCCACAGCGCCGTGTATCAGGTGCGCCCGGATGTCGGCTGCGTCATGCATACCCATCAGGATTTCGCCAGCGCCATCGCGCTGATCAACAAGCCGATCCCCGCGCTGTTCGATGAGCAGGTGCGCTTCCTCGGGCGCAGCGTCGAGGTTGTGCCTTACGCGCCGTCGGGCACGGGGATGCTCGTCAAGCAGATCAAAAAGACCGTGCAGAATCATCATAACGCCTATATCCTCAAGAATCATGGCGCGCTGTGCCTCGGTCCGACGCCGGAGCGCGCGTATCACAACGTGCTGCTGCTGGAAAAAGCAGCCTTGAGCTACCTGCTGGCGCTGTATACCGAAGAGAAGATCGACAAGATTCCGCTGCCGATTCGCGAGATCGCCTTCGCCAAACTGCGCTCCGAACAGAAAAAGATCGAGCAGCAGCTCGCCCAAGTGAAAGGATAGACTAATGGAACGCGTCATGACGCCACCCACGCCAACGACTCAGCAGTACGCGATTTCGGCGTGGCACGACACCGAGGCGATTTACCGCCAGTTGAATCAGCTCGTCAAACAGCCGCTGCGTCCCATTCGCCGCGACAAAATGGCCGAGTTCTTGCGCTACTTTGACGAGAAATGCCAGCGCTCCCATACGCTAATCGAAGAAGCCAAACAGTATATCCCCGGCGGTGTACAGCACAACCTCGCCTTCAACTACCCCTTCCCGATCGCGATTCGCCGCGCCGAAGGCGCTTATCTGTGGGATGAAGACGGCAACCGCTATATCGACTTTTTGCAGGCCGGCGGCCCAACGATCCTCGGCAGTAACTATGCACCCGTCCGCGAAAAGCTGGTCGATCTCATCCGCGAATGCAGCCCGGTGACGGGTCTGTTCCATGAATACGAACTGCGGTTGGCGCAGAAGATCAACCAGCACATGCCGAGCATCGAAATGTTCCGCATGCTCGGGTCAGGCACGGAAGCGGTCATGGCGGCCATCCGTGCGGCGCGCGTGCATACGGGCAAAAAGAAGATCATCAAGGTCGGCGGCGCGTACCACGGCTGGAGCGACCAGATGGTCTACGGGCTGCATATCCCCGGCACGGGTCGCCACGAAGCGACGGGCATCCCCGCCACCGCGACCAAGCACACGCAGGAGTTCTACCCGAACAATCTAGCGCACCTGCGCCGCCTGCTCATGCTCAACCGCCTGCGCGGCGGAACCGCCGCCGTGATCCTCGAGCCCGTCGGACCGGAGAGCGGCACGCGCCCCATCGCCATTGATTTCAACCAGAAAGTCCGCGAGTTGTGCGACGAATTCGGCGCGCTGCTGATTTTTGACGAAGTGGTGACGGGCTTCCGCCTCGGCTTAGGCGGCGCGCAGGGCTACTTCGGCGTCACGCCGGATTTAACCGTGTTCGGCAAGTGCATCACGGGCGGCTACCCAATGGCGGGCGGCGTCGGCGGCAAGCGCGAGATCATGCTGCACTTCGCGGCGGGCATCAGCGGCACCGGCGAACGCGCCTACGTCGGCGGCACGCTCTCCGCCAACCCGTTGAGCTGCGCGGCGGGCTACTATGCCATTGAAGAGATGGAGCGCACTAACGCGGCGGTGCTGGCGGGTCAGGCTGGCGATCGGCTCACAGCAGGCCTACAGGAGATCATTCAGCGGCTGGATTTGCCGTTCGTGGCCTATAATCAGGGTTCAATTGTGCATCTCGAAACGTCGGCGGTGATGCTGCTCGACTTCAAAAATCCGCTTAAGCTGATGCGCGAAGTCAAGCCGCGCAAACACATGATGGAAGAGATGGGTGCGGCGTTCATGGCTCAGGGCATCGTGACGCTGGCGGGCAGCCGCCTGTACACGAGCATGGCCGACACCGACGACGTGATCGACGAGGCGCTCAATCGCTTTGAAACCGTGCTCGCCTGCTGCACTTAAAAGGCCAACTTGATGACTGCGCCGTTGCTCCTCGTCCATGATGTCGGCACCACCAGCAGCAAATCGGTTCTGTACCGTTTAGGCGACCGTCTCGACATGCTGGAGACCGCCATCGAAGATTACCCGCTGTACGTGCTGGACAACGGCGGCATCGAGCAAGACCCGGATCTGTGGTGGGCGGCGATCTGTCGCGGCACGCAGGCGGTGCTGCGGCGGGCGCAGGTCGCGCCGGACGCGATTCAGGGCATGGCCTTCTGCGCG
>JAYRZU010000010.1:0-30000 GCA_041916315.1 Anaerolineae bacterium
GCCTGTTCCAGCGCGAGCAGCTCGTTGTAGAGCCGATCATATTCCCCATCGCTGACGACCGGATCGCTCAGCACGTAGTAGCGATAGCTGTGATAATGCAGTTGTTCGCGCAGTTCGTGGGCGCGCTGCGTGACATCCACCGACATGGTTCTCTCCTACGGTTGCGCAATCAGATAATCGGCGGCGGCCCAGCCGCTGCGCGTCGGGTCGCTCGGGTCTTCGATCTTCCACCACGTGATGTCGCTGGCTTGTTCCGGCCCGCTTACCACGCGGAAGAGGGCATTTTGTTCCGCCTGAAACAGAATCGTCTGGTCGAGGCCAGGTGCTTCGCGCACGTTCAGCCCGTCCGCATCGTTGCGCACGGTCACGCCGACGGCGATGGTCAGCGGGGTGGGCGTGAAGATGATCGGCTGCAGCGTTGGCCCTTCGAGCGCAAATTCCGGCACGGGGATGTTGGTGCCCCCGGTTGAACTGCCTGCTTGTGGGATAGCTGTGGGATTCGACGTGACGGTTGCCAGCGAGGGCAGGGGCGTCTCCGTTGGCACGGCGGTGATGATCACCACGCGCGGATCGCCGCTGGCAGGCGTACCGCCGCCGAGCGTGATCAACAGGGTCACCAGCGCGACGACAATGGCGATCACAATCAGCAGCATGGCGGCAATCGACCACGCGGGCAGGTACAGGCCGCTGGTCTTCCGATCTGGTCGCTGTTTGCGGCGGTTTTCCGGCATCTGGACGTGACTCATGCTTTCCCCCTCCCGGCAATCCACTGCTCAAACGTGGCGAGCGGCCACGTGTTGATGACGTTGGCGGCGGTCAGCCACGCGCGCCGACCGGTTGTGATGCCGTAGCGCAGGTTATCCATGTAGGCTTCGCTGTGGGCGTCGGTGTCGATGGCGATCCAGATGCCGAGTTCAGCGGCGCGGCGGGCGAGCGACGCTTCTAGGTCGAGGCGGTGCGGATTGGCGTTGATTTCCAGCGCTATCCCACTCGCCTTGGCGGCGGCGAACACCGCATCCATATCGAGATCGGCGGGGTCGCGCTCGTTGACCAACTGGCCGCGCGGATGCCCGATGAGGTCGACATGTGGGTTGCGAATCGCGTTAAGCAGCCGTGCCGTGACCTGTTCGCGCGGTTGGCGCAAACCCACATGCAGCGAGGCAACCACAAAATCCAACTCGGCGAGCACATCGTCGGGGTAGTCGAGATCGCCATCCGCTTTGATTTCCAGCTCGACGCCGTGAAAGACGCGGAACGGGCGCATCTTAGCGTCCACGCGGCGAATCTCTTCGCGCTGCGCCAGCAATCGCTCGACCGACAGGCCGTTGGCGATGGTCGCGTTCTTGGAATGGTCGGTGATGCAAATGTATTCGCGCCCACGCTTGATCGCTGCTTCGGCCATCTCGCGGATTGAGAGTTTGCCGTCGCTCCACGTCGTGTGCATGTGGAGGTCGGCGCGGATATCGTTGATCGTGAGCAAAGTGGGAATCTTCTTGGCTTGCGCAGCTTCGATTTCGCCCCAATCCTCACGGATTTCCGGCGGAATCCACTGCAAGCCGAGGAATTCGTACAAGGCTTCCTCGGTGTCGAACAGCAGCGGGTCGCCGCCGTTAATGGGGGTCAGCGCGTGTTCGTTGAGCGAATAGCCTTTTTGCAGCGCGAGTTCGCGCGTGTGGATGTTGTGCGCCTGCGACCCGCCAAAATACTGAATCGCCGTGCCCCAGCGTTCTGGCGCGAGCACACGCAGATCGACTTGCAGGCCGCTGTGGGTTTCGATGCTGCTTTTGGTGTCGCCGTGACCGAGCACGCGCGAGACTTCCGGCAGGGTGACGAACGTGTCCATGATCGGCTTGGCGTCGTAGCTCGCCACCAGCAGATCGACATCGCCGATGGTCGGCTTGCCGCGGCGAATGCTCCCGGCGATTTCGCCCTTGAGCACCCCGGGCAGCGCCATCAGGCGCCCGAGGATCGATTCGGCGGTGGGCAGCGCGTCGCCGAGACGAATGCGGGTGTTCGCCGCGCGTCGCTTATATGATTCGATGCCTTCGAGGATTTTGGCTTCCGATTTCGCGCCCATGCCCGGCATATCCCGCAGCTTGCCTTCGGTCGCGGCGGTTTCCAATGCTTCGAGCGTGGTGATGCCCGCGTCCCAGAACTGCTTGGCTTTCTTCGGGCCAACGCCGTTGACGTGGAGAATGTCGACCACGCCGGGCGGCACTTCTTCGGCGAGGCGGTTGTAGAATTCCAACTGCCCGGTTTCGAGGAGCTCGGTCAGCTTTTCCGCGATGATCTTGCCGACGAAGGGGATGGTTTCCAACTCGCCGTCGGCGGCAATCGCCCGCAGGTCGCGCGGTAGTTCGCGCACTGCGCCCGCGACGTTGCGGTAGGCCATGACCCGGTGAATGATTTCGCCTTTGATCTGCAGCATATCGGCAATCGTATCGAATAAGTCCGCGATCTCGCGGTTGGTCAGCGCCATTTGTCCCTGCCTATTAGAACCTCTGTTCAGGAATAATTATACTTCATGAGCGAATTCGGGGAAAGCATGCCGCAAATTTCGTCCAATTCTTCAGGCAGTTTAGCGCATGAATAGACACGCATCCCCTGTTTCCGACCCCACCCCCGGCCCCTCCCCGAATTCAGGGAGGGGAGACAGATTGGGATCTGTGTGTTGGGGCGAGGCATGCTCCGTCTTGTATGTTTTGACAAGTTGTCATGGTCAACCTACGCACTTATCGGCGCGCTGTGCCTCTCTAATTGGATCTCCATTAGGTTACGCGCTCTTTCCCCTAAGATCGGGTATGCTTGACAGCATTGAGTCAGCGCATGGAGAGGACGCGAAGCGTGAACGTCGTCGCACTGGAAAACGAATTCTGGCAGGTGGGGATTTTACCCGAGACGGGCGCTTCGACCGCGTACGGGCGAGTGCGCGTGGGCGAGGACTGGGTCGACCTCATGCGACCAACCGCGCCCGAGGACTACGGCAATTCGAGCAAAGCGGCGAACTTCATCATGCTGCCGTGGTGCAACCGTATCCGCGACGGTGTGCTGCGCTTCAACGGGCAAGCGTACCCCATGCGCACGGAAAAAGACGACGGTACAGCGCGGCATGGCGACGTGCGTAAACGCGCGTGGCAGGTCGAAAGTCAAAGCTACCGCCATGTCTACCTGACGATCACCTCGGCGGATTACGCTGATATGAACTACCCGTTCAAATTCTCGGCGCGTGCAGAATATGCACTGGAAGGACGGGACTTTGTGTGGCGGCTGACGCTCAAGAATGAGGACACCCGACCGATGCCGGGCGGCTTCGGCTTCCACCCGTATTTCGTGCGTCCGGATGTGCAGCCCAAGGTGATGGTACCCTGCGAGCAGCAGTTCAACCTCGTGAACTATCTCGCGGAGACTGGTCCTGTCCCGCTGACCAACCGCCTCAACTTCCAGCAGCCGCGCGCGCTTGGCAACGACGAGATCAACGACGTGCTGACCGGGCGCGTGGTAGACGCCCCGGCTTTCATGCAGTTCCCGTCGGCGAACGTCGGGCTGCTCATGCGCGCCGACCCGATCTACCGCCACCTGCTGCTGTACGCGCCTGTCGGTCAGCCGTTCTTCGCGCTCGAACCGATGACCAACGTCAACGACGGGTTCAATTTGCTGGCGCGGGGCATTGACGAATCCGGCGTGTTCACGCTCCAACCGGGCGAGGCGCAGGCCGGGGAAGTGCGGCTCGAAGTGGTGGCGACGAGTCCGTGAAAAATGTCCAGATCGCTTGACGCCTAATCAAGATAATACTAGGATTTAGGTAGTCTGATCAGCGCGAATCAATCGATTTGCGCATTCGACAGCGCGAAAGGCCTGTCGAGCTGCTTAAGAACAGATACAAATCACTTCTGGCAGTCCTCTCAATGGCGGGATTGTCTTGAGCAAATGAAGTTGCGCGCTCCTTCGGGAAACAGCGGCAGCTTCGACATAGAACAAGGGATGTGCGGCGAAATTAGGTAGGCAGGAGCCTGTAACACCGTTTCGCCACGATCAGATCGGCACAAATGGATCCCGCGTTCCTCACAACTATGTCGAGTTCATTTGTGAAAGGCTGCCCCATGCGTGGGATTTCCACCGCTATTCGCGTCGCATTGCTAATTGACGCGGAAAATGTTCACACTAACTACCCCTCTATGGTTCGTTACGCTGAGTCATGTGGTTCGCTCACCAAAAAGCGTGCCTACGGTGACTGGACAAATCCATCGCTTTCCTCAAGAAAACAAACAATACAGTCTCTCAACATCAAGCTGATGCATCAGGTGAGCGGAAGAAATGCCACGGATCAGCGAATGAGTAAGGAAGCGGATGACCTATTGCAGGCGGGTAAGGCGGACTTGTTCATCATTGCTTCGAATGACCATTATTATCTTCCTCTTGCCACACGCATTCGTAACGCAGGGAAGCATGTCATTATCATCGGTAACCGCACGATCTCTAAGCGATACAGAAAAGCAGGCTTTGAGGTGATATGCGTCGAAAACCTATTGTGAATTACTCATCGCGCCAATTGCTTGACACGTTTTCGGAATGTCGTTATGCTGTTGCGCAATTACACATAGGTCAACAGCGTCGATCCAGACGAGTACACATCAAAACGGTGTCACAGAGAGTCGCCCAGAGCTGAGAGGGCGGTACACGCGCAGATGTCGAATGGACTGGGGAGCTGTGACGGCGAACAGGCTGAGGCCTAAGTAGCGGTCACCGGGAGAGTGCACCCGTTATCAAGGCGCGGAGTATCGGCGTAACTGCCCGTACTCTTGAGAGTGGTCGCTTTTGCCTCGGCAAAGCGGCAAACAAGGTGGCACCACGGGAACCCCTTCTCGTCCTTGACGCGGGAAGGGGTTTTTATTTGCGTCGGCGACGACGCGAAAGAGTGGGAGACACCAACCATGACCTTGACGTATCCTCAAGTCCGTTCCGACATTCTGCCGAGCCGCGAGCAAGTGCATACCTTGTTCGGGCAGGGCGATCTTGTCCCCGTGTATAAAACCCAACTCGCCGATCTCGAAACGCCCGTGTCCGTCTACCTCAAGCTCACGCAGATGGGGGAAGTCTCCTTCCTGCTGGAAAGCGTGGAGGGCGGCGAACAGGTCGGGCGCTATTCGTTCCTCGGCGTCAACCCCAAGGGCGTGATCACCGTGAAAGATGGCGTGATGACGCGCACCTATCATGGCGAAACCGAGACGCGCCCACTGGCCGCCGGGGAAGACCCGCTGCATGTGGTCGAGCGCGAGTTCACCCGCGTGACGCCCGTGCGCCTCGAAGGGCTGCCGCGCTTCGTCGGCGGGGCGGTCGGCAATCTCGCCTATGACATCGTCCGCTACTTTGAACGCCTGCCCACGACGGCGCGGCGCGAACTCGACGTGCCCGATCTCGCCTTCATGCTGATCGACACGCTCGTGATTTTTGACCATGCCAAGCACCAGTTGATTGTGCTGGCGAACGCGCACAACGAAGGCGACGCCGACGCCGCCTACGATGACGCCGTACGCCGCATTGACGAGATCGTCGCCGCGCTGCGTCAGCCGCTCGTGCTGCCGCAGGAAAACCCCACTCCCGTCGATGAAGAACTGCAGTCGACCATGACGCGCCAGCAGTTTGAAGAGGGCGTGCTCAAGGCGAAGGAATACATCGCGGCGGGTGATGCCTTCCAGATCGTGCTGAGCCAGCGCCTGAGCCGCAAGACGACCGCCTCGCCGCTCACGATCTACCGCGCGCTGCGGGCGACCAATCCGTCGCCGTACATGTTCCTGCTGCGCTTCAGCGAAGAGTTCACGCTGGTCGGCGCTTCGCCGGAGATGATGGTGCGCCTCGAAGACGGCATCGCCACCACCCGTCCGATTGCCGGGTCGCGTCCGCGTGGGCGCGACGAGGCCGACGACAAACGCTTGGAAGCCGAACTGCTGGCCGACCCCAAAGAAGTCGCCGAACACATCATGCTGGTCGATTTGGGGCGGAACGACCTCGGGCGGGTGTGCGAATACGGCACGGTCAAAGTGACCGATATGAAGTACATCGAACGCTACAGCCATATTATGCACATCGTCAGCAACGTGCAGGGCAAGCTGCGCAAGGGGATGAACGCCTTCGACCTGCTGCGAGCGACGCTCCCGGCGGGCACGTTGAGCGGCGCGCCCAAAGTCCGCGCGATGGAGATCATCGAAGAACTGGAAGGCACGCGGCGCGGGGTATACGGCGGCGCTGTCGGCTACTTCAGCTTCGACGGTTCGATGGACACCTGCATCACCATCCGCGCGGCATTGATTCAGCGCGACATGATTTACATTCAGGCAGGTGCGGGTTTGGTGGCGGATAGTGTACCATCGACGGAGTTTGAAGAATCGCTCCATAAGGCGCGCGCGATGATCCTGACCATTCGCCGCGCTGAACAGGGCTTACTCTAAAGGGGACAGGTTCAAATCATGGCAGTCGAGCGCATCATTTTCATTCGTCCGGGCGAAACCGATTGGAATAAGCTGGAACGCTGGCAGGGATGGGTCGCCGTCCCGCTGAACGAACACGGTCGGCAGCAGTCCGAAGCACTGGCGCGCTTCTTGCGCTCGATTGGCATGTCGGCGTTGTATACCAGCGACCTCAAGCGGGCGCTGCAGACGGCGGAAATTCTGGCACGGTTCGGTACGTTTGAACTGATTCCCGACGAACGCCTGCGCGAACGCAATATCGGCCTGTGGCAGGGGTTGACGCTCGACGAAATGCGCAAATGGTACGCGGATGAATACGCGGCCATGCTCAAGGATGCCGACACGTACCGCGTGCCGGGCGGCGAATCGCGTGAAGATGTGCGCGTCCGCATGAAGGCGGCGTATGCCGATGTACTCGCTCAGGCAAAGGGCGAAACGGTCGGCATCCTCACGCATACGACGGCGCTCAAAGTGCTGATGGAAGATCTGTTCCCCGGTTACAACCCGCTGACGGTGAATCTCGGCAACACATCGGTGACCACGATGCGGCGCAGCGGCGACAACTGGAAGCTCGTCGCCGTGGACGACTGCTTACATCTCGAAGGCTTGCGGACCTCCGCAGTAACTGAACTAGAGGCGAAACAACATGATCCTCGTGATCGATAACTACGACAGCTTTACGTATAACCTTGTGCAGTATTTGGGCGAAATGGGCGCGGATCTGCGCGTGGTGCGCAACGACCAGATGACGCTGGATGAGATTCGTGTGCTCAACCCCTCGCATATCGTGATTTCTCCGGGACCGGGTGATCCGGACGATGCGGGCATCTCGCTGGATGTGATCCGCGAATTCGGCGCGACGACGCCGATCCTCGGCGTGTGTCTCGGGCATCAGAGCATCGGGCAGGCGTATGGCGGGGTGGTCAAGCGCGCGGGTAAGCTGATGCATGGCAAGACGAGCCAGATTCACCACACCGACGACGTGCTGTTTGCCGGATTACCCAGCCCGTTTGAGGCGACGCGCTACCACAGCCTGATCGTCGAAGAGAGCACGCTGCCCGACGTGCTGCATGTCACCGCTTATGCGGACAGCGGCGAAATCATGGCGATGCGCCATAAGGAATATCCGGTCTATGGGGTGCAGTTCCACCCGGAGAGCATCTTGACCGAAGGCGGCAAGCGCCTGCTCAAGAACTTCCTCGAAGTGCGTGTGACGGAACAGGCGGTCTAGCATGGATATTCAAAAGGCCATCGATATTGTCAGCAAGTTCGGTCATCTGCAGCCAGATGAAGCCGAAATTGTCATGAACCAGATTATGAGCGGCGGTGCGACGGAAGCGCAGATCGCCGCGTATCTCATGGGCTTGCGCATGAAGGGCGAGACGCGTGACGAGATCACCGGGAGCGCGCGGGCGATGCGCGCGAACGCGCACCGCGTGCCGACGACGGTGAGCGGCGAACTGCTCGACACGTGCGGCACAGGCGGCGACAAGAGCGGCACGTTTAACATCAGCACGACCGTGGCGTTTGTGGCGGCGGGCGCGGGCGTGCGCGTCGCCAAGCATGGCAATCGCGCCGCATCGAGCAAGTGCGGCAGCGCCGACGTGCTCGCGCAGTTGGGCGTCAACCTTGACCTGACGCCGGAGCAGGTCGGGCAGTGCGTCGATCAGGTCGGCATCGGCTTCTTGTTCGCGGCCAAGCTGCACCCGGCCATGAAGTACGCTATCGGCGTACGCCGTGAGCTGAGCCTGCGCACGATCTTCAACATCCTTGGTCCGTTGACCAACCCGGCAGGTGCGCAGCGCCAGTTGATGGGGGTGTTCGCGCCTGACCTGACCGACTTGCTGGCGCATGTGCTCGGCGAACTTGGCTCAACCTCGGCGATGGTCGTGTGCGGCTACGGCAACCTTGATGAACTGACGACGACCGGGCCGAATCACATCAGCCACCTGCGCGATGGCAAAGTCACCACTTACGACATCAACCCCGAGGATTACGGTTTCCGCGGCGCGCACATCTCCGAACTGCTCGGCGGCGACGCGCCAACCAACGCCGCGATTCTCCGTGGCATTCTGAGCGGCACAATCACGGATGCGAAGCGCGACGTCGTGCTGCTGAATGCTGCGGCGGCGCTGGTCGCGGCGGGTGCGGCAGCGGATTTGTCCGACGGGCTGGCGCAGGCGGCGCAGGTGATCGACAGCGGCGCGGCGCTCGGCAAACTCGACGCGTTGATCGCGCACAGCCAGACGTTTGCCACGCAGACGGTTGCCTAGAGCCGACCCCACCCTATCCCCTCTCTCTTGAGGGAGGCGACTTGTAGGGACGAGATATATCTCGTCCTCGAGTCTCAGAAATCATGAGGACGAGGCATGCCTCGTCCCTACATAAGCACAGATTGAGACGGGACGAATATGTTCGTCAAGACAGATACGATTTTAGACAAAATTCTGGCGCGGAAGGTCGAAGAAGTAGCCGCTGATCAAGCGCGCCTGCCGGAGATGATCGCCGTGGCGCAGGCCGCGCCGCCGCCGAAGCCGTTCTCGGCGGGGCTGCGGCGGGACACGGTCGCGTTGATTGCGGAGATCAAGAAGGCATCGCCGAGCAAAGGCGTGCTGATCGAGAACTTCGACCCGGTGGCGTTGGGTGAAATCTACGCGGCGAACGGAGCGGCAGCCATTTCGATCCTCACCGATCAGGACTTCTTTCAAGGCCACATGGACTACCTGCGGGCGGTGCGGGCAGTCGTTGAGACGCCCATCTTGCGCAAAGAGTTCATCGTCGATGCTTATCAGGTCTACGAAGGGCGGGCGGCGGGCGCAGACGCGATTTTGTTGATTGTCGCGGCACTGGAAGACGCGCACATGGCCGAGCTGCACGCGCTGATCGAAGCGCTCGGCATGGCGGCGCTGGTCGAAGTGCACAACGAGGCCGAACTGGAGCGCGCGCTGAAAGTCGGCGCGACACTGATCGGTGTGAACAACCGTGACCTGAAGACGTTCCGCGAAGACCTGAACACGACCGGGCGAATCGCTGCGCTCGTGCCGCCAGAAGTGACGCTCGTCGCGGAGAGCGCCATCCGGTCGCTGGATGACGTCCAGCGCATGGCAGAGCTTGGCGCGCACGCAATTCTGGTTGGCGAAGGGCTGGTCAAAGTGGGTAACATCGCCGAACAAGTGCGGTTATTCAGCAGTGTGGGGCGACTATGACCATTGTCAAGATTTGCGGGATCACGACGCTCGATGACGCTTTAGTCGCGGCGGAGGCGGGCGCGGATCTGCTCGGCTTGAACTTTTTCAAGAAGAGTCCGCGCTATATCGAACCGACGGCGGCGCGTGAGCTGGCGACCGCTTTACGCGCGCAGCTCGGGGCGGCCGCACCGCTGCTGGTCGGCGTGTTCGTGAACGATATTGTGAGCCGCATTTCGGTGACGATGGAGCAGGTGGGCTTGAACTTCGCGCAGTTGAGCGGCGATGAGTCGTTTGAAATGCTGCGGGAACTGCGCGGGATCGCGTTCAAGTCCATTCGACCGCGCAGCAAAGCGGAAGCGTTGGATGATGTGAGTTATTACGGCCAGTTTCCGCTGACCGATACGCGCATTCCGTCGATTTTGCTGGATGCCTACAAAGCGGGCGAGTTCGGCGGCACCGGGCAGCAGACGGCCGATGAAATCGCCGTGGCGGTCAATGCGATCAGTACCCGGTTGATGCTGGCGGGCGGTTTGACGCCAGAGAACGTCGGCGAACGCGTTAAAGCAGTGCAGCCATGGGGCGTGGATGTTGCGAGCGGCGTCGAAGGCGATCAACCGGGACGGAAGGATGCGGGGAAGGTGCGGGCTTTTGTCGAGGCAGCCCGGGCACAGGCTTAGAGGAATAGGATTATGACTTACATTCAAACGGGGACGACGAACGTCCCCGACGAACGCGGCTATTTTGGCGATTTCGGCGGGCGCTTTGTCCCTGAAACGCTGATCCCCGCGTTGGACGAACTGGTGATCGCCTACCGCGAAGCGATGGCCGATCCCGAATTTCAGCAGCGGTTGGCGCATTTGCAGCGGACGTATACCGGACGCCCGACGCCCGTGACGTATGCGAAACGCCTGAGCGATCACCTGGGCGGAGCGCAGATTTACCTTAAGCGCGAAGACTTGGCGCACACGGGCGCGCACAAGATCAACAACGCGCTCGGACAGGCCTTGCTCGCTCAGCGCATGGGCAAGCAGCGTGTCGTCGCAGAGACGGGCGCGGGACAGCATGGCGTTGCCAGCGCGACCGCGTCGGCGCTGCTTGGACTGGAATGCATCGTGTACATGGGCAGCGTCGATATGGCGCGGCAGCAGCCCAATGTTTTCCGCATGAAGCTGCTCGGCGCGACCTGCGTCCCAGTCGAAAGCGGCAGCAAGACGCTCAAGGACGCGATCAACGAGGCGATCCGCGATTGGGTGACGAATGTGAACAGCACGTTTTACCTGCTCGGCTCAGCGCTTGGACCGCATCCGTATCCAATGATGGTGCGCGACTTCCAGAGCGTGATCGGCGTAGAAGCGCGCGGACAGATCGTGCAAGAGGCGGGGCGGCTCCCGGACGTATGCATCGCATGCGTCGGCGGCGGCAGCAATGCCATCGGCCTGTTCCACGCCTTCCGCGAAGATGAGAACGTCGAGCTGGTCGGTGTGGAGGCGGGCGGGCACGGCATCAGCGGCGGCGAACACGCGGCGCGCTTCGCCGACCCGAACATCGGGCGCATCGGTGTGCTGCAAGGCACGAAATCGTTTGTGATGCAGAATGCGGACGGGCAGATCGTCAACACGCACAGCATTTCGGCGGGGTTGGATTACGCCTCGGTGGGGCCGGAACATGCTTACCTGCGCCAGAGCGAACGCGCCTATTACACCTATGCGACGGACGAGGAAGCGCTCGATGCGCTGCAAACCCTGTCCAAGCTGGAAGGCATCATCCCGGCGTTGGAAAGCTCGCACGCCGTCGCCGAGGCGATCAAGCGCGCGCCGACCATGTCGAAGGACAGCATTCTGCTCATCAATCTCTCCGGTCGCGGTGACAAAGATCTCGACACGGTGATTAAGGCGCTGGGCTGATGGTCGCCACGAAACATATGGTGAGCGTGATCCCGTATAACGCGCGCGGCGAAGCGCTCTTGCAGCAGCGGGATTACAACCCGGCGATCAAGTATCCCGGTCACTGGACGATTTTTGGCGGGGCAGTCGAACCGGAGGACGAGTCCTTCGAGGTGGCGGCACGGCGCGAATTGCAGGAAGAACTTGAACTCGATTTGCCGCTCCGCCATTGGTACACCTACACCTGCCCGGATCGCAGCATTCCCGGCGAGCTCGACGTCATCGTGCATGTGTTCGTCACACTGACGGAGCGCCCGGTCGAGTCGCTGACGCTGCATGAAGGCTTGACGATGGGGTTTTATGATCGGGCAGGCGCGGCGGGGCTGAATTTCGGCTTTGCCAAAGGCCCGGTTGTGAACAGGTTTTTCGACGATCTGGAAGCGGGGCGGTTGTGACGACGGCGCTCGTGCTCACCTGGATGCCGCGCGGCGAGGAGGGGCGTCTGGTACGCTTTTTCTCCGCGATCCGCGCGCTGTACCAGTCCGTGGCGGTGGTCGTGCCGCCGACAGCCGATCCGGCGGCGGTGGCGGCGCTGCAGACGCTGGATCTCGAGGTGGTCGGGCAGGGCGAATGGGCGTCGGGGCGCTATGTCGCGCTGCGCGCCGGAGTGGCTACTGGAGCGGATTACCTTCACTACGTCGATGCCGATCGGCTGGTGCGCTGGTATGAGCGTTTTCCAGACGAACTCGCGCAGACGGTGGCGCACATCCCGCGTGCGGATTTCACGGCTATCGGGCGCACGCCCGCCGCGTTTGCGACGCATCCGCAGGCCCTGCAGCTCACGGAACAGCTCACAAATCGCGTGCTGTCACAGTGGCTGGGGCAGCCGCTCGATCTGGCGTCTGGCTCAAAAGGCTTTAGTTTGGCGGCGGCGCGCTTCATCCTCCGCAACAGCCAGCCGATTCGCCCGATGGGGACGGATGCCGAATGGGCCGTGCTGGCGTGGCGCGGCGGTTTCTCAATCGGGAGTCTCGAAGTCGAGGGTCTGGACTGGGAATCCGCGGATCAGTATCAGACCGAAGCGGCGGATCGCCAGCGCCAGCAGCAGGTTGCCGACGCGTATGATGGTCGGTCGGACAGTTGGGCGCTGCGCGTGCGCGTCGCCAATGAAGTGATCGAAGCGGGACTCGATGCGCTCACGCGCCCGCTCTTGGAGGTGTAAGGATGAGCCAACCATTACCCCATTTGCTCTATGAACCGACGGGCGGCAGCGCGCCGTACCCGCTGATCGTGTATTTGCATGGATCGGGTGAACGCGGCGATGGGAGCAATCTCGAAGCCGTCAAGCTGTATGCCGTGTGTACTTATTTGGAGCAGGGGAATACGCTTCCGGCGTATGTCCTTGCGCCCCAGTGCCCACTGAACATGTCATGGGCGCAGGCGATGAGCCGCTTTGACCGCAGCATCGATGATCTGATCACCGCGCTCCCCATTGACAAGCAGCGCATCTCGATCACCGGTTTCAGTATGGGTGGCTATGGCGCGTGGTCGTACGTCACGCAGAACCCGAACCGCTTCTCGGCCATGCTGCCGGTCGCCGGGACAACGCTCCACCACGAAGTCTTTATCCCGGAGCCGATTGATCCGTGTGCCATTGGTGACACGCCGCTGTGGATCATCCAGAGTGCGGGCGACCCAATTGTGCACACCGATCGGTCAGACGCGGTCGCCGCCAAGCTCAATGCGTGCGGCACCGAATACACCTATACCCGTTACAAGTCTGAGGGACACACCGACGCCGCGCGGCGCGCCTATGCTGACCCGGCAATCTACGAGTGGCTGTTGAAACAGGTGAAATCATGAGAGGCATGCAAGGCATCAGCGCGCTGTTCGCGCAGGCACAAGCAGCGGGACGGTCGGCGTTTTTGCCGTACTTCCCGATCGGCTACCCGACCTATGCTGAGTCGGTCGAAATGATCGCGGCGATGGCCGCGGAAGGCGTGGATGGATTCGAAATCGGCATTCCGTTCAGCGACCCATTGGCGGATGGCCCGGTCATTCAGGCGGCGACGCAGGTCGCGCTGGAAAATGGCACGACCGTGACCAAGTGCCTGCAGGCCGTGCGCGAACTGCGGGCGCGCGGCGTCGAGCAACCGATGCTGCTGATGGGGTATCTCAACCCGCTGATGGCCTACGGGCTGGAACGGTTCGTCAAAGATGCGAAAGCAGCGGGCGCGGATGGGCTGATTATTCCGGATTTGCCACCGGAAGAAGGCGCAGAACTGGTGGAGCTGTGCGCGTGGGAAGATCTCGCATTGGTCTTCTTCCTCGCGCCGACCAGCAGCGCCGAACGCGTGGAACTGGTGTCCCAGCAGGCGACCGGGTTCATCTATGTGGTGTCGCTGACGGGCGTCACCGGGACCCGCAGCGAACTGCCGCCGGGGCTCACCGAATTCATCGCCCGGGTGCGCGAACACGCACACAACGTGCCGCTGGTGATGGGCTTTGGCATCAGCAAGCCGGAACACGCGCGCCGCATGCACGGCTTGGTCGATGGCTTCATCGTCGGCTCGGCGATGGTGCGGGCGGGTGGGCAGGGCATCGAGGCGGTGCGCACACTGGCGCGCGATCTGCGCCACGCGCTTGACGAAAATTCGCCCGAATCGGTCTAGGCGCGAAGATTATTGCTGTTTCGCCGCCGCCGATGAAATTTCTGCTGGAAATTGGCGAGAAGCTCGCCGTTTGATTGACACGCCGCAACTTAACATGCTATGCTCTGCGACAAGTTCATTCGCTAGGACACGTCTGGTCATGCGTTCGCACAACTCGTTTGCCTATTTCTATTATTACTTTACGGGCGACATAGTCGAGGGTCGGGCGCTGCAAGCTGTCTAGCGGGAGAATTAATCGAGTCAACCGAAAGGCGCAGAGCAACCGCTCCGCGCCTTTTTTATTGTCGAAAGGCGGAAGGCATGAAATTTAGAGGCGTGCGCGGGGCGATCACGGTGGAGGAGAACACCGCTGAGGCGATCTGGTCGGCGACGACGGAACTGCTGCGCGACATCATCGCAGCCAATGGCATTGAGGAAGACGACGTTGCCAGCGTGATCTTCACCTGCACGCCCGACCTGAACGCGGCCTATCCCGCGAAGGCAGCGCGGGATCTCGGGTGGCGGCAGGTCGCTTTGATCGACTGTATCGAAATGGATGTGCCGGGCGGCGTGCCAAAATGTCTGCGTGTGCTGCTGCACTGGAATACGACCAAGTCGATTGGCGAAATCCGGCACATTTTCAAGCGGGGCGCGGTCGTGCTGCGTCCGGATTTAGCGGTGAGCTCATAGCGGGTAGCGATTAGCCATTGGCTGTTAGCCGTTAGGCCGTATCGGAAATAACTTACTGATAGCCGATTACAGAAGTGGTTGAGCTTTACCAGCAATTGTCTTTATCTTTCGCTAAAAGCTAAGAGCTAACCGCTAATAGCTGTACTTCAGAGGATGAGAACATGATTGTCGTGATGAAGAAGGGCGCTTCGGCGCAGGACATTTCGAATGTGGTGGGACGCGTGGAACTGGACGGCTACAAGGCCAGTCTGACCGAAGGGGAAGAGCGCACAATCATCGGGTTGGTAGGCGAAAGCCCCACACCGCTGCGTGAGGACAACTACAGTTCCATGTCGGGCGTGGAGCGCGTGATGCGCGTCTCCGTACCCTACAAGCTGACGAGCCGCGAATACCACCCGATGGATACATACGTGGCCCTGAACGGGTCGAAGGCGGGCGCCAACAAAGTGCTGGTGATCGCCGGGCCGTGCTCGGTGGAGAGCCGCGAACAGACAATTGAAATCGCGTGCGCGGTCAAAGAAGCAGGCGCGACCGCGCTGCGCGGCGGGGCCTTCAAGCCGCGCACGTCGCCGTACAGCTTCCAGGGACATGGCGAAAACGGCCTCAAGTGGCTGGCGGAAGCGCGCGAACGCACGGGTTTGCCCATTGTCACCGAAGTCATGGACCCCGGTTTGGTCGGCATGGTGGCAGAATATGCCGATGTGCTGCAGGTCGGTGCGCGCAACATGCAAAACTTTGTGCTGTTGAGCGAAGTCGGACGGAGTCAGCACACGGTGCTGCTCAAGCGCGGCATGGCGAACACGATGGAAGATCTGCTGATGTCCGCCGAGTACATCCTCGCGCAGGGCAACCAGCGCGTGATGCTGTGCGAACGCGGCATCCGCACCTTCGAAAAATACACCCGCAACACCTTCGACATTAACGCAATTCCGGTGCTCAAGGCGC
Organism: Anaerolineae bacterium; assembly: GCA_041916315.1. Classification (GTDB taxonomy): domain Bacteria; phylum Chloroflexota; class Anaerolineae; order Aggregatilineales; family Phototrophicaceae; genus Flexifilum. The sequence goes on from JAYRZU010000010.1 coordinate 15,822, forward strand.
GCACGCACCTGCCCGTGATCGCCGATCCGAGCCACGCGGTAGGCTACAGCGAACATGTCACCTCGATTGCGCTGGCGGCGGTGGCGGCAGGCGCGGACGGTCTCATTGTGGAAGTGCACCCGACGCCGGAACGCGCGCTGTCCGATGGCCGCCAGAGCCTGAACTATGACGGGTTCAAGCAGATGATGCAGCGGATTCAGTTAGTCGCGCAGGCGGTAGGGCGTTCAGCATGAGCGGTGGCTTTAAGAGCCGACACCTCACGGTCGTCGGGCTAGGTTTGATGGGCGGATCACTGGCGCGCGCCCTGCGGAGTCGTGCCGAGGTGATCACGGGTGTGGATCGCGACCCGGAAACGCTGAAATATGCGCTTGACCACGGGATTGTCGATGTGGCCACGGACGATCTCAAGGCGGGGGTGAGCGAAGCTGATACGGTCATCCTCGCCGCGCCTGTCCGCGTCATTATCCAGATGATTGAAGGACGCATCGGATCGTACCTGCGTTCGAACACGCTGCTGATCGACATTGGCAGTACCAAAGCGGATATCTGCGATGCGATGGCGCGCTTGCCGATCGGCGTGCAGGCGATTGGCGGGCACCCGATGACGGGCAAAGAGTCGAGCGGCATCGAAGAGAGCGACGCCAATCTGTATCACGGGCGCCCATTCGTGTTGTGCCCGTCGCGGCGGACGACCCCGGCGACGCTGGCGCGCGCACTGTCGCTGGTCGAGGCGGTCGGCGCGGTGCCCATCGAGATGGATGCGACGCGGCACGATCAGGCGGTGGCGGCGATCAGTCACTTGCCATACCTGTTGAGCGCGGCGCTCGTGGCCACGGTCGCACAGGAGGGCAATCAGGACGATGCCGTGTGGCGCTTAGCGGCGGGCGGCTTCCGCGATACATCGCGTTTGGCGGGCAGCGACCTCAAAATGATGGGTGACATCCTGAGCACCAATACGCGGGCGGTGGCGCGGATTCTAGCGCTGTTCCGGCGCGAACTGGCGATGATCGAAGCCATGTTGATTTCGCAGGATGATGTTAAACTGGCGGAACTCTTGAGTCCCGCGCGCGAAGCGCGGCTCGCATGGATGCAGCGCGTGGAGGCAGCGAAAAATGGCAGCGGCAAGTGATTACTTTGCAGTCCGACCGGGAAGCGCCCTGAAGGGGGCAACTACTGTTCCCGGCGATAAGTCGATGTCGCACCGCGCGGTGATGTTTGGCGCGCTGGCACAGGGCGAGACGCACGTCAAGGCGTGGCTGCCCGCGGGCGATACAGAAGCTTCACTCGGCGCGATGCGCACGTTGGGCGTGGAAGTCGAGCGGCACAGTGACACCGAACTGACCGTACACGGCGGCCAACTGCATAAGCCGGATCGCCCGCTCGATTTGGTCAATGCGGGGACCGGCATTCGCCTGCTGACCGGGATCATGGTTGGACAGAGTTTCCCCAGTGTGTTGGACGGCAGCGAGCAGCTCCGTCGCCGCCCGATGAAGCGCATCATCGACCCGCTGCGGGCAATGGGCGCGGATCTCGAAGGCACGAACGGCTACTGCCCGCTCTACGTGCGTCCGGCACAGCTCAAGGGCGTGGAACACAAGATGACCGTCGCCAGCGCGCAGGTCAAGAGCGCGCTGCTGCTGGCGGCGCTGTTCGCGGATGCGGAAACGCGCGTGATCGAAATTGGGCCGTCGCGCGATCACACCGAGCGCATGTTGAGCGCGATGGGCGTCGATATCGTGACGGAGGGCAATGTAGTCACGATTCAGCCGACACCTGTGCTCAAACCGATCAACTTCACGATTCCCGGCGATGCCTCGTCAGCGGCGTTTCCGGTCGTTGCGGCGTTGATTGTGCCGGACAGCGACATCACGCTTACCAACATCAACCTCAACCCGACGCGCACAGGGGTGTTCGAGGTCTTGCAGCAGATGGGCGCAGATCTGACCATCACCGCGACGGGCACGGAGGCGGGCGATCCAGTTGGTACCATTCGTGTGCGTTCCAGTCTGTTGAAGGGGACACAGGTCGGCGGCGAAGTTGTCGTCCGCATGATCGACGAGTTCCCGATCTTCATGGTCGCGGCGCTGTTCGCCGAAGGCCGCACTATTGTGCGCGACGCGGGCGAACTGCGCGTCAAAGAGACGGATCGCCTCGCCGTGATGACCGCCGAACTCACGAAGCTGGGCGCGCACATCATTGAGACGGAAGACGGGTTCATCATCGATGGCCCGCAGGTGCTGAGCGGCGCGGAAGTGTACGGTCACGACGATCACCGCATATCGATGAGTCTGGTGGTGGCGGGGCTGGCGGCGGACGGCGAAACGACCGTCCTCGACGCGGAATGCGCGGCGGACTCGTTCCCCGGCTACGCGGATACGCTGCGTAAGCTGGGCGCGGATGTGCGCGTGCAGGTGCTCGATTGATGAGCGAAAAGAAAGTCGCCGTCATCGGGTGGCCAGTTGAGCACAGCCTGAGCCCGGTGATGCACAACGCGGCGTTCGCGGCGCTCGGCATGACCGACTGGTTTTACGACAAGATCCCGCTCATGCCGGACATCGTCAAACTTGGCTTGCGCGAACTGCGCGATCATGGTTTCATCGGCGTGAATGTGACGATTCCGCACAAGCAGGCCGTCATGCCGCACTGCAAGCCGGATGCGACCGCGCAGGCGATTGGCGCGGTCAACACGATTGATTTTCGCAACAATGTAGGTACGAATACCGATGTGATCGGTTTGATGGACGATCTCGCCGCGCATAACATCGTGGTGAGCGGCGAAACAGTCATCGTACTCGGTGCAGGCGGCGCGGCGCGGGCGGCGGTTTATGGACTGAGCAAGGCGGGCGCGCAGGTAGTTGTCGTGAATCGCACGGCAGACAAAGCGCAGGAGCTGATCGAGTCGGTCGGCGTTGCGGCGAACGTACTGACGGCTGAGGCGGCTTTCGCCACGGGCGGGCGCATCGTGATCAACTGCACGCCAGTGGGTATGCACCCGAAAGTCGACGAGTCACCGTTGGCGAACGTGCCCGCAGGTGTGACGCTCTACGACATGATCTATCGTCCGGCGAAAACGCGGCTAATGGAGCAGGTCGAGGCGGCGGGCGGGCGCGCGGTGAGCGGCTTGGGGATGCTGGTGCGGCAGGGCGCGGCGGCCTTCGAGTTGTGGACGGGCGTCTATCCGCCAGTCGATGTGATGCTGCAAGCGGCACAGCAAGCCCTAAACGAACGAAAAGAAAATGCTTAACGCCAAGATGCGAATCCACGACAGATTGTAGGGACGAGACATGTCTTGTCCTGCTGTTCACAAATTGAAAATGGACGAGGCATGCCTCGTCCCTACAAGGATCATGAGGATTGTTCATGCTGAGATTTTTGACGGCGGGTGAGTCGCACGGGCCGACGCTGACGGCGATTTTAGAGGGGATGCCCGCGGGACTCGCGCTCGACGCCGAGTACATCAACACTGAACTGGCGCGCCGCCAGACGGGTTACGGGTCGGGCGGGCGCATGAACATCGAACGCGATGAGATTCACATTTCGGCGGGGGTGGCGGCAGGCATGACGACGGGCGCGCCGCTGGCCCTGTGGGTCGAAAACCGCGACTACAAGAACTGGCGCGAAAAAGACATTCCGCCGATGACGACGCCGCGCCCCGGTCATGCTGACCTTACGGGCGCAATCAAGTATGGGTATCGCGAACTCCGCATCGCGCTGGAACGGGCCAGCGCCCGCGAAACGACGATGCGCGTCGCCGTGGGGGCGGTCTGTAAGAAACTGCTCGCCGAATTCGGCATCGTGGTCGGTGGCTACGTCGTGCAGATCGGCGGGGTGAGTGTGGCGCTTGACCCGGCGCTGACCTACGAGCAGCGCTTCACCGCGGCGGAAGCCAGCGACGTGCGCTGTCCTGATCCGGCGACGGCGGAACTCATGCATGAGGAAATCCGGCAGGCGAAGATTGCCAAGGATACGCTCGGCGGCATTATCGAAGTCGTCGCGCTGAACGTGCCGCCGGGACTCGGCTCGCATGTGCATTATGATCGGCGGCTGGACGGCAAAATCGTCGCGGCGATGGTCAGCGTGCACGCGATGAAGGGCGCGGAAATCGGCCCGGCGTTCGAAAACGCGGGTAAGCGCGGCTCGGAAGTGCATGACGCGATCAGCGTCGACGAGAACGGCAACCTGCACCGCTCCACTAACCGCGCCGGGGGTTTTGAAGGCGGCATCACGACAGGCGAGCCGATTGTGTGCCGCGTGGCCATGAAGCCGATTGCGACGGTCATGCAATCGCTCGAATCGGTCAACCTAGCGACCGGACAGGCGGAACAGACGACCTACGAACGCAGCGATTTCTGCGCGACGCCGCGCGCCGTGCCCATCCTCGAAGCGATGATGGAGTTTGTGATTGCCGAGGCGTTGATCGAAAAGTTGGGCGGTGACAGCGTGGCGGAAATGCATCCGCGCTTCAACAGCTTGCGCCGTGCGCGGTTGAGTGATTTATTAATGGATAATCGGGAGTGGCGGTTTGGCTACCCCGAATGATCGCAGCATTGTGATCACGGGCTTTATGGGGACGGGCAAAACGACCGTGGGGACGACTCTGGCGCGGCAGTTGGCGCGTCCGTTCGTCGATACCGACGTGGAGATCGTCAAACGGGCGGGCAAGCCGATCCCGGCCATCTTCGCCGAGGATGGCGAACCCGTGTTCCGCCAGTACGAGCGCGATCTCGTCGCGGAGCTGGCGGAGAAACGCGGGTTGGTGATCGCGACAGGCGGCGGCATGCTGGTCAACCCGGAGAATCGCGATCGCTTGCTGCAAACGGCGCTGGTCGTGTGCTTGGATGCCTCGGCAGAGGTGATCGGCGCGCGGCTCTCCCGTGACAGCGGGCGTCCGCTGGCGGCCAACTGGGCAGAACTGCTGGAGAAGCGGCGCGCTGCCTATGCCGCCATTCCTCTCCATGTGAATACGGCGAACTGTACACCGGAGCAGGTGGCAGAGAGGATCATCCGACTATGGCAGACCGAATCGACGTAAAGACGCTGGACGGCAGCTACCCAATCATCATTGCGCGGGGACTGTTAAGCCACATCAACCCGGCGGCGCTGGGACTCAATGGGCAGGTGGCGATTGTCTCCAACACGACGGTGGCGCCGATCTACGGTGAACCGTTGGCCTCGGCGCTGCCCAACCCCAGCCTGATCACCATCCCGGACGGCGAACACTACAAGACGCTCGAAACGGTCGCGCGCTTGTACGGCGATTTCGTCACCGCGGGGCTGGATCGGTCGGCGGTGGTGGTGGCGCTTGGCGGTGGGGTGGTCGGTGATACGGTCGGCTTCGCGGCGGCGACCTACATGCGCGGCGTGTCGTTCGTACAGATGCCGACCAGTCTGCTGGCGATGGTCGATTCGAGTGTGGGCGGCAAAGTTGGCGTCGATTTGCCGCAAGGTAAAAATCTCGTTGGCGCGTTCAAGCAGCCGCAGCAGGTGATCATCGATCCCGATGTACTGGACAGCCTGCCCGAGCGTGAATGGCGCTGCGGCATGGCGGAGATCATCAAACATGGGCTGCTGGCTGACGAACTGCTGCTGGAACTCGCCCAGGATTACCGTGCCAACATCGACGAAATTATCCCGCGGGCGATTCAAGTCAAGGTCGCGGTCGTTGAAGCGGATCCGTATGAGCGCAGCATCCGCGCGCACTTGAACCTCGGCCACACGTTCGCCCATGCGATTGAGCAGGTGAGCGGCTATACATGGCTGCACGGTGAAGCCGTCGGCGTGGGGCTGATCGCAGCGACGCTGCTGTCGGCGCAGCTTCGTTTGTGCTCGCCCAATCTGATCGAGCTGGTCGAAGGCTTGGTCGAAGAGGTGGGGCTGCCCACGCGCATCGACGATCTGGATCCCGAAGCGATCTGGGCGGCGATGGCGACCGACAAGAAGTGGAGCGGCGGCCGCTCACGTTTTGTGCTGCTCGAAGGCATCGGCCAGCCGAAGATCGTGAACGATGTGCGCAAAGGGGATGTGATCGCCGTGCTGGAACACATCAAGGACAAGGATGCGACGCAGCGGCGCAAGGATATTCGGCGGCTGCGGTAGGCGAGGCCTTTGTGTAGGGACGCCATTATGCAGTTTAACTTATGAATACGGAGATCGTAGGGACGAGATATATCTCGTCTGTTTTGGTAAATTAGAGAGTGGACGCCATGTATGGCGTCCCTACAAACACCGTGTTCTTTTCTTAAACTGCATCATAGCGTCCGCGCAAGCCAAAACAGAACGGACGCGATTCATCGCGTTCCTACTTTGTACTCAGCTACAGGACTTTCGATGAAGAAGAAGATTTTGTTACTCCATGGGCCAAACTTGAACCTCTTGGGCACGCGGGAGCCGGACGTTTACGGCAAAATGACGCTCGAAGAGATTAACAGCCGTGCGGCGAATCACGTTCGTGGGCATGGCATTGAACTGCGCGCCGAGCAGTCGAATCACGAAGGCGCGCTGATCGACATTCTGCATATCGCGCGCAACTGGGCGGATGGGGTGGTCTTCAACCCCGGCGCGTATTCCCACACGTCAATTGCGCTGCGCGATGCTGTGAGCGGGATCAAGCTGCCCGTGATCGAGGTGCATTTGTCGAATATTCACGCCCGCGAGGAATTTCGCCACAAATCGGTGATTGCCCCTGTGTGTGTTGGACAAATCAGCGGCTTTGGCTGGCGCAGCTACCTGCTTGGACTCGACGCCATGCTCGGACATTTGGGCCTGCTTGACAGTCTGTAATGTATTGCCAAGCGGTCTTATGTGAAATTTAGACAAGATCACTATAAGCCCCCGATCACCTGCTTTGTATAATTCAGACAAGGTTTAGCAGAGTCCGGCTGCCTGGTCGCCGGGATTCAGACGTAATAATGATGAGGATTACATCCCGATGATGACAAAAGATGCGGTGCTCGCGGCCATTCAGGAACACCAGGTGGAGTTTGTCGTCCTGTGGTTCACCGACATCACGGGGATCGTCAAGAGCATTATTATTCCCACGCCCAAAATTGAGCGCGTGATTGACGACGGGCTGCACTTCGACGGCTCGTCGATTGAAGGCTTTGCCCGTGTCGCCGAAAGCGACATGATGCTCATGCCGGACCTCAATACGTTCGCCGTGCTGCCGTGGGACAACCCCAAGACCGCCCGCCTTATCTGTACCGTGCAAACGCCTGATGGTTCACCCTTCATCGGTGACCCGCGCAACATGCTGATCAAAGCGTTGGACAACGCCGCCTCGATGGGCTTCACCTTCAAGACGGGCATGGAACTCGAATTTTTTCTCTTCCGCCGCCACGCGGAACTGCTGCCACTCCAACCGTATGACGAAGCCAGCTATTTCGATATGTCGAACAGCGGTGTGCTTGGCGTGCGTCGGAGCATGCTCTCCACGTTGATGGATATGGGCATCCGCGTCGATTCGTCGCATCACGAGATCGGCGCCGGTCAGCAGGAGATCGACTTCGACTACAACGACGCGCTCGTCTCGGCGGATAATGTGCTGACGGCGAAGGTAGCGCTCAAGGCGATTGCGCTGCAAAAAGGGCTGCATTGCACGTTTATGCCGCGGCCCTCGGCGAATTTGCCGGGGTCGGGCATGCACACGCATCAAAGTTTGCACGAGTTGAACACGGGCGTGAATGTGTTCGCCGACCCGGAGCACGAATACGGGTTGTCGGAGACAGCGCGCTATTTTCTCGCCGGGCAGTTAGCGCATGCGCGGGCCATGTGTGCCATCCTCGCTCCGCTGATCAACTCGTATAAGCGGTTGAGCGTGAGCTTTGAAGCGCCCAAATACGTGACCTGGGCGCACGTCAACCGGGCGGGTGCAGCGCTGATCCGCGTGCCGCATATTTCCCCCGGCAAGGAAGCGCATACTCGCCTCGAACTCCGCTGCCCCGATCCGAGCACCAATCCCTATCTGGCGACAGCGGTGATGCTCGAAGCCGGGCTCGATGGCATTCGCCAGCAGATGTCGCTGCAGGATGCGCTGGAAGAGTCGCTCACCAAGCCGGATCGCTCGCGGTTGCGCTACACCGAGACGCTGCCCACCTCGCTGGCAGAAGCTTTGGATGCGCTCAAGGGTGACGATGTGATCATGAATGCGCTCGGGCATTATATCGGCGACCGCTACCTTGCGGCGAAGCAGCAGGAACTCGATGATTACAACCGGCAGGTTACGCCGTGGGAGCTGGATCGGTATATCAATCGATTCTAGGCCAGTGTTCGAAATATGCGAGACGAGGACGATTCATGCCTCGTCCCTACAAAACCTGTCTTCGTAGGGGCGCACGACCGTGCGCCCTGTTGATTCTTGGTGTGAGGATTAGCCGTTCTTCAAGATGAGGTTGTGAATGCGGGTGAGGGCGGTTTCGCCGTACTGCGTTTCGACCACCAGCGACACACTGCAATGCGACGGCGCCTGCGAGAGCGCCAGCAGCGGAATCCCCTCCAGCGCTAGCAGTACGTTCGCGGTCAGCGTGTGAATCTCACCTAAACGCGTGCCGATAACGGTCACGACCTGCACGGGGCGCGTGTTCCAGCTCGCCGACAGCTCTTCATCCTCATTGAGCGCGACTTGCAGGCTGTGCAGCGCGTCGGGGCCGGCCATCGTGGGGATGACGAAGCAGATGAAACTGTGCGAGGACGACTGCGAGGTGATCGTCACATCGGTATGGCTGCCCGTGAGATCGGCGAGCCTACTGTCGACAATTTCCGCCAGCTGGGCAAGCGGACCGTTATGCGACGTCGACATCCCAAGACCTTGAATTGAGGTCACGGCGCGGATAGCTGGCAGCATCGATGCCAGCTTGTCGCGGACGAGCGTACCGGGCTGCTGGGGCGTGTAGACGTTGCGCACGCGCAGTGGAATTGACTGTGCGCGCAGGGGGTGAATCATGCGCGGGTGCAGAATGCGCGCCCCGAAATACGCCAGTTCCGCCGCTTCATCATACGAGAGCGTTGGAATCACGCGGGCATCGTCAATTTCACGCGGGTCTGCGGTCATCAGCCCGTCAACATCCGTCCAGACCCACACTTCACGGGCATCGCTGCCGACACCCAACACCGAGGCGGTGTAATCGCTGCCGCCGCGACCAAGTGTGGTCGGCTTGCCTGTGACGCTGGAGCTGATATAACCCGTGACGACCGGGATAATCCCGCGCTGGAGCAGGGGGAGCAGGTGCGTGGCGATGCGGTCGCGGGTGAGCGCGAGATCCGGAATAGCGTTACCGTAGGCATTGTTGGTGATGATCAGGTCGGTGGCGTCGATGGCGACGCCGCGCAGATTGTTCTGGCGCAGGAGCGCGGCGACGATGCGCGCGGCGAGGCGTTCGCCCACATGCACGATCTTGTCCGCGACTTCCGGGCGCAGCGCATCGTCGTGATGCTCTGCGACCGTCTGACATGTGCCGAGCAAATCGTAGAGCAAGCGGTCGAGGTCGGTCTGCAGGGCGGACTTTTCGGTCGAGCCGAGCGGCAAATGCTCGATCAAGGCGAGATGGCGCGTCCGCAGCGTCGCGACAATGCGGCGATACCCGCGCTGGTTGTTCAGTTGGGCTAAATGAGCGGCTTCGATGAGGGCGTCTGTCACCCCCTCCAACGCGGAAACCACCAGAATCAAGTTCGTCCAGCGTTCATGCTCATACAGCACGATACTCAAGACTTGACTCAACCCGGTTGTCATCCCGACGGATGTGCCGCCGAACTTCATCACTAATGTGCTCATCGACGCGCGTTCTTCTGGGTGAAATCTTCAGGTTAACAAACTAGCACCGTGCCGAAATTTTGTCAACTCTTTGCGATTGTGACGATGTCGCCTATCATTAATGGCGGATGTGTAACGTATTTTTATCAGGTATCCCATGACAGACCAACCTGTTACGATGCAAAAGACAGTGGCCGGGGTGCGCTTTCACCGCGTCGGCAAACTGTATCATTTTGATTTCAGTGAATACCCCGACCTCAAGGTCGGCGATTATGTGATTGTCGAAACGGCGCGCGGACGCCAGATGGGTGAAGTGATGAGCTTCAACGCCGTCGAAGACGACAAGGACATGCGCGAGTATAAACCGATCATGCGTATGGCCAGCCCGCGCGATTTGATTTTGAAGCACCACTGGGAGCTTCAGCAGGACACCGCGCTGGCGACCTGTCGCCAGAAGGCCGCCGACATGGGCGGTTTCACCGATGTCAAGTTCATCATGGCGGCTTACAACTACGATGGCACGATGCTCACGTTCCTGTACACCGCCGAAGATAAGGTGAACGTCAGCAAGTTGTGGAATGAACTCAGCCGCGCGTTCCCCGCGCAGGTGGAAATGCGGCAGATTGGCCCGCGCGATGTCGCCAAGCTGCTCGGCGGATATGGTGCGTGCGGCGAACTGCGCTGCTGTTCGACCTTCCTGACCGACTTCAGCCCGATTTCGATCAAGATGGCGAAGGCGCAGGGCATCTCGCTCAACCCTTCAGAGATCACAGGGATGTGCGGGCGTTTGCGCTGCTGCCTCGTCTATGAATATGAGCAGTATGTCGAAGCGCGGCAGAAGCTGCCGAAGAAGAACAAGCGCATCGGCACACCCTACGGCGAAGCGAAAGTGGTCGACGTGTTCCCGCTGGCCGATTCGGTGCTGGTGTATATCGAAGAGCAAGGCTTGCAGACGGTCAAGCGCGAAGAGATCGTTCCGCTGGAGGAACTCGAGGCGTTGGCGAAGAAGGCCAAAGAGCCCTGCACTGTTCACGGCGACGAAGGCTGCGACTGCGGCGCGAAACCGCCCAAGGCCAAAGCCGAAGCCGCCCCAGTCGACGCGGTCGCGGCGGATGAAGTCGCCGAGGGCGAGGTGGTCGCTGATGGTGAGGCACCGCAGCCAGCGCGCGCTGTTGCCCGGTCGGAGCAGTCGCCGTCTGACCAATCGCACCGCCCCCGCCAGCGCAAGCGCGGTGATCGCCGTCAGGGAGATCGCCCGCAGCAACCGAAGCTGGGCGCACAGGCGGAGGCTAAGCCACAGGGCGAGCCTCGCAAGGATCGTCCACCGCGCGGCGAACGGCCAGAAGGGGGCGGCGGCGGGCAGGGGCGGCGCAAGAAGAATCGCCCGGATCGTCGTCCGAAGAATCAAGAGAACACGGGTGGTGGCAACCCGGAAGCCACCGAATAACGTCACCACGCTGCACCCCCTCTTCATCGAAATGGGATGTTGCGACACCCCCATCAGATACGGTATACGTAGGGGCGGGAAAACCTTCCCGCCCTTGTAACCCGGCGAGCGCGATCTCGCCCCGAACCAACAAACGGAGCTGTGCATGGCAGCAGAGGTAGTGAAGCGGGTGCTGGGGGTGTTCGCGCACCCGGATGACCCAGAATTTTTCGCGGGTGGGACGTTCGCGCGCTGGGCGGCGGAAGGCGCGGAGATCATCTTCGTGCTGGCGACCAGCGGTGACAAAGGGAGCAGTGACCCCACGATGACTCCCGCCGCGCTCGTCGCGATTCGTGAAGTTGAAGAACGCAATGCGGCCGCCGTGCTTGGCGTCAAAGATGTAGTCTTTCTGCACTACCCGGATGGTGAACTCACGCCTTCGCTCGACCTGCGGCGCGATATTGTGCGCCAGATTCGCCTGTACAAACCGGATACGGTCGTCACGTGTGACCCGACGGTGTTCTGGTTCGGCGACCGTGGACTGAATCACCCGGATCACCGGGCAATTGGTGAGGCGACGCTCGACTCCGTCTACCCAACCGCACGCGACCGCCTGAACTTCCCATCACTGGAGACGGACGAGGGGCTCGAACCGCACAAGGTCAAGCACCTGTACATCTGCGGGACGTACAGCGGCAATCTCAAGGTCGATGTGACCGAACATCTGGAAACGAAGATCGCGGCACTGCGCGAACACAAAAGCCAGATCGCCGATATGGAGGCGATGGCCGAACGGCAGCGGGGTAACCGTGACCCGGAAGCGCCGCCCGATGCGCCGCGCTATATGGAAACTTTTCGCGTGATTACTTTTGATCGGTGAGGATGATGGCTATTGACTTTAAGGCGCAGGCCGAAGCCCTGCGCGATGAACTGATCGCTCGGCGGCGGGATTTCCACGCGCACCCGGAACTCGCGTTTGAGGAGTTTCGGACAGCGGGCATTGTGGCGCAGGAGCTGCAAAAGCTCGGCCTAGAAGTGCGCACGGGCGTTGGCAAAACGGGTGTGATCGGCTTGCTGGAAGGTGGCCGCGAAGGCCAGACGATTCTGGTACGTGCTGACATGGACGCCCTGCCCATTCTGGAAGAGAATCAGACCGACTTCACGTCGACCGTGGCGAACAAGATGCATGCCTGCGGTCACGATGGCCACACGGCCATCGCGCTCGGCGTGGCCAAGCTGCTCTCCCAACACCGCGATGAGATCGCCGGGACGATCAAGTTTGTGTTCCAGCCCGGTGAAGAAGTCGGACGCGGCGCGCAGGCGATGGTTGATGATGGCGCGCTGGAAGATCCGCGCCCGGATGTGACGGTCGGCTTGCACTTGTGGAACAGCATGCCGGTGGGCAAAGTCGGCGTGGCTGATGGCTCGACGATGGCAGGCGCCTCGATCTTCGACATCAAGGTAACCGGGAAGGGCACACACGGCGCGCTGCCGCACGTCGGCATTGACCCGGTGGTGTGCGCCGCGCAAATCGTGACGGCCTTGCAGACGATTGTCAGCCGTTCCGCCGATCCGTTGGATACGCTGGTGGTGTCGGTTACGCAGATCCGCGCGGGCGACGCCTATAATGTCATCCCCCAGTTTGCCGAACTGCACGGCACTGTGCGCTACTTCCGCAACGAGACGCGCGACCTCGCCCGTGAACGCATGCGGGAAATCGCCGTGAATATCGGGTTTGCCATGCGCTGCGAGGTGGAAGTCAACTTTGTTGATCTGACGATTCCGGTCATCAACAATGCGGAAGTTGGCGCGAAACTGCGCCCGCTGTTCGCGGACATGCTCGGCGCCGATAATTTGGACACGACGGCGCGCACGATGGGCGCGGAAGATGTCAGCCTGTTTATGAATGACATTCCCGGTTTCTACTTCTTTGTCGGCGCGCAGGATATGACCGCTGACGCCTACTACGGACATCATCACCCGAAGTTCTCGATTGACGAGGATTCGCTTCCGCTCGCTGTGGCGCTGCTGAGTCAGGCGGTCGCCGCGTACGTGCTGCCGGAGTAACTATGCCCAGCGTGAACGTGCTGCGATGGATTGATGGGCGCGGGTGGATTGTGCTGGCGGGGGGCGCGGACGATGACGTGCGCGCGCTGGCGATCAATCGCTCAAGCGCGGATGGCGGCATCGCCGTGATTGCGCTGGATGGATCGGGGGAACGCTTGAGCGATGACCTTGGCGATCTCGGCGCGCCCTCCAGTTACGCCGTCGACGTGTTCACGGAAGACGATGAGGCCATCGAAACCAAACTGGCCGAGGCAGGCGTGGTGCTCGTCAGCAGCGCGAGTTCCGCCAGCGACGCCCGGTCGACGCTGCGCGGTGCGGCCATTACGGGTATGCAGCAGGCGTATGCGAACGGCGCAGTCATTTTGCTGGAAGGTGAAACGGCGGCCGCGTTCGGCTCGTGGATAGCGCCCGTAGGCGACGGTTTGGAATGGCTGGAAGGCGCGCTGATCCTGATCGGCGTGCAGGATACTGCAGCGCGCGCCAAGCTTGTCTTCGACGTCCAGCCGGCGGCGGTCGCGCTGGCGATTGAACCCGGATCGGCGTTGGCGCTCGGCCCGGATGGTCAGATTGAACCCTGGGGCCGGGGACAGGTCACCGTTGCTCTGGGATCAGCTTTTCGCACATAAGAGGGTGGAGATATGCCTGCAACAGTCGTGATCGGCGCTCAATGGGGCGACGAGGGGAAAGGGCGCGTCGCCGATTGGCTGGCGGCGCAGTCGGATGTCGTGGCGCGGTATGCAGGCGGAGATAACGCTGGTCACACCGTTTACGTCGGCGATCAGGTGTTTAAGCTGCATTTGATCCCGTCGGGAATTCTGCGTGATCAGGCGGTGTGTTTGCTGGGCAATGGCACAGTCATCAACCCGGTGAACATGGTCAAAGAGATGGAAGGGCTGCGCGCGGCGGGCGTGGATGTCAGCCCCGGTCGCCTGCTGATCAGC
>JAYRZU010000011.1:0-5119 GCA_041916315.1 Anaerolineae bacterium
CACACGCGTCGTACCCGCCGGGCGGGTCGACTTCTGGGCGGTCAGCCGCTGCAAAATGGGCAGTGCAAACGCGGCCGTTTTACCCGTGCCCGTCTGCGCGCAGCCCACAACGTCCTTGCCGGTGAGGATGTGCGGAATCGCCTGCACCTGAATCGGTGTCGGCTCAGCATAACCCTCGGCGCTCACTGCGCGCAGCAAAGGATCGATTAGATTCAGTTCGTTAAATTTCATGTAACCTCTAACATCGACTCCCAGAATGGCATCCATCAGACGCAAGTGCGCCAGTGGTTCTGGAAGAAAAAACTGGGGATACGAAATTATAGCACAGAATTACCTGCAATATCTAGCGTGAGTGTTGGCTCACAAATAGGTTGAACAATCTCAGATTCCAACCCCACCCCCGGCCCCTCCCCGAATTCAAGGGGGGAGACAGACCAAGGCGTTTGTGTAGGGCCGAGGCATGAGGCTATTTCACAATTGGTGAAAATACCTAATCACTTCCCCTCACCCCTAGCCCCTCTCCCACGCAAGCGGGGCGAGGGGGAAATCCGTCTCCCCTCCCTGAATTCGGGGAGGGGTCGGGGGTGGGGTTAGATGTGCAACTTACCGATTCTGAAATGAGCTCATGCCTCCTCCTGAACAGTTTGGCCGACAACCACGCTATTCGACGGAGCTACGCACGCCTTGCCGCCACACAAGCAAAAACAAGGGATCTCTCGCTTGGCTTGCCAGACACCCTCATGTCTCCGCCTTAGAATTTGCTGTGCATGTGGGTTAAACTCTCCATCTGGCGACTGTCAACTCCGCATAATGACGCTACCGACCGCTTCATCTGTCAGGGGGTAGGCGATGACGCTACACGCGGGACGGCGCACCTTTGTGCGCGCTGGAGTTGTCTTCGGGTTAGGTCTGGGCGGCTTCTTCGACGGCATTGTGCTGCACCAGATTTTGCAGTGGCATCACCTGTTGAGCGACGCGGGCTACCCGCCAACCACGCTCGAAAATCTGCAGATCAACACGCTGGCCGATGGTCTGTTCCACGCAGGAACGTGGATTCTGACGGTCGTCGCGCTGTTCCTGTTCTGGCGGGCGTACCAGCGTGGGCAGACTGTGCGCTCGGTCAGCACCTTGATCGGCAGCGTGCTGATGGGCTGGGCGTTGTTTAACCTAGTCGAAGGGATCATCGATCATCACATCCTGCAAATTCACCACGTACGTCCCGGCTCGCATCAAGCCCTGTGGGATATCGGCTTTTTGGTATGGGGGCGCTGATGTTAGGGATCGGCTACCTGCTCACGAGGCGCGAGTCCGCTTGACGTCGCCCGCGCTGTCGCTATACTTCGCGCATGACTGAACTAAAACTTGCTCAACTGACCGATCATTTCTACTGGCTGGCGCCGGGACCACCGGATCGCCCCACGCTTGGCGCGGTCGTCGGGGAGCGCGGCACGCTGCTGCTCGATGCGGGCGCATCGGCGGTGCATGCACGGCTGTTCCTCGACGCACTAGCCGCTGCTAACCTGCCCGCTCCCCTCTATGTCGCGCTGACGCACTGGCATTGGGATCATGTCTTCGGCGCGGAGGCGCTCGGCGTCCCCGTGATCGCGCACACGCTGACCGCTCAGCAGTTGGCGAGGCTGGCGACGTACGCGTGGGACGACGCCGCAATGGACGCCCGCGTACAAACTGGGGAGGAAACGGCCTCCAGCGCGGAGAACATCAAGCTCGAACTGCCAGCGCCGCGCAGCGTGCAGATCGTCCCGCCGACCTTCACTTTCACCGACCGCCTGAAAATCGACCTGGGCGGTGTGACGTGTACGCTTCAACACGTGGGCGGGGAGCATGCCACGGATTCGGTCGTCGCCTACATCGAACCGGATCGCGTACTGTTCCTCGGTGACTGCCTGTACCCGGTCATCTATGGTGCGCCGACGTGGCAGTACACGCGGCAGAGCGTGCTCCCTCTGCTCGACAAAGTGAGCGCGTTCGACGCGCAGCACTATCTCGAAGGGCATGGGGCGGGCTTAGTCTCACCGGCGGACTTTGCGCGGCTCACGGGGCAAATGCGGCTCGTGGCTGATCTTGTGGTCGCCCACGGCGCAGACGAGGCAGCGATACTCGCGGCGGCAGAACGCGCGGGTCGGCCCCGCGATGAAGACCTGCTTGATTTCGTGCACGCCTTCATCGCCGGGCTTTCTAAGTAATGCTTATGACGTGAGGGCGACGGGTTTGCCCGTCCGCGCCGATTCGTAGACCGCGAGCGCGCTGCGCAGGAATTCCCGGCTCAGGCTGAGCGGCACGACCGGCGCAGTCCCGTCCAGCAGACAGGCTTCCATCGCTTCGACTTCCATTTGCCACGGGTTGGTGGCGGGCAGGACGATGTTCTCCTCCGAGCCATCTCGGTTGGAGATTTGGATCACCGGATCAGCCCCGAACGCGGTGCGCCCCTGCATGCCGGGGAACCACGGCGCGGACGTGCGGATCATCCCCTCGGTGCCAATGTACTGCGCCCCTTGAACCAACGGCGCGCGGAAACCCGCGTAGATCTGGGCGACCACGTCGTCGGCAAAGCGGAGCTGCGCGCTCATGCTCACATCCACGCCGCTCTCGCCGATCTCCTGCACCGCCCAAACTTCCTGCGGCGCCCGCCCACCCGTCACCATGATGGACAGGCTGTTCGGGTACACGCCCACATCCCAGAACGAACCGCCATCCAGATCGGGATGCAGGCGGATATTGGTGGCATTCTCCGGCGGCAGGTGGTAGCTGAACCAACTGTTAATCAGATGCAGCTTGCCAATGCGCCCCTGCTGCACCAGTTCCGCGACCTTGCGGTTCTGCGGCGCGTGCAGCGCCATGAACGCCTCGAACACGACCACATTGTTCGCCTGTGCCGCCGCGGCAATCGCATCGAAGTCGGACATGGTGGTCACGAGCGGCTTTTCCAGCAGCACATGCTTGCCCGCCTGCGCCGCTTTGACCGTCCATTCGGCATGCAGTTTATTCGGCAGTGGGTTGTAGACCACGTCGATGTTTGGGTCGGCGAGCAGTTCTTCATATGTGCCATACGCTGTTGGGATGCCCCGCTGGCTGGCGTAGGCTTGCGCCGCTTCCGTCGTGCGGCTGGCCACTGCGCGCAGATCGCTGCGCGGCGCACCGTTTATTGCATGGATCAGCGCGTCGTTGATTTTCGCCGTCGAGATAATCCCCCACCGCAGTCGTTTGGTCATCAGTTTTATCCTTCGCATCAGGTTTAAGTTAGGCGCGTATTCTATGCGAGCGGCGGCCCATCTGCCACAGACCGGAGTGCGTCCCAGCAAAACGGACGTTCGCCCAATCCAGCCGCTCATCGCCTCTCGTCACGGCGGAAAATAAGCGCTTCACAAATTTGTTGCATTCATTATAAAAGCCTGTTACGATGAGAATGACCACATTTCTTTACCCTATTTCCATGCGAGGAGCCTTCTTTATGAGACGGTTGGCGTTCTGTTTAGCACTCCTACTACTGCTTGCTCTACCCGCATCCCTCGTTCTCGCTCAGGATGGCGATACCATCGTCATTCGCGGCTTCGGGAACATCGTGACTTTCAACCCCGCCTTCACCAATGATGGCGCGTCGTATCAGGCCTCCAACCTGATGTGGCCGTCGCCCGTCAAGGTGGACAGCTTCACCGGTGAAACGATCCCCGGCCTCACGACGTGGACAGTGTCGGACGATGGGCTGACTTACACGTTCACTATTCAGGAAGGCGCCATGTGGAGCGACGGCACGCCGATCAGCTCCGCGGACATGAAGTTCGTCATTGACGCTACCATGTCGGACGTCGAAACCGTGTGGGAATCCAACGCCGCCCTGATCGACTCGGTCAACATCATCGACGACCGGACGTATGAAGTCGTGCTCAGCGCCGTGAGCTGCACCGCGCTCAGCGACTTCGGCGCGTTCCGCTTCCTGCCGTCGCACCGCTTCGCTGCCGATTTCAGCGACTTTGAAACCAGCGACTTCAACATGAATCCCGACGTCAGCGGTGGCCCCTACATCCTCGAAGAGTGGGCGCCAGACGAATTCCAGCGCTTCCGCGCCAACCCGGATTACTGGGGCGGTGAAGTGCCGATTCCGTTCTTGATCAACCGCGTGATCGGCGAGCAATCGGTCGCCGTACAGGCGATTCAGGCGGGCGAAATCGACTACACCTACTTCCAGGGCGATCTGTTCGCGCAGATTCTCGACACCAGCAATCTGCAATATCAGGCGTTCCCGCAGCTCACCGTCAACTTCCTGTCGATGAACTGGGCTGACCCAACCAATCCGCAGGCCGCCTATGACGACGCGGGCAACCTGATCGAACAAGCGCCGCATCCGATCTTCAGCGATGTGGCTGTGCGCCGCGCGGTCGCCATGGGCTATAACAAGGGCGACATTCTGGAAACGCTGGGCGGCGCCGAAGGCGGCACCCCGCTGATCGGCACGGTGGCCCCGTCCATCACGTGGGCCTACAACAGCGAGATCGAGCCGTATCCGTTTGACCCAGTCGCCGCCGCCGCCCTGCTCGACGAAGCGGGCTGGACGATCAACGAAGCGACGGGCATCCGTGAAAAAGACGGTGTGCCGCTCGCTTTCACCATCACCTACAGCGACATTCTGCTGCTGTTCGAAACGACCGCGCTCGTCGCGCAGGATCAGCTCAGCCAGCTCGGCATGGATGTCACGCTGAACAAGGTGGAATGGGCGAACTACATTCAAGATGTGTATCTCGGTCAGATGTACGATGCGACGCCGATGAGCAACAGCGGCGGCACCACCCCGCCCGACCCGAACGACTTCATGTCGCTGGTCAACAGCGCGGAAGATGTGCCCGGCAGCGGTAACAATCTGGCGTCGTATGTGAATCCGGAAGTCGACCGCCTGATCCTCGAAGGCCGCACGACCCCTGGCTGCGACCCAGCAGATCGCGCCGAATCGTACTACCAGATTCAGCAGATTCTGCACGATGATGTCGCCTACGACTTCACCTTCACGCCGAACATCTTCCAGGTGATGAACGCGCGAGTGAACGGCTTCAACCCCGGCCCGTCGTGGGTGTTCTACGGCTACACCGATCACGTCGCCGAGTGGTCA
>JAYRZU010000012.1:0-110734 GCA_041916315.1 Anaerolineae bacterium
ACAATCAGCAGCGCCGCCGTCGAGACGATCAGCCACAGCGCCTGCCGTTCGGCGAAGGGCGGCGCGAGACGTTCGATCAGGATGAGCCCCCAGCCGGACATGAACATCGCCAGCGGAAACAGAAGCGGGTCGCGGTTGGGCAGCCGCCGGTGCAGGTAGAGGCTGCCGAGCACGGCGCACGCCGCCCACGAGAGCAGATGCAGCCAGTTGGCGGGCAGCATCTCCCCGCGTGCCAAACTCAGCGCGAGCGTGCTGATGACGATGAACAGCATCGACACGCCCAGCAGCGCGAATTCAGCGCGGCGGCTTTCCGTCGGCGCGAACATCAGGCGAACAAGCGCCCCACAATCGGACGCATCCGTTCGAGTACGTCCGCCGGGATGCGCGCGGGGTCGGTCATGATGGCATTGTCGAGCGCGTGATGACAGGCGCAGTCACGGTGTTCATCCAGGGCGGCGACGGCGTTGGCGACCGCGTTCTGCGCAATCTCCAGATTATGGTGCATGGTGGCGATCACCTTGTCGACGGTGACGGCTTCTTCGCTCACGTGCCACACATCGTAATCGGTCACATGCGACATGGTGACATAGCACATCTCGGCTTCGCGGGCGAGGAAGGCTTCCGGGCAGGTGGTCATGCCGATGATCGACATGCCCCACTGGCGGTAGACCTCGCTTTCGCCGCGCGTGCTGAAGCGCGTCCCTTCGATGGTAATGTAGGCGCCGCCGCGATGCACATGTCCGCCCGCCTTTTCGACCGCATCTGCTGTGACCCCGTTGAGGTGGGCGCAGAACGGATCGGCGACGGAGACGTGCGCGACCATGCCCGTATCGAAGAAGGTGCGTGGGCGCGTGCCGCGGGTGTGGTCAAACAATTGGTCCGGCAGCACGATGTCGCCGGGCGCGTAGTCTTCGCGCAGCGAACCGCACGCATTCACGGCGATGATTTGCTTGACGCCGAGCATCTTCAGCGCGGCGATGTTGGCGCGATAGGGGACGGTCGACGGGGTGAACACATGCCCGACGCCGTGCCGCGGTAGGAAGGCCACGCGCTTGCCGCGCAGCGTGCCGATCACAATGTCCGCGCTCGGCTTACCGAAGGGGGTATCGACCGCGATGGTCGTCACGTCGGTCAGTTCGGGCATCTGGTACAGGCCAGAGCCGCCAATCATGCCGATCAATATGGGTTCAGTCATGGGAAGGCATCCTTAGAGCGTAGCTTTGATCACGCCGCCATCGACCGGGAGCGCGACTCCCGTGATGTACCCGGCGGCAGGCGAACACAAAAACACAGCGGCGTTGGCGAACTCGTCGGGGGTGGCAAAGCGGCGCAGCGGGATATCCGCGTACGCCTGCGCGCGTTCGTCGGCTTCGCTCGTGCCATTTTTGACCGCGCGCGACTCCATCAATTCGGTGATGCGAATCGTTTCGGTGCTTCCCGGCAGTATCGCGTTGACCCGAATGCCCTGCGGCCCTAATTCCTGCGAGAGCGTTTTGGTCAAGCCGACCACTGATGGGCGGATCGCGTTGGAGAGCGTGAGGTTGGCGATGGGCTGCTTGACCGACATTGACTGGACGGCGAGGATCGCCGCGCGCTTGGACTGCTTGAGGTAGGGCAGGGCAGCTTTGATCAGGCTGACGACGCTGAACACGATCAGCTTGGTTGACTGCTCCCACTGCTCGAGGTCGAACTCTTCAAAGGTGCCGGGGGGCGGACCGCCCGCATTCGTCACGAGAATATCCAACCCGCCGAGCATGTCGGCGGCATTGCGGACGAGCTTGGCCGCCTGAATGGAATCGCTCACGTCGCCAGCCAGCGTGAAGACGGGGTTGCCGGATTCGGCGTTGATTTCGGCGGCGGTCGCTTGCAGTTCGGCAAGGTTGCGGCTGTTGATGACGACGATCGCGCCTTCCAGACTGAAGCGGCGGGCAGTGGCTTTGCCCAACCCCTGACTGGAGGCGGTCACCAGCACTTTGGCATTGCGGAGACCTAAATCCATGCGTTAATGCTCCAATTCGAGGCGAAAACGACAGCTGCCAATGCCGATCACATCGCCATCAGTGATGATGATCGGCTGCGTGACGGGGATATCGTTGATGGTCGTGCCGTTGCGGCTCTGGCGATCTTCCAGCCACCACTGGCCGCCGCGATAAGCGACCAGCGCGTGTTCGCCGCTGGCGAAGTCGTCGTCGATCGGGATGGTGTTGGTGGGCGACCGTCCGATGCTCGTTAGCGGGAGCAGCGCGTACACCTGCCCGGCGATCTGCACGCCGTCCAGTTCTTCGACGGCGACCAGACGGCCGTAGGCCCGGCGGCTCGATTCCACATGGATCAGCGCGCTCTTATAATCGCGCCACATCACGAGGAACAGAATCGCGAGTACGGCGAGCAGAATCACGCCCGCGATCAGACGGAGGATGAACAAAACGACGTCGGTGGTCACTGTGGCTCATTGATCCCTGTATCGCCGGGAACTGTGTCTTCCCAGTAGACGAGTTGGGTTTTGCCGAGGCGGATGACATCGCCGGGCTGTAAGCGGTGTTCGCGTACGGTCACCTCGTTGACGCTCAGGCCGCTGGCGCTGTTGGTGTCAAACAATGTATAGCGCCCGAAACGCAGGCGGAGCTGCGCGTGATGGCGCGAGCAGTACGGATCATCGAGGACGATGTGATTGTCGCGTCCGCGCCCGAGATTGATGATCGCGTCGTGCAGCTTGACCGTCTTCTGCCCATTGATGATGAGCTGCGGGTTGTGCGGCGCGGGTTCGTCGCGCGGGGTGTCAA
Organism: Anaerolineae bacterium; assembly: GCA_041916315.1. Lineage (GTDB taxonomy): Bacteria > Chloroflexota > Anaerolineae > Aggregatilineales > Phototrophicaceae > Flexifilum. Next base: position 2,784 of record JAYRZU010000012.1, read on the forward strand.
TCCGTTCCATGACGGCTGTCGAATCCTGCCGTTTGTCGACGTGCTGCGTCTGTACTTTGAGTTCGTTCGCGGCGTAGTCGGGATCGGCGATGATCTGGATGATCGGCGTGTTGTTGAGGCGATAGCCCGACTGGGCCGCCAGTTCGATGATGTGCTGGGCTAACAGCGTGCCCAGCGAGGGCTGACGAGTGAGCAGATGATAGTGGACGTTAGGGTTCATACGGATCGCATACTGATCCGGCGCGAATGGGCGCGGATCGCCGTCCGTCGCCTGCCAGAGATCGTCTTCCATCGCGCGCACGACGTGCAGGGCAATGTCATGGGCGCTGATCGTTTTGCTCAGCAATTTGGCGAACGCGCCTTCGATCAGCCGCTCAAGCTGCGTTTCAAACCGGGATAGACCTTGATCATTCATGCGGGGCATTATAACCGAGGCCGCTAGTCAGCGGCAACGCGGGGAAATTGGAAACTGCTAAACGTTGGGAAACCGGTGGGGAGGGGCAATCCATAGAAATCGGAGGGGCGCACGATCGTGCGCCCTTCCAAAATCAGTCTAAAATTGGCTGGATCAGCCGGTCAACGAGAGCGCGGGCGAAGTCGGCACGTGGTTCGTCCACGCATCCAGAATTTCGACCGAGGTAGTCTCCGCTGCCCGCAGATCGTCAAGATAAACGTTCACCTGCCGGGTCTGCTCGTTGTCGAGTTCGCTGCCTTCCAGTTCGCGTTCTTCACGAGCGCGCACCTGAATGATGTGATAGCCGAACTCCGTCTGCACCGGGCCGACGATGGCGCCGATTTCGGCGGTGGTCACTGCTTCCCCGAATTCCGTCACGAAACCGCTGACCTGCGACCAATCGAGTTCGCCGCCGCGCGCACCGCTGCCCGTGTCGGTCGAGAGCTGGGTCGCCAGCGCCGCAAACGATTCGCCGTTGTTCAGCGCGTCAATCACGTCCTGCGCGAGTTCCGGCGTATCGACGAGAATGTGACGGGCATTCACCCACAAGCCAGTCGTCTTGCCTTCCATCAGCGCTTCGCCCAACTTGCTGCGCAGGAGCTGCGTTTCGAAGTAAGCGCGGATCTCGGAATCACCGAGGCTCGCCGCGCGGCGCAGATAGCTGAAGAAATCTTCGCGCTGCGTATTGAATTCCTGAGCACGTTCCGTCGCATTCGGCGTGTTGGTCGGCGTCGCCGAGGGGAACGCGGTCACGGTCGGAGCGGCAGTGAATTCCGGCGTCGCGGTCGGCGGCGGGGTCGGAGTGCTGGTCGGCACGGGCGACGGCGTCGGCGAAACGAACGGGGTGGGCGTGAGCGTCGGCTCGACGGTTGGTTCGGCAGTTGCATCGGCGGCGTTGGGGTCGAAGCCGAAATAATCCTGAATTTCCGCGTCGATTTCTTCCGCCGTCACGGTGATGCCGCGTTCCGCCGCCTGCTGGCGCACGAGCTCGTCGTCCACCATCTCGTTGATGATGCGGTTGCCCAACTGATCCGGCACCTGCATTTCGTTGAGCCACGTGCTGTACGGCGCTTGCGAGAACAACTGCTGGTTGATCTGGTCGTCGGTGGCGCCAAACTGGCGGTACAGCGCGACGGCCTGATTCAACTGGTTGTTGAGGATGGCGCGTTCCAACCGCACGCGGTTTTCGAACTGCGCAACCGTGATCGTCGTTCCGTTGACGGTGGCAACGGCCTGATTCGGCGTGATCAGCGTGTCGACCAACAAGGCCGCGACGAAGATGATCGCCGCGATCCCAATCGCCAGCCCCACACCGAGGATCACGAGGCGCTGAATCGCCGCTTCACGCTCGTGCTTGTGTTCGTAATCCGTTTTGAGAAGCCGCTGCAGCGCGCCCTTCGGTTCTTCTTTTTTCTCTACGACTTTTTTGGATTGACCGGGCTTGGGCATCCCTGTCGTTTGACTACGCTTGCTCATGCGTACTCCTAATCATGCAGGATACTATGCCGGGGCGCAGCCAACCGCGTCCCAACGTCGTCCACGTGATCCACTTATAATGACGATTTAAATGAATGTGCCGGAGGTGAGTCCGGCACAGGTGAGTTATTCCGTGATGATGATGAAGGGGAGCAGCGCCATGTGCCGTGCGCGCTTGATCTCCCGCGCCAACTGCCGCTGGCAGCGCGAGCAATTGCCCGTCTGACGCCGCGGCTTGATCTTGCCGGTTTCGTTGATGTACTTCTTCAGTGTATCAACGTCTTTCCAGTCAAAGCACTTGCCATCGGGGCAGTAGTTCTGCGTCCGATAGCGGCCGCGGCCCATGCCACGTTCGCCACGGTCACCACGATCCCCACGCTCTTCACGGTCTTCACGACGGCCGCGGCGTTCGCCGCCATCGTCACTGTCGAAATCTCGGCGATTGTCGTTATCGCTCACAGGTAGTCTCCTGACATGTCCTTAAAATGCGTAATCACTGCCATCACTGTCGTCATTGACGTAGTCGAAGTCGCTGTGATGTGGACGACGGTCTCCCAGTAAAATCATCTCGTTGGCGACGAGTTCGGTACGGAAGTGCTTCTTGCCGGTTTCATCTTCCCAACCCCGCGTCTGCAGGCGACCTTCAACGTACACCTGCTGATTCTTGCTGAGGTGGGCTTTGCAGATTTCGGCGAGATTGCCCCAGGCGACCACGTTGAACCATTCGGTTTCTTCGCGGCGTTCGCCTTCGGCAGACACCCACGTGCGGCTGGTGGCGACGCTGAAGCTCGTCACCGGGCGACCGCTGGGGGTGTAGCGCATTTCCGGGTCCCGTCCCACATAACCAATGATGATGACTTTATTCAGACCGCGTCCCATAACAACACACCTCTACTCAAAACAACAGATCGGGGAGGGTTATTCGTCGGTACGCACAATAATATAGCGTAGAATGAACGGCGACAGGTTGAGGCTGCGTTCCAGCTCCGGCAGGCCGCGCGGTTCGATCTGCGATTCCATCAACACGAAAAAGCCTTCGCGCTGCTTGTCGATTTCGTAAGCCAGCTTACGCCGACCCCAGCGGTCAATCTTCTTGACTTCGCCGAGCTGGTCGGTTTCGATCCAAGCGCGCACCTGATCAATGGTGTTGTTCACCGAGTTTTCGTCTGTAACATCCAGACGCACGATAAAAGCGACTTCGTAAGGTCGTTTCACTCTGAGTTACCCCTTCCCTGGGTTTGCCCTGAACCGGACGCGAGGATGCCCCGGTCCAAAGCGGAAAGAACATAAGATGGGTTATGGGCTGCATCATAGCGGATGCAGGGGGCTTTGACAACGGTAGATTATGATGGCATGTGAATTCTGAAACGCGCGGCGGCGCCCAGACTGGAGTCGCGCTGCCTGTCGAGAAGTAGACGCAGAAACATGAGCTGGACTTGCTTGGGTAGAGGCGCACAGCCGTGTGCCTCTACGGGAAACATATGGTTTTAGAAGGCATGAGCTTATTTCAGAATCGGTCAGTTGCACATCTAACCCCACCCACGACCCCACCCCGAATTCAGGGAGGGGCGACGGATTCCCCCCTCGCCCCGCTTGCGTGGGAGAGGGGGCTAGGGGGTGAGGGGAAGTGATTAGGTGTTTTCAACTAATTGTGAAATAGCCTCATGCCTGCATGATCAAGAGGTCGGCCGAGCTATATTTGCGGAGTCGAACGCAGCGCAGGCGTTGTCTGCTGCTCGCCGGCTTCGATGGCGAGGCGTGACGAGGCCAGTGCCAGCGCGACCACCAGCCAGAATAGGGTGATCGACGCCTGGAAGTCGAGGCGGAAGAAATAGAGATCGGCTGTTGCGTTAATGAGTGCGGTCAGGAGCGCGGCGTGATAGCCGAGATGGATCGAACGTAGTTCGGGGTTATCGCGCACGTACTTCCACGCGCGACGACCGTAGGCGAACACGCTGCCGAGGGTCAGTGCGAATAGCCCGACGCCGATTAAGCCGATCTGGTTGGCCATGATGAGGTACATGCTGGCGACATCCGTGTAGATATCGTTGTCCGGCGTTCCGGTGAAGCCGACGCCCGTGTATGGGTAGCGGCGAATCAGTCGGAAGGCGTCGGTGTACTCGCCGATGCGCATTTGCGTCGAGATGTCACCCGCCGTGAAGGCGTTGATGAAATGCCCAACATAGGCCTGCGTTTGTGGGAGGATGAGAACGAGCGTGCCCCCCAAGGCAATCAGTGTGATGAAGCGGCGGTAGCCTTTCACCTGACCGATGAATAACAATCCGATGGCGAAGGCCAGCAGGGAGGCGCGCGACAGCGTCAGCACCAGCGCCAAGCCGACAATGCCGAGCACACCCCACGCGATCCAGCGAGAGCGCAGCACCGGACGCCGCGCGAACACCTGCGGCGCGATCATCGTGGCGGCGACGGCGAGAAATCCGCCGAGCGCATTGGGATCCACCCACGTGCCGATCGCGCGTTCCGCGTCGGCGGGATTGTCTTCGATGTAGCGGATTACACCGCCATTGGGGTAGCCGAAACGGGCGAGGCGAACGAGCGTGCGTTCGGCGACGGCATCATTCATCGCGTACAGGATGAGCGCGACCATGGCCTGCGCGCCGACCGCGATCATCACGGCGAGGACGAGGCGACGCAGGGCGGCGGGTTCGCGCAGCAGATCAACGAGCAGGAACACCATGCTGATACTCAGCAGCGTTTCGGCGAACTGCCGGGCGATAGCGGGAGTCGGCATGGCGTAGCGCAAGCCGAGCACAAAGCTGATGATCAGCCACAGCAGATAGAGCAGAATCGCGCCGTGGACGGGCGTCAACCGGAAGAAGTGGCGTTTGCCCGTCATCCACTGGAAGGCATACACGAGGAAGAACGCGCCCATGACCGCGTCCAGAAACGTCGGCGTGAAGACGATTTTCACCGGAAAAGTCGCAAACGGCACAAGTGCCATGACCGCGATTACACCATAGAGCGCCGCATTTACGTTGGTGATGACATACAGGCCGAGCATGACGCCGACGATCAGCCCGAAGGCGATCAGCGGGTCGAACACGGCGATCAGCAAGCCAATCACGCCGCCAAGCACGCCGAGCGCCGCGCCGATCAGGAGGGCGTAGACACGGCGGTCAAGGCGCGCGATCCAATCTTGCAGGGGATTAACTATGATTTGATTCAAATCGGTTCTCTCGTCGGGATGAGGTTCACCTCATCCGCTCTTTTCAGTCGAATACAGGACGAGGCCTGTCTCGTCCCTACACGGATCTCCGTCGCTGTACGAACGCCATGATAGCAAACACCAGCAAACCGATCCATGTCCCAAGGCTGAAAAGCGCGCCGATGCGGTAGCTGAGTGGGTCGAAGACGAGCTGCACCGTCGAGTCGCCCGCGGGTACAGGCACGGCGATCAATCCACCGTACGCGCGCTGAATCGGTGCCGGGCTGCTATTGACGGTCGCCTGCCAGCCGGGATACTGTGGCAGCGCAATTGACAACATGGCGGGTTGCGGCGAACTCGCACTGATCTCGATGAGTTCCGGCTCGAAGCGGGTGACAGTGGCCGGAAGTGAATCGCCGCCGTTCAGTTCGACGGGCGCGTCACCGTGCAGCAGCAGGGTTTGGCGCGGATTGAAGCCCGGATCGGCGAGAATCTGGTAAGCCTGGACGTCGTCGCCCATGATCGACGCGTTGTACATCAGCAAGGCGAATGGGCGCGGGTTGTCCAGTCGATGAATATTGATGTCGCCGTAGCGATCCGTCCCGGTGCCGACGATCTCCGAGGCAACGGGGAGTTCGGCCCAATCCGTGTAGACGTAGCGGACGGCAAATAGTTCCCATGCGCGAGTGTCAGGTAGATCGCCTTCAATGAGGTTATACGCGCTGCCCAACCACAGCGGACTGATGCCGTGAATGTCCTGAACGCCATACAAACTCCCGTAGTTATCGCCGAGGCCGCGAAAGCCGTCGACGCGGAACACGCCGTTGGTATCGGCCAATGCCTGTGCGACATGGGGCGGCGGAGTGATGCTGATTTGAGTGTCGGCGGGAACGGGATCGTATACCGGATCGGCGTCCATATTGACGGTGAAGAGTTCGAGTACCAGCAGCGCGGCGATCCCCCAGACCCACGCCGGACGCGCATACCCGGTGATGCTCGGAAGCAAGATCGCGAGTGCACCGACGACCAGCGTCACCAGCGTCACGACGCTGATCACGCGTCCGAAGGCGTCAGGCTGCCCGAGCCACAGGACAAAGACCAGCGCGGTAAAGAGCAGCGTCGCGCGGACCGCCGTATTCAGCCACACCCGCAGCCGGAGGGCGGCGGGGTAATCTGCGGTCGTGTCCCACAGGGTGATCCGTGCCGCGCCCATGCCCGCGAGGATGGCGAGACTGTTGACGACCAGATAGGCGGCGCGTTCCTGTCCGCGAAAGAAGCGCAGACCGGGCAATGCGTTGTACAGCGCCGGGAAGATCGCGCTGTTGCCGCCAAAGCTCCACAGCAGACCGATCAACGCGACCGCGCCCCAGAACCACGCGCCGGAGACGCGCCGCCACAGCGCGATTAGCGCGAGGAACAGCCCGGTCACGCCGACGTAGAGCGGCGAAAAGACGCTCAAAATGTTCGGATAAATGAATTGGATCACGTCCTGAATCGGGAAGCCGTTGCTCTTGGCGTCGTAGCCGAATTCCGTCCGCGTCGTATACATTAAGTACTCGAAGCCGGGGATCAACTGGACGGCGGCTAGCCCGAAGGCGAGCAATCCGAAGACGGCACAGCCGATGATCCATGCGGTGATGCGCCAGCGCCGTTCGAACACGCGCCAGCCAAGGTAGGTGACGAGCAGATACGTCAGGAAGAAACTGGTTTGCGGATGTCCCGCCATCCACGACAAGCCGAGTGCTGCCCCGCTGACGAGTAGGCATTTGAAGCCGAGGCGGTCGCCCCGTGTTGCTTCGTAGATGCCGAGCGCGGCGAGCGGCAGGTACACGCCCGCCTCGAGCAGCGCGAGCTGCAGTGGGGGGTAGCCGCTCAAAAAGCCACCATAGCCCGCTACGACTGCCGCGACAAACCCACCGATCACACTCCCGGTGACGCGGCGCACAAACAAGTACATCAGCAGCGTGAAGGCGAGCACGTGAAACGTCATTTCCAGTTCGAGCGCGTGATATGTCCAGCCACCAGTGAAACGAGCCAATGTGATGGTCAGCAGGCGCGGTGGATAGAAGACGGCCGCCTGTGTGTCGGCGATGAAGGGCAGACCGCCGTTATTGTAGGGATTCCACAACGGGATTTCGCCTTCGGCGAAGCGGCTGTACTGGTAACCCGCGAAGGTGACGAATTGACCGGAAAAGTCGCCTAACGTCAGCGAGGCTTGATCGGCGCGCACAGGTGTGAACAACCGCCAGAAGAACAACAGCCACAGCACGATCAAAGCGATTACGGAGAGCGAATCGCGGCGACGGTAGAGCGTGGCAGAAGAAATCATGCAGATCGTAGCCCAATCATCGGTGACCAATAGACCGTTTCCAGTGTACCCACATCCGCGCAGACGTTACAATAGGCGTTCGGATACCATGATGGAGAGGCTTTCTTGAGTCGACTGGGTCGCCTGTTACTGCTGTTGATCGTCGTCGCCGCACTGCTCGGGGTGGTGTGTGTCGGCGTCATTTTCGTCGCGACGGGCGGAAACCCCGTCGATGGGGTGCAAACGGCATTGATTCGCCTGCGGTTGGTGGGTCGCGAAGATGATCTCAATGCTAGCGCGGGGAGCAACCCAGATCCCGTGCGTTTTACGGTCGCGTCCGGCGACAGCCCGCGCGCGATTGCCGCCAACTTGTTGGCCGCCAGCCTGATCGCCGATGCCGATCTATTTGTCGATTATCTGCGCGCCAATGATCTGGATACGGAACTGGAAGCCGGGACGTACTTCATTCGTCAGACGCAGACCATCCCCGAAATCGCGCTTGCGCTGACCGATTCGCGTAACAGCGTGATCAACTTCGCCATCATCGAGGGGTGGCGCATCGAAGAGGTCGCCGAAGCCATTGACCGCAATCCGCTGTTCGGTTTCACGGGCGCGGACTTTCTGCGTGTGGTAGGGGCAGGGGTGCAGTTCGACCCCGCGTTTGTAGCGCAGGTGGGCATGCCCGTCGGCGCGTCGCTGGAAGGCTTCCTGTTCCCGAATACCTACCAGCTTCCACCAGATATCACGGCGCTTGGCTTGCGCGATTTGCTCACCGAAGAATTCTTGCGGCAGGTGGGTTCGAGCGCATTTGTGCGCGCGGCGCAGCAGAATCGCACGCTGTTCGAAGTGGTCACGCTGGCGTCAATTGTGCAACGCGAAGCGATTCACCGTGAAGAAGACCCGCAGATCGCGGGCGTGTATCTCAACCGTTTGAATATCGGCATGAAACTAGACGCTGACCCGACCGTGCAGTACCCGCTCGGTGGGGCGGGTAACTGGTGGCGGCAGATCACGCAGGCGGATTATCAGGGCGTTATCTCGCCCTACAACACCTATCGCGTGACCGGACTCCCGCCGGGACCGATTGCTAACCCCGGCCTGTCGGCGATCAACGGTGTACTCAACCCGACGCCAAGCGATTATTTTTACTTTCAGGCGGACTGCGGCGGCAGCGGCTATCACAATTTCAGCGAGACCTATGAAGAACACCTGTCGAAGAGCTGCTAGGCGATACACGGACAACCCCGGACGCGATATATCGCGTCCCTACAGACGAAGCATAGTAGGGACGCCATACATGGCGTCCGTGTTTGCCATCCTGCTGCTCCTGCTCTCCGCCTGCGCGGTGACACGCACGCCAACCATCTACCGGATCGCGCTGCTCGCGCCATTCGAGGGGCGCTACCGGGAAATCGGTTATAACGCGTTGTACGCGGCGCGCCTGGCGTTTGTCGAGAGTGGAGTGACCAACGTCGAACTCATACCGATTGACGATGGTGGCAGTGTTCCTACGGCGGTCTTGCGTGCCCGCGCCTTGACTTACGATCCCCAGGTGATCGCCGCGCTTGTCCTCGGCTATGAAGCGGCGGATGTTCAGGTGCAAACGGCGCTCGACGATATTCCAGCACTCATCGTCGGACGGTGGGCGGAGACCCGCGCCGCTGACAACGTGTTCATCCTGTCCTCGCCCGATATTCACACGCCGCTGGATCCCGTGACCGCACAGATCGAGACGCCCTATGCAGGTGGTGATGTATGGATGCTCGAAGGTGCGCGGCGTCTGCGCGGTTCGCTGGATGGGATCACGGTTGTGACCAGCGGCACCCTGCCAGATGCGAACTTCGCCGAACGGTATGCGGCGGGGAACCCGTTTGCGCCCGACCCGAATCTGCTGGCAACGCTGACCTATGACGCGACCGCTGTTCTGATCGACGCGGCGAAAACAGGTGAGCGCGTGGCCGCGTGGCGCTATCTCGGTGAGGGGCAGCATGACGGCCCGAATGAGGTGATCGCGTTTGAGGACGATGGCTACTGGATCGATGCGCCGATCAATCGCTATCGCTTTGAAAATGGAAACTGGGTGAATGCCGAGACGTAGGGGCGTACAGCCGTGCGCCCCTAAAGTCATCCTGAATTACGATTCAAGCACATCGTAGAACAGCGGCAGCGGTTCGACCGGATGCAGGCTGAAGCCGAACGCTGCATCGAGGTACGCGCGGCACGCGGCGAGCTTTCCCGCGTCGTTCGCGTAGATCGTCGCCAGCGTCTGCCCGGCTTCGACTCGTTCGCCGACCTTGGCGGGTACGCGCAGCCCGACCGCCAAATCGAGCGCGTCGCCTTTCTTCTCGCGTCCCGCGCCTAGCTCAAACGCCGCCCACGCGATCTCATCGGCGTAAATATGCGCGATATACGCACCCTGTTTAGCAGTGTACGTTTCCACAATCGAAGCTTGCGGCAGCAGCGACGGATCATCGACCATGCGCACATCACCGCCCTGCGCTTCGACCAACAGACGGAACTTGGCCAGCGCTTCGCCGTTGGCTAGTTTGAGCCGCAGCAGACGGTCAACGTCTTCGGCGTCCGTCCACTTCTGACCACGCCCCGCCAGCTTGAGCATGTACCCGGCGATTTGGATGCAGTGTTCGCGGATGTCATGCGCGCCGCGTCCGTTCAGCAGTTCGATGGCTTCGGCGACTTCCAGCGCGTTGCCAACCATCTCGCCCAGCGGTTGATTCATATCGGAGAGCACGGCGATCACATCGCGCCCGGCGTCTTTGCCGATGGCGACCATGGTCTGCGCCAGCCCGCGTGCTTCCTCAACGGTGCTCATGAACGCGCCGCGCCCTAACTTCACGTCGAGCACAATGCCGTTCGCGCCCGCCGCGATCTTCTTGCTCATGATGCTGCTGGCGATTAGGGGGAGGGTGGAGACAGTCGCGGTGACATCCCGCAGGGCGTAGAGCTTGCCGTCGGCAGGGGCGAGCGCCAGCGACTGACCGGCCAGCACAATGCCATTGTCACGCGCCAACTGGCGGAAGCGTTCGCCGGATAGGTTGACATCGTACCCGGCAATCGATTCCAGCTTGTCGAGCGTGCCGCCGGAAAAGCCGAGCCCCCGTCCGCTCATTTTAGCGACCGGGACGCCGCACGCGGCGACCAGCGGCAATACGATCAGCGATGTTTTGTCGCCCACGCCGCCGGACGAGTGCTTATCGACCCAGTAGTCGCTGATATCGGAAAGGTCGAGGCGTTCGCCGGAATCCACCATCGCCAGTGTCAAATCGACGATTTCCTGCCGATTCATCCCGCGCAGATAGATTGCCATGAGCAGCGCCGAGACCTGATAATCGGGGATTTCACCGTGCGTGTAGGCGTTGATAAACCAGTCGATTTCAGCTTTGCTCAGGGGGAGGCCATCACGCTTATGGGCGATGATGTCGATCGCACGCATTATCAACCTTTCAGGTAGATTTTACATAAAGACTGTTGAGCAATGGCCAAGATACGTTAAAATGACCGAACTTGAGAGAGCTATTGTAACGGAGACCTTACTGAATGGCTACACAAAAGGCACTTAACAGCGCAGCCGCGCCCGGTAGTTCGCGGCAAGGCTTGCTTGTCATCGGCGTGGTAGCGGTGGCTGCGATCGTCCTGGCGATTGTTGTGATTGCACTGGCGGGCACCGGGTCGGTGTCAGGCGCGATCAACTATACGGAACTGCCGCAGTCCCGCGGTGAGGATGGCTCGTTTGTACTCGGCAACCCGGATGCACCGATCACGATCATCGAATTTGCCGATTACGGCTGCCCGCACTGCCTGACCTATCACGCGACGATGCAGGAATTCATCCAGAAGTATGTCGTCACGGGCAAGGCGAAGTTCGAATATCGCAATTTCCCGACCGCAGGCGGCGACCTCACCCGGTTTGCGGCGCAGTTACAGGAATGCGCGGAAGAACAGCGCCCCGGCGCGTTCTGGGAAGCCTACGGTCTGCTGTACGGCTATTCGGAAGGTGGCCGCTACAACCGTGACGTGGGCCGCACCCTCGCCACTGACCTGAACATGAATTACAGCGAACTGCTCACCTGCAGCAGCGACGCTTCGCAGGTGACGACCGATATCAACTTCGGCCGTACCAGCCAGATCACTGGGACGCCCGCCGTGATGGTGCGCTACAACGATGGTCCCGCGCAGTTCATTAACTACAACGGTCAGGTGTATAATCGCGGCAGCGTGACGATTGACGTGCTGGGCGCGGTGGTCGAACAGGCACAGTAACGGACTGCTTCCGCGGTTCTCGTAAGCCACGGGAACCGTGACCTCAGCGTAGGGATTGGATACCTCTGATCCCTACGCCTTCTGCTTCGCCGCGCCGGAAAGTGAAACCATGCCACAGACGATGGAGAACGGCTTTCAAGTCGCGGTTGATACGGTGATTTTCACGCTGGTTGACCGAGATCTGAAAATTTGCCTGACGCGGCGCGATCACGAACCCTTCGCGGGGAACTGGTCGCTGCCCGGTTGTCTGCTGCGCCTCGACGAATCGTTGGACAGCGCGGCGCAGCGGCAGATCGAAGACACGCTGCACATCACCAAAGCCTACCTGCAGCAGTTATATACTTTCGGTGACCCGGAGCGCGATCCCCGGCAGCGCGTTGTCAGTGTGGCGTACTTTGCCCTCGTCTCGAAAGACCGCTTAACCCCCACCAGCCTCAAAGACACCAGCGGATCGCCCTCGTGGCACAGCGTGTACGCGCTGCCACCGCTCGCCTTTGACCACGCCGAAATCCTCAACTACGCGCTCACGCGTTTGCGCTACAAAATCGAATATTCGGCGGTGGCGTTTGAATTGCTGCCCGAAGAATTCACACTGCGCGAACTGCAGGACGCCTACATGGTCATCCTCAATGATCATAAGCTCGACAAGGCGAACTTTCGCAAGAAGATCCGCGAGGCGAACATTGTCGAACCCGTGAGTCGCTATCGCGAGACGGGCGGACGCCCGGCCAAGCTGTTCCGCTTCCGGGACGATGCCCAGCTCGAAACGAAAGCCCGCCGCTTCTTCCCGTGAGCCGTCAGCGTACCGGCATACTCGTATCGACCATTTGCAGACCACGGGACTCAAAGTCGCGAAAGGCTTTGGCTGCCAGCGCCTCAAAATCGATAGTCGGATGGGCGACTGAGGACATCGCATCATGTAGAATGCGGATTTTGCGCAGCGTCTTCGGCTGATCATCAAAGAAGCGCACCATGGAATTGACCGTCTCCAGTACACAGTGACTCTTAGCCTGTCCGGCCACATAGATGCGGTCATATCCGGCCAGCATATTCAGGAAGTCGGTGTTGAGCGAGCCTTCCGGATGATTCGGAACTTTGACCTCGGGTTCGAGGATGGAATAGTGCTCGGTTTCAGGGATGCTGCCTTTACTCAGAAACATGGGCTGCGCCTGGCGCGCGGCGGAGTGATAGGCGACAGCTTCGTAGAGCGCGGGCATCAGGCCATGACCAACGGAACCGATCAAGCAGTGGTACGGCCAGATCATCAGGGCTTTCTTCGCGCCTTTTTCCAGCGCTTCGACATACTGCACTGACCACTCCGGTTCGTAGAGCGGATGCCACTTGCCCGCCTGAACGTCGGCGCTGCTGACTACCGTGTAGGGGGCAGGATGCTGATCATTCTCATCCGCCCACCAGAGCGGGAAGAAGATTTGGATGGGTACATGGCTGTCGAGCGATGCCGCAATTGTGGTGAGACGACTCACATTGTTGAAAATCCACTCAATGGTGCGCTGCGTGTCGGCCACCGCGCCCGGGACGGTGAGCGCGCCCTGCTCATGCACAAAGTCGATCTGCACGTCAACCAGCACGAGAATGGTGCGTACCTGCGCTTTGGCGGCCGGTGCTAAGCCCGCGGCACGACCGGCGTCTACCGCGGCGGCGGTCGCTGGCACGTAAATCTGACCGACCTTGCTGGGATCGTAAAATTCGGGGAATGCCATCGTCGCGCCCTATGGATGTCTGTTTGTCGGTACATGCATTATCACTGAGGTCAGGAGGCTTGGCAAGCCGTTCACAGCTCATCCAACATACTCCATATATGAGAAATCAGCCGCGATGATAGGATTAAACGGCCATTCCGGAAGATCCACTTGCGTTTCAAGTGACAAATCTGGTTTAGAATGAGAGCAGCTTGCCTACATCCAAAAAGGACTCCCTATGTTGAGACGATCCGTCCTGCTAGTCGTATCGTTGTTGTTTATTGGCATTTTTACTGCAGCTGCTCAGGACGTGCAGACGTTTGCGGGCACTATTGATACGAAAAACCCAGCGGTGGATTTTGCACTGCCGCTCGAGTCGGGTGATGCGGTGACGCTCACGGTGACTGCGCTCAATGGCGATCTCGACACGACGCTGGAACTGCTCGGACCCTCCGGTGAGACGGTCGCCTACAATGATGATATTGACTTTTCCGCTGGTAACACCAATTCGCTGATTGAATATGTCGCCGACGACGCGGGCGAGTACACCCTGCGCGTGAGCAGCTTTACCGGAGAAGGTGACTTCGAAGTCACCGTAGAATTCGGAAGCGCCGCGCCGCCGCCAGCGCAGCCCGTCGGTGAGGCGGAGTTGTTGACGGGCACGATTGATCGCCGCAACCCGACGGTCGATTTCCCGCTCGAACTTCAGGCGGGCGAAACTGTCACCCTCACGACCACCGCGCTGGATGACGAACTGGATACCACGCTGGAACTCTTCGATTCGGCGGGGAATTCGGTTGCCTACAACGACGACATCAACCTCGAAGGCGGCGATTACAACTCCGAAATCGTCTATACGGCGGACAGCGCGGGCGAATACACGGTGAGTGTCGGCAGCTTCAACGGCACGGGCGACTTTGAACTGACCATCGCTCGCGGAGCGGCGCAGCCTCCCCGTCAGCCAGGGCGCGGCGGCACAACCTCGAGCGGCGAGCCGGGTTTCACCACTGTCCTCGAAGGTTCGATTAGCGGCAGCGCGGATCAAGTGGAATTCGATCTTGAAGTGCAGGCCGGCACCAGCATCATCCTGCAAACACAGAGCCTGACCGGCAACCTTGATACCACGCTGACGCTGCTCGACCCGAATGGGCGCGAGGTGACGACCGTCGATGACATCAATCTCGACGGCAGCAACGTCAATTCGGTGATTTTCTACGATGTCGATACCACTGGAATCTATACCGCTCGTGTTGGCGCGTATGATGGCGCGGGCGACTTCACACTCGTCTTCACACAGTTGAATGCGCCGCAAGCGAACACGCAGGTATTCCGGGACGAGCTGACCAGTTCGGCCCTGATTGCGCAGTATCCGCTTGAACTCGTGGCGGGCGATGGCGTGGTCATTCAGACCCAGTCACTGAGTGGCGAACTGGATACCGTGCTCACACTGTATGATCCGCAGGGCGAGGTCTACTACGAGAACGACGACATCAATACCGATTCGTACAACTACAACTCGGCGATTTCGTTCACGGTGGACGAGTCAGGGACGTATACGGTAGGTGTCGCAGGCTACGACGATTCGGTCGGCGAATTCCTGCTCACGGTGACGACCGGTTTGGTCACGGCGGGCGGCGAACAGCCCGTAACGATCGGCGCGGCTGAACAAGTCGAACGCGGCGAGATTACGTCCTCGAACTCGGAACTTGATTTCACATTCGATCTGGAAGCGGGCGAAACCGCGCTGGTTCAAACGGAAGCAATTGACGATTCGCTCGACACCATTCTGACGATTCTCGACTCGAATGGTTCGGAAGTCGCGTATAACGACGACTACCAGAGCGAAAGCTATAACTCGGGCATCGTCTTCACGGCGGAGCAGGGCGGCACGTATACCGCCGTGGTGAGCAGTTACGGTGACACGACCGGGCGGTTCACGCTCGCGGTGACGGTGGGCGGCGAAGAACTGGTCGACCAATTCGACAATATCAAGCGCGTGCAGTTGAGTGGCGCGGCGCTCACCCGCGAGACGGAGAACTTCATCATCCACTATACGCTGGAAGGTGAAGACGCGACGACCGAGGAATACGTCGATGCCGCGGCGGAATACGCCGATTCAGTGTGGAATGTCGAAATCAACGAGATGGGTTGGGCTGCGCCGCCGCCGGATCAGGGTTCGGGTGGGGATGATCGCTTCGACATCTATCTCGCCAACATCTTTAACGAGGCGGATGAGTGCCTGTATGGGTACGCCAGCAGTGAACCGGGCATCGGCAACGGTGACAACCCGAACACGAGCAAACAGGAGACCAACGCCTACACAAGCTATCTGGTCGTCGACAACGACTACGACCGCGACAACCCGGTCGGTGGATCGTGCGGTGGCGAAGAACGCGCGCTGGCTGACCTGCACACCACGCTCGCCCATGAGTTCAACCATAACATTCAGTTCGGTTATGACGCCGCGGAACCGCACAACTGGTTCTTTGAAGCGATTGCCTCTTGGCACGAAATCTACGTGGCGCAGGATGACGAAGCGGCGACCATCTACGTGGCCGACAACTTCAGCTATCCGGAGGTCTGCTTTGGCTCGAAGGACGACACGCTGATTTACGGTCACTGGCTGTATTTGCAGTCGCTGGCGGATGTCCACGGTATCGATGTGGTGCGTTCGCTGTGGGAGAGCGCGGTCGACTATGACGGCTTTGAAGCGCTCGAACAAGCGCTCGAAGGCTATGGCGATAACATTGAAAACTCGATGCTGCGTTATGCTGCGCAGAATGTGACCCGCACCTATCCGTATGCTGACCGCTTTGGCGCAACTGTGTGGCGCGAAGAGACGATCAACAGTCCAGGCGAATGGACCTTCACGGGACAAGGTATTCAGGAACTGGCGACCAACTACTATGATGTGCAGTTGGGCGGCGGGGCGTTTGATGTGTCCTTTGCTGACGGCGGTGATGAGATGCAGTTCGTCGTCATTGCCGTACGCGGCGACGAAGCGGACATCTTCAACTTGGGGCACGCGGGCACGTTTAGCACGGACGGCTATGATGATGTCGTGCTGGCAGTGGTGAACCTGCGCTATGACGAAGATGTCGAGGACTGCTCGTATGAGAGCTACTCGTTCAATGTGAACGCCTCGTCGAAGGGCACGAGCGCGGCGCCGACGTACACGCTCGACGCGAGCAACTTCGCGCCGATTGGGTCGGCCCAGTAAGATTTACATGGGGTCGGGACGCACGGACGTGTATCCCGACCCCAGCAGCACCTACGCCTGCGCGCCTCCCGGCGCTGGAATCAGTCCCAGATCCTGGAACATCTTTACGCCGTTGAATTCCTGCCAGCGACCGTCAATCTTGCCCTGATCATTGAAACGATAGATCGCGATACCCGTCCATTCGGCACGCCGGTTGGTCGGTGGTTGTCCGAACATCGGACCGGTGTTGGTGCCGCTCGCTGGCCCGTACACCATGACATACGGCCCTTCAGCCACCATGAAATCGACGCTCGTCTGGAAATCCGGGAAGGCGTTCATATACATAATGTTCGCCTGTTTGAAGGCTTCGCCGCCCCGCAATTCCTGACCCGCGGCGCTCGTATAACTGACAAATTCCGGAGCGAACAGTTCGTCGTAGACGGCGAGATTGCCGACAGCGGTCTGATCGTAGAAATACTGGATGATCCGCTTGTTGCGTTCCGGGTCCTGCGGCGCTCCGATCAAGCCGCGGGGATTGTGCAGATATTTATTAAACCATTGAATAGCTTCGTTGGCGGCGTACGTCACCCATGGTTCGCGGGTATACAGATCGGTGTGCAGGCAGTCGTAGAGCACGAGCTTCTTCGGCTCTTGAGCGCGTTCCATCACGGCGCGGACGAGATCCGGTGGGATCAGGTCTTTCTCACCATGAATCATGAGGAGCGCGGTGGGGGAGATCAGGTGGACAGCGGCGTCACCGTGATAGCCGAGTAGATGCTCAACGGATTCAATCGTGATGCGGTTTTCGTAGGACTTGGCGTAAGTGTTCATGGCCTCGGTGTAGAAGTCGTAGGCCTCCTGCAGCGGCATGGCGGCATTGCTGCCCGGCAGCCCCACTGCGGGCATGTAGGTTGCGTCTTTGTCGGCGCGGAAACGCGTATCGCGGTCACCATTGATGAACCCGAGCAGCCCCTTGAGCGCGGTCGCGCCCATCATGCTTTCCTGCGAGTTCAAACCCGTGGCGACGCTGACGACGGCTTTCAAGCGGCGGTCATACGCGCCGAGGTTGAGCATATGCACGCCGCCAATGGACAATCCCCAACCGCCGATGTTGTCTTTATCGACTTCCGGTTGAGCGCGCAGCCAGGTGATGGCGTTGCGGATGTCCTGAAGTTGCTCGTGCGGAACCAGATGATTGCGGGGCTCACCGGCGCTGCTGCCGTAATGCCGATAGTCGAAGACGAGAACGACAAAACCTGCCTGGCAAAAACGTTCCGCGTAGCCCGGCAGGGTGATTTCCTTCACCGCGCTGATCGCGTTTGCCATCACAATCCCGGGCGCTTTCCCGGTCAGGGCTTCCGGGACATACAGCCAACCTCTAAGCTGCTCGCCATCACTCGAAAAGCTGACATCTCTTCGCATTGTTTCTCTCGCTTTGTCTGAAAGTTTGCTTGTGCTCGCTGCTATGCTAGCGAGTATGACCGATTGCGACATCAATCGAAATACGGAGACTGAGGCACAACTCTAGTCTGATTACGGTCGGACTGGAACTCGTCTACCATAGTGGCACCACATTGAGGAGGAGACACCGTGATTTCTATCATTATGCTGTACCCGAAGACCAGCGACAGCACGTTTAATTGGGATTATTTCATTAGCACCCACATCAAGCGCATCCACGAAATCTTTGACCCATTCGGTCTCGTGCGCGTCCAACTGCATTCCGGTATGGGATCAGCGCTGCCGGGTCAGCCACCGCCATATGCCTGCCTCTGCGAATTCAATTTTGAAACGCTCGAAGGCTTTCAGAAGGGTTTTATGGCGGAAGGCGCATGGATTATGGGCGATATCCATAACTACACCAACGTGCAGCCGCTCGTGCAAATCAGTAGTTTGATCGACATCAAGAAATAGCCCCGCACGGCACGGGCTGATTTACAGCCAGCGTGCCGCACTCCGGTCGGTCGGGCGGGATGCGCCATCGCTGTACTGAAATAACATCACGTAATCCGGATAGTCTGAATCGGCGCGGGACTGCCATTCCGCGATGCTGAATAATTGGAGTCGCCCGCCGATTCGGGCGGTTGTCAGCACGAACGGCAGGCGTTCATAGAGGGCGTGAACCAGTTTCTCGCCCTGACCGATGGCTGAACGCCGTGCCAGCATCCCCAAGGCACTTTGCAGACGTTTCGCATCCGGCACGCCGCGCACACTCCAGACCTGCCGCGGCGGCTTCTCAACGGACAGCAGCGGCGCGATGGAGAGCGGCTCATCGGCGCGAATCTCGTCGAGGAGGAGCAGGTCGGGTTGGCGGGCGAGCGCCACCTCGATCTGATTCCCGAACGAGGCTCCCGCTTGTTCGCCAACCGTCCACTGTACCATGAGCCGTTCGTAGTGCGGCGTTAACTGCATTTCGCCGGACCGTTCCACCGCCACAGCTCTTTCCGCAGGCGGGAGGGCAGCAGCTAAGGCATTGAGCAGGATCGTTTTGCCCGACTCTGGTTCACCCGCAATCGTGATGCCGTACTTTGAAGCGGCAACTTTCTGAATGAAGGCGGCGGCCTCGGCGGTCATGAAGCCTGTTTCAACCAGCGACTCCAAGGTCGGCGGTTGGACAGGGTGCAGGCGGATGTCCACGCTGATTACGGGAGCGTAGGGTGGCATAATCACGTTGAGGGCGGCGCGGCGGTCACCCACCCGCAAGCCGGTTTCGAGAATTGGCGTGTCTTCACGCAGTTCCGCTCCGGCATCAATCACTAAGCGACCGATGACGCGGCGCAAATGCTCGGTGTCTTCAAACTGCGGCTTGAGATTGACAAGCTCGCCATGCCCGTAGCGCACCGAGGTGTGATCCGCGCCATAGATGGAAATCGTGGTGATGTTTTCGTCTAAAAACAGCGTATCCAGCGCGCCATAACCGAAGAGATCGCTGTAAATGCCGCTGACCAACCCCGCGCGCTCGTCATCACTGATGACAATCGATTCGACGGACAAGACGTAGTTCGCGACTTCGAGCACCATGCGCAGTCGCTTCGTCGGCGTATCGGCTTCACGGATTTGCGGCGAGTCTTCACCATATTCTTCGAGGAATTGATCGGCGATACGCTCTTTGAGCGCCGCCAGCGACATCATCCGAGTGCCGCGGCGGGCGGTCACGAACTGGGGTTCGCGCCCCTCATCGGCGTTGGGGCGCAGGGGACGATCATCGGTCATGCTGGTCTAGCTCTCCTAAGTTGACAGGCTGGAGATCGGGATTGGCGTTGGGCATCCGACCAACTTTAGGCACATCGTACCACACCCCATTGATCTGGACACGCACGACATCCATTGTGAAATCGGTATTGGTGGCGGAATCATTGCGCAGCAGCGACGACCCAACGCCATAGATATCGACCGGGACGCCATCGCGCTCAAACTGCGCAATGCGTTCGGCGTTGAAGCCCCCCGTCACCACGATCTTGATGTTCTGGCAGTAGGTTTGCGCCGCCTTACGCAGGTGATCAGGGACATCCCAGCTTTCCCATGCGCGATCCAGTGCCGCCCGCACGACACGGACGAGCTTCTCGTTCACGCCATAGGGATCGTCTTCACCGAGAGAGATGTCGCGGACACTCAGGCTGGTATCGAGGCGCACCCCATCCAACGTCCAGCGCCGCTGACCATCGGCGTCACCCGTGGCGAGCGCGGCCTGATAGCGCGGCCAGAACGCCGCCGCCGTCGCCAGCGCGTCGCCGACGGTGTCATTATTAAAATCGGCCAGCACATAGCGCGGCACGTGGACGGGCATGCTGGTCGCAAAGGCGACCATGGCTTCGGCGGTGTCGCCGAGGAAGGCGGCGATGAGCGCGTGCGGAATCGTCCCCCCGCCGCGGCCACCCCACCACGCCCCTTGCTGATCGGTGCTGACCGCGGGGTTGGTCGATTGGCCGGTCTCGTGGTTGTACGCCTGTACTGCGAGCCAGTAGCCGTAACCATCGACGGCCTGCACTTCGGGCAGGTCAAAGCGTGCCGGGAAGAACAAAATGGGCTTACCATTAGAGACGCGCAGTACATCGAGCACGTTGGTTGCGAGGCGGCTGGCGCGGGCGAGCACGCCGAGGATCGGCGTTTCGAGCAGAGCGAAGTCACGGTAGCAGCCGCGAATCTTGAGCACAGGGCGTACCTGATCAGGCTGCCCGGCATAGGGGATGAGCACGCCATCTTCGACCGCCGCGACGTCGAGCGATTTCCACGTCTCGACGAACGTGTCGTCGTGCCAGTAGCCTGTGCCGTGCCGGAGCATAACCAGCGCCGCATCGACGCCCGCGATTAGGGCGTATGGGGCGCGTCGTGTGAAGACCTGCGCCTCCACGACGAGATCACCGACAGCCACGGTCGACAGATCAACCGGGAGGGGACGCGGACGCCGACCAGCGAAACGATAGCCGGATGCTTGGGCTGCTTTGAGCACGTCGACTACATTGGCGAAATATTTGTCACTGTACAGACCGCGCCGCAGCCCCGCAAAATCCATGTTGATGCGGGTATTTCTCTGGTGGTCAAAAACGGTCATGGAATTGTCCCGGTAAGTTTTGCTATACTTCGCCGCGTTTACGTTAAGGTAAGGACATTGAATTGATGGACATCATTGTAACCGGATCAATCGCCTATGACTACCTGATGCGATTTCCGGGCCGCTTCGCCGATCATCTCCTCCGTGAGCAGCTACATCAGGTCAGCCTCAGCTTCCTTGTTGACGACATGTCCAAGCACTGGGGTGGCAACGCGGCGAACATTGCCTATACCATGGCGCTGCTTGGCATGCGTCCGCATTTGTTCGGGACGGTCGGGCGCGATTTTGGCGATTACCGCCAGTGGCTTGAATCGGTGGGCGTGGATTGCTCAACTGTCCGTCAGATCGACGAGGTGTTCACGGCCTCGTTCTTTGCCAATACCGATCTTGACAACAATCAGATCGCGTCTTTCTACAGCGGCGCGATGGCCTATGCCAAGAACTTCCGCATTGCGGATGTCTACGACGGCATTCCCGATCTCGTCATCATCTCCCCGAATGACCCGGATGCCATGATGAACCTCGCGGAAGAGTGCCGCACACGGGGCATTCGCTTTCTCTATGATCCCAGCCAGCAGGTGCCGCGCCTGACGGGTGAACAGCTCCGCGCCAGCATGCAGGGCGCGTATGCGATGGTCGTCAACGCCTATGAAGCGGAGATGATCTCCAGCAAGACCGGGCTCACTATCGAGCAGATGCGCGATCAAATCGAAATTCTGGTGGTGACGCAGGGCAAGAATGGGTCGCACATTTACCAGCACGGTCAGCGGACCGAAGTGCCCGTATTCCCGATTGATTCGATCAAAGACCCGACGGGCGTCGGTGATGCGTACCGTTCCGGCCTGATCTTCGGTATGATGAACGGTGCGCCGCTCACGCTGGCGGGCGAAATGGGGTCTCTGTGCGCGGCGTACGTGCTGGAACAGGTCGGCACGCAGAGCCACAAGTTCACTACGGCGGAATTCATCGCGCGGTTCCGTACCCATTATGCCGATGATGGCGCTTTACAGCGCTTGTTTCAACCGACGTCGGTTTAGTCGTAGGGCAGTCATAGCCGTAACTGCCTATTCGTGAATTCGATCAATGTGTTACAATCCCAACGTTTTGGGGATAATTCCCCGTGATTCTGGAAATCAGGAGACTACATGACTGTTGAACATGATGTGAAAAGCCTCGATTTGGCGGTGGGCGGTCGTTACCGCATTGAATGGGCCGAACGTGAAATGCCCGTGCTGCGCGCGATCCGCGAACGTTTCGCCGCTGAAAAGCCGCTGGCTGGCGTCCGCATCTCCGCGTGCCTCCATGTCACCACGGAAACCGCGAACCTGATGCATACGCTGCAAGCGGGTGGTGCCGATATCGTTCTGTGCGCGTCCAACCCGCTCTCGACGCAGGATGATGTGGCGGCCTCGCTGGTTTCACATTACGAAATCCCCGTCTATGCGATCAAGGGTGAAGACAACAGCACCTATTACGATCACATCAAGGCGGCGCTGGATCATGTCCCTCATCAGACGATGGACGATGGTGCCGATCTTGTGAGCACCATTCACAAGACTCGCCGCGAACTGCTGGAAACCATCGTCGGCGGTACGGAAGAGACGACTACGGGCGTCATCCGTCTGCGCGCGATGGCGAAGGACGGGGCGCTGGAATTCCCGGTGATCGCTGTCAACGACAGCAATACCAAGCACATGTTTGACAATCGCTATGGTACGGGCCAGAGCACGGTCGACGGCGTGGTGCGCGCCACCAACATCCTGTTGGCGGGCAAGGCGGTCGTCGTGGCGGGTTACGGTTGGTGCAGCCGTGGGATCGCCAGCCGCGCCGCGGGCATGGGTGCGAACGTGATCGTCACGGAAGTTGACCCGATGCGCGCGCTCGAAGCCGTCATGGATGGTTTCCGCGTCATGACGATGGAAGAGGCCGCGAAGGTCGGTGACCTGTTCATCACCGCGACGGGCGACATCAACGTGCTGGACGAACACCACTTCGCCAACATGAAGAGCGGCGCGATCCTCGCGAACTCCGGCCACTTCAACGTGGAAATCAACATTCCCGCGCTGGAACAGATGGCGGGCAGCAAGCCGCGCCTCGTGCGTCCGTTCGTGGAGGAGTACACCGTCAAGGACAAGAAGATCTATGTGCTCGGTGAAGGCCGCCTGATCAACCTCGCCGCCGCCGAAGGTCACCCGGCCAGCGTGATGGACATGAGCTTCGCGAATCAGGCGCTCGCCGCGGAATACATGGCGAAGAACGCTGGTTCGCTTAAGCCGAATGTGTACGTTGTTCCGGAAGACATCGACAAGGAAATCGCTCGTCTCAAGCTGCTCTCCATGGGGATCCAGATCGATACGCTGACCGAGCAGCAGGCGCACTATCTGACCCAGTGGGAAGAAGGCACGTAAAATTTACCATTTTCGTCCGAAGGGAGTCCGCGATATGCAGTTTCTCAAACGCTTCACCTTGATTGCGCTGGTGCTGATGTTGTCGGCGCTAGCGATCATCCCCGTGGCCGGCCAGGATAACGGCGCGAAAGCACGTTTCGTCCATGCGATTCCCGGTGCATCCGCCGTCGACATTTACGTCGATGGACAGCTGGCGGTGAGCAGTCTGGCATTTGGCAGCGCGACGGACTATATCGCGCTCCCGGAGGGCGACCATGCGTTGACCGTCACGCAGGAAGGCGCGACGACCGCGCTGTGGGAACAAAGCCTGACGTTTGCGGAGCAATCGGCGTCGACGCTGGTTGCTTCGTCCATCGATCAGCTGGAATTCACGCAGTACACCGATGATCTCAATCCGCTGCCGCTTGGCAAGTCGCGCTTCACGGCGATCCATGCGATTGCGGATGCCGATCCGGTGGATGTGATTCTGGCGACTGGGCAGCCCGTGATTCCAGGGCTGACCTACAACCAGCCGTATGGCACGCTTGACCTTCCCGCGATGACTTATGACCTCGCGGTCGTTCCAGTCGGTGACTCGCTCGAAAACGCGCTCATCCCGGCGGCAACCTACGCGCTGGACAGTGGGACGTCGTACGTCGCGCTGGCCTATGGTACGGCGAATGATCCGCAGGCTCTGCTGCTCAGCGCGCCCACCAATGGCGATGGGCAGGGTGGGGCGCTGCGCCTCGTGCATGGCGTCGCGGAAGCTCCCGCGGTCGATGTGTATGTGAATGATGTGCTCCTTGCCCCGGCGCTCGCGTTCGGTGAACTGACCGAATACGTTGCCCTGCCTGCGGGCGAATACACGGTTAACGTGAGTGTGACGGGCTCGGGCGACAGCGTTGTTTCGGGCAGCGTTTCGGTGGGCGCTGGCGACTATGTCAGCGCGATTGTGCTGGGCAGCGCGAGCGCGCCCGAACTGCAGACGTTCTCCGAAACGTTCGGCACGGTGAGCAGCACTGAATCGGCGCTGTATGTCATCAACGCGCTGAGCGGCGTGTCGTCGGTGACGGCTTCGCTGACCGAAGGCGCTGGCTTGATCGCCGATGTGGCCTCGGGCACGGCGCAGTCCGCGCTCGTCGCGCCGACCACCGAAGATATCATCCTCGGCATCAATACCAATGATGCCTCGGGCGTGCAGCCGCTTGACCTGCCCGGCGGTGTCTACGGTGGTGTCGTCTACACGGCGATTCTGCTGGACGGCGGTGAAGTGATTGTCGACATGGCAAGCATCGCGCAAGACCTGTCGAGCGCGCCCGTCAGTGCTGTCGCGACGCCGGAACCGACGCTCGAACCGACCGCTGCGCCGACGGAAGCCGCCGCCGCGCCGACCACCGCGCCGGAAATTCTACCGACGGCGACATTGGCCGCTCCGGCAGCCACCGCGCCCGCCGCGTTCACTGGCCCAACCGCGCAGATTATGCTGAACCCCGGCGCGAACCTGCACTTGCGCGAATATCCGCGTCCGGATGCACGTTCGCTCGGTCTCGCGCCGTCTGGCTCGATTCTGCTGGTGCTCGGTCGCGAAGGCGAACCCGGCCCGGTTGCGGGCCTCGTCCCGACGCCGACCACGACGCCCTATGTCGACCCGGTCACGCTGCTGGAAGATGAAGACACGGATCTCGTCCCGGAAGAAACATGGCTGTATGTCACTTACATCACGCCGGATGGCGGTTCGATCACCGCGTGGGTGAACGCGCAGTTCCTCGCGCTGAGCAATGCTGACGGCGAAACGTTCATGCTGCGTGAGCTGCTGACAATCCCGAGCAACCGCTATGGCTTCGCGTCCAACACGGCCATCCAGCCGCCGACCGAACGGCAGAGCGCGCTCACGGTGACGATTGTCGGCGTTGATCCGTCGGCTAACGTGCACATCCGCCGGACGCCGACGAGCGAAGGCGAATCGCTGGCGCGCATCCCGAACGGCACCGTGCTCGACTTCCTCGGCTTGAACGAGGAACAGGATTGGGCATTCGTGCGTTACACCAGCCCGGATGGTGGTTCGCTGCGCGGTTGGGTGAATACCTCGTTCATCAGCTATCAACGCAACGGGCAGCCGACGACCATTGAAGAACTGGTCACACGCGAAGAATTGGTCACGGTGGCGGACGAAGAACGCGGTGATATCGAAGTTCAGCCACAGGCGGCCGCCCCGACGGCCACCCCGCTGCGCGACGCCATTGTCGGCGAAGTGATCGGCCTCGACCCGGGCGCGAACCTGCACATGCGCCGCCGCCCGAGCGCGACCTCCGAATCCATCGCATTGCTGCCGAACGGTACGACCCTCGTCATCACCGCGCAGGCAGTGGATACCGAAGGCCGCATCTGGCTGGAAACCACCTATCAGGATCAGACGGGTTGGGTCTGGGCGCAGTACATCCAACTGTCCTTCAATGGACGGTCGTTTGAAGTTACAGCGGTGCCCACCCTCGCTCCGACGCCCACAGGCACGCCAACGGAAGCCCCGGCTGGCGGCTGAGTCATCTAACAATATACAGGGGGCGGGCTGTAATAGCCGCCCCCTGTATAATTATATCGGATGACATTACTTTTTCGCTTTTAGAGAGACAACCGCATGAAACGTGCACTGATCACCGGCATCACCGGGCAAGACGGCTCGTATCTGGCAGAATTTCTGCTGGCGAAGGGCTATCAGGTATTCGGGACGATTCGCCGGAGCAGCACTACCAATTTCGAGCGTATCCAGCATATTCAGGATGATGTAAGCCTGATTCAGGCGGATCTGTCCGACCTGACGAGCCTGATCTCGGCGGTTCGCGAGTCGCAGCCAGATGAAGTCTATAATCTGGCGGCACAAAGCTTCGTGCCGACCTCGTGGTCGCAGCCCGTGTTTACGGGCGAAATCACCGCGCTCGGCGTGACGCAAATGCTCGACGCGATTCGCAACGCCAAGCCGGATGCGCGCTTCTATCAGGCGTCCAGCAGCGAAATGTTCGGCAAGGTGCAGGAAGTCCCGCAGCGGGAAAGCACGCCGTTCTATCCGCGCAGCCCGTACGGCGTCGCGAAAGTGTACGGCCATTGGATCACCGTGAATTATCGCGAAAGCTACAACATGCATGCGACGTCGGGGATTCTGTTCAACCACGAAAGCCCGCGCCGTGGGCGCGAATTTGTCACGCGCAAAGTCGCGTATACGGCCGCGCGCATCAAGCTGGGTTTGTCCCCGGAACTGCGCATCGGTAACCTGGACGCGCAGCGTGACTGGGGTTTCGCGGGCGATTACGTTGAAGCCATGTGGATGATGCTCCAGCAGGATACACCGGACGATTATGTCGTCGCCACCGGGCAGACGCACACCGTGCAGCGCCTGATTGAAGTCGCGTTCAACTGTGTGGGGCTCAACTGGCGCGATTACACCGTGCAGGACCCGAAGTTCATGCGCCCCGCCGAAGTCGATCTGCTGATTGGCGACCCGAGCAAGGCGGTGAAGGTGCTGGGTTGGAAGCCGCATGTCAGCTTCGAGCAGTTGGTCGAAATGATGGTTAAATCCGACTACGACAAACTCAAGGCTGAGCACAACCTTTGATGCTGATTGATACGCACTGCCACCTCAACTTTGACGGCTACGACGCAGACCGGGAGGCAGTTTTACAGCGCGCCGCCGACGCAGGCGTCACGCGCATCATCATCCCCTCGGTCGATCTGGTCACGGGGCAAGAGGGGATTGATCTGGCTGAGCGGTATGCCGGAGTGTTCGCTGCCGCTGGTCTGCACCCGAACAGCACCGCCAACTTCACCGAGGCTGACCTTGAGGCCATTACGGCCCAGGCCGCGCACCCGAAAGTCGTCGCGATTGGCGAAATCGGGCTGGATTATCACTGGGATGACAGCCCCAAAGCGATGCAGCATCGCGCCTTTGAAGCGCAGTTAGCCTTAGCGGCCAAGCTGGAACTGCCCGTTATCATCCATAACCGTGAAGCCAGCGACGATGTGCTGCCGATCCTCGAAGCGTGGGCCGCGACGCTGCCACGTGCGCTCAGAGAGCGTCCCGGCGTGCTGCATTCGTTTTCCGCGCCGCCGAGCATCGCCGAGCGCGCGCTGGCGATCAACTTTTACCTCGGCTTCACTGGCCCGGTGACCTTCAAGAATGCCGACGAGCTGCGGCGGGTGGCGCTGGCGACGCCGCTCGACCGGATTCTGGTCGAAACGGACGGGCCGTATCTCACCCCGGCGCCGCATCGCGGCAAACGCAACGAGCCGGCTTATGTCGCGCTCGTCGCCGACCGTATCGCGGCGCTCAAAGGGCTGACGCTGGACGAGTTCGCCGCCGCGACCACCGCCAATGCCGAGCGCTTATTCCGGCTGCCCGCCCATTGAAGTGAACACAAAGAGGACGAGGCCAAGCCTCGTCCCGATACTTAAGCTGCGGGCGACAATTACAGCGCGGGTGTGGTCGCGTTCAGGATGGTATTCAACTGCTCGCTGAACTGCGTCATGAGTTCCGCCGCCTGCTCCGCCGTGATGCGATCTTCCGCCACCTGCAAATTTACCCGCGCCTGCGCCCGCTCCGTTGCTTCGGTCACAAAGGCATTCACATCGACGCCGTTGTCGGTGAGGATGGTCGCGAGCGCCGCGCCATCGCGAAGCTGCTGTGCGATCTCGCGGGCGTTTAAGTCGGTCTGTTCCGCTGCTAACTGCACGATACCGACATCCATGACGCGATTCAGTGCCTGATTGCGCGCGTCGCCATTCAGAACGTTGGTGAATACCTCGGTGATGCGCGCCAGCGCTTGATCGGCCTGTTCCTGCGTCAGGCGACCATTGGTGACAGCCTGATTGATCGCTTCCGTCGCTCCGGCAACAGCATCAGCGACTACCGCGTCAATCGAGCCGCCGTTGGCCGTGACGATTTCGCCCAGCGTCGCGCCGTCGCGCACCTGCGTGCTGACTTCGACGAGGTTCAGGCCCGTGGCATCCATGACCGCCTGCATCAAGTAGATCTGGCGATCGTCACCCAAGCGTCCGCCGCGCTGATCGCCACCCATCTGCCCGCCGCGGCCACCCATGGGTCCCGGTTGCCCGTCTTGCGCCTGCGGATCCGCCGGAGGGGGATTCTCTTGCGCTTGTGCTGCCAGCGCGCCACCTGCCAAGGCCCCGACCAGAACCACCGTCACACCGAATTTCTTCGCGTTCATTGTCTTGATCTCCTATGTCCATTCGACTACATCCTTAGAATGCGCCGCACATGTAATCAAAATTCCGCTCAATTGAAAATCATTGGTAAAATTCCTGCATGATCGATTTAAGCATCCTCATTGTCAGTTGGAACGTCGCCGACCTGCTCATCACCTGTATTGAGACAATTCTCGCGGGGCAGGGCGACCTCACATTCGAAGTCATCGTTGTCGATTCCGCCAGTCGGGACAATACCGTCGCCGTGCTGCGTGAACGTTTCCCCCAAGTCACTGTGCTGGCGCAGAGCGACAATGTCGGCTATACGCGGGGCAATAACATCGCTTTGGCGGCGGCGAGCGGTCGCTATCACTTTTTGCTGAACCCGGATACCGAAATTATTGGCGACGCGCTGCCCGCACTTGTGCGCTATATGGACGCGCATCCGGAAGTTGGCATCGTCGGCCCACACACTTACAACAGCGACCGCACGACCACCCAGTCGACGCGGCGGCGCTTTCCTACGCCGCTGATCGGCTTTGTCGAGAGCACGTGGCTGCAGCCGCACGCGCCGAAGCATCTGCTCGATTACTACTACGTCATGGATGGTACGGCGGAGACCGCCACCCGCGAAGTCGATTGGGTGCAGGGCTCGGCACTGCTCGCGCGCCGCGAAGTCTACGCGCAGATCGGCGGGCTGGACGAGGGCTACGTGATGTATTCCGAAGAACTCGACTGGTGCAAACGCGCCAAAGATGCGGGCTGGAAGGTCGTTTACCTGGGCGACGCGCACATCGTGCATCACGGCGGCAAAAGCACCGAACAGATGGTCGCCCGGTCGCATATCTACTTCCAGCAGAGCAAGATCCGCTATTTCCGTAAGTATCACGGCGCGCTGATCGCTCACATTTTGCGGCTGTTCCTGCTGTTCAACTATGCCCTTCAATTGGTCGAGGAAAGCGGCAAATTCCTCATCGGGCACAAACGCGAACTGCGGCGCGGGCGGATGCAGGCCTACGCGCAGGTACTCCGCTCCGGCTTGAAGGTGACCTGATGCGCGTCGGGCTGATTACCGGGGAATACCCGCCGATGCAGGGCGGGATCGGCGCGTACACGCGCATTCTCGCGCGCAGCCTCGCCGCCTTGGGGCATGACGTGCGCGTGTTATGCCGCGTCGGCTCGACTGAACCTGACCCGACGATCCACCTTGACTCATTGATTGCAGCGTGGAATGTGCGCAGCCTCGCCGCTATTCGGTCTTGGTCGCAGGGCTTTGATGTGGTCAATGTGCAGTACCAGACCGCTGCCTTTGACATGTCGCCGATCGTGCATTTCCTTCCAGATGTGATCGGACGCACGCCCGTTGTCACCACGTTCCATGACCTGCGCTTCCCGTATCTGTTTCCGAAAGCTGGGCGGCTGCGTGACTGGGTCGTGACGCATCTGGCGAAAGCCTCGAATGGGGTGATCGCCACCAATCACGAGGACGCGCTCAAAATCGGGCATTTGCCGTGTGCGGCGCTCATTCCGATTGGCAGCAACATCCTCAAGCCGCTGGCCGACGATTTCGATGCGGCGCAGTGGCGGCGGCAGGCCGGAGCAGGGTCTGGCGATTTTCTGCTGGCCTATTTCGGGTTGATCAACCGCAGCAAAGGGCTGGAACCGCTGCTCAAGAGCGTCGCCCGACTACGATCCGAGCATGTGCCCGCGCGCTTGATCATGATCGGCAATGCCGGGTCGAGCGACCCGACCAACGTCGCCTACATGCAAGAGATCGACGGGCTGATCGAACGGCTGGAGCTTGCGCCTTACATACATCGACTCGGCTACATCGAAGACGACACGATCATCGGCGCGTACCTGACCGCGGCGGACGCAGTTGTTCTGCCGTTTGCGGACGGTGCGTCCTACCGTCGTGGAAGTCTGATGGCGGCCATTCGCTACGGCTGTCCGACGGTGACGACGAGCCCCCGCGTGCACATTCCCACGTTCCAAAATCAGGAAAACCTGCTGCTCGTTACGCCGGATGATCCGCACGCGCTGACGCACGCGCTGCATCGCCTGTACGAATCGCCGCAGTTACGGCTACGGCTTAAACAGGGGGCGGCGGCGCTGGCGCTGGACTTCGATTGGTCGGAGATCGCGCGGGACACGGTCGAGTTTTACGAGCGGGTGCTTAGGAAGGGCGGAGCTGGAAATTGATATTAACTGAGAAAAACATTCGTACTTTCACGCCGCAAGGGTTTACTTATGTTGATTCTGAGGGGCAAGAACAGTCCATTGATTTCAAACAATGCTATGAAAACTACATCAGTCAGCGTACGAGCAGTAGCGCTTGGCAAAATGTTGAGAATGAGAACCGCCAGGATTACATCGAACGAATCAAGCGGTTTAAAGCAGTCGGTACGAGAAATGTAATGACCCCACCATGGGCTGATGGACCATTCATAGAATTCTACACACTTCCCCCAATCAGGTTTAAGTTTGATTCTCTGGATAAGTATCATGACGTTGAAGAAGCTATCCGACGCGCAGGATGGCGTACAGTAGACCTAAGTTAATGTGGGCGTAGTTAGGATGTAAACCTTCCTTACGACATCAAGGGGAACACATACACAACTTACGGCGGTGACGCGAGACCGTCGCGCACCGCATCCAGATAGCTTTGCAGCATGACGCGGGCGGCGAGATCGTCGATGTGGTCGCGCAGCTTGCGTCCCTGCCGCCGCGCGATTTCGCTGGCGTCGACGGTGGTCATGTGTTCGTCCCACAGGATGATCGGCAGGATCGTCGTCGCCGCGAACGCCTGCACCCAGTTGCGGACTTTATCCGCCTGCGTGAATTTGCCCTCCGGCGCGTCGTGGTCGGTGGGGAGGCCGATCACGAAGGCGATCACCTGATGCTGCGTCGCAAGGCGATTGATCTTCTCGAAGTCTTCGCGCTTGGACTTGCGCTCGATGATCGTTAGCTCTTTGGCGACCAGCCCGGTCGCGTCGCTGACCGCCACGCCGATGCGCGCCAGCCCGTGATCCAGTCCCAGCAGCCGCCCCGGGATCGACCGTTCGGTCATACGCCGGGGCTCTGGGTCTTGATCTGGATGCGAACGGGCAGCAGTGGCAGACGCGGCAGCCAGTCCGGATTGATGCTGATTTGGGGCACGGTGCCTTCGGCGAGATCGAGCGTGGTCGTGAGCGTTTGCAGCGCTTCTTCGGGCGTGCGACCGGCCAGTTGGTTACCCAATTCACCATAGTTGATCTGCTGGGCGGCGAGCGCGCTGCACGCCAGATTGAAGATTACGCGTCCATTCGCTTCAAAGCTCGTCACCGCACCGCGCTCATACAGGATGGTTTCCGGTCGCAGCGAACGCCCCGCCGGGATTTGCCCCGCCAGCCGCGCAAACGCGACCTGCTGTGCCGTCTGCTCATCGACGGCGGTCGCCGCGACGATCACGCGCATGGTGAGCGAGAGCGAATCGGCCACGTCGCCCACTTCGTGATCGAAGGTCATCCAGTCGGTGCGTTCTTCGCTGATGCGCACGGTTTCGGGAATGAGAAACTGCGACTCGTCGATGCGCGTGAGCATTTCGGTATAGGCGCGGTCCTGCAATTGCTGGCGCAGAATCGCGATCAGACGGTCGCGGTCGTCGGCGCTGACGGCGCGCACGGCGCGATCCTCGCCGCCGGTGATCGGCGTGAGGTTGCGGACTTCCACGCGCGGCGCGAGGTCTTCGTTGTCGACCACCGTGTTGATCTGGTTGGCGTCGACATTGCCGCTGCTGCCCGCCGCTTCGGCCTCGACCGGAACTTCGCTCTGCAAGCCAATACCGCCCGCGAGATTCGTGTCGGCGGTGGTGCGAAAGCGAATGGTTGTACCCGAGCTAGTGGCGACGATTTGCCCTGCCGGAATGGTGATGGTCTGGTTGGTACGGTTGATGAAGATGACGCTGCCCGTGGCGGTCGTATCGAGCAAGTCCTGCGCGCCTGTCGTTTCGATGGTGGCGCGCTCTTCGATCTGCGCGATCAGGCTGATAGCCGGGATGATGCCGTTTTCGACGTCGGGGAAGCCGCCCGCGCGTTCGGGGTCGGCGGTAATCGTGGCGTCGATTTGCAGTCGTTCCTGCGCGGGCGTCACGGTGATGGTCGCGCTCGGCAGCACGACGATCCCGACGGCGACCAGCACGCCGAGCAGCAGGAGCAGCGCGACCAGCCGACCGATGGCGCGGCGTATCTTCACGCTGCGCGGCTCGTCGTCGATCAGCACTCGGCTAGCATACTGCTTGAGTTCTTCGGCTTCCGGTTCGTCTTTGGGGCGTTGAAAGCGCGTCGTGAAGACTTTCGAGCGACCGCGCTTCCACTTGCCGCGTTCGCTTTGGCCGACCGTTTCAAACGTGCTGATGTTGAGTTCCGCCGCATGCCGAATCACGACGGCGTCGTGCGTGATGAGGGCGAGACGGATGGCCAACCGCATTGCCTCCCGCTGCACCAGCACGAGATCGAGCTTACGGGTGAGAGCCGTGCCGTTTTCCGGCCAAATCAACAGCACCCGCTGCCCGCGCAAAAAGGTGAGGCGGTCGCGGATACTCGCGACATCCTCACCCGTTTCTAGCTGGAGAAATTCGGCCTTCATCCGCCCGCCGCAGCGATTAACCGACGCGCCGTATCGAGGGCTTCATTGAGCTTGCCCGCGTCTTTGCCACCGGCCTGCGCCATGGTCGGACGCCCGCCGCCGCCACCGCCGACCACCGCCGCAATCCCCTTGATGAGATTGCCCGCGTGATAGCCCTTCTTTGAGAGATCATCGGTCACCGCGACGACCAACTGCGGCTTGCCGTCGATCACGCTGCCAATGACCATCACGCCGCTCTTGACCGCGTTGCGGAACCAGTCCGACATCTCGCGGAGCATATCCGGCGGCACATCGTCCAGACGAGCAATGAGTGCCTGCGCCCCGTTGACCAGTTCGAGTTGGCTGCTGACCAGCACATCGAAGCTCTTCTTCGCCAGTTCGCGCTGCAGCGTCGCCGCCTGCTTCTTAGCTGTCGTGAGTTCGCTCTGCAGCGCGGCGATCCGGTCGCCGACCTGGTCGGGCGAGGTGCTCAACTGTGCGGCCAACTGACCGAGCGTGTTCATGCTCTTCTGGATGTAGTCGACCGCGCCGTGCCCGGTCAGCGCCTCGACGCGGCGAATACCCGCGCTCACGCTGCCTTCGGCGGTGATGATGAAAGCGCCGATCTGCCCGGTCTCATTGACGTGGCAGCCGCCGCAGAGTTCATAGCTGTAGCGGTCGTCGTCCTTCTTCACCGTGACGGTGCGCACGCGTTCGCCGTACTTTTCGCCGAACAGCGCCATCGCGCCTTCCGCGCGGGCGTCGGCCAGCGACTTTTCGACCGTCAGCACTGGGTAATTCTTCAGGATGTAGTCGTTGACTTCCGTCTCGATCTCGCGGATCTGGTCGAGCGTGACTTTGCTGTCATGCGCAAAGTCAAAGCGCAGACGGTCCGGCGCGACCAGCGAACCGCGCTGCTGGACGTGTGTGCCGAGGTGCCGGCGCAGCGCCGCATGGAGCAGATGCGTCGCCGTGTGATTGCGTGTGATGTCGCCGCGGCGTTCGAAGTCGATCTGCGCGTGGGCTGCATCGCCGACCTTCGGCGTGCCTTCCACGACTTCGCCAACATGTACAATTAAGCCGCCGACTGGACGGCGCATGTCCTCAACTTCGACGCGCCAGCCTTGGCCGCTGATCACGCCCGTGTCGCTCACCTGACCGCCTGCCTCGACATAGAACGGCGTCTTGGGCAGTACAATTTCGACCTTGTCGCCGACGAGCGCATCCTGCACCGGGCGACCGTCCACGAACAGCGCGACCACTGGTTCATCGACCGGGGAGGCGGTGTAGGGCGTGTAGATCACGCCGCTGGACGCCAGCGCGCCCGAGGCCTTGAGCGCGTTGAGCGTGTCGTTGTAGGCGTCCGCGCTGGCAATCGTTCCCATCGCCTGACCGCCGCCGCTGGCAAGCGAGTGCGCTTCTTCAGCAACCTTGAAGCCCGCTTCGTCGACGCTGAATCCGCGTTCTTCGACGATATCTTTCGTGACCTGAATAGGCAGGCCGAGCGTCGCCTTGAGGTAGAACGCTTTGTCGCCACTCAGCACGGTTTGGCCAGCACTTTGCAGGCGGTCGAGTTCTTCTTCGAGTTCGGTCAGCCCGCGGTCAAGCGTGCGGCGGAAGCGTTCTTCTTCCTGCGTGATAACTTTGATGATGGCGTCGCGGCGTTCAACCAATTCCGGATACTGCGCGCCCATGATGCCAATCACGGCGTCGACCAAGCCGCCGAGGAACGGTTTATCAAAACCGAGCTTGGAGCCGAAACGCGACGCGCGGCGGATGACCAGACGGCAGACCGAGTCGCGGCCTTTCGCGCCGGGAAGCACGCCATCGGCGATGAGGAAGACCGCCGCGCGCAAGTGATCGGCGATGACGCGGTAGGGCACAATATTGGCGTCGCGCTGCTCGTCGGTGTCGCCCGTGAGCTTCTGCGTCGCCGCGAAGATCGGCAGGAACAGGTCGGTTTCATAGTTCGACAGCACGCCGTTGACGACGCTCAGCACGCGTTCCAGACCCATGCCGGTATCGACGCCGGGCTTGGGCAGCGGCACATCGAACGCGCCTGTGTGGTCCGGGTCGTCCTGCGTGCGGTTGAACTGCATAAACACGAGGTTCCACAGTTCGAGGAACCGGTCATCTTCCTTGGTCAGCGAGGGGATAATGTCGTCAATGCCGCGATCCGGGTACTTGTCCCAGTGGAGTTCGCTGGTGGGGCCGCAGGGGCCAGTTTCCGCCATCTGCCAGAAATTCGTTTTGGGGCCAAGACGCGCCACGCGCTTGGGGTCAACGCCCATCTCCTTGACCCAGATGTCATAGGCTTCGTCGTCGTTCTGGTAGACGGTGAAGGCGAGGCGTTCTTTGGGTAAACCGTAAACTTCGGTCAGCAGGGTATAAGCGTACTTGATCGCGTCGCGTTTGAAGTAGTCGCCAAAGCTGAAGTTGCCGAGCATTTCAAAGAAGGTGTGGTGACGCAGCGACGGGCCGACGTTTTCGAGGTCGGAATGCTTGCCGGATACGCGCATGCACTTCTGCGAGGTGGTCGCGCGGGAATAGGGGCGCGAATCCAGCCCGAGGAACACATCTTTAAACTGCACCATGCCCGCGTTGGTGAACAGCAACGTCGGGTCATTGGACGGCACCAGCGACGAGGACGCCACTTCCTGATGTTTCATTTCTGCAAAAAAGTCTAAGAATGCCTTGCGCGCCTCGGCGCTGGTCATCGGTTTCATCATAAGTCCTTGTGAAGGGGCGTACATTTCAGTGAAATTATAGTCTGCGACCGATGTTTTTTGTAGGGGATGAGTGCGTTAAGCTGTAGCTTGTGAAATTGGGAGCAATAGCCCGTGATCAAGGTGACGTATGTCGGTTTTTTGCAGCAGTGCTTGGGAGTACAATGACTTTTGTAAACACATAAGTAACCCGGCGTTCCGGCGCTGGACGGCAAGTACTCCTGAGGAGACTTCTGTGATTAACACCCCAAGCATTGTTCTGACCGAACCGATTCGTCAGTTCCTGCTTAAGCCGTTGACCGCTACGCTGTCCGTCATTGACCATGACGGTTTTCCCCACTCGATCCCGTTGTGGTTCGATGTGGACGGTGGCGACCTGCTGCTGATCAGCCACCGCAACAACCAGTCGGTCGAGTTTGCGCGCAGCCGGGGCACAGTCATCATCGGCGCGACGAACTGTGAAGCCGAAGGGTACGTGTTCACGGGCGAAATCATGATCGAGCGCAAGCCCGATTATCAGACGCTCAAGCGGATTGCCAATCGCTACGAGGGCGACCGTCAAGTCAAGCTCGACGTGGCAGAATGGTTGTCCAATCCCAACTTAACGCTTATCCGTTTCGCAATTGAAACGGCAGCACCTGTCGCTTAACGTACATCTCTCCTCCTCCTTAAGTAAAAGCGCGGAATCCCACCAGGTTCCGCGCTTTTACTTTCTCCGGGTACAAACGCTATACTTTGCCGTGGAAAAAAGGATATGAACTCATGTTGACGAACGAAGTCCGCGAATTTCTGAAAAAACCTTTGATCGCCCGCCTTACGGTTATCGACGCGAACGGCTATCCGCATACTGTGCCGCTGTGGTTTGATGTGGAGGGCGACGACATCATCATTATCAGCGACCGCAAGACCAAGAAGGTCGACTACATCGCCGCCAATCCTAAAGCGTCGCTCACCCTGGGCGGCGACTCGGTCGAAGGCGTCGGCTACAGCTTCAAAGGGCGCTGCTATAACGAGGAAGATCCCGATTACCGCTGGCTTAAACAGATGACCTACCGCTACGAGGAAAATCCGCAGGCGGACAAGGACATCGAACTATGGCGGACGACGCTCGACATGATGATCATTCGCTTCAAGATCGACAAGGTCATGAAGGTCGCGTGATCGTCGGCGTGGGATGACCATAACGGCGTAAAATCTGGGCGGCGTAGTCCTGAACCGTGAGCCGTAGCGCTTCCGGCGCAAGCACTTCGACCGCGCCGCCCAACGCCAGCACGAGCTTCAAAGCTGCTTCAAAGTTCTCCAGCGCCAAGCCGATGAGAGTTGATTCACCTTCGTTCCGAATCAGGGTATGAGGCTGTGTCCAGGTGCGCAGTAGCGCGTGTGACGCGCGCAGCACCACCTCGAATGCTGGCGGCGGCAGTTCAGCCTCGGCGCAAATGGTTTGCCAGTGCGCCTCCAGATCGAAATCGCTGGGGCGGTTGAACGGGCTGACACTCACCTGAACATCGTCGAGATCGCCGAGGTGGTAATGCTGGAGACTGCCGCCGCTCCCCACAATCACATACCAGATGCCCGCTTTGAAAATCAGCCCATAGGGATCGACCACGCGCTCAATCGGCACATGCCCCCAGAGACGGTAGCGGATGTGCACCTGCCGATCTGTTTGCACGGCGTCGTACAGCGCGCGCAGATGCGGCGTGGTCGCCTCGCGCTGTCCCCACCACGTCCAATCAAGCAGAATGCGCTGCGGTCGTCCCTGCGTCACCGAGGCATACAACTTGAGCAGGGCGGTTCGCAGTTTTTGCCCGACTTCGAGTTCGGCGAGCGCGTCCGGCACGCTGAGCATGAGCAGTGACCCGCGTTCGTCGCGTGTTAAGCCGTTGAGCTCTCCGCCGTAGTCTTCGAGCAGATGGTAGCCGCCTGTCACACCATAATCCGCATAGATCGGCACGCCGAGTTCGCCTAATGTATCCATGTCACGGTAGATCGTGCGTTTGGAGACGCCGAGTTCATCAGCCAGTTCCTGCGCCGTGGCGGTGCGGCGGTTTTGCAGCGTGAGCACGATGTTGATTAACCGATCGGCGCGCATAACTCCCCCTCCATCAAATCTGTTTGCAGCTTACCGCAAAAAGCTGACAGAGGGTGTCAGCTTTGCACCGTACCATGTGTCATAGAGTGTTCGATTGACGGAACGCTCCACCAGAAAGTGAGAACAGCTCATGGACGTACGAATCGTCGACCTTCAACCTTTGCGCGTGGCCAGCGTGCTCGGTTACGGCACCGAGCCGGAAATGCTGGCATGGAACCAGATGTTCGCGTGGGCGGCGGCTCATCACCTGTTTGATCAGCCGCACCGCCTGTTCGGGTTCAACAACCCCAGCCCGTCGGTGGGCAGCCCGCAGTATGGTTACGAGGTCTGGATCACCGTGGGTGACGACGTGCAAGCGGAGGGCGCGGCGCAGATCAAGCAGTTCGGCGGCGGCAAATACGCCGTGACGCGCGTCGTCGGCGTGGACAACATCGCGCCGACGTGGCAGGAATTTGTCAAGTGGCGCGAAGCCAGCGGCGTTCAGTACGGGCCGCATCAGTGGCTGGAAGAGCACATCCGCGTCGGCGCGGAGGTCGCGCCGGAAGACATGGTGCTCGACCTCTACATGCCCATCAAGTAGTTTACACACCGCCGCTGGAACGCCGGATCAGTCGCCCTGACCCGGCGTTTATTTTTGCGGCGGCAGTGCTATATACTAGTGTCACGTTCATCCATTCTGTCTAGGAACTTACGATGACTTTGACACCTACTAAATCGCTTGACGAACAAGTCGACATTCTGATGTCAGGCGCGGAATATGGCGACCCGCAAACGAAAGAGACCATGCGCCGCGAACTGCGCCAGCGTCTAGTCGAGGCGGAAAAAGAAGGCCGCCCGCTGCGCGTGTACTGCGGCTATGACCCGCGTACAGCGGATCTGCACCTCGGCCATACGATCACCATGCGTAAGCTGCGCCAGTTTCAGGAATTCGGCCATGATGTGACCTTCCTGATCGGCACGTTCACCAGCTTGATCGGCGACCCATCCGATAAGGACAAGGTGCGCGATCAACTGACCCGCGAACAGGTGGAGATCAACGCGCGCACCTATGCAGAGCAGGCGTTCAAGATTCTCGACCCGAACCTGACGCGCATTCGCCGGAATGACGAGTGGCTGTCGACGCTGGACTTTGCCGATATCATCCGGTTGGCGAGCAACTTCACGGTGCAGCAGTTCCTCGTGCGCGAAAACTTCGCCAAGCGCCTCGACGCCGGGCAACCGATTTACCTGCA
This sequence comes from Anaerolineae bacterium, assembly GCA_041916315.1. Taxonomy (GTDB): domain Bacteria; phylum Chloroflexota; class Anaerolineae; order Aggregatilineales; family Phototrophicaceae; genus Flexifilum. The sequence continues at coordinate 42,149 of JAYRZU010000012.1, forward strand.
TGAGATGTTCTACGGCTTGATGCAGGGCTACGACGCGGTCGCGCAGGAAGCCGACGTACAGATCGGCGGGCAGGATCAGTTGTTCAACATTCTGGTCGCCGGGCGCAAGCTGCAAGAGGGCATGGGGCAGAAGCCGCAAATCGCCATCATTATGGGCGAAAGCCTGCCGGGGACGGACGGCGAGATCAAGATGAGCAAGAGCCTCGGCAACCACATCCCCCTGCTGAGCACGCCGGAAGACATGTTCGGCAAAGTGATGAGCATTCCCGACAAGGCCATGCTGATCTATCACAAGCTCGTGCTCGGTTGGTCGCCGGATCGCCTACGTGAACTGGAGCAGGGCTTGACGAACGGCTCGATTCACCCGAACAACGCCAAGATGGGGCTCGCGGGCGAAATTGTGTCGATTTTCCACAGCCCGGCGGCGGCGCAGGGCGCACAGAAGTGGTGGGATGAAGCGCATCGCGGGATGGGCAGCGGGGTTCCGGAAGACATTCCCGAATCCGTGCTGGCCGCGACTGAGAAGGTGATCGACATTCTGCGCCGGTTGGACATGGTCGCCAGCGGCGCGGAGGCTAAGCGCCTGATGGGGCAAAACGGCATCCGGCTCAACGATCAGCCGGTGACCGATATCGCGGCGGTCGTGTCGCCGGACATGCTGCCTGCGGTGCTGCAGGTCGGCAAGCGCAAGTTTGTGCGCTTGGTGAAGGCATAACCTCGCCCGCGTCTGACTGTGTTGTAGGGGCGGGACTTGTCCCGCCCACTTCCGGTTAGTTCAAGCTTAATGGGTAGCGGGAGAGGCAAGCCCCTCCCCTACAAACCCCGAGATGCTGTCGCTGTGCCTACTGAGCCATTTCACCCTGCGGTAGCACGGCGTTGAGCATGTGGATCACGCCGTTGGTCGCGGGGATGTTCACGGCGATCACCTGCACCCCATTGACGTAAATGTTATTGCCCTCGACCGTCACTTCCAGCGGCGTCCCCGCCAGCGTCGTGATCGGATCGCCATTGAGCAGATCGCGTGAGGTCAGCTTGCCCTCGACCACGTGACTCTCCAACACCTGATCGATTTGTTCGGGCGTCATGCCGCTCATATCGACTTCGTCCAGCGCGAAGTTGGCGGGCGCAAAGATTGTGTACTCTGCGCCTTCCGAGTTCAGCGTGTCGAGCAGTCCGCTGGAGGCCAGCACGCTTTCCAACCCCGTCAGGTTATCGTCGGCGCCGAGCGCTTCCAGCAGCGTGCCGGGTTCAGGCAGGCGTCCCAATTCGATGGCGACTTCCGAACGGTCGGTCACGTCGATGAACAGCTCCGGCGCGTCCGGCGTGCCGATCAGCGCCATGAAGGTATAGGCGTTCTCTTCCAGTTCCTGCTGCGGCGCTTCGGCCAGCGTGGTCGTCGGGTCATCGTTCGGGCTCACGCGGAAGTCGTATGTGCCGGAATCAGCCATGAGCGTGGAGAAGAAGATGCCGCCTTCCGTGTTCGGGAAGTCGAGCGCGGCGAAATACACCACGTCATCGCGGTTCAGGTCAACTGCGCTGCTGCCGGCTACGGCGTTGAGGAAGGTCAGGCCACCCGTTCCCGGCAGCGGATCGTCGTAGGCTTCCTGCACGATGATCGCATTGAGGCTGCCTTCCGCGCCGCTGTCGATGATGGCAATGGTTTGCCATGTGCCCACGCTTAGGCTCAGGTCGGTCGGGCCGAGCACCGTCGTGCTGCCATCACCCGTGGTCATGACTTCCAGACTGAGTGTGCCCGCGTCAAAGCTCATCCAATCAGATATCGAAGGATATTCGAGGGCCGCCGCTTCTTCGGGCACGGCGCCGTTCAGGCTGATTTGCGCGGCGGGCGCATCCGGCGCGAAGTGAGCGAAGCGCACATGGACGCGCTCGTCGGTGAGCATCTCGGCGGTCGCTTCGGTGCTCACTTCCATCTCCATAGTGGCCTGTGGGGTGGTCTGATCAGCACCGGGGGCCGTGGTCGCGCCCGCCTGTGGAGCAGGGGTGGTCGCATCGACGGTGACTTCGGCGGTCGGTTCGGTGGTAGTTTCCTGGGCCGTCACCGCGAACGCACTCAGCAGGGTCAACAACAGTAACACGATTCCAAATTTCCGCATCTTTGCCTCCTTACAATCCGAATTACGCAATACAATTCGTCATTATAGCGAGGACTTGCGGCAGCACATCAGTGAAAACATAAACACTAATGCATGTCTTATCGAGTTGCCACCGGGTGGGGTAGCTGTCTTGGCGTGTTAGCCGAACAGCAGAATGAGCGCCGTGAGCACCAGCATGACGAGCATAAAGCGTTCAAACACGCGTTGATTGATGCGCTTGATCACATACCGCCCGATCCATACGCCGACGGGCAGCACGGGCAGCACCCAGATCATGCTAAGCAGGCGGCCAAAATCGAAGATGCCCGCGATCATCAGGCCGGGGAGCTTAAGCGCGTTAACGATGGCGAAAAACAGCGTGATCGTGCCGACGAAGGGCAGCGGTTCCAGCTTCTGCAGCAGCATGTACGCCGTGAACGGCGGCCCGCCGACATTCGCCAGGGCGGAGCCGAGGCCGGAGATGGCGCCTGCAAAGTAGGCATGCCACGTGCGCGGCTGATATTCTGCGGTCATGAGGCGGTCACCGAACAAGCGGTAGAGCACGAAGAACAGCGTGAACAGCGCCACAATGTGCTTGAGTGTCTGGTTGGGCAGTCCCGTGAGCATGGCAGTGCCAATCACAATGCCGATGGTGGCAAAGGGAATGGTGCGCCAGATGTAGTGCATGTTCCACGTGCCGCGGTATGCCCAGAGCGCGAACCAATCGGCAACGATGAGCAGGGGGAGCGCGACGCCCTGAGCGGCGCTGACGGGCATCACCTGGCTGAGCAAGGGGACGGCCAGCACAGCCAGCGCCGCGCCTAAGCCTCCCTTCGACAAGCCGATGAGCAGGCACACGATGACGAGGATGATGGGATAGAGCATAGGTTGTTGGTCGGTTTCTTTGGTTACTGGCGCTGCCGCCACAGTAAGTATTCGCGCACTTTGAGATCGGTATTGCGGATCTTCATGGCGAGGTCGGCGGCAAGGTTGCGCATGAGGCGAAAACCCATCTGCGGGTAGGTGCTGCATAGATACATCAATTGTTCGCGCGGGATGATGATCAGGTGCGTGTCTGGCTGACCGACGCGCGCCCGCGCCGAGCGCAGCCCTTCATCGACCAGCGCGATTTCGCCGAACGACTGTCCGCGGCGCAGTACGCTGATGGTTTGCGGTTCACTCACACCGACCTTGTCGATGAGCGCGGGGTTGATCTGAATTTCGACTTCACCGCTGGCAATGACGTACATTTCGCTGCCGTTAGTCTGTTCTTCGAAGATGATGTCGCCCTGATTGTACGTGACCTCAGTGCAAATCGATGCCACCAGCTCCAACTGCGTGGGGGTCAGTTCATAGAAGATATCCGCTTGTCGCAGGGTGGTCACGAGAGACATACGCATCTCCTAAATTCAGTGGAATAGGTGTACACTAACCCGCACCTGAAAAATTGTAACACGGAAACCCACTATGGAGCACCAAGACGATCTGCGCGCGCAGCCGCTCCCGTATCAGGTATGGGGCGCAGACAATATCGATGCCAGCGCCATCGCGCAGATGGACGCCGCTATGCGGCTGCCGATCAGCGTGGCGGGCGCGCTCATGCCGGACGCGCATGTCGGGTACGGCTTGCCGATCGGCGGCGTGCTGGCGACTGATAACGCAGTGATTCCCTACGCGGTCGGCGTGGATATTGCCTGCCGCATGCGCCTGAGCATCTACCCAATTTCGCCAATTACGGTCGGACAGAAGCCGGGGCAGTTCAAAAAGGCGTTGATGGAACAGACGCGCTTTGGCGTCGGCGCGAAGTTCACCGGGAATGATCGCAACGAGCATGACGTGCTTGACGATCCGGCGTGGGAGGCGACCAAGTACCTCAAATCGCTGAAAGATGGCGCCTACGATCAGCTCGGGACGAGCGGCAGCGGCAACCATTTCGTCGAATGGGGCGCGTTCACCGTGGCAGATGATGATGCGGATACCGGGTTGAAGGCGGGCAGTTACCTCGCGCTGCTCTCGCACAGCGGGTCGCGCGGCGTGGGCTTCAAGATCGCCAATCATTACTCGAAGCTGGCGATGGAACTGCACCCTAAGCTGGAGTCCGCGGTGCGCCATCTGGCGTGGCTGCCGCTCGACTGGCAACCGGGGCAGGAGTACTGGCTGTCGATGGAACTAGCCGGGCGTTACGCGGCGGCGAACCATGAGGTGATTCACCAGCGCGTGGCCAAGGCTGTTGGCCTCAAGCCGATCCTCTCGGTCGAGAATCACCACAACTTCGCCTGGATGGAAACCATTCCCGCTCCAGCGGGTTTTCAGGGGAACGAGCGCAAGGTGTTCGTGCATCGCAAAGGGGCGACCCCGGCGGGCACGGGCGTGCTCGGCATCATCCCCGGTTCGATGGGCGATCCCGGCTATCTGGTGCGGGGCAAAGGGAATACGAACGCGCTCAATTCGGCGTCGCACGGAGCCGGGCGAGCGATGGGGCGTAAGCAGGCAATTCAGGCGATCACCAAGACCGAGCGCGACCGCTACCTGAAGGAGCGCGGCGTCACGCTGCTGGGCGGCGGCATGGACGAAGCACCGCAAGCCTACAAACCGATTGAGCAAGTGATCGGCGCGCAGAGCGATTTAATTGACATTATTGGTAAGTTCGCGCCGCTCATGGTGCGCATGTCCGACGAACCCGGAGACGATTAAGTGGTCGATTGCACGATTGATGAACTGCTGTGCGTATGTATCTCGCGGCAGGTGGTGGATGGTGAGGTGCTGGCGCAAGGGATCAACACGCCGTTGGTCATGGCGGGTTTCATCCTTGCGCAGATGACGCACGCGCCGCATGTGGTGTTTGCCTCGGCCATCGGACAGAGCATCGCGCACGAGTGGGCACCGCTCGGCGTCGGGCGGATCGAGGATATCTGGCTTGGCAAAGGCTTGATCAACGTGGGCTTTGTCGCCGCGGCGGTCGACTTGCTGCCGAAGTACAATCCGAAAGAGTTCTTCCGTCCCGCGCAGATCGACGCGCTCGGCAATACGAATAACATCGCCTTTGGGCAGGACTACGAGCATCCGCGCATGCGCCTGCCGGGGACGGGTGGCATCCCGGATGTGACGCCATACTCCGATCATACCTATTTGTATGTGCCGCGGCACTCCAAAGTGACGTTTGTCGACAAGGTCGACTTTGTGAGCGGCATGGGGCACAGCGCGCAGCGGAAACGCGGCAGCGGTCCGAAGTACCTGCTCAGCGATCTAGGGCAGTTCGATTGGGCGCACGGGCGCATGCGGCTGATCGCGATGCATCCCGGCGTGACGGTCGAGCAGGTCAAGAAGAAGACGGGCTTTGAGCTGGAAGTTGCCGAGGACGTGCACGAGACGCCTCTCCCGAGCGAGCAAGAAGTACGCCTGCTGCGCGATCTGATCGATCCGCTGGGCGTGCGCAAGCTGGAGATGCTGGGCGGCAGCGCTCGCAAAGACCTGCTGCGTGAAATCCTCGAAAAAGAGAATGCGCTCTAGAAGTGTTCAGTTCACAATTTACAGTAGACAGTGAGTTCACGTTTTAGCTGTGGACTGTAAACTGTCTACTGTAAACTTCTTTTACTGTACCGACCAATCTGCGATGTTGCGGAAGCGGTCGGCGGGCGTGCCGAGGTAACCCAACTGCACCCCAGTCACGTTCGAACGCGTGACGAAGGTGTAGACGGGATAATACAGCGGGATGGCAATGGCGCGGTCGACGAAGATATTCTGGAACGCGCGGTAATCCTGTAAGCGGTTGATGCCGTACGGTTCTCGTCGACCACGTTCCAGCAGTTCGCTGATGCGCCGATCATCCGCACCCCCGTAGTTCAAGCCGTCCGGGTACTGCCCCTGATGCCAGAACGCATACACATCCGGATCCGCGCTGTCGCCCAGCGCGTACTCGACCAGCGCCGCGTCGAAGTCGTGGGCGCGCAGGCGTTCGTCATAGGTCGCCTGATTAACGGCGTCGATGCTGATGTTCAGCCCCAACTGCGACCACTGCGTCGCGATCTCGTTCGTCAGCCGTACGAGCGCGGGATCATCCGGCGTGAGGATAGTGAAGGTGAACAGCGCCGCCGTTTCAACTGTTCCTTCCGGGGCGGCGGTGGCTTCCGCCGTGCTTTCGTCGCTGCCACTCAACCGCTCCAGGCGGTCAAAGGCCTGCTGGAGCAGGGCGCGCGCGGTCGTGGGATCGTAAGCAGGCGGTGCAACCTCCGGCGAATACGCCCATGAGCCGAGGATCATGGGACTGTCCGCGCGAATAGCCGCATTTGACATACTGCGGTCCAATACCGACGAGCGATCCAGCCCGGTATCGAGGGCCACGCGCACGCGTTGTTCGCGGAAGAAGCGCGAATCGTCCGCGACCCAGTTGAAGATGATCGCGCCGAGCGTGGGTTCGACGCCGTTGTAGAGGGTGAGGTTCGCTTGGTTCAAGGTCAACTGGAACAGCGGCGCGCGTTCGTTCCAATCACGGGCGGCCAAACCTTCGACTGCGCCGCCCGCCAGCGCGTCATAGGCGGCTTGGAACGAGTCGAACAGCGTGAAGCTGATGCGGTCGAGGGCATATGCGCCCGTTTGACCTTCTGGTCGCTGGCGGTAGACAGGTGCTAAGCGTAGGCTGACGCCGGTAATGCGCTGAGCATCTGCGTGAATGCTGTCGAGCTGGTAGGCGCCTGTGCCAATCGGCGCCAGGTTGAACGGATGGGTCGCCAGCGCGTCAGCGGTGGTGCCGCGCAGCGCATGTTCCGGCAGGATACCAATGGTCAGACGATCCAGAAACGTGCCGAGCGGCTGCGTGAGCCGGAAACGGATCAGATAATCGCCGAGTTGATCGGTTTCGACCGTGCGCCAGAATGCGCCGAGTTCGGCGTTGCCGGGGAAGATCGGCGACCGCAGCACCGACATTGTGTAGGCGACATCCGCCGCGGTGAAGGGGATGCCGTCCTGCCAGAGGACATCCTGCCGCAGCGTGAAGATGTATTCGAGACCGTCGGCGGAAATTACCCAGCTTTGGGCGAGCGCCGGAATCGGTTCGCCGAACGCATCCGTTTTGGTCAGACCCTCAAAGATGAGCGCAGTAATGTCCCGGTCGACCGGGTTGAGATTGGCGAACAGCGGGTTCAACCGCTGCACGGTGCCGATCAATGCTTCACGGTAGGTGCCGCCGTCCGTCGTCAGCGTCACTTGCAGCGGCGGTGACGTTGGGTTGGGGGTGGGACTGGGCAGCGCCGCGATGCCTGCTTCTTCACTGCCGATGGTCGCCGTTGCCGTCGGGGCGGGGGTGGGCGCATCGCTGCTCCGCACCATCAAACCGATCACAAACAGCGCCGCCGCCAGCAGCAGGGCGATCAATTGCCAGCGAAATCCACGCAGCATGACACTTCACCTCAACGCAAAAAAGGTGTTTCCCGGCTGGGCGAAACACCTGTCAAGACAAATTGTATTCGTGCGGTTAGTTGTTGAGCGCAAATGAAAGGATGGCGACCATCAGGAACACGAAGCCCAACACGATGGTAACTTGATAGAGCGTCTTTTCCAGACCACGGCGCGTGCGGGTGATGCCGCCGCTTTCGCCGCCGCCCAACAAGTCGCCAAGGCCGGAGCCTTTCGCCTGCATCAGCACGAGAATAACCAACACCACTGAAACAATAATCGAGACGATCTGTAAGGCAGCTTCCATGCCGTAAACTCCTAGCTGATAAAAAGCGTTCGCAGTATAGCATGGGGCGAGGGGAATGCAAAGTGGCGGCTGACAAACGAGGGGAAAGCGTTGGGGCGCAGCACTCTGCACCCCAACATCTGAAATGCTTGCTTACTGCGCGGGTGCTGCGACCTGCGTCTGCAGGAAGCTGAGCGCCTCTGCCAACTGCGGATCGTTCGGATCGTTATAGCTCTCCGGCGTCCATTCGACTGTGATATCCGGGTCGATGCCTTGTTCGTGAATCCAGCGCCCACTCGGCGTGAGCCAGCGCGCAATCGTCAGGCGGACGCCGCCGCCGTTGATGAGCGGATGCCACGTCTGTACCGTCCCCTTGCCGAGCGTCGCCTCGCCGATGATGGTCGCTGCACCTGAATCCTGCAGCGCCCCTGCGACCAGTTCGGACGCGCTCGCGCTGCTCTCGTTGACCAGCAGCACAATCGGCACGGTGATCCCGGCGAAGTCGCCGTTGGCGGTGAAGGTCTGTGAATTGCCGTCGCCGAAATCCTCGACAACGACGGTGCCTTCTTCGATAAACGCGCTTGCAATTTCGATGGCGCTGCTGAGCAGACCACCGGGATTATCGCGGAAGTCGAGCACCAGGCCATTCAAGTTGTTCACGTCGATGCTGGCCAACGCGGTGTCGAGGTCATGGCGGGCTTCCGCTGTGAACTGATTCAGCTTGACATACCCGTAGTTGCCGTCAAGGATTTCATATTCGACATTGGGGATGATGATATGCGCCCGCTCGACGGTGAACTCGATGAGCTCATTGTCGCGCCGGACGGTGATGTCGACGGTGCTGCCCGCCGGACCGCGCACCAGCACCGCCAGTTCTGTCTGGTTCATACCCGCGACTTCCTGACCATCCACAGTGACGAAGATGTCGCCGTTCATCATGCCCGCGAGCTGCGCAGGGGTGCCTTCCAGCACACCGACGACTTCGATCTCACCCGTTTCTTCGACCGTGTGAATGACGACACCAATGCCTTCAATCTCGCCTTCGAGATCGCTGTTCAGCAGGTCGTAGACTTCCGGATTCATGTAGCCGCTGTATTGGTCTTCGAGCGCATCTACCATGCCGCTGATCGCGCCATCAACCAGCACCGACGTGTCGATCTCGTCGAGATAATCGCTTTTGATCAGATTGAACACTTGCCAGAACGGTTCAAAGTCTCGCTGGACATCTGCGGGGGGCACAGTGTCGCCGCCTTGTGCTTGAGTTAGCCCGCGGCCATTGCCGATGGCGAATCCGGCAGTGAACACGAGGGCGAGGATGATGGCTGTCGACAGGTGCTGCCAGCGCCCGCGCAGTTGGTTTGACAATTTCATGGGGTAACTCCACTGAACTCTCAGACTTCGATTATACGGCGTCTGGCACAGATGTGCGGGTAAATGTGTTGTGAGAGATGCGTAGATTGTACGCTAGAACAGGGGAGTGGTGATCAAAAAGGGCGGCTCGGTGGCCGCCCTGACAGGACTAAAGGGTGAGGAGAAACGCGATTAGGTCGGCAATATCTTGCTCGGTGAGCGTTTCGCCGAAGGTGGGGGGCATGATGGGGCGGAAGCCAGGAACGAGAAATGCTTCTGGTTCGACAATGCTCTGGTGAATATATGCTTCCGCGCTCAGCCCGGCGACGCGCTGCCCAGCGCGTTCATTGAGACCGGTCATGTTCGGTGCCAGTTGAAACGCGTTGCGTCCGCCACTCGTACCGTGGCACGATGAGCACGGGGGCGCGCCATTGACTCCCTGCGCGAAGATTTGCTGACCACGCACTGGATCGCCAACCACAGCGGCGGGCGTCAGTTCAGCCGTTGGCACCAAGGTCGCCGAGGGGCGCGGTGTGACGCTCGCGTACAGGGCGGGCTGCGATGCCCCGCTTACCGCCGCGAAGGCGCCAACAGTGAACATTAATCCCGCCAGAATAATCGCTAACCAGACTCGCAGCATGATTCGTTCTTTCCTAGTGCATAATTCCAAGGGCAACTATACGCTTTTACCAACCCGGATTCATCCAACAGACAGCCAACCCTTACTCCGATTTCAGATGGATCGGATTTCCCCGACCAAAGATGGAGAGCGGGTGGCCAAGTGGGTAATTCAATCTGTTGTGTTGCGGGCTGTTGATGTATTGTATCGGCAAGCATGACCCAGAAGCGTAGAGAAGAGGTGGGATAGACGGTGGCAGAGTGGATTACGTTGGATCAGGCAGCGGCGCTCATCCCAGATGGCGCAACGCTGGCGCTCGGTGGCATGACCGTGTATCGCCGCCCGGTGGCGTTCGTCAAGGCACTGCTCCGCCGGACGCCGCGCCCCAAAGACTTGACCCTCTTATGCTTTACAGCGGGCATTGAGAGCGACTTGCTCGTCGGCGCGGGCTGCGTGGCGACGGTGCGCTCGGCCTATTTCGGCTTGGAGTCGTTTGGACTCGCGCCGATGTTCACCGAACGGGCGAATCGGGGTGAGGTGCGCGTGATCGAAGAGACCGAACAGAGCCTCGCGATGGGCATGCGCGCCCATATGGCGGGCGTTGGATTCATGCCCTCCATGGGGTGGCTTGGCACGGATTTGCCCCGTTTGCGTCCCGACGTCAAAACGGTGATCGACCCGTACAGCGGCGAAGAATTGATCGCGTTCCCGGCTATTCACTGTGATGTGGTGGTGATTCACGCGCTGGAAGGGGATGCGCGCGGTAACGTCAGGCTGAATAACAACCTTGGCGTGGATATGGAGCTGATCTATCTGGCGGAGACGGTGATTGTCACGGTCGAAAACATCGTCGACCGGGTCGAACGCACGGCTGACAGCTTCCTGATGCCCGCTCCGGCGACGACACATCTCGTGCATGCGCCCCGCGGCGCGTACCCGACCTCCTGCTATCCGCTCTATCCGATCGGTGGCGGCGAGTTCATGCGCTACGTCGATGCGTGCAATGCAGGTAAGTTCGAAGAGTACGTCGCCGAAGTGACGAAAGACAATTAACCGCAGAGAGCACAAAGACGTCACGAGTATAAGTAGGGACGAGGCACGCCTCGTCCTTTTCTCGTTTGTCTTCTGATCTATCGTTTGAGCGGCAGCACGTGAGCCGGGTTGATGCTCAGGCCGATGGGGGCACCGGGCTGGGGCGGTTGGCCAACGCGCCGCGAATCACACTTGAACGTTAGCGGCACACCCTGCACCTCCAGACTGATTTGCAGCGCGTCCCCCTGAAATACGGCTTCGGTCACGGTGCCGCGCAGAGCGCCGTTTTCGTCTAGGGTGAGCCCGTCGGGATGCAGGAGCAGGGCGGGCGCGCGTTGATCGAGCGGGAAGCTGCCCAACGCAGTGGTTGCCTGCCCATCGCGCCAGTCTGTCACCGTCACCACGTTGCCTAAGCCGAGCAGCCGCGCCGCAAACACCGTTGTCGGACGGTGATACACCTCCATTGGCGTGCCGATCTGCGCGATGACCCCCGACTCCATGATCGCGAGACGATCCGCGACGGCAAAGGCTTCGCGGCGGTCGTGTGTTACGTAGATGGCCGTCAAGCCCACCGCCTTGATGATATCACGCAGTTCGAGGATGAGGCGTTCGCGCAGCACGGCGTCCAGCGCGCCGAGCGGCTCGTCGAGCATGAGCAATCGTGGATTCGGCGCGAGACTACGCGCCAAGGCGACGCGCTGGCGTTCTCCACCCGAAAGCTGCGCGACGTCCCGCCGCTCAAAGCCGCTCAAGTTGACCAGCGCCAGGACTTCGCTCACGCGGCGTTGACGTTCGCGCGGGTTGATCTGTTTCATGCGCAGGCCAAATTCGACGTTTTGCGCAACGTTCAAATGCGGAAACAGGGCGAAATCCTGAAACATCAGGCCGAAGTCGCGGGTGTGGACGGGCTGCTTGAGGATCGATCCGCCTTCCAGATGCACATCGCCCGCGTCGGGGCGATCCAGCCCGGCGATAACACGCAGCAGGGTCGATTTGCCCGAACCACTCGCCCCCAGCAGACACACAATTTCGCCGCGTTCGACCTTCAGATCGACACCACGCAGGACCGGCACAGAGTCAAAGGAGCGCGTAATCCCGGACACTGTCAGCATCAGAACTCCCCGATTCCCAGCACGCGCGCCCGTTCGATCAGCACAAAGCTGATCGCGCACACGCCCATCAAAATGGCGCTCATGGCCAGCGCCTGACCGTAATTGAGCGCGCCCGGTTGACCGAGCAGGCGAAAGATCACCAGCGGCATGGTCGGCGTTTCGGGGCGCGCGACGAACAGCGACGCGCCGAATTCTCCCATGCTTACCGTAAAGGCGAAGGTTGCGCCGACGATCAGCCCGCGCCCGATGAGCGGCAGGTCGATCAAGCGCAAAATCGTCGTCGGCGATGCGCCCAACAGCGCCGCGGCGCCGCGCACATTCGGCGAAATGCTGCGCAGGGCGGGCAGCACGCTGCGCACCACGAACGGCATGGCGACCAGCGTGTGCGCGATGACAATCAGCGCGCGGGAGGTGCGCAGGTTGAGCGGTGGCTCGTCGAGGGCGATGATGAAGCCAAAGCCGAGCGTCACCGCGCTGGTGGCCAGCGGCAGCATGTAGATCGGGTCGAGCAGGGTGGAGAGCCGACCGCGCCGCGCCAGCCCATAGGCCGCGATTAAGCCGAGGATGAGCGACAGCACGGTCGTCAGCAGGGCATAAATCACCGAATTGCCGACGGCTTCCAGCGGCGGCACGAACAGCACCGATCCGCGTGCATTGGTGGAGAGCGCCGCGTAGTATTGCAGCGTCCAGCCGTTCGGCGACCAGAACGAGCGCAGCAAGAGCGCGATCAATGGGGCGAACAGCAGCACCGCCATCAAAGCGATGTTGCTGCCGACAAACAGCTTCTCACGGGGCGTTTTTGGCGTGCGCGCGACCGTCTGCGCAGCTTGCAGATCGGTGCTGGTCTGCGCCTGCAAGCGTGTGTAGACGAGCATAAGCGCGAACATCAGCGCCAGTTGAAAGATCGACAGCGCGGCGGCGATCTGCAGGTTGAGCAGGCTGTTGGCCTGGCGGTAGATTTCGACTTCGAGCGTGGCGAAGCGAATGCCGCCCAAGATCAGCATGACGCCGAACGAGGTGAAACAGAAGATGAATATCAGCGCGGACGACGCCAGAATTGCCGGACGAATCGCCGCGAGGCGAATCTCCCACCACAAGCGCCAGCCATGCGCGCCGAGCACCCGCGCCGCTTCTTCGATGCGCGGGCTTTGCGTCGCCCAGTAGCTGCTGATCATGCGCAGCGCCAGCGCGTAGTTGTAGAAGACGTGCGCGATCAGGATGATGGTCAGCGTGCCTTCGAGGTTGAGCGGGAGGATGCCGCGTTCGCCGATCAACGCGCTGAAGGCTGCGGCCACCACGACCGTCGGCAGCACGAACGGGAGCGTCGAGACGGAGAGCAGCATTGCCTTGCCGGGGAAGTCGAAGCGGGCGAAGGCATACGCGCCGGGGAGCGCCAACCCGACCGTGAGCAGCGTCGAGAGCGCGGCTTGCCCGGTGGTGAACAGGAAGATGCGGATGTAGTAGTCATCCGTGAAGATTTCCGCGAAGCCGCTGAGATCGAGCACACCGTCCGGCGTCAGGCTGACGACGAACAAACTGATCAGCGGGTAGAAAAAGAAGACGAGGAGGAAGGCGGGCGGAAGCAGGATCAACCCGTTCCGCCCCAGCCAGCTCAGCGCAGAACGGTTTCCGTCCACGCCTCAATCCATTCTTCGCGTCCGGCATCGATGTCCGCCGGGTCAAGCACGACCGGGTTTTCCGGAATCTGCGCATAGTCAGTGAAGACTTCGGGCAGTTCCGCGTTGCCATTCACGGGGAAGACGAACATCTGCGTCGGCATATCCTCCTGGAAGTCGACGCTCAGCAGGAAATCGATGAACTGCTGCGCCGCTTCGAGGTTATCCGTGCCCTGCAGAATACCCGCGAATTCGATCTGCCGGAAGCAGGTGCCATCCGCCACAATCGACCCGGTCGGCGCGACATCCGTCGGCGGGTCGGCGAACAGCACTTCGGCGGGTGGGCTGCTGGCGTAGCTCACCACCAGCGGACGCGAACCACCGTAGCGGGTGAATTCGCCATAGTAGGCGTCCGTCCAGCCTTCAGTGATCGCCACATCATTCGCGACCAGATCCGTCCAGTAATCGAGGTAGGTGTAATCGCCCTCTTCGCCAAAGGCCGCGACGGTCGCCATGAGGAAGGCGAGACCGGGCGAGGAGGTGGCCGGATTTTCCACGACGAGCAAGCCGCTGTATTCGGGCTTGGTCAGGTCGGCCAGCGATTCCGGCAGCGCGAGGCCGTTCTCTTCGAAATTGGCGATATCGTAGTTCAGGCACACGTCGCCATAGTCGACCGGGGTGACGTTGTGATCGGGATCGACGATGAACGCCTCGTCGACACTCTGCAGCGCGGGCGATTCGTAGGCGACAAACAATTCCTCATTCAGCGCGCGGCTCAAAAACGTGTTATCCACGCCGAACACGACATCACCGAGCGGGTTGCTCTTGCTCAGAATAAGCTGGTTGAGCATCGTCCCGGCATCACCCAGACGCAGGACCTCGACGGTGATGCCCGTCTCGTCTTGAAACTGTGCGAGTAGCTCTTCCGTGTAGGCGAAGCTGTCGTGCGCCACTACCGTCAGCGTATTGTCCTGCGCGGACACGGCGACCGCGCCGAGCAGCAGCAGTAAAGTTGTGATCCAAATGACTTTCGTCATCGTTCCTCCTGTTTACAAGCGTCCCTACGTATAGCGCAAACCCGAGCGCCGCGCAATGCAAATTGACAGCTTGTCACCATCGGTTAACTATCAGATGATTAGCCGAGCGCCACGTCGAGGAACATCATGACGGCGAAACCGAGCATCGCGCCCAGCGTCCCGCGGTCGGTGTTGCCGTTACCCTGCGCTTCGGGGATCACTTCTTCGACCACGACGAAGATCATCGCGCCCGCGGCGAAGCTCAGCGCATAGGGGAGGATAGGCCGGGCGTAGAGCACCGCCGCCGCGCCGATCACTCCGGCGATGGGCTCGACGACCGCGGAGAGCTGACCGTACCAGAAACTCTTGAGGCGGCTCATGCCCGCGCGGCGCAGCGGTACTGCGACCGCGATGCCTTCCGGGAAGTTTTGCAGGCCGATGCCGAGCGCCAGCGCGACCGCGCCCGCCAGCGTCGCCGAGGAGAGACCGTGCGCGACCGCGCCGAAGGCCACGCCGACCGCCAGCCCTTCCGGGATGTTGTGCAGCGTGATCGCCAGCACGAGCAGCAGCGATTTCTGCCACTCCGTTTTGATTCCTTCCGGTTGGTCGGACTCGGGATGTTGGTGCGGCAGCACATAGTCCAGCGCGCGCAGGAATACCCCGCCGAGGATGAACCCGGTCACCGCGGGGAACCACGCGGGCAGCACGCCGCCTTCGCCCATTTCGATAGCGGGAGCGAGCAGGGACCAAAAGCTGGCCGCAATCATCACGCCGCCTGCGAAGCCGAGCATGGTGTCGAGGGTGCGGCGGCTGACTTGTCCGGTGAGAAAGACGGTGGCGGCGCCGAGGGCGGTCACGCCCCATGTGAAGAGCGTGGCGAGCAGCGCTTGGAATTGTGGGGAAAAGGTTTGCAGCAGTTCGACCATGATACCCTACGATGTTTTTAGACTCACCTTATTCTTGCATTAGGGAGGCCAAAAAGCGACTCGTGGTGTCATGATCGCCCCCTGATCAATGTCACTGCGGGCGATACACCGCGAGGTCGTCGATAAGGGCAGCGGGCGCATTATCGGCCGGGTTGACGAGGATCATCAGGCGGACGGTCGCCCAGGAGTCGGGTACAGTCAGTGTGAGCACATACGGCTGCAATGGGGTATGCGCGGCTACCGGAACGTCCGTCCACACTCCGTCGCTGCTGTTGGTCAGGCCAATGCTGACCGTCTTGTCGCTGGCGCTGTCGTTGCCCAGCCGCAGCGAGACTTCAAACGCGGTATGCGCCCACGCGCCGCCCGGCAAGGGTTGATAGAAGCTGCCCCAATTCGGTGCTTCAGCCGAGCGCAAGCGTGTTGCCCGCATGACGCCATCGCGCACTGACCAGTTGATCCAACCCGAGGGTGTCCATCCGTCCGTGCCCGCGCTGAAATCGCCGTTCGTAATCAAGTTGGCCGCGCTTACCGGAATTGGCTGCTGGGCGGCTTGCAGCACGGTTCCATACGCCCAACCGGCCGCTTCGTCCGCCGTATAACCGCTGATGGCGACGTTTTGCTCGGCGTACACGTATCCGCCGTAAATCGGCTCGACCCGGTCGCCGTCGCGGTCGGCGTCGAGCACGTCCATATAGGCTGCGACAGCATATTCCTGCCCGAGTTCGACATGTAGATGTGCGGCGGATGATGTGCCCGTGTTGCCCTCCTGCGCGATCACGTCGCCCGCAGAGACGGGAACAGCGCAGTTCGCCGAGCTATAATCATCTGAGCATTCATCGGCAATCCACATTGGGAGACTGTCCGGTGCGAGGTGACCATAGAGCGAATATTCGTGGGGGGCGTGCTGAATGATGATGACATTCCAGTACCACCATGCGCCTGCCGTGTAGCCGTTGGTGTCCGCGGAGTCGTTCGCATAGATGATCGTACCGTCTTTGGCGGCGGCGATCTCGCGCCCGGTCAGGTCAAAGTCGATTTGTCCGCGGCCATGCGCATTGAAACTGCGCGTCACCGTGCCATACGCGCCGTCAATGAAGGGTAGGGCATAAGGTACCGTCGGCGCGTAAGCTGGATCGGCGCTCGGCTTGTAGGGTGTGGAGTCAGCGGCGGCGCGGATGCTCAAAGGCAATTGCTCGTAAGCCGCTTGATAACCGGAATCGCCGGGTAAGAAAACCCGCCATGACCCGTTCTGATGGATCCCGATCAGCCAATCAATTAAGCCAGGGTACGCGTCACCAGTCAGCCGATCCACCGTGGCCGCATAGATGATCGCGCCATCCTCGTCAGCAATTCGCCCGACCTCGCGGTGATACGACGGGCTGGCTGACGGCACGGCCGCCAGTCGCTCCGCCAGTGCTGTATCCAAAGTCGGTGACGGTTGTGTTAGAGAAAGGGTATAAAATAGTAGAATCGCGGTTACAATGGCTTTCAAGCTGTTCTCGACAAGTCCAATCGATCAACGCCGCTCTGTAGGGTACAATCAACGTAGCCCTCAACTCGCGCAGAAGCATAGATCGTCATTAGGCATGGTGCAACACGGCCAATGAAACAATTTGTCCTAGATCATCTGATTCAAGAATGCCGGCAGGCCGACCGCGTGATCGGCTGTACGCAGCAGAAAGACTCTGACCTCTCCATCAAGCTGAAAAACGGCAAGACGGTGAGTATCTTCGTGATCAATCGCGCCATCCGTCTGCCTGAGATCAAGGAGACGTACGAAGGGAATACGTCGCGGGGCGTGCATACCCTGTTCATCCTCGACGCGCGCATGCTGCCGCTGGATAACAGCCGCATCGAGCCGCCGCCGCACTGGATGGAAGTGCTGCATACGCTGACATGCAGCCGAATCTACACGTATCATCTCGACGGGCGCAGCGTGACCATTCGCCCGCTGCACATCGAATGGCGTTGGGGCGACGCGCCGCGCTTTGTCGAATACGGCGAGGTCGTCAACATCAACGACCTGCACACCGACGTGATCGAATCGAACTCCAAGCTCATCACGGGGCGGTTTGCGGCAGCGAACTTCGGCGAAGGTTCGTTCTGGAAGAAGAAAGCCCCGCTCGAAGAAGCGCAGTACCGCTATTCGTGGCGCAACTGGTCGTACGGCGAGAAGAAATCGACGCGGCAGGAAGAGGAGACTCCGAGCGGTTGGAGCTCGTGGGAAGAGTTCTCGCGCAACTACGGCGATGTCGGCGGGCCGGACGAACCGCAGTGGGATTGGGCGGGCGAGGCCGACAAGAACCGCCAGCAGCGCCGCGCGCGCAAGCCCGCCGCGTTCGATCATCGTCAGCACTACGCGGTGCTCGGTGTCTCGGCGGAAGCCTCGTTCGAGGAGGTCAAGCAGGCCTACCGCAAGAAGGCGCGTGAGTATCACCCCGACCTGCACCCGACCGAAAAAGAGAAATACACCGCGAAAATGGCGGAGATCAACACCGCCTTCGAAGCGATCACCAAGCAAAAGCAGAGCAAATAGATCGCGGTTGTCAGTTCCCAGTGAACAGCGATGGTGGTTTGCTTGAGAACTGACGACTGATCTTGGACAGCGCTCCAGGCGTCCGAAAGAATAGAGATCAATCGGCGGGCAAATGTGCCGTAGAATCGATTCACGGACGTGATACGGTGCGTCTACCCGACCGCGATCTCTACCCAAAGGCATTGTTGCGATGAAGCCCATTTTGCTCTGCCTGCTCCTACTGCTCCTCTCCGTCACAGTCGCTGCGGCGCAAGACGATACCCGCTACTATGACATCGGCAATCCGACGCTGGTTGATCTCTGGGTTGATCCCTACGCTGGCAATGACTTCAACGCGGGGGATTCGCCGCAGACCGCCCTGCGCACCATCACCGAGGCATGGAATCGCATCCCCATGGGCGTCGAACTGACGACCGGCTATCACATCCATTTGCTGCCCGACGAGTATACGGAAGACACGATTCCGGTGTACTGGGAGTCACGCTACGGGACGTACGAACATCCAATCCTCATCTCTGGTGAGAGCGAAGTGTTCGGGGTGATCCTGCTCGCGCCGCTCAACCTGTTCGATGCTCGTTACGTCTATTTTGACAACTTCACGCTCAGCCCTGGCGTCGATGCCTTCCACTGCGAACGCTGTGACCATGTGCTGCTGCGCAATCTCATCATCACCGGGGCGGATCCTGAAAGCTATCAGACGCAGGAGACGGTCAAGTTCAATCAGTCCACCAACATTTACATCGAAGACAGCGATATTTCCGGCGCGTGGGACAACGTGATCGATTTCGTCGCCGTACAGTCTGGGCATGTCGTAGGGAACACGATCCACAGTTCTGGCGATTGGTGTGCGTATGCGAAAGGTGGGTCGGCGTACATCACCTACGAAGCGAATGAACTGTATAACTGTGGTACCGGTGGCTTCAGCGCGGGGCAGGGGACGGGTTTCCAATATATGGTGGCGCCCTTCCTCGAGTATGAGGCGTATTATATCCGCTTCATCAACAACTACGTGCATGATACGATGGGCGCAAGTGTCGGGGTACAGGGTGGGTTCAATATCTTGATCGCTTATAACACCTTCCGGAACATTGGCGCGCGCAGTCACATCCTCGAAGTCGTGTTTGGCGGGCGAAGCTGTGACGGTCAGCCGGGCGACGAAGGGCGTGAACGCTGTGACGAGTACGCGGCGCAGGGTGGTTGGGGCAACAACCTGCTTGCCGACGGTGAGAACTACGTCCGTATTCCCAACCGCCACGTCTACATCTACAACAACGTGTTCTACAACCCGGATGCGGGGTCACAGTGGCAGCAGTTCACGATCTTTGGACCGTTCACGGGCGACGGACAGGGGAACGCGCCCTCCCCCGCGCTGGCTGACGATGATCTGCGCATCGTCAACAATGTGATCTGGAACGGCCCAGCCGATCACCCGCTGGGGTTAGGTGACAATTCGGGCTGCGCGGCGGATAACCCCACCTGCAATGAGATGCAGTTGCTGAGCGACAATGCGATCAACACGCTGCCGATCAACCCCGATGGGACGGTCGCAAACTATGCGTCTGTGCCCCTGCCGCCGTTCGTCGCCGACGATGATCATGTCCCGCCGCCTCAACTTCTGGAGAATGTGGTTGGTTTGGATATCAACGGTGCGGTGCGAACGGAACAAGCGGGCATCGGGGCGGTGGGGAATTGACAAGCGGCGCGCTTTTCTGCTACGCTAAGCGGCATGGTTTACATTAGCCCTTCCTCCACGCTCGCATTTGTACTGATCGCGTCCGATCTGGCGCATCCCTTGTACAGATGCGCCTGTTGACCGAGTAAGGTCTGTAACTCAATTCGTCAGTCTGACGGCTGTGGCGCATCCCGCCCACAGCCGTTTTTGATTCTAGGAGACAAGATGCACATCATTCATGTCAACAACATCACCGTGAACTATGACGGGCGGGTCATTTTCAAGGACTTATCGTGGGTAGTCGACAGTCAGGATCGTGTCGGGCTGATTGGTCACAATGGCGCGGGCAAGTCGAGTCTGCTCAAAGTGATCGCAGGCGTGTACCAACCGGACGCCGGGACCATGGTCAAGCAGCGCGGCGTGAGCGTCGGTTATCTGCCGCAGCACGTCACGCTGACGCCGGGACGCACGCTCATCGAAGAGGCCATGATCCTGCCGCCCAAACTGGCGGAAGTCGATGCTGCTCTGCATGCCGTCGAGCACAAGCTGACCGATCCCGCTGTGTATAACGACGCCGACGCGCTGACGCGGACGCTCGGGGAACAGGAAAAGCTGGTCGAGCGATTTGAGGCGCTTGGCGGATCAGCCCATGCGGGGCGCATCCGGTCGATTCTCGCGTATCTCGGCATCAAGCCAGACGATTACGATCTCCCGGCGGACACGTTGAGCGGCGGGCAAAAGAAGCTGGTGCAGTTCACGCGGTTGGCGGCGGAGCAACCCGACGTGCTGCTGCTCGACGAACCCGACAATCACCTTGATTTGGACGCCAAGCGGCGGTTAGAGCAGTTTTTGCGCGACTATCCCGGCGCGGTGGTGCTCGTCTCACATGACCGCTACCTGCTGGATGAGGTCGTCAAGCAAATTGTCGAGATGGAGCAGGGCAAGCTGACCGTCTACAAGGGCAATTATTCGCAGTACGCCTTGCAGCGTGAACAGGCGCGCCTGCGTCAGCAGCAGCAGTTTGTGGCGCAGCAAAAGCGCATCGCGCAGATCGAGGCGGCCATCAAGCGCTTTGATCTCGCCGCCGCCGCCGATCTCAACGAGCGCCACGCGCGGCAGGCGCGCAGCCGCCGTAAGATGCTGGAACGCATGGAGGAGAGCGGCGAGATGATCGAGCGGGTGGTCGACCGCCGCCAACTGGAACTGGAATTCACCGGGTCGCGCGGCAGCACCAAGGCGCTGGAAGTCAAAAAGCTGTCGATGGCTTTTGACGACGATCCGATCTTTCTCGACCTTGATCTGCTGGTGCGCCACGGCGAACGGGTGGGCCTGGTCGGCAAAAACGGATCGGGCAAGTCGGTGCTGTTCAAGCTGATTCTGGGCGAACTCGCGCCGTTGGACGGCGAGATCAAAATCGGAAACAGCAGCAAGCTCGGCTATTACGCGCAGGAGCATCAAACGCTGCACGCATGGTACGAGCGCACGCCAATTGAGTTCATCCGCGACGCATCACCGTCGAGCGAAGGCGCGGCGGTCGCCTTCCTACTCAACTTCCAGTTCACCTATGAGCAGACGCGTCAGCCGATCGGCACATTGAGTGGCGGCGAACGCAGTCGGTTACAGCTCGGCGCGTTGATGCTTCAGCGTCCGAATCTCCTGCTGCTCGATGAGCCGACCAACAACCTCGACATTCAATCGTCGGAGGCGCTGGAAACGGCGCTGGAAGACTTTGAAGGTGCGCTGTTCGTGATTTCGCACGACCGCTATTTTCTGGATCGTGTGGTGGATCGCGTGGTCGAACTGGACGACGGCGCGCTCGCCAGCTTCGAAGGCGGCTACACCGACTTCCTAGAGGGAAAAGCCCGGCTTAAAGAGGCAAAAGAAAGGGAAAGACAAAAGATTCAACGCAAAGACGCCAAGGCGCAACGGCGCTAGGAAAAACAGTAGACAGTTGGGGCTGCATTTACTGTGAACTGTCTACTGTCAACTGATGACTTCTCTAGCCCTTGTAATACTTGCCGTAGTCGCCGACGAGGAGATAGAGCGGCGGTTCGTCCTCTTCGATGGCCGGGAAGCGACCGAGTGGTTCGAGGAAGCAGTTATCGCTGTTATCGTCGTTGACGGTGGAGACTTCGCCGACCAGCACGCGCTCGCCTTCCGCCCAGAATTTGTGATACAGGCGCGTCGGCAGCGTGATACTTTCGCCCGGCTGCAGGGTCACGATGTGCATAGCCGGGAAGTGATACGCGACGCCATCCAGACTCACGGTGATGTCGGTATCGGCCAGCTTGTCATCGGCTGTCGAGTTGGCAAGCTGCAGCTTGAGCACGCCGCCGCCCCGGTTGATGATGTCTTCGGTCTTCTGCCAGTGGAAGTGGAACGGTGTCACCTGACCCGCGTCGACGATCAGCAGCTTTTCAGCGTAGGTTTTGCCCTGCATCGTCTTGAGGTTGGCGGGCTTGCCGTTACGGATGGTGAACAGCGTCAAGCCGAATTCGGCGAACTTGCCCTGACCGAAGTCGGTGATGTCCCAACCGAGGCCGTTCTCGGCGATCTCCGCGACTTCGCCGCCTTTGTCGCGCCAGTCCTCCGGCGTCCAGTGGGCGAAGGGCGGCAGGTGAAATAGATGCTTTTGGATGAAGGCGTCCGAGTCCCGAATGATGGCATTAATTTCCGAGCGTTTCATGAAGAATGAGCCTTTAGCGAATAGCGATTAGCAGTTAGCCGCTGATTCAAACGCAAAATCGCGATTACGGCAACGGCTTGAGGGTTGCTAAAAGACGCTGAATCTCTGCGGCGACGACCTGCGGCGCCTCCATCGGGATGAAATGGGTGTTGTCAGGCAGATACATGTCGGTGCCATGCTGGAAGCGGCTGGCGAGGTCGGGCGCGGTCGGCGACACGCTGAAATCGAACGGACCTGCCGCGCTGTCGGCGCTGGTCTGCGCGCGCATCACCGTGACCGGAATCTCGATTCGCGCGATCTCCGGGTAGATGTTGGCGGCGCTGGCCTGCATGTAGAGCGATCCTTCGATGGCGGGTGGGCAGGCGAGGGTATAGCTGCCTTCCGGCTTGGGCAGCAGACCGTAGGTTACATAATCGCGCAGCGACCGCTCATGCCAACGGTCGAATGGGGCGCGCGTCTTGAACTTGGCGAACATCTCGTCCGGTGACGACCAGTCGGCGCGGCGTTTGGTGGCGAAGTGTTCGCCGTCCAACGCGCCGATGTAGTAGGCTTCCGGCAAAATGACCGGATCGACCAGCAGCAGTGCGCCAAACAGTTCCGAGTGATGCGCTTGCGCGTAGGTGAGCACATGCCCGCCCATCGAATGTCCCACGCCAAGCGCGCCGCGCAGCCCGAGCGCCGCGCTCAACGCCGCGATATCGTCGCCGACCGTCTGCCACGGGTATGGGGGCGCGGGCTTGTCGCTGAGACCATGTCCGCGCATATCGACCGCGTAGGCGTGCACCCCCGGCAGCAGATCGATCACGGCGTCCCAAACGCGGGCGTGAAACCCAGTCGCATGGACGAACAGAATCGGCGTGCCCGTGCCCGCCCACTCGTAGACTGACTGCTGCATCCCGTTCGCGCTGATATAAAACTGGCGTGGCGACATGGCGCTTTTTCCCTCGTTCACTCAATCGCTCCTATTATGCCGCAAAGTGCGAATCACGGCGCGGGAGTATAATTGTGGGAGAGAATTGAGGGGAAATGTCGATGTCACAGATTGATCCGTTTCCTGTTACTGTCGCTGGTCATGTGCGGCTGCGCCCTGGTATGTATTTCGGCTCAGTCGATCAAAGAGGTCTGGATGCGTGGTTGGGGCGTCTGCTGGACGATTCGCTCGATGAAGTAGTGGCCGGAGACTGCGATCACATCGAGTTGACCTTCCGAGAAGCAGATGAAATCGTGGTATCGAATAACGGGCGAGGATTACCTGTCGATTTTGCGGCCTATCCAACACGACCTGAAGTGAAGCCCATGCCTGAGAGGCGGTTACTTGATTACATTATGGTCATTGGCAGTGCGAAAAGGGTCGATGGCGAATACCGCATCGCCCCAAGTATGTTCAATCTTGCCCTTGCGCCGATCAACGCGGCTTCTGAGATCTGTGTTGTTGAGATAAAACGCGACGGCCATCTGTGGCGGCAGGAATATCATCAGGGTGTGCCAGACCGCGATCTTGTACAGATACGAAATCTCGAAGCGGATGAGCAGACTGGCACGAAAATTGCCCTGCGCCCTGATTTCACCATCTTTGAACGCAACGGTTTCGATTATGCGCAATGGGTTAATTGCTTTCGAGAACTGGCGTGCCTTCTGCCCGCAGTGACGTTTTCTATCCATGATGAGCGCATCGGACAGCGCGAAGATTTTCACTTTCCCGAAGGGCTCGCCGCGTTGCTCAATGATCTGAACCGAAATCGAACCCCGGTGCATCCGGTAGTCGGGGGTCATAGTGAATGGACGATGCGTCGCGATTCCGTTCAGCCTTACATCGTAAGCGCAGACATCGCTTTCCAGTATGTCGATGCAGACAACACGGTTGTGGTGGGCTACGTTAATCATGACCGTGTTGCTGGAGGGTTGTTCCTCGATGTGGCGCTTTCTGAGATTCACCGACGACTGGATCATTCGCTAAAACCCTTTGGCTCCATCTCGCGCCGATCTGCATTGCGTGGCCTAACGCTGGTTGTCCATGTGCGTCATCCTCATCCCCATCTTGATAGTCTATCGAACCCGAAACTCTTAAATCCTGATGCTGCTCCGGTTGTGGCTGCTGCTTTGGGTGACCAATATTCCATGCCACACGGTAAGCAACTCGAAACCTTTTTAAGAGAGAAAGGGCGGCTGAGAAAACGCCGCCGATACTTGTAGGGACGCGCAGCGCCCCTACAAGCGAATGTACCCATTCCTCACGCTGCGAATTCCGCATAGGTGCCGTTGAACACGGTCATGCGCCCATCTTCGATCTGCCAGATTTGCGTCGCCAGTTCCGCGATCAAGTAGCGGTCGTGCGAGACGAGCAATATCGTCCCCTCGAAGTGTTCCAGCGCCTCCTGCAAAATCTCCTGCGCCTGAATGTCGAGGTGATTGGTGGGTTCGTCCAGCAGTAGGAAGTTCGCGCCCTGCTGCGCGAGGATTGCCAGCGCCAGTCGCCCACGCTCGCCGCCGCTCAACGCGCCGACGGGCTTGAACACATCATCATTGCGGAACAGGTACTGCCCCAGCACATTGCGCGCCTGCCCCGGTTTCATCGGCTTGTGGCGAATGAGTTCGTCCAGCACCGTATTCTCCAGGTTGAGCGCCTCGTGCGCCTGCGAGAAATACGCGGGCTTGATGTTGATCCCCAACTGCAGCTTGCCCGCCAGCGGCGCGAGTTCGCCCGTCAGCGTCTTAAGGAAGGTCGTCTTGCCCGTGCCGTTCCCGCCGATCAGCGCGGCGCACTCCCCGCGCAGCAAGGCGATGTTGTCGCCCGTAAACAGCGGGTGATCGGCATAGCCGATCTTCAGCCCGTTCGTGCGCAAGACCAAATCGCCGCCGCGTTCGCCCGCCTTGATGCGCATGCTCAGCCGGGGTGGGCGGATGTTCGGCGATTCCAATGTCTTGAGCATGTGCTCGACTTCCGCCACGCCGAGCAAGCCGGGGTTGCCGATGCCCGTATCCATCCAATTCTTAGCATCTTTGAACGCCAGCAAACCGATCTCGTGGATGGCGGTCAGTTCGCGGCCTATGCGGCGCAAACGCCCGACGGCCTGCGCATTGGTACTGGCGCGGGCGATATTCTTCTTCACGTAGTCGAGTTCTTTCGACAGCCGCTCGACTTCTTCCTGATACACCTTGTCGCGCCGCTCCCAGCGTTCCTGCCGCTGGCGCACATACGCGCTGTAGTTGCCGCGATACGTCTCCATACCGGAGCGCGACATCTCCCAGATGGTGTTGACCACGCGATCGAGAAAGTAGCGGTCGTGGCTGACAATGAGCAGCGCGCCGTCCCATTTGTGGAGCGTCTTCTCCAGCCACGCGACCGTTTCGATGTCGAGGTGGTTGGTCGGCTCGTCCAGAATCAGCAAATCGGGACGTTCGAGCAGCAGCTTGGCGAGCAGCGCCCGCGTCTTTTGTCCGCCGCTCAGCTTGGTCAGCGGGAGATCGTAATGACGTTCGCTGAAACCGAGGCCGCTCAGCGTTTGTTCGATGCGCAGATCGTAATCATAGCCACCGGCCTGCATGAAGGCGTCCTGCCGTGTACCGTACTCGTCAAGCAGATCGGGTTCATCGGCGAGGCGATGCGCGAGGGCGGTCAGCGCGGTTTCTTCGGCTTGCAGCGGCGCGAAGACGAGCAGCATTTCGTCGATCAGCGAGTTGTCGCGCTGGGCGAAGGCTTCAATCGCCTCCTGCCGCAAATAGCCGAGGCGCGTACCGCGCGCGATATGCACGCCGCCCGTCGGCGACTCTTCGAGTCCGGCGAGGATGCGCAGCAGGGTGGTCTTGCCGATGCCGTTCGCGCCGACCAAGCCAATCTTTGCGCCGTGCGGAATGTTCACGGTGATGCCGCTGAAAACAGTGAACGCGCCATACTGTTGGCTGAGGTTGTGCGCGTTGAGAATGCTCATGTTAGAGTGCCTTTCGGTACGCGATAATCTTGTTCCGTGTCTGGAAGCCCAGCTTACGGTAGACCTCGCTGGCGTCGTGCTTTTCATAGGGACAAACAACGGCTTCGGTCGCACCCGCCGCTTGCATGCGCCGCAGTGCTTCATAAATTGCGGCTCGTGCCAAACCGAGCTTACGAAAATCCGGGTGTGTTCCAATCGGTTCAAAGTAGCCAAGGGCGTTGTCCGGATCGATCCAGCCCTGCGCGTAAGCTGCGACTCGTCCGTCCGGTGCGACGACGATGACATCGAGTTCCGGTCGGTAATCCGGCGCGCTCGTCATAAAGTGGACGTACCGCTCTTCAGTCATGCGGCTGCCGGAGAAGGCCAAGCGGTGCGTCTCCGCGCGCTGCGCGGCCTCGTGCGTCCCGGCGAGGCTGCGTACGGTGAAACCCTCCGGCAGGCTGGAGTCGGGGATGTGCTGCAAGTCGAACACCGTGTGCAGCCCCGGTTCTTCGGTGTCCGGTGTGAAACCCTGTGCCGCCAGTAGATCGCTCCACGCCGGGTCGTCCGCGAACACAAATTCGGTGCGGATTTCCGCTAGACCGTCACGGGGCGCGAGTTCGGCGGCGTGGTCTGCTGTCCATGCCAACATGTGTGCACGGCGTTCACTGTGCCAGAGGCGTGGATGCACAAACAGATCGAAAATGCCATCGGCGGGGGTGAAGAGCGACCAACCGACTGCGGCGTCGCCGTCGCGCCACACATAGGCGATCTCGCGGAGGTCGAGCTGTTTGCTCGGCAGGATGTAGTACAGCCACCAGTTCAGGTCGCCGATGTGAATATAGCGCGAATGGCGCGACAGCTTGCAGCCTTCGGTGAGGATGTAGCGCATCGCCGCAAAATCGTTGGCACCTTGATAGGGTTGAGGTTGTAACGCCATGAGTTCGTCTCCACTGGAAATAAAAAACGCCGCACAGGTTGACCCATGCGGCGCAATTCGTCTCAGCCTACGGCTATCCAAGTGGAGCGCCGGGAGATAGGAATGTCAAAACACATGCAGCATAGGTCAGCAGCAAGCAGAAAAAGCCTACTATGGGCTTCTTAGCTCTGTCTGACCGTTAACATGGTCGGCCTTTCACTCTCTCGGACACATCGGGACGAGGGCAGCGAACCGGGTTCGCCGCGCTGCGCCATCAGTTATTAAACGCTAAACAGACGTATCTGTCAACTAGGAAAACTCACGAGGGGTCAGAACGGTTAGTTCTCGCTCACGGAACTGAAAAATTCGCCGAGGAAGCGACTCGGATGCGTCGCGAGCAGAGTCGTGCGCCGGAAGCCAGCCGCCGCTGCCAGCTCGGTCCACGTATGATACGAGAGTGGGTGCGGCACCCACTGATTGCCGCGGTCCGTGTTGTACTCCACGAGCACAAACTGCCCGCCGGGGCGAATGAACGCGCGAATGGTCGCGAGCAGCGCTTCTTTGTCCTGGTAGAAGTGCAGCGAGTTTGCCATCAGCACACCGTCCAGCGGCGGCAGTTGAAAGTTCTGGCGAAAGTCGAGGTGGCGGTAGTGGACTTTGGCGTGCGGAAACCGGGCCGTCATCGCCGCTTCCTGCTCACGCAGCGCCGCCTGATCCTTGTCAATCGAATAGATCACGCCGTCTTTGCCGAGTAAGTCCGCCAGCGCTAGTGTGAATGCCCCAGTTCCAGAGCCGAAATCCGCCCATGTGCCGCTGATAATGCCGCCGCGAATCAAGTTCACATGATCGGTATGGTTCATGGTACAACCCCTTGTACATAACATTGATTATAATAATCCACACTGATCCGAATCTCGATGAGAGAACAGAACTATGCAAAATCAGACCGAAAAGCTCCGGGTAGGTGTTGTTGGCTTAGGCTGGGCTGGCGAAACGCACCTCAAGTCGTACTTGAATCTACCGAACGTCGAAGTTGTCGCGCTGGCGGAACCGCAGGAAGTGCGCCTGAACAATGTCGGACGCACCTATGGCATTGAGCATCTCTATACCGATTATCGCGAACTGGTCGAACGGCCCGATCTCGACATCGTGAGTGTCGCCACGCCCAATCATCTGCACATGCCGGTGAGTGTCGCGGCGCTGCAAAATCACAAACACGTACTGTGCGAAAAGCCGCTGGCACGCTCGGGCGCAGAGAGCCGCCAGATGGTCGAAGCGGCGCAGGCGGCGGGGCGCGTGCTGGAGGTCGCGTTTAATCATCGGCAGCGCGGCGATGTGCAGGTGCTCAAGAATTATGTGGATACGGGCGCGCTCGGGCGCGTGTACCACGGCAAGGCGACATGGATGCGCCGCAGTGGGATTCCCGGAATGGGCGGGTGGTTCACAAGCCGCGAAATGGCGGGCGGTGGGCCGATGATCGACCTCGGCGTGCACGTGCTCGACATGATCCTCTACCTGATGAAAGAACCGCAGGTCGTGTCCGTCAGCGCGGCGACGTATTCCGAACTCGGCCCGCGGGGGCGCGGCAGCCGCAGTCAGACGCTGGTGGGAACGGGCGGCTACGAAGTCGAAGATTTGGCGACGGCCTTCCTGCGCCTCGCCGATGGCGCGACGCTGCTGGTCGAAGCGAGCTGGGCGGTCTACGGCAAAGCCGCGGATGATTTCGGGGTGACGCTCTACGGCACGGATGGTGGCGCAGACATCACCGTGAAGAACTACGGCTGGGAAGACACGCTGACCATCTTTAATGACACGGCGGGTGTGCCATCGGAGATTCGTCCGCGCGTGTGGCGTGGGGAAGGGCACCAGGCGGTGGTGCGCAATTTCGTCAATGTGGTGCGCTCCGACGACTGGTCGGCGCACGACGGCAGCGAAGGTCTGCGGCGCACCGAAATCATCGATGCATGCTATAAATCTGCGCTCGAAGGGCGTGAAGTGCGGGTCGGAGAATGACATGAAGATCTTTATCAGCTACGCTCGTGTGAATCGCAAACAGGTTGAAACACTCGAAAAGCTCCTCACTGACTTAGGGCACGATGCGTGGTTTGATAGAGAAATCGTGGCGGGCGAAGATTGGTGGAAAAGCATCACCTCGTCCATTGAGCGATGCGAGGTGTTTGTGTTCGCGCTCTCGCCGCAGTCGACCAATTCGTCGGCGTGCCGCGCAGAATTTCAATACGCGCTCGACCTGAATAAGCCGATCCTCCCTGTCATGCTGCTGGAAGCGGAATTGCCCATCGGCAAGCTGCGCGAAACGCAGTTCGTCAATGGGCGGGCGCTGAACCGCCCGGAAACCATCATCGAACTGTCGAAAGCACTATCGGTACTCAAGGATCGAGTGGCGACGGGGGAATTCCCACCGCCTGATCCGCTGCCGTCGCGTCCGGCGTTTCCGTTTCCGCCCGATCCTTTGGCAGAGATCCGTCAGAAAATGCAGCATTTAGAAGCGCTGACCGAACAGGATCTGCTCGAAATCGTCTACCAGTTGAGCGCGACCGCCCGTGTTGGCGCCAAGACCGAGCGTGAGGCGGTCACGATTTTACAGGAGATTGCGCGGCATCCGCGGTCGACGCTGCGCGTCGCGCAGATGGCGAAGGAAGCCGTGCAACTGCGGAGTGGCCGACGAAATATGGCCGCATTCATCGGTTTGACGCTTGTAGTGGTCGCGGTGATTGTGGTTGCCGCCATATTGGTCCTGACGAACGCGCTGCAAGGCGTGGCCGATCGAGGTCGCACTACGACGGAGACAGCGCAAGCTGCTGCCCGGACCGAAGCAGCGGGCACGCAGGGCGCATTAGGCAGTCAAGTGGCCGTTTTGCAGCAGCAAACCGCGACCTTAGACTCGCGCCTCTACACACTGGAGGCCGCGCAAACGGCGGCGACGCCCAATGTGACGGCCACGCTGGCGGCGGTGACTACGACAGCGGCAACCGCGTCACTCGCGGCTACCGTCGACTATGATCGCCTTGCGGATACCGGCTGTACGCTCACGCTTACGCAAGGAGCCGTGAATATCCGCCAGTATCCCGGCAATAATTACGAGATCGTCACGCGCTGGCTTGACCCGAATGACGTCCTGCGCATCTTCGGCTACAGCCGCGCAGCGAATACCAGCGTCTATTATCTGGTCAACTTTGATAATCAATGGGCGTGGATCAGTTCAGGGTTGGACAACACACAGTTACGCGGTACCTGCACGCAGGGGATCAATTTGCCGTTTATCAGCGTGGTGTTCCCGACGGCGACACCAGAGTGATCTTGTGGGTGGGAAGACCTAAGGTCCCCACCCACTGGATATGGCTCGATTTAGCGCCGTGCTTTGATGATTTGCTTGTAGAACTCCAGCATGTCGGCGTCCTGATCCTCGCCCCACAGCATGGGGACGCGGCTCATGTGTAAACCGTTGCCATGCGTGCCGCGATCCTGATTCAGCCCGACTTCCGTCCCGTAGTAGATGATCGGCGGGTTGGGCAGCTTCATCTGGTAGGCGGCGGCGCGCTTGAGCGCCTCTTTATCCCCCTCAGCGATCCACAGGAAGCGATCCATGTCGTGATTGTCGACGAAGGATGGCATCACAAAATCCGCCGGGAAGTACAGGTGATGGTGCGCGATGAACTCGTCCAGCGCCTTCTCTGACAGATTCTTCCAGCCGTAGGTACGGCGCAGCGCCTCGCCGATATGGAAGTCGAGGCAGCCATCGAGCCGCCCGATGTAGTGGGCGATGTTATCCGGCGCTTCGACGACTTCGCCGAAAATGTAGCTGTCGGGCTTGACTTCGCGGCAGGCGGCGCGGAACTCCCACCAGAACTGTGGGTTGGGGCCGTTGGCGTAGTCGAGGCGGTAACCGTCCACGTCGAATTCTTTGAGCCAGTAGCGCGCGATGTCGAGCATCCACGCTTTCGCGCCCGGGTTCGTCAGGTTGACCTGCGGCATGGACGCGACGGCGAAGAATGTGCGGTAGCCAATAGGCGAATCGTCGAAGATGAACCAGTCGCGGTGCGGGCTGTTCACATCGTTGAGCGCGGATTGGAAGACCGGGTTCTCATTGCTGATGTGATTGCACACGAGGTCGAGCAGCACGCGAATACCGCGCGCGTGCGCCGCCTTGACCAGCGCCTTGAGCGCTTCGTCGCCGCCGAGCCGCGGCTCGGTCTTGCAGTAGTCGGTCACATCGTAGCCGTGATGCGACGGGCTTTCCCATGTGGGGCTCAGCCAGATGCAGTTCACGCCGAGGTCTTGGATGTAGTCGAGCTTGTCGATCACGCCCCACAGCGTCCCGCCGCAGAAGCCGAAGAGGTCTGCGGTCTGCGTCCATGTTTTGCCGTCGCCGGGGTAGAAGCGGTCGACAAAGATGTGATAGATCACGGCGTCGTGCGCCCACTGCGGCGAGCGGAAGCTGTCGACGTGATAGGTGAACACTTCGCCGCAGCGGTCGCCGGGCGTGTAGTTGTTCGGCATGGGCAGGTTTTTGAAGTAATTCGACGCGGCGACTTCGACGATCTGCTGCGAGTCGGGGAAGTTGGCGAACGTTTCCTCATTCCCGTTACTGTCTGACCAGGCGCTGATACGGTAGTGCACAACCGCGCCATCGGGCTGCGCGGGGATGGTCGCGCGCCAGTGCGTGAGGTACGCCCATGAGATCGAGTCCCATTCGATGGTGACGCGATCCATGGGCAGCGCGCTGCCGTTGGCAGCGATCCCGCGCGACCCGGCGGGGAGGCTGCCATCGAGCGTGTAATACAGGGCGACGTGATCCGCGTGAAAATCGCCGCCTGTCAGCGCATCCACCACCACCGGCTGACCCGGCTGCGGGTCGCGCGGGCTGATGGTGCCATGATGCTGCAAGCCGCGTCGCGTTGCCCGATGGTGAATCAGCTTAAGTTCATCGGTTGACCACGTTCCAAAGATGAAATCCACGATTAACCTTTCACCGCGCCGACCGTCAGGCCGCCGACGATGTACCGTTGAAGCGAGAGATAAAGAATGACGACCGGCGTCGCCGCGATCAGTGAACCCGCCGCGAACACGCCCCAGTCGTTGGTGAATTCAGCGCTCACGAAATTGAACAGGCCGACCATGAGCGTCCAGTTTTCGCGGTCGGTCAGCACGATGCGCGCCAGCAGGAACTCGTTGAGCGTGCCCACGAACGCCAGAATGGACACGACGGCGATAATCGGCACGACCAGTGGCAGAATCAACTGCGTGAAGGCCTGCCAGTGCGTCGCACCGTCAACCATGGCCGACTCGTCAATGTCACGCGGAATCGAGTCGAAGAAGCCCTTCATCAGCCAGGTATTCGCGCCCATCGCACCACCGAGGTAAACGAGGATTAGCCCGCCGTGCGTGTTGATGGCGAAGAACGGCACATACTGCCCGACTTGCAGCAGCAGCAGGTACAGCGCGACCATCGCCAGAATGTTCGGGAACACCTGAATGAGCATCGAACCGACGAGCAGCGTCCGCCGTCCGTAGAAGCGGAAGCGCGAGAACGAATAGGCGCTCAACGCCGTCATGCTGACCGTGAGCACGGTCGTCACGCCGGAGATGACCAGCGAGTTGCCGACCCAGCGCCAGAACGGGATCGTCGGGTCATCGAACAGGCGGCGGAAGTTGGTCAGCAGTTCGTCGACACTGGTCACGTTCTGCGGGATGAAGCTCTGGCTGACCATCGAGCCGCTCGGGTTGAAGGCCGCCGAGATAATCCACACGACCGGAAACAGCGCGAAGATGATCACCAGCCCGACGATAATGATCTGAACCACGAGCAGCGCCGGTGGGGTGCTGCCCAGTTTGCGTTCAGCTCTGGCGCTGGGCGCGGTTTGCGTCTGAGGTGCTGTCGTGACGTTAGACATTTTCGCCGATCTCCTCTAAACGCCGCGTAAACCGGAACTGGAATAGGGTGAGCGCGCCCACGATGAAGAAGATCACGATGGCGATGGCTGAGGCAAACCCGTAATCACGTGTGCCGCCGGCCGAGAAGGCATAGCGGAAGGTGTAGCTGATCAGATTGTCCGTATGGCCGACCGGAGGCGCGCTCGTGCCGATCATGGGCGGGCCGCCGCCGAACATCGCTTCGATGATTAGAAAGTTGTTGAAGTTATACGTGAATGAAGCGACCAGCAGCGGGCCAACCGCGACGAGCAGCAGCGGCATAGTCATTTTCCAGAACTGCTGGAAGCGGTTCGCGCCGTCCACTTCCGCCGCCTCATAGATCGACGTCGGAATTGCCTGGAGCGCGCCGCTGCAGATCAGCATGAAGTAGGGGAAGGCCAGCCACAAATTGACCAGCAGAATTGCCACTTTCGCCCAACCGGGGTCAGAGTTCCACTCCGGCGCCCAACCGAAAGCCGATTGAATCGCAGTGGTGACGACGCCATAGTTCGGGTTGAGCATACCGCGCCAGATCAGGATGCTGATCATGCCGGGTACGGCATAGGGGATCAGCAGCAGTGACCGGACGACGCGAACGCCCGTGAAACCCTTGTTGAGGATGAGGGCGATTAACAGGCCAAGGGCGAACGACGTGATCACCGAGATCAGCGAGAAGGCGATTGTCCACGCGAATACGCGCGCCAGCGGCCCGCTGATCACCGAACTGGTGAAGATGCGCGTGAAGTTGTTGAATCCGACGGCGACCCAGTAGCCAAGCGGCGCGGTCGTGCCATCGGCAGCCGTGAACAAGCCGGTCGAGTCGTCGGCGAAATACGGCGTATCCGTCTCGCGGTCGACGATCGCATTCTGCGCGGAGTCAAATTCCCATTTTTTTCGAAACACGCCGGCCTGTGTGCGGGAAGCAATCCCGACAGGGTTGTCAGCCGGCCCGAACTGCATCTCTTGGATTTCGGATAAAGCGCGGAACCGCTCTCCGCCTTCTAAGTGTGTGTAACCCTCGTACGCGTCAGGGACATCACCCGTAACCGGCACCAGCGCCGCTCCGGGGCTGGCGAAGAACTGCTGACCATCGTCCGAACTCAACCAGAGAGCATAGGTGCCCGCTTCGTTCCGGAAGACTTCCCACTCGTAACTCGCTTCGCCTTCCGGCAGGTACAGGGTTTGCCCCATCATGTCGATGGCTTCGACTTTGGTGTAGCGGTGCCCGTCGCTGTAATTAGTGAAGGCGACGTACAGCGTATAGGCCATCGGGTAAATGACGAGCAGAGCAACGAGCGCGAGCGCCGGAGTCATCCAGCGAACGGGCCATAATTCCGGCTTGAGATTGACGTAGCTGAGGATGGCGGCAGTGATGATGATCGTGAGGCCGAGGAACCAGTTGCCATCGCCGATCACCGCGACGCCGAGCAGCAGCGCGCAGACATCAGCAATCGCGATGACGATCAGGCGAATGGCGAGGTTGGTCAGATTGAGGGAGGCTAGGGGCCCTTGCGGACCCCTAGCTTGCGCTGCCGCGCTCATCCAGCGACCTCAACGGTCAGAACACTGCTGCTGGAGTCGAACGAGAAGGTGACTTCCGCATTGTCTGCGGGGACGGTGAAGGTGATGTTCGCGCCATCACGTTCGCCATCCGCACCCCAGTTGATGTCCCACGCCAGATTCTGCGCGGCCTTGACCTGGTAGTCGCCTGCAGGGAGCGTGTTCACGGTGAGGCTGTACACACCGTCACCGTCCACATCCTGCAGGAGCGAGCGCGTGCAGTTGGGCTGCCAGTCGCCTTCGCAGCCGATTTCATCCTGATAGTCGCCCGGGGCGGTCAGAACAAGGGAGTTAACGCTGTCGGCAACCCAGTGGGTCTTGTGGTCGTAGAAGAAGGTCACCGGAGTTTCTTCGGTGAGCACGAGCGCGATGTTTGCACCGTCGCGTTCGGCGTTCGCGCCGTAGTTTTCGTCCCACGCATTGTCGAGCGCAGCCTTGTACTCATATTCGCCGGCGGGAAGGACGAACGTAGCGCTCCAGTTGTCGTTGACTGCGCTGTAGGCAAGCTGCGCATCCGCGCATGCCGGGTCCCAGTCACCTGCGCAGCCCATTGCCGAGTTGACAGTGCCGGGGATCGAGACGGCCTGCGGCCCATCTTCCGGCGGGGTGTCGCCGACCGTCGACGCAGTGACGATTTCGATTTCGCCACCCGCAATCAGCGTGCGGATCTGTTCGCCCGCCGTCAGGAAGGCTTCGTCAGCGGGCAGGTCGCCCTGAATGATGAACTGCTGCGCGTTGGCGGCTGCGCCCCACACCGACGACATTTCAGGGATCGACGGCTGCGGCACACCCACGAGACCCGCGTGCTGGAAGGCTTCGAGGTCCGGGTCGGCGAGGGTTTCGAGCAGCGGGACAAAGGCCGGCGGACGCGGATCGACATCGTACATAGCCTTCATCGCGTCTTCGGTCGCCATGAAGTCAATCAGGAAGGATTCCGCGAGCAGCGCGTCTTCGGTGTAGGCGCTGATCATGAAGCCCTGGCCGCCGATCATGGGTTGGCCGGGACCCGCATCGCCTGCCGGAATGTCGCTGATAGCATACGGCACACCCGACTGACGGATGCGCGGGAGCGCCCACGGGCCGGTCATGATCATCGCGGCGTCGCCCTGTTCGAACATGGCGTGCATGACGTCATAGTCAATCGCGTCGGGGATGAGCCCGGCTTCCACCATGCTCTGGAGCCATGCGCCGGCGGCAATCGTGCCTTCGCTGTCGATGCCGACGTTGGTTGGGTCGTAGTTGCCCGCGTCATCGCGACCGAAGATGTAGCCGCCGAAGGCGCTGACAATCGGGAAGAAGTGATAGAAGTCGCTGGTCTGAATGACGTAGCCGTGTTCCGACGCGCCACTGCTCACCAGTTGTTCGCTGATATCCTTGACTTCGGCCCACGTCGCCGGAGCTTCGGGGACAAGGTCGGTGTTGCGGAAGAAGGCGACATTCTCCACTGCGTAGGGGACGCCGTAGAGCTCGCCGTTGTAGGTGAACAGAGAGAGTGACGCCGGGGTGAAGAGTTCTGCCGCATCGCCGAGGTCAATCGGGCGCACAGAGCCGTTCAACACCAGTTCGCCGATCCAGTCGTGCGCGGCGATGATGATGTCCGGACCTTCACCGGTCGGGCCGACGACGCCAAGGTTGGCGCGAATATCGCCCATGCCGATTTCCTGCACTTCGACGGTCACGCCGAAGTCCGCCGAGAACTGTTCTGCGGCAGCGGTCAGGGCGGGGGTACGGGTGCGGTCTGCCCAAATCAGGAGATCGGGATCATCCTGGGCAGCAATCGGGGTCACAAACAGAGCAGTGATGACCAGCACTAAAGCCACAAACAACATATTGCGTTTCATTGGGGTTGATTCTCCCTACTTGCTTAAGTAATCGAGAAATGAGCGGCGACGAGAACAAACGATTGGTGTACGCGAGACCTCCTTAGTTTCCGTCCCCAACATTAGCGGCCAAGCCGGAACGCATTTTCCGGAGCAGCAGCAGCAGTTCTTCCTGCTCGGCGCTATCTACGCCGCTCAGGTATTCCTCCAGTGCTTTGCCGTGCGCTTCATGCACACGGTCACGCAGATCGACACCGGCGCGCGTGAGGACAACGCGCTGCGCCCGCCGATCATCCGGGTCAGTGACACGGTGAACAAGTTCGGCGGCTTCCATCTGGTCGATGATGCGGCTGATCGTGCTGCGCGCCACCAGCATCAGGTCGCTGAGCGTGACGAGCTGCTGTCCCGACAGCGGATCAAGGTGCAGGAGTACGTTGTATTGGGTCGGGGTCAAACCGAAGCGGCGGAGCAGTTGACGGTCAAATGCATCCAGATAGATGAAGATATCGATGATGAGGCGGTACTCTTGGTGGGCCACGGACTCAGAAATTGCGGTTAACAATGTTATAGTCCCCAAATTTGTTGCACGTGCAACTAATTATAGCGCTGTTTGGAATTGGGGGCTGCAAAAGCTCGTACAAAGTGCACGAAGTCACGAGAATTTACTCGTGTAAGTGGAAATATGCCTGAAGAGCATCTGGCGGAGCAAGATCATCGGGACGCGCAACCGCGTCCCGAGAGCGCGAATTAAGCCTAAATTACACGCACGAGGGTGCCGACCTCCGCCCAGTCGAAAATCCACTGCGCGTCGCCGACGGGAAGGTTAACGCAGCCGTGACTCATGGGGCGGCCAAACTTATTGTGCCAGTACGTCCCGTGGATGGCGTAACCCTGATAAAAGTACATGGTGTAGGGCACTTGCGGCAAGAAATAATCCGGCCCGCTCATGTCGTCGGCCACGTACTTGACGTAGATATTGTAATCGCCCGTGACGGTCGGCGTGGCGGGCAGCCCGGTGGAGACGATGCGCGTCCACACCAGCTCACCATCTTCATAAGCGTAAATGCGCTGCTGGTCGTTCGACACAAGGATCGACTTGCCGCGACCGGAAGGCGCGGCGGGCACATTTTCAGGTACGTACTCGCCCGCTGCCGGAATCGTCAGTTCCTGCCCCACCCAGATGAAATTGGGATCGCTGAGGTTGTTGAGCGCCATGATGTCGTCGACGGTCACGCCGTAGCGCCGCGCGATGAGGCCGAGTTCTTCGCCGCTCGCGACGATGTGCGTGCTGGTCGCGCCGGTGTAATTGGCCGCGGTCTCTGCTTCCGGCTGCACCTCGATCATGTCGAGTTCAAAGACGCCATCTGCCAGTTCACCAGCGACATCGACGCGCAGGCGATCCAGCATGACCGGGATGTCCATGGCGCGGCCGATTTGCGGCGGATCGCCGGGAATGGCGGCGATATTCGCGGATTCACTCAAGGCATACAACCCGGATTGCGCGAGATTCAGATCCACCGTGTAGATCGGGGTCACCTGCGTGTTGACCGGAGCCGCTTCGATAGCCTTGAGCGTCGCTTCCACGTCGAGCGTCGCGCCGAGATCCGACAGCGGAATGTTCCAACGCCGCTCGCCATCCACAGCCGCGACTGGACTGTTCGCCAGCGTTTCGACGGCGGTGCGCGCGTTGGCGACGGTCACATCGCCGAGGTTGACGCCGGCGACCTGCACGCCCGCCATGACCCGCTGCGGCGAAAGCGCGATCAAGGCGATCAGCGCCACACCGAGCAAGCCGACGAACGCGATGACGGCCGCTGCGCCACCGATTAGCCAATAGGGAGTATTCGAGCGCTTACGCCGCCGACGGGGCGGCATGGGACGCTGCTGCATATAGGGTGTCGGTCGATTCATCATGATTACTATTCTAGTGAAAACTGAAGACTAGATGGGGTGAAACCGCCACCTCTACCCCACGTTTCCCCTACGGTCAGGGATATAAAATCTTAACGATCAAAAGCTTGCGCAATTGCTAAGGACGTTTTAAGATTTGGCACGTTTCTTTAATGCGGCTGAAACATAAGGAGTCGCCGGTTGAACGAAGCGCGGACATATCGTGTCGAAGTCTGGTCACGTACGAGCAGTGCTGGACGCGATCCCAGAGTTCATACCGCTCACCAATTAGGTGTATCATCGGTAGTCGGATGTGAGTATATCCGGCTATTTTTTTTGTATGGGCCAATGACGTTCCAGCAAGTCGAACAGCTCGCCGCCGAACTACTCGACGATGCGGTCACCGAGCAATACAGCATTGACACGTTCCCCCCTCACTCGTTTCAACATACATTGGAAGTAACACTCCTCCCCGGCGTGACCGACCCAGCGGCGGAAAACCTCGTCCGCGCGGCGCACTTGCTCGGCGTGACGGCATTGGAGCGGGCGGCGACCGGGCAGCGCTACTTGCTGACAGGTGACCTGACCCGCGCTGACCTCGAAACGCTGGCCGTCAAAGTCTTCTCAAATCCAGTCATTCAACGCTATGAGATTGACACGCCGATCAGCGCGCCATTTGTGCCGCATAAACCGGGCGATGGTTTGGTCGAAATCATTCCTGTATGCGCTGCCGACGATGCTCGCCTGAAAGCGATCAGCGCAGAACGGCGGCTCTCGCTCGATCTCAACGAGATGCGCGCGGTGCAGGCCTATTTCCGCTCGGAAAACCGCGAGCCGACCGATGTCGAACTAGAGATGATAGCGCAGACGTGGAGCGAACACTGTGTCCACAAGACGTTCAAGGCGTTAATCGACTATACCGACGCGGACGGTAACACGACGCAGATCGATGGGCTGCTCAAGACCTACATCCGCGCGGCGACCGAGAAAGTCAACCGTGATTGGGTGCGCTCGGCGTTCGTCGACAACGCGGGCATCGTCAAGTTTGATGACCGATACGACCTCGCCTTCAAGGTGGAAACCCACAATCACCCGTCTGCTCTGGAACCGTTCGGCGGTGCGAATACGGGCGTGGGCGGCGTGGTGCGTGACATCCTTGGCGTGAGCGCGCGCCCGATTGCTAACACCGATGTGCTGTGCTTCGGTTTGCCCGACATGCCCTTCGACAGCGTGCCGGAAGGCGTGCTGCACCCCCGGCGCATCGCCGATGGGGTAATTCACGGCGTCGAAGATTATGGCAACAAGATGGGCATCCCGACCGTCAATGGCGCGATCAACTATCACCCCGGCTACACGGCGAATCCGCTGGTGTTTTGCGGGTGCTTGGGGCTGCTGCCGCATGGCATGCATCCGACCGACCCCCAACCCGGTGACCTGATCATCGTGGTCGGCGGGCGCACGGGGCGCGACGGTCTGCGTGGCGCGACCTTCTCCAGCATGGAAATGGATCAGTCGACCAGCGAGATCGCGGGGAGTTCGGTGCAAATTGGTCACCCCATTCACGAGAAACAGACGCTCGAAGTCGTGCTCAAGGCGCGCGACGAGCGCCTCTACCATGCAATCACCGATTGCGGTGCGGGCGGCTTATCGTCGGCAGTGGGCGAACTCGGCGCAAAGACCGGCCTCCACGTACAGTTGACCGATGTGCCGCTCAAATACCCCGGTTTGCGCCCGTGGGAGATCTGGCTGTCGGAAGCGCAGGAACGCATGGTGTTTGCCGTGCCGCCCGAAAACTGGCCGCGCCTCAAAGCGCTTGCCGACGAACAGGATATCGAAGCGGTGTGCATCGGCACTTTCGCCGCTGATGGTCGTCTGAACCTCTACTATGGTGAGAAACTCGTCGCGGCGATGTCGATGGACTTTCTGCACGACGGCATTCCACGCCGTCATTTGCAGGCGGTGTGGCAGCCCCTAACCTCACCCCCTGACCCCCTCTCCCAAGGACGAGGGAGTGAGACAACGCTCACCGATTCGCTGCTGAAGCTGCTGGCGCATCCGGATATTCGCAGCAAAGAGGACGTGATCCGCCGCTACGACCACGAGGTGCAGGGCGGTACGGCGATCAAGCCGCTGGGCGGCGTGGACGAACACGGCCCGAATGATGCCAGCGTGATCGTACCGCTTGGCACGGTGACGGATGCGGCGAGCCCGGTCAAAGGCGCGGCGCTCTCGGCGGGCGTGTGCACGCCTTTGGGCGAACTTGATCCCTACGCGATGGCGTGGGCGGCGGTTGACGAAGCCTTTCGCAACGCGGTGGCCGTTGGCGCTGACCCCGATCAGATTGCGCTGCTCGATAACTTCTGCTGGGGCAACCCGCTGCTGCCCGACCGTCTTGGTTCGCTGGTGCGGGCGTCGCAGGGGTGCTATGACGCGGCCATTGCCTACAATGCGCCGTTCGTCAGCGGCAAGGACAGCCTCAATAACGAATACATGGGCGCGGATGGTCAGCGCCATGCGATTCCCGGCACGCTGCTGATTTCGGCGCTCGGCATTGTGCCGGATGTGACCAAAGCGGTCACGATGGACTTGAAGGCGGCGGGTAATCTGCTGTATGTCATCGGCGAGACCCGCGACGAACTCGGCGGCAGTCACTACCATCTAATCCACGGGTTGACGGGCGGCACCGTGCCACAGCCTGTGCCAGATGCGCTCCAGACCATGCGCGCGCTGCATGCGGTGATGGAGCAGGGTTTGGTCAAGGCGTGCCATGATGTGAGCGAAGGTGGGATCGCCGTGGCGCTCGCCGAAATGTGCATCGCGGGGCAGCTAGGCGCGGAAGTATTCCTGCACAAGCTTGATGGTCAGATTGATGCGGAGACCTATCCCGAACGCGTGCTGTTCTCACAATCGAGCGGGCGCGTCATCGTCGAAGTCGCGCTCGAAGATCAAGCGGCGTTTGACGCGGCCTTGAACGCCGTGCCCACAGCGCTGATCGGGCGCGTGACTGCGGACAACCGTCTGGACATGCGTCATTCGGTCTACGAGGACGATGCGCCGCTGCTCCTGACCGCGAGTCTGGACGAGTTGGAACGCGCGTGGCGCGGTGCGCTCACCCTTGAATCCGTTGAGTTCATTCGTCCGGAAGTCACGGTAGCGGCGAAGACCGCCCGCACGGTGAACCCGCGCACGGCCAAACCCCGCGCGTTGATCCTCCACGCGACCGGGACAAATCGGGATCGCGACGCAGCGCTCGCCTGCGAGGTCGCAGGCGCGGAGAGCCACATCGTCCACATGACGCATCTGCTCAATGGTGACACGCGCGTGCTCGACTACGATCTGCTGATCGTCCCCGGCGGCTTCTCCTATGGGGACGATTTGGGCGCGGGTAAGCTGTGGGCGACTGATCTGCGTCACCGCCTCACTGACCAACTCACGCAGTTTGTCGCGAGTGGTCGCCCGGTCATGGGCATTTGCAACGGCTTTCAGGTGCTGGTCAAGGCGGGGCTGCTGCCGGGACGCGAGCATGACGGTTCGGTCACGCTGACATATAACGAGTCCGGCCACTTTGAATGTCGCTGGGTGTATTTGCTGCCCAACACGGCGAGTCCGTCACTGTTTACCGATGGGCTGGTCGAACCGATCTACTGCCCGGTGGCGCATGGCGAAGGACGCATCGCCGCGCGCGATCAAGCGGCACTGGATGCGCTGTGGGCGGGTGGTTTGGCGGCGCTCACGTATATCGATAGGAACGGCGGCGAGGCGGGGTATCCGCTCAACCCGAACGGATCGAGCTATGCGATTGCGGCGCTGACGAATCCGGCCGGTAACGTCTTTGGCTTGATGCCGCATCCGGAAGACCATATTTTTGCTTGGCAGCATCCGCGCTGGACGCGCGGTGAGTCGGGGATGCTCGGCTTGCG
The DNA here is from genome assembly GCA_041916315.1 of Anaerolineae bacterium. GTDB lineage: Bacteria > Chloroflexota > Anaerolineae > Aggregatilineales > Phototrophicaceae > Flexifilum. The sequence goes on from JAYRZU010000012.1 coordinate 84,432, forward strand.
CCTGTTCCAGAACGCGGTGAAATTCGCGTAACCCACAGGTTCAATCCACGCTAGGGGCGGGGAATTCCCGCTCGTTGCTGCGGACGGGAGTAAGCTCGTCCCCCTAACAGTCAGTCAATTCGGTGGAGAACGAATGCTCACACAGGATCAGATTTTGGCGGCAGTGCCGCACGTCCTCGATACGGTGAACTTAGTTGGTTTCGGCGACAAACGGGCTGGCAAAGTTCGCGACATGTATATGACGGGTGGGGCACGCGTCCTCATCACGACGGATCGCATCTCCGCGTTCGACCGCGTAGTCGGCCTCGTCCCGTTCAAAGGGCAGGTGCTTAATCAGTTGAGCGCCTGGTGGTTTGACCAGACGCGCGACCTCGTCAACAATCACGTGATCGCCGTACCCGATCCGAATGTGACGGTCGCCCGCGAGGCCGAAGCGCTGCCCGTTGAAGTGATCGTGCGCGGTTATATCACGGGCGTGACCAGCACGTCGCTGTGGACCCTGTACGCGGCGGGCGACCGCCAACCCTATGGGATCAGCCTGCCGGATGGCTTGCAGAAGAATGACGCGCTGCCGACGCCGATCATCACGCCGACGACGAAGGCGACGGGCGGCGCGCATGATGAACGCCTGACTCGCGACCAGATCATCAGCACCGGCTTGGTTGAAAAGTCGTTGTGGGAGCAAATCGAACGGACGGCGCTGGCGATCTTCGCGCGCGGGCAGGAAGTGGCGCGTAAAGCGGGCTTGCTGCTGGTCGATACCAAGTACGAGTTCGGCCTGATAGGTGGTCAACTGGCGCTGATTGACGAAATCCACACGCCCGACTCCAGCCGCTACTGGACGGCAGAATCTTACGGCACGGGCGCGGAACCGGAAAACTATGATAAGGAATTCGTGCGCAAGTGGTTTGTCGCGCAGGGGTATCGCGGTGATGGCATACAGCCGCCGCTCACGCCGGAATTCGTCGCGCAGGCTGCTGGCCTGTATATCGCCGCATTTGAGCGGCTGACCGGAAGCACATTTATACCGGGTGAACAGCCCGCCGCTGATCGTATCGCTCGCAATTTAGCACCGTACCGGGAGAAGTCACTATGAACGCCATCGTCCCGATCCTCATGGGCTCACGCGCTGACCTATCGCAGGCTCAGGCGATTGCCGAGGCCTTGAAAACGTTCGGCATCGAGTCGGAAATCCGCGTCGGTTCGGCGCACAAAACGCCTGCGCATGTGCTGGCGATATTGCAGGCTTACGAAGCTGATCCCCGCGCGAAAGTCTACATCACCATTGCCGGGCGCTCGAATGCGCTGAGCGGTTTTGTCGATGCGCAGGTGAGCGCGCCCGTGATCGCGTGCCCGCCCATATCGAACACGTTTGCCGGAGCGGATATCTACTCATCGCTGCGCATGCCGAGCGGGGTCGCGCCCGCCGTCATCATTGAGCCGACCGGGGCGGCGCTGCTGGCCGCCAAGATTCTCGCGTTGAGTGATCCGGAGATGAAGGCGCGGATCGAAGCTTATCAGCGCAAGCTGATCGATACCATCGTCAAGGATGATCAAGAGGTCAAGGGAAACGGATGACGTTTCACGAGGATCACCCCCGCGAAGCTTGCGGGGTGTTCGGCGTGTATGCGCCGGGGCGTGATGTCGCCCGCACGACGTTTTTTGGTCTGTACGCTTTGCAGCACCGCGGGCAAGAGAGCGCGGGCATCGTCACCAGTGATGGCCGCGCGGCCTATTCGCATAAAGGCATGGGCTTGGTCGCGCAGGTCTTCAACGAGGAAAACCTGTCGCCGCTGAAAGGCCATCTGGCGATTGGGCACACGCGCTATTCGACGACCGGATCATCGCACATCCGCAACGCGCAGCCTACGTTGATCGAGACGATGTATGGGCCGCTCGCGGTGGCGCACAACGGCAACCTGACCAATGCGCTCCAACTGCGGCAGCGCCTGCTGGAACGCGGCGTCGGCCTCTCGTCGACGACGGACACAGAACTGGTCACTCAAATCCTCGCCGCGCCGCCGGAAGTGTGGGGCAGCGACATTTTCCAACTCAATCCCGACGATCCGGTGCCGGATCGCTGGATGGTGCGCATCCGGGCGTTTCAGGAAATCGCGGAAGGCGCGTATTCGCTGGCGATCTTGACCGAGGATGCGGTGTATGCGGTGCGCGACCCGCTTGGCTTGCGTCCGCTGTGCCTCGGCGAATTAGACGGCGGTGGCTACGTGATCGCCTCGGAGACGTGCGCGCTCATGACCATCGGCGCGAAGTTCGTGCGCGAACTGGAAGCGGGCGAAATCCTCCGGCTGGATCGGGCGGGCGTCTCATCCGTGCGGGGTAAGCAAGCGCCGCACGAGGCGCTGTGTGTGTTCGAATACGTCTACTTCGCGCGTCCAGACTCGGTGATGGGCGGCGAAATGATCCATCTGGTGCGTCAGCAGATGGGGCGGCAGTTGGCGCTTGAAGCGCCCGCCGATGCTGACATCGTCGTTGGCGTGCCGGACTCAGCCACGCCGCATGCCATCGGCTTTGCGCAACAGAGCGGCTTACCCTACACCGAAGGTCTGACCAAGAATCGCTACATCGGACGGACGTTCATCCAACCCGACGACAACCTGCGCAAGCAGGGCATCAACCTCAAGTACAACGGTCTGACCGCCAACCTCAAGGGCAAGCGCGTCATCCTGATCGATGACTCGATTGTGCGCGGCAATACTGCCGGGCCGATGGTGCAGTTGATGCGTGACAGCGGTGCCAGTGAAGTGCATCTGCGCGTGGCCTCGCCGCCAGTCAAACACCCGTGCTTTATGGGCGTGGATATGGCGACCTACCGTGAATTGATTGCGAATAAGTACGATATTCCGGAAATCTGCGCGAAGATCGGCGCGGACAGCCTCGATTATTTGAGCTTGCCCGGGATGATGAGCGCAATTCGCACCGTGTTGGGACATGATGCCGGGTACTGCAACGCCTGTTTCTCGGGCGTGTATCCAATTACTATACCGAACTGGCTGTTCGCTGACGAGCGCGACAAAACCATCTTTGAGGCGAAACTGCGCGTATGAAACGAGTACTCATCATCGGATCGGGTGGGCGTGAACACGCGCTCGCGTGGGCGCTGGCACGATCCGCCGAGCACGTCTATGTCGCGCCGGGCAATGCGGGAACCGAATGGTCGGCGGCGAACGGTTTGGCCGCGTGCGAGAATGTCGGGCTGACTGACTTCTCGGCGCTCATCGACTTTGCGCGGGCCAACCAGATCGATCTCACTGTGGTGGGGCCGGAAGTCGCCATCGCGCAGGGTGTTGCCGATCAGTTCACGGTTGCGGGTCTGCGCATTTTCGCGCCCACCCAAACAGCGGGTGAACTCGAGTCGTCGAAAGCTTTCTCGAAAGACTTCATGCGGCGGCACAACATCCCGACTGCCGACTACGCCACCTTCAGCGACTATGAGTCGGCGGTGGCGCACGTGCGCACCCTCACCAAACCGTTTGTCATCAAAGCAGATGGTTTGGCGGCAGGCAAGGGCGTGCTGCTGCCGGACACGGGTGACGAAGCGGCCTCGATCTTGTGGGAGATCTTTCACGGCGCGCTGTTTGGCGCGGCGGGCGAGAAAGTCATCATCGAGGAACGGCTGATGGGGCGTGAAGTCTCGCTGCTGGCGTTCAGCGATGGCGAGACTGTCGTGCCAATGCCGCCCGCTCGCGATCACAAACGCATTCACGACGGCGACCAGGGGCCGAACACAGGCGGGATGGGCGCGTATGCCCCCGTCCCCGATGTAAGTGCGGAGGATGTTACCCGCTTCACCCGCGACGTGCTCGAACCCGCGGTGCGGGGCATGGCGGCGGAAGGGCGGCGCTATGTCGGCGTGCTGTATGCTGGGTTGATGCTCACGCCAGATGGGGTGCGTACACTCGAATTTAATTGCCGGTTTGGTGACCCGGAGACGCAAGCTTTACTGCCATTGTTGGAAACTCCGCTTTATGATGTGATGAGTGCCTGCGTGGATGGCCGACTCAAGTCGCTGGACGTGTGCTGGAAAAGCGGCGCGTGCGCGACCGTTGTCATGGCCTCGGCGGGGTATCCCGGCGATTACACCAAAGGCGTCCCGATCACCGGATTGGCCGAGGTGCCGGAGGATATCCGGGTGTTCCACGCGGGGACGAAACGCAGCGGCCATCAGATCGTTACGGCAGGCGGGCGCGTGCTCGCGGTGACTGCCGTCGCCGACACGCTGGCGCTGGCGCTCGAACGCGCGTACGTAGGCGTAGAGCGCATTCACTTTGAGGGCAGGCAGTTTCGACGCGACATTGGAGTAATCCGGGACATGACCGATCAAGACAACCAGGACAGCGCGGCCCCTGCGCCCGCGCCGGAACCCGAAAGCCAATATAAGGCGGCGGGCGTCAATATTGACGCCGGGAACGACGTCGTGCAGAAGATCAAATCGGCGCTCCGTTCGACCTTCAACCCGAATGTGCTGTCCGATGTAGGGACATTTGGTGGACTGTTTGATGCGACCGGACTGAAGGGGATGCAGTCGCCCGTGCTGGTCGCCTCGACCGATGGTGTCGGCACGAAGACCAAAGTTGCTGCCAAGCTCAATCGTTGGGATTCAGTCGGCGCGGATCTCGTAAATCACTGCATCAACGATATTCTGGTGCAAGGGGCGCGCCCGCTGTTCGTCCTCGACTACGTTGCCTCCGCGAAAATCCAACCGGACATCATCGCGGCGGTCATCAAGGGGATGACGGACGCCTGCCGCGAAGCAGGTATTGCGCTGATCGGCGGCGAGACAGCGGAAATGCCGGGCGTGTACGAAGTGGGTGAGATTGACGTCGCTGGGACGATTGTCGGCGCGGTGGAGCGCGGCAAAGTCATCACGGGCAAGGCAATTAAGGTCGGCGATGTGCTGATCGGCCTGCCGTCGAGCGGCTTGCACACCAATGGCTATTCGCTGGCGCGCAAAGTGCTCGACAAAGAGGATTGGATGACGCCGCACCCCGACCTGAACGGCGCGACGATCGGCGATACACTGCTCGCCGTGCATCGCTCGTATCTGCCGGAAGTCACCAAACTGTGGGACGCGGGCATCGAGACGCATGGACTGGCACACTTGACCGGCGGCGGCGTGGTCGAAAACCTGCCGCGCATCTTTCTGCCGGGCATCGGCGCGAAGATCAGCCGCGGCACATGGGACATCCCGCCGATTTTCAGCCTCATTCAACGCAAAGGCTCAATTCTCACCCCGGAGATGTACCGCGTCTTCAACATGGGCATCGGCATGATCCTCGTCATCCCTGCTGATCAGGTGGATAAAACGCTCGAAATCCTCTCGACCGCTAAGGGGATCGGTGAAATCGTCGAGGGACGGGGTGTGCAGCTCGCATGAAACGGATTGTTGTGCTGGTGTCCGGTTCGGGGACGAACTTACAGGCGCTGATCGATGCGCGCGCCGATCTCGGTGTCGAGATCGCGCTGGTCGTGTCGAATCGTCAAGCCGCCTATGCGCTCGAACGGGCGAAACTAGCACAGATTCCGACCCTCTATTGTCCGCTCAAAGGGTATGCGGACCGGGCGCAGTACGACGCCGATTTGGCCGAACAGATCGCGCCGTACAGCCCGGATTTGATCGTTTTGGCCGGGTGGATGCACATTCTGTCGCCCACATTTCTGAATCGCTTCCCGCATCAGGTGATCAACTTACACCCGGCGCTGCCCGGCGCATTTCCGGGCGTTGACGCGATTCAACGAGCGTATGCCGCTTACCAGCGCGGCGACATCGACCAGACGGGCATCATGGTGCATTACGTGATCCCGGAGGTGGATGCGGGGGCGGTGATCGCGCGGGTACCTGTCATTTTTCGACCCGGAGAGCCGCTCGACGAGTTTGAGCGGCGGATGCATTTAGCCGAACATGATCTCATTGTTCGGGCGACCGGAATTGCTTTAGGCGTTATTTCACAGTGAACGAAAGCGGGGGCGTTTTCCCCGCTTTTTTTTGCCAAGTGCAAGGAGAAACCCATGATTCGCGAACTGTCTTACACCCCGCCGCTGATTGGTGGCGACTTCGTCGGCAAGCACATCGTCACCGTTGACCAATTCGCGCGCAAGGATTTGGAAACGATCTTCAACGCGACGATCTCGCTGCGTAAACGCTTGCGGCAGCATGACCGCGGCCTGACCGAACTGTGCGCGGGACGCGTGATGGCGTCCCTGTTCTTCGAGCCGAGCACGCGTACCGATCTGTCGTTTCAGGCGGCCATGCGGCGCTTAGGTGGCGATGTGGTCGGCGCGAGCAATGGCGTGCAGTTCTCGTCGGTGTATAAGGGCGAAAACCTCGCCGATACGGTGCGCGCGGCGGGCTGTTACGCTGATGTCGTCGTGATGCGTCACCCGCAGAAGGGCGCGTCGTTTGAAGCGGCATACTATCTCGACAAGCTGAACCAGCGCATCGACAACCCAACCGTGCTCATCAGCGGCGGTGATGGCATCGGCGAACACCCGACGCAGGCGCTGCTCGACATGTTCACGATCTACGACCACAAAAAGACGTTTGACGGACAGACGATCACCCTCGTCGGCGATCTGCTGAACGGACGCACTGTGCATTCGCTGGCCAAGCTGATTGCGCGTTACGGCGTGACCGGAACGCGCCTCGCCTTCGTGTCGCCGGACTCGCTGCGCATGCCCGCCGAGATCATGTCCATGCTGGCGGAACTGGGCGTTTCGACCTACGAGACCGCCGACCTGATGGATGTGCTGGGCGAAAGCGACGTGATTTACTGGACGCGCATCCAAGAAGAACGCTTCGAGAACCCCGCCGACTATGAAGCGATCAAAGACCGCTTCATCATGACGCCGCCGCTGCTCAGCCACGCGAAGGCTGAGGCCATCCTTATGCATCCGCTCCCGCGCAAGCACGAGATGGGCACGCAGGCGGATCACGACGTGCTGGATGAAGACCCACGGGCGGTCTACTTTGAGCAGATGGAAAATGGCATGTTTGTGCGGATGGCGCTCCTGGCGAAGGTGCTACGTGGAGTGTACGTGTAATGGCCGTCCTCCGCATCGATGGCATGGTTGATCCCCATGTGCATCTGCGCGATCTCGCGTGGGCGCACAAGGCAACCTTTGCGAGCGAGACGGCGGCAGCGTTGGCGGGTGGCTATTGGGCGGTGCTGGATATGCCCAATACGCCACCCTCGACCGTCAACCGTGCGGCGCTCGACACCAAGCTGCACAAGATAGCCTCAACGGCGCGCTGTGAGTGGGGCGTGTACCTCGGCGCATCGCAGGCCGACAACACCGATGAGTTCGCCGGAGCGTTCGCCGATATCTGCGGTCTGAAGATTTTCTGCAACGATACGACGGGCGATTTGTTGGTGGAAGATCAGGACTTACGCGACCGGATGTATGCTGCATGGATGAGTTCCAAGCCGATTGCCGTGCATGCCGAAGGCGAAACGGTGCTGCAAATCCTCGAATTAGTGCGCAAATACCGTCGCCACACCCACTTCTTGCACATCAGCACGGCGGAGGAGATCGGTTTTCTGCGCGCGGCGAAACGCGACGGACTGCCGATCAGCGTGGGTGTGTGCCCACATCACCTGTTCCTGACCGAAGATGATGTGCAGACGCTCGGCGCGTTCGCGTGGATGAAGCCGATGCTCAAGACGGCGAATGATGTCGCGGCGCTGTGGGACGCGGTGCGTGATGGTGTGGTCGACGTGATTGAATCGGATCACGCGCCGCACACCCGTGAAGAGAAGCTCTCGGCCAAGCCGCCGTATGGCGTGCCCGGGCTGGAGACCACGCTCCCGCTGATGCTGACGGCGGCTCACGATGGCTGTATCAGCGTGGAACGCGTCGTCGAGCTGGTGTCGACCAATCCGCGCCGCCTCTGGGGACTGACCTGCCCGCCGGAGACGTACGCGCTGGTCGACCTTGACGCGGGTTATACCATCGACGAGGCGCAGCTGCATTCGGCGTGCGGTTGGTCGCCGTACGCGGGGATGCAGGTCACGAGCAAGGTGATCGAAACGCGGGTGCGCGGCACATTGGCCTTTGATGGCGAACGAGTTTTGGCGGCGGAAGGGTTTGGTCAGCGTGTTGTACAGCAGTGAGTGGTTGTATAGAGTCATGAAACCGCTGATCTTCAACCTGACGCCGATGGACGCGCACGCGTTGGTGCTGCGCGCGCTGGCTTTGGCTGATCAGTCGGCGCTGGTGTGCGCGGCGCTGCGCATGATCGGTTGGCAGGCGTTCAGCCATGCGCGTCCGGTCAGCGTCGGCGGGGTGTATCTCGATCATCCACTGATGCTGGCGGCGGGCTTCGTCAAAGGACAGGGCTTTGCCAGCGAAGGTGAGGCGCTGGCCGCGGTCGACCGCGGCGAGAACATCATGCCCGGGTGGCACGCCATGCCCGCGCTGGTCGGGTTGGTCGAGTTCGGGTCGTTCACGCGCTACCCGCGGGTGGGTAACGCGGGAGTCGTGATGTGGCGCGACCCGGCGACGCAGTCAACGCAGAATCGCGTCGGCTTGAAGAACCCCGGTGCGCGGGCGGCGGCCGTGTTTTTGGCGCGCAACGCGCACCAACTACCGCGCCTGTTCGGGATTAATATTGCCGTGAGTCCAGGTGTCGACGATCTTAATCAGGGTGAGCTGGAGATTCGCGAAGCGCTGCGTTTCTTTCTCGATCTCGGCGTCGTGCCCGCGTGGTTTACGCTCAACCTGAGCTGCCCGAACACGGAAGATGATCCCGGCGCGAACCAGACCGATGCCTTGGCGCGGCGGTACTGCGCGGCGGCGGTCGCGGAAATCGACGGGCGCGCGCCGCTGTGGGTCAAGCTGAGTCCGGCGCTCGCGGCCGAGCAGTATGAGGCGCTCCTACACGCGGTGGTGGAAACAGGGGCACAGGCAGTCATCGCGACCAATACGCTTGCCCAGCCGACACCAGACGATCCGCAAGTATCGGCAGGTATGGCCGGGGGACGGTTGCAGGCAGCGGCGGTTGAGGCTGTTACGCAATTGTTACGCGCAAAGGCGCGCGCAGGCTATACAATCGATGTCGTCGCGTGCGGGGGCATCCTGAGTGGTGAGGATTTCGCCAAATTCAACACGCCAGCAGGTCAGTATTGGTCAGCGCTGATCTATCGTGGCGCGCTGGCGGCAGCACACATTGAGAGGGAATATGAGCAGCTCGGTCGCTTGGACGCTCCTGGAGATCGGCGCGGTTGGCTTCAGCCTGAAGAAGCCGATCACGTTTAAGTCGGGCATTCTGTCGCCCGTGTATGTGGACAATCGCATTCTGCCGTATCACCCGGCGCAGTGGCATGTCATTATTGACGGCTTTAAGGCCATGATTACGGAGAAGTCGCTGCCGTACGACGTGATCGCCGGGGTGGCGGTGGGCGGTGTTCCTCACAGTTCCGCGCTGGCGTATGTGCTCGGTGCGCCGTCAGTGTTCGTGCGCAAAGAGTCCAAGGAACACGGCAAGGCCCAGCGCATCGAAGGCGGCGCGGTGGCGGAGCAGCGCGTGCTGCTGATCGAAGACATGGTGACGACGGGTGGCAGCAGCCTCGACGCGGTCGAAGCGCTGCGGAGCGCGGGCGCGATGGTCACCGACGTGTGCGCCATTATCAGCTATGGCTTCCCGGAAGCGGTCGCCGCGTTTCAAGCAGCGGACGTACAGTTGCACACGCTGACCACGTTCGACGCGATTTTGCTGTCGGCGGATATGATGGGCAAACTGCCCGCAACCGAAGCCGAAGTCGTCCGCGGTTGGATGCAAAATCCGCGCGGTTGGCAACCAAATCGTTAGTGCGGGCCGTGCCCGTCAATTCGTTTAAGTGGAGTACGTGAAATGAACGCCGTTGAGAAATTCAACCAGCGTGCCGATGCGGTCAATTCGCTGGTGTGTGTTGGTCTGGATAGTGAACTGAAACGTCTGCCAGCCCAGTACCGCACCGAACCGATGCCGCAGTACGCTTTTAACTGCGCCATTATCGAGCAGACGCAGGCCTACGCCGCAGCCTATAAAATCAACATCGCGTTCTACGAAGCGCGCGGCGAAGCGGGATGGCGCGAGGTACGGGAGACGACCTGCTATCTGCGCGAACGATACCCGGATATTCTGACGATCTGTGATGCTAAGCGCGGTGACATTGGCAGCACGAGCGAAGCCTACGCGCAAGCCGTCTTTGACGATCTAGGCTTTGACGCGGTGACGCTGTCACCGTATCTGGGGCGCGAGGCGCTCAGACCGTTTCTTGCGCGGACGGATAAGGGCTGCATCATTTTGTGCCGCACGTCCAATCCCGGCGCGGGGGAGTTTCAGGATCTGATTGTCGAGAGTCAGCCGCTGTATCTGCATGTCGCGCAGCGCGTCAGCCGTGAGTGGCCGGATAACTGCATGCTCGTGGTCGGTGCGACCTACCCGGACGAGATGCGCCACATTCGCGCGCTGGTCGGGGATATGACGTTTCTCGTCCCGGGCATTGGCGAGCAGGGTGGGGACGTAGCAACGACCGTCCGGGCGGGGGTGAATGCCGACCGGAAGGGCGTCATTATCAATTCGTCGCGCGCGATCATCTTCGCCGCGGATCCGGCGGCGGCGGCGCGTGACCTGCGCGACGCGATCAACCGCGCGCGTTAAGCCGACGCCAGAATGCGTCCACAGCTTTCGCAGTAAACAATTTTCGTGCCCATGCGCACCTGCTGGTTGATGAGCGAGGTTTGTTCGACGTGACAGTACGAGCAGCCATCGGGTCCCAGCACGGCGACGGGCACGCCTTTCATCCGCGACTTCAGCCCATCGTAGATTTTGATCGCCGCCGGGTCAATTTTGGCGGCGTGGTCGCGGCGTTTGGTTTCGACCGTGGCGATATCGTTCACCACCTTCTCTTTTTCCGCCTGGAGATCGATCTGCCGTCCGGCTTTGGTTTCATTAGCGACCGTCAGCGCGGATTCGGCGGCGGAGATGGCGTTGTTCGCATCCTCGACCTCTTGCATGGTCGTCAGCAGGGTCTCTTGCAGGCTGGTTTCGCGCCGCTTGAGGGCGTTCACTTCTTCCTGTAGTTCCTTCAACGCCTTGGGATTCGACTGCTTGCCGCTGTAGAGTTCGGTTTCCGTTTCGCTGATTTTGGCAGCGACGCTTTTTACTTCCAGGTCGAGTTCGGTGGCGCGGGCGTGCAGCGGTTTTTGAGCTGCCTGCGCCGCAGCGACTTGTGCCGTTGCTTTGACGATTTCTTCGTCATTGCCCAGCAGATCGTCAATTTGCTTAAGGCGGTTGCGGAGCTTAGCGATATTCAAATCGAGCGTCTGCAAGCGGTACAATTGTGCAGCTTGGTTTACTTGCATGGTGATCCTTGTCACTGTTTCTAGCTTCACACCAGTGATTATACTTGGGGCGCGCCGGTCTTTCGAGAAATGAAGTCAAACTCATGATCATTCGTTCAGCAACACCTCGTGATTATGCGGAGATCGCGAATATCAACGTTCTGGCGTTCGAAGAGCGGGCCGATGAGGCGCTGATCGTTGCCTTGCATCGCCAGCGGACGCTGTTTGATCCGGAACTCTCGCTGGTGGCCGAAGACGACGGTCAGTTGATCGGTCACGCGTTGTTCTCGCCTATGCTGCTGCGGATTTCCGGCGCGACTGTGCGCGCGGTGAATCTGGGGCCAATCGCGGTGAATCCGACGATTCAACGCAAAGGGGTGGGCGCGGCTTTGATCGCGCATGGCCATGAGCTGGCGCGCGCCAAGGACTTTGCGCTCTGTTTCCTGCTCGGTCATCCCACCTACTACCCGCGCTTTGGGTATGTTCCCCACGCTTTCGGCATGTCGAGCTGCAAAATCTCGACACATGATCTCCCGGAGAGCGAGCTCGATACGCGCAAACCGCAGGCGGCGGATTTGCCCGCGCTGCGCGCCTTGTGGCAGCACGAAGAGGCCAACGTCGATTTCAGCATCGATCCGGGGGATCGCTTACTGGATTGGCTCAGCCCGAACCCGCTCATCACTTCGTCAGTCTACGTTCTGAACGAGGAAGTCGTTGGCTACACGCGGATTCACCGCGATGAGGGGCAGTCGCCCGGCGTCTTCTTCGCTCGCGATCAGGCGATTGCCCGCCAGATGGCGCGCATGATCGGCGGTGGTGGGCGCATTGAACTGCCGCTGCATCCGGCATCGGCGTCGGCGGGAGCCTTCCCGGATGCACATATCGAGGCCAAATCGTGGGAACCGGCGATGGTGTGCGCGTTCCAGTCCAGCCCCTTTGACGCCTATTACGCCGAGGTGAACACTGGCCGGCGTCCGCCCGGTCGCCCAATCTGGCCGGTCGCGTTTGAAATCGCGTAACCGTTGCGAACGACAAGTGATGGAACACTGAAAAGACGAGGCAGCCCCTCGTCTTTTTTGGTGCCAATGCGCGGCATCTCAGTCATTTGCCTCTAGCCGTCCTCAATTTTGCTACTCTATGCTGTGCGTTAACGTATACATGGCAGATACGTAAACCAAGGGGTGGGGGAAGTATGGAAAGTCAGCGGAAACCGAATGGGAATACCGTCCTGTACGTCGAAGATCTGCGCAAAGACCTGAAAATGGGTGAAGTCGTCGTCCATGCGCTACGTGGCGTCACACTAGCCGTGGATCGCGGCGAATTCATGGGGATTGTCGGGCCGTCGGGCAGTGGCAAGTCGACGCTGCTCGGCTTGATCGGCGGGTTGGACACGCCCACCGGCGGTAAAGTTGTGATCGATGGTACAGACATCACGCAGATGAAAGAACGCGCGCTGACCACGATCCGCAACGAGAAAATCGGCTTCGTCTTTCAGTTCTTCAATCTAATTCCGACGCTCACGGCGCTGGAAAATGTCACGCTGCCCATGCAGTTTTCGCGCAACCACAAGAAGAACGCGCAGAAACGCGCCAGCGAACTGCTCTCGATGCTCGGTCTCGGCGACCGTCTGCATCATCGTCCGACGCAGCTTTCCGGCGGTCAGCAGCAGCGCGTGGCGATGGCGCGCGCGCTGGCGAATAACCCGCCGCTGCTGCTGTGCGACGAGCCGACGGGCAGCCTTGACACTGAATCGAGCGAGACGGTGATGAACGCGCTGCGCGACGTGCAGAAGAGCCTCAACACGACGGTGATCATCGTGACGCACAGTATGGACGTGGCCGCGCATCTGGATCGCTTGGTGACGCTGGTTGACGGGCAGATCGCGTCGGATGTTGACCCGCGTTCGACCGCCCAGCGCGCCGCCGTGCAGATGCTCAAAGACAAGTACGCGACGGGCGAACTCGAAGCGTTCGTCCACCCGAAGAAGGGCTAACGCGATGCTCGATAACTTGATGTTTTACATCCGCCATTCGTTCAACGACTTGCGCGTGAACGGGCAGCGGACGTTCTTTGCGCTGCTGTGCATCGCGGCGGGCGTGGCGGCGATCGTCTCGCTGCAAACGCTGGCGGTGATGATCTCCGACACGCTGACGGGAAACTTGCAGCGCAACAACCGCGGTGACATCACCGCGCAGGTCGTCAGCATGTTCGGGGCCGATGGCTCGGATACGACGATGACCGCGGCGGTTGATGCTGGCGATTTGACTCTGGAAGAGAGTTCAATCTTTGGCCAGTCGTCCAGCGACTACTATCTGACTGCCCAGGGTGTGGACACAATCCGCACATGGCTGAATGAGCGCTATCCCGGTCAGGTCGAAATCACGCCGCGCTACGCGTTAATCAACCCGTTTAGCGTGATTTTCGGCGGGGGCGAATCGTCCACTCTGACGGTCGCGGACACGGGCGCGCAGGTGTCGTCGGCTATTCCGGTGATGATCGACTCAAGCGTCTACCCGTATTACGACCAAACGGTCGATGAAGCGGGCACACCGCTGGCCGATCTGCTGCGTGAACCGACGGACATCGTGCTGAGCCGCCGCGTCGCCAACGATTTGGGCGCGGACGTAGGCTCGGTGATTCGCATCGGCGGGACAACGAGCGATTTCACGGTGCGAGGCATCACGGCGGACGAGGCTGAAGTGAAGAACGTCGTCGGCAGTGATATGTTCACGGCCCTGTTTGGTTACTACTATCTCGATGCTCGCTCACTGCCGTTGTTCGAAGGTGTTCCCGTCAAAATCGACACGCTCTACTTCCGTATCGCTAACCCGACGCCGGATCTTCTGCTGGAAATCGAGTCGGCAGTCTCCGGGCGCTTTGGTTATTTGAACACCACGACGACGGAAAACCTGCGCAGCAATTACGAAGTGCTGTCGGAGAACATCAACACGCTCGTTTCGGTGATGGGGCTGCTCTCTATGCTGATCGGCAGCATCGGCATCGTCAACACGATGCAGGTGATTGTGCGGCGGCGCACGGTCGAAGTTGCTGTGCTCAAGACCATCGGTATGCAGGCGGGGCAGGTGACACGCCTGTTCCTCGTCGAAGCGGTGCTCATGGGTATCATCGGCAGTCTCGCCGGAATCGTGCTCGGTTGGGGGGCGGTGTTCATTGTGCGCGGCGCGGCGGAACGACTGCTCGCGACGGACCTGCCGTTCCAGATCGCACCCGTCCCCGCATTGATCGGGTTTTTGGTCGGCGTAATCGTGACCACGGTGTTCGGCTTCCTGCCGACGCTGACGGCGGGGCAGGTTCGTCCCGGTGTGGTGCTGCGCCCGAACGACAATATCATCCCGAAGGCGGGCTGTGTCTCGACGCTGCTGGCGCTGCTGGTCATCGTCGGCGTGCTCACGCTGATCGCGACGCCCATTGTCAACAACATTGGTATCGCCTTCGCGGTGGTGGTTGGCGCATTCGTGGCGGCGGGCTTGCTGTATCTGGCGCTCAACGTGCTGATTTGGCTGTTCGGGCGGCTGTTCCCGTCGTTTGGCGTAGTCGATCTGCGCATTTCGCTGCGGCAGATGCGCGCCGGGCGCTCCCGCGCAGCGGTGACGCTGCTGGCGTTGGTGGTCGGCGTGTTTTCGCTCAGCACGATCACGCTCATGGCCGACTCGATCACGAGCCTGCTGCGCGTCAGCCTCGAAGAACAGAGCGGCGGCAACGTCTACATCTCTGTGCCGACGACCTTGATGCTCGGCGGCGTCGAAAACGCGTTGAACAGCGTCGAAGGTGTGAGCAGTTACAGCGTGGTGCGTTCGTATCAGATGCAGGTTGTGTCACTGTTTGACCACGAGACGGGCGAAACGCTGACGCCGGAACAGGTCGCCGAACGCATGGATCTGTCGAGTGTGCGTTTCTTCAGCTCGGATGACGAGGGTAATGTCGAAGAAATGTCCGGTGAAGAAGCGCGGTCTGCGGGCATGCAAGGCTTCGACGATGTCGACATGTTTCAACGGCTGGTCGGTTCGGTCGACATGCTGGCACCACAAAGCCTGCCGGATCGTCCGCTGGCCAGCGGACGCGCGCTGACCGCCGAGGATGTCGGCCAACCTTACCTGATCATTCAGGAAACTCCCATGCTCGCGAGTGCTGGGCTGACCCCCGGTGATCGCATCACGTACTCGATTCAGAGCGGTGGACTGCTCGGTCGGGGCGGTGAAACGCAGGAAGTCACGCTGGAACTCGTCGGATTGACGAGCCGGGGCGCGATGAGCGCGAGCTTCACCAGCTCCAACTATATGATCGAAGGCGCGCTGCCGGAGAGCATCGGCCCTTCAAGTGTAAGCATCACGGCGAATGTCGCGCCGGAGAGCCTGCCCGAACTGCGCCGCGAACTGTCGGGCATGCTTGGCGTGTTCGTCATCGAAACGGCCTTCCTGACCAACCTGATCAGCACGCTGCTCGGGACGTTCACGGCGTTCCCGACGATGGTTGCGCTGCTGGGTCTGATCGTCGGCGGCGTGGTGATTGCCAACTCGGTCGCGCTGACCACCATGGAGCGGCGGCGTGAGATCGCCGTGATGAAATCGGTCGGTTTGCAGCGGGAGCGTGTGCTGGCAATGATCCTGCTCGAAAATGGCATCCTGGGCCTGATCGGCGGCTTGATTGGCGTGGGCTTCGGGTTGGTGGCGTTAATCATCTTTGCAACGACTTCACAGGTGCCGCTCTCGGCGCTGCCGTATGGCACGGCGCTGCTGCTCATGGGGCTGTGCATCGCCGTGGCACTGATCGCCGCGCTGAGTTCGGCATGGAGTGCCTCGGGCGAGAAACCGCTCAACGTGCTGCGGTATGAGTAAAGCCTGACCTCACCCTGCTTGCTGCGCAAGCTGTTCCTCTCCTTCTGGAGAGGGACGGAAACGGTGTGCGCATTGCCACGCGAGGGGCGCAGTGAAAGAGGACGAAGAAACAACGGCGATTCGCGTGTCTGCGGATCGCCGTTTTGATTCGCTACAATACGCGTCTATTTGGCGGCGAAAAGAGGCGGAGTTATGCGGCGCTACTACGATGATGCGTATACCAGCCAGTTTACAGCGCAGGTGATCGAACGGATGCAGGTTGGGGAACGCCCCGCCGTCGTCCTTGACCAAACCTATTTTTACCCGACGAGCGGGGGCCAACCGAACGATACCGGGACGATCAATGGTGTGCCCGTCGTCGACGTGATCAGCCGGGAGGCGGATGGCGCGGTGGTGCATGTGCTCGGCGGTGAACTAGCAGCAGACGCGGTCAGTGCGGAGGTGAACTGGGCGCGGCGCTTCGATCACATGCAGCACCACACGGGGCAGCACATCCTGTCGCAGGCGTTCATTCAGGTCGCCGAAGCCAGCACGGTCGGCTTTCACATGAGCACGGACAGCCTGACGATTGACCTTGATAAGCTGAACCTGTCCGCTGAGACGATCAGCCGGGTGGAAGACCTGGCGAACGACATCGTCGTCGCGGATCGTCCGGTCACGGCGAAGATCATCAGCCTGGAAGAGGCGGCGAACATCCGCATGCGCAAGCTGCCCGAGAAAATCCACACTGACGGTCTCCGCGTCGTTGATATCGACGGTTTTGACCTCACGGCCTGCGGCGGGACGCATGTCCGGCGGACGGGCGAAATCGGCACAATCAAGGTGCTGCGAACGGAGAAGCGCGGCGACAAAACGCGCGTGGAGTTTCGCTGCGGGGCGCGGGCGCTGGACGTTTTCCGGGCGCAGAACGCGCTGGTGAATCAGCTCACGGCGCTGCTAACGTGCAAGGCGGACGAGGTTATCCCGGCGATCACGCGCCTGCAGGACGATGTCAAAGCGGCGCAGCGCGACCTGAAAGCGGCGAAAGCGCTGCTGATTGACGCCGAAGTCGCCAGCCTGATCGCCGAGACACCAATGATTAATGAGTTGCGTATAGTCAACAAGGTGTTTGCGGAGCGGGAGGCAGCCGACGTACGCTTAATCGCCTCGAAGCTCGTGCAAACCTCTGGCGTGATCGCGCTGCTCGGCGTGCCGGGTGACAAGGCGCAGTTGATCTTTGCGCGGAGCGAAGGGCTGCGTCAGGATATGAATGCGTTGATCAAAACAGCACTGGCATCGATCAACGGGCGTGGCGGTGGGACACCCGCGCTGGCGCAGGGTGGGGGTGTGCCGGCTACGGCGGAGCAGATCGGCGCGGTGCTGGAGTCAGCCCGCCAGCTTCTGCAATAAAAACAGCGGGACATCGGGTTTGATGTCCCGCTGAAAGAAAAGCCTTTTCGACCGGAATTAGCCCGGAATCACCAACTGCTGACCCGCGTAGATCAGGTCGTAGTTGTAGATGCTGTTGGCGGCGGCCAGCGTGTGAATGCTGATGCCGTAGGTCTGAGCGATGCGCCACAGCGTATCACCCGCGCGCACGATGTAGATCGTGCCCGTGCCGCCCGTCGAACCACCTGTGGTCGGACGATCCGGCGCGCCAGGGACGAACACGCTGCCATCCGTGCGGGCGAGGCCGCGCACCGGCACCGTACCGGAAACCGCGACCGCTTCGGTCCAACCGGTCACGCCGCTGGGCAGGCGGATCTGCACCCACGTCGCATCATAGTTGCGACCGAGCAGGACGACCGCCGTCCCGAGGGGAGCGGTTCCCACCACCGCGTCGTTCGGGCCGGGACCCGTGCGGAGCACGGCTTCGAGATAGCCCGTGATCGACCCAGTCGGGACAACCGACGGCGCAACCGCGACTTCGGTGATCGGCAGCGAGAACACGCGGAAAGGCGTGTACAAATAGTTCACGTTGACCCAACCGGTGACGCCGTTGGTCAGCGAGACGAGTACCCAGCTCCCGGCGGTGTTACGTGCGGTCACGTTGACGCCGAAGCCGAACGGCAGCGTCGCGACTGATCCGTACTGCAGACCGGGACCCGTGCGCACATTGACCGCGCCCGTGTTGACCGAAGCGACGTAGCCATCCTGCGCGAACGCCGGCAGCACCGCGCCCAACACGACGACGAGTGTCAAAATGAGAGCGATGATCTTTCCCTTAGACATAGGTGAGACTCCCTTCAAGGACAGTTTTCCAAAATTATACATTCAAGCTTAATCTAGCGAAACTCAATCATCGACACTTTGAATGGAATTGGCGCTCTTACGCTGATATTCAGGGGAATGCGTCGCTCACCCTTCCGCGTACGAATGATCAACGTCTGGGTTCCTGATGACACAATGGGACGATATTCCCCGCTGATCTCGTCTGGTGTGACGGTTAAGCGCAGCAGTACCGTATCCAACTCGAAGCGCTCCCGCGGCACGCGCGGTTCGATCAGCAGACCGTCCGGAGTCGGCTCGATGCCGCACACGCGCAGCAGGCCGAGCAGTGCCATCGCATGCGGGTTCATGTTCATGACCGGGAAATCGGTCATGGGCGTCGCTGCGCTCGACCATGTGCCGCCGGGGTTGAGCTTTGCCTCTTTGCTGTTGACGCCATCCGGCCCCGACCACACGTTGATCCATATGTCAGGGAACTCCTTCGCGTGGCGCTCAAACGTATGTTTTTCGAGCGACCGCCACGCAAGATCCGGACGCGAACGGGTGTAACCCCAGGTCAAA
The DNA here is from genome assembly GCA_041916315.1 of Anaerolineae bacterium. Taxonomy (GTDB): domain Bacteria; phylum Chloroflexota; class Anaerolineae; order Aggregatilineales; family Phototrophicaceae; genus Flexifilum. The sequence goes on from JAYRZU010000012.1 coordinate 103,400, forward strand.
AGCTGGGAAACGGCAGGCCAGATCATGCCCTGTTCGAGCAGTGCCGCGCCCGTCGGCGATGGATCGTCGAGCAGCGTTTTGATCGAGGTGATGAGCGTGGAGTCGATGCCATTGCGCTGCGCCAACCCGCTGATCAACGCCCACGGTTGCGCTTCCAAGTTGATGTGATTGTTGTCCACGACGACCGGCTTGTTCTGCGCGTCCCGCAGTACGGCGCGGGTGAACCATTTGCCGTTCCATTGGCGCATGACCGCCGCTTCCAACCCGCTGACGAACTGCTCGATCTCGCGCGCGCACACGGCGTCGTAGGGTTTGATGAGTGCCGCGGTGATGGGCAGCACATGCAGCGCCATCTGCGAATTCGGGATCGATTCGCCGTTGGCCTTGGAATTGCTGAACCAACCGAGCGCCAGCACGCCGCCAAACTTGGTGCAGGTGTCAAACACCACGCCATCCGACCAATCGCCGTCGCCGATTTTGACTAGTCCGTGCTGGCCAATTCCGACGCTCTGCGTCAGGTGATGTACGGCGACGCGAATGTGGTCGAGCACGGTGCTGCCCAAGGCGGCAGGCGGATGCCCGGGGGCGTCATCGCCGGAATAGAAGGGTACTTCCTGCTGCAGAAACTCGAAATCGCGCGTGGCGCTGAGATACTCGTTCATCGCTAACAGGAAGAACAAATCGAGGTCGGATGGCATATCGTGGATGAAAGCGTTGCTGTGAAAGCCATACCCGGCGAATGAATACGGAATCGCGCCCGTCTGGTGATCCGTAAGCGACATGATGAGGCGCAGGTTGGCCCGAGCGAGATCGGGGCGAATATAGCTCAGCGGCAGCGTGAACAGCGCCTGATCGCGCGGCGCGCCGTCCGCGCCATGAATGAACAGGTAGGCTGAACCCTGCGGCGTGAGATAAGTCTGATAGTAGTCGTTGTAGACCGTCGCCGACGTCAGGTAGTACGAGTGCCACGCCATTTCGCGCGTGAGCGCCGCATCCGCACCCGTGTCGAAGTACAGATCGCCATCGCGATCCAGCAGCGCGGCTTCGCCCTTGAAAGCGGGCGCGGTGAAGCGATTCGTGCCGTAGACGAAGCGCAGCGTCTGTGTTTCGCCCGCCGCCAGCGTCAGGTCGCGGCGCAGTACCAGACAGTAAGGCATGGAGTCCGTTGATGGGGCGTCGGGAATCGTACCCCAACGTTCGGCGACCGCTTCTGGCTTGGTCGGCGGGTTTTTGCCGAAGAACGCGACCTTATCCGTGTAGTAGGCATCGGGCGTGCCGCTCAGATCATGCAGGAAGATGTCCTGTGGTTCGAAGTCGATGTCGTTGACGGCTCGCACATCGATCTCCCGGTTGACCGGGGACTGATGAAAGCGCAAGGTGCGGCCGTCTTCAAAGGTGACTTCGGGCAGAAACAGGTCATTGACCGACAGGCGTTCTTCATCGGCAATGGCGTAGAACGGATCGCCGCGCAGCCACTGCAGCTTCAACTGCTCGACGTTCACGTCCCAGTATTCGTAGTAGCGCAGATGCACCGTGTCAGGTCGCAGATTAGTGATCTCAACGTCGATGAGCAGGGCACAGGCGTCTTTGGGCGGGTAGATGCGCCGCTTGACGCGGATGTCCGCGTAGGTGGTGCTGTACTCGGCGTAGCCCATGCCGAAAACCCGCCGTGTTTCGGACGTCGGCGGGCGGAAGCGGTAGGCAGTACACCACACCTGCTCGCCATCGTCGACGTAACCGAAGCCACCCGCATGCGCATGGCGCACCGAGGGGCGCTTGGCGGGTAGAATCTGCGCCGCGGCCGCCACCGGCTCAGCAACTGGACTACCGCGCGGATTCATCGACTGCGGCTGCGTATGATCGACCTGCTGCGCGGGGATCGGCGTCTGTTTGGGCGGACGCACGCGCCAATGCCGGATGAACAATTGGAGGTTGAGCCACGTTTTGCCCAGCGCGCGGATAACCCGGGCATGAATCCGCTGGAGCAGGGTCGGGTTGGCGATCTGCGCCATCTCCTGCGTCCGCAGCACGTCGTCGATCTGGCTGGCGAAGCGGTTGAGGAAGCGCCCGCCGCGATGCCCAACGTAGACCTGCACTGTGCCGTCATTGGAGGCCAGCGCGGTGATCTCGTCGTTGCCGATCTGATGCCAGTGATCGCGCCGTTCCCGCCGTTCAACGGTCGGGTATTTGGCGCGATCATCGGCATACTGATCGAGCGTGTATTCGAAGGCGGGTTGCCCCGCCTCGTCGACTATCCACTTGCCGAAAATGCCGCCACCGCTGTCGCTGGCGGCAAAGCCGCGCGGCTTACGAGGCTGCGCTTCCGGCGTCGTCTGCGTCGCGCTCGCCATGCGCTGCGTCTCCTGTGGGTTGCTTTGGTTCGTCGCTGACGGATGCTGCTGAACGTTCCAACTTGAAGACTACCGCGCCGAGCGGCGGCAGGGTGAGTTTGAGGCTCTGCTGGTAGATGTGATAGGGGACGGCGTCCGTTTGGAGGCCGCCGCCGTTGCCGACATCGCTCCCGCCGTAGTAGGTCGAGTCGCTGTTGAGAATCTCTTTGTAGAAGCCCCCTTCCGGCACGCCAATGCGATAGCCGCGGCGCACCACAGGCGTAAAATTCAATGCGACGACGAGGAAGTCTTTGGGATCGTCAGCCAGACGCAGGTAGGCGAACACACTGTTTTCGTTGTCGTTCACTTCGATCCACTGGAAGCCCGCTAGATCAAAGTCATGCTGCTGGAGCGCAGGTTCGGTCTGCAGCAGTTTATTCAGGTCGCGCACCCAATTCTGGATGCCCGTGTGCGTGGGATAGACGAGCAGGTCCCAGTCGAGCTGGCGCATTTCGCTCCATTCGCGCCACTGCGCGATCTCCGCACCCATGAAGTTCAGCTTTTTGCCGGGGTGGGTGTACTGGTACGCGAGCAGCAGGCGCAGCGAGGCGAACTTCTGCCACCAATCGCCGGCCATCTTCTGCACGAGCGAGCCTTTGAGGTGCACAACCTCATCATGCGAGAGCGAGAGGACAAAGTTTTCGCTGAAAGCATAGAACAGCGAGAAGGTGACGTGGCTGTGCCCGTAACGCCGGAAAATTGGATCGAGCTTCATGTAGTCGAGCGTGTCGTGCATCCAGCCCATGTTCCACTTGAAGGTGAAACCCAGACCGCCAAGGTAAATCGGACGCGACACCATCGGCCATGAGGTCGATTCTTCGGCAATCGTCACCGCGCCGGGGAATTCGGCATGCACCACGGCGTTGAACTCGTGCAGAAAGCCAATCGCTTCGAGGTTCTCGCGGCCACCGTGTTGATTCGGCAGCCATTCACCCGCTTTACGCGAAAAGTCGAGATACAGGATCGACGAGACGGCGTCCACCCGCAGCCCGTCGATGTGGTATTCGCGCAGCCAGAAGAGCGCGTTGGAGATCAGGAAGTTGCGGACTTCGTTGCGCCCGTAGTTGAAGATGTACGTGCCCCAATCCGGGTGTTCGCCACGCCGCGGGTCGGCGTGCGAGTAGAGATGCGTGCCGTCGAAGAAGCTGAGCGCGTAGCCGTCCTTGGGGAAGTGGGCCGGAACCCAGTCGAGGATCACGCCGATGTTGTTCTGGTGGCACAGATCGACAAAGTACATGAAGTCTTTGGGCGTCCCATAGCGGCTGGTCGCCGCGTAGTAGCCCGTCACCTGATAACCCCACGACTCATCCAGCGGATGTTCGGCAATGGGCATCAGTTCAATGTGCGTGTAGCCGAGGTCTTTGACGTACGGCACGAGCTCATCCGCCAGTTCGCGGTAGGTGAGCCAGGTACCGTCTTCCTTGCGCTTCCACGACCCGGCATGAACTTCATACATCGACCATGCACGGGTGAGTGGATTCTGCGCCTGGCGTGCTTCCAGCCATGCTTCGTCATTCCATTGGTAGCCTTCCAGGCTGTAGACCACCGAGGCGTTCTGCGGGCGCTTCTCCATCAGGAAGCCATACGGATCGGATTTGTCGGCGCGGTAGCCGTTGTAGCGTGAAAACACGTTGTAGCGGTAGACCGTGCCTTCGTCCAGACCCGGAATGAACAGCTCCCACACGCCGTTGCTGGGATGCAGGCGCATCGGGTGGACGCGGGCATCCCACGCGTTGAATTCGCCGATGACACTGACGCGCTGGGCGCTCGGTGCCCACACCGCAAAGTTGACGCCCTTGATGCCGTCAATTTCGGTGACGTGCGCGCCGAGCTTCTCGTAACTGTACAGATGCTTACCTTCACCCAATAGGTACAGATCATAGTCTGTCAGCAGCGCGGGAAACTCATAGGGGTCATAGAAGGTGTGCGTTTGCCCAGTCCCTGTTACTTCTTCGAAGTGATAGAGCACCTGACCGCCGGGAATGGTGACCTCGAAAAAACCTTCCGGACGCAACCGCGTCATTTCAAAGCCTTCGCCAGTCGAATCAACGATCACCGTCAGCGTCTTCGCGGTCGGGCGCAGCGCCCGAATCGCGAGTTGATCCTCAGGAACGAGGTGCGCGCCTAAAACCGAAAAGGGATCGCCGTGTGTGGCGTTCAGTAAATCGCGGATCGAATCTGGATGTACATGCGTCACAGCCGACATATAAAGGAGTCTCCTCTCGCCAAAATGATTATAGCCGCATTCGTTCTCAATCCGCACGCACCACTTTTATGGGCTTTGTGACAATCGACCGACTGGGGGTTGTCCAAATGTAACGGTCGAATCAAATACATCTGTCGGAAGTCGCTGCTCAGAAATTCTGCTTTAATGCAAAATAACTGACGACGAAATGAGGCAGCCGACCATGAACGACGATCTTCTTTCGAAATACGCCGATGCCCTGTGGCGCGGTGACATTGTTCCTCGGGACTGCGCAGAACTGGAACGGACGCGGGCGCTCGTGAGCCGCATCTGGGATGATATCTGGAACCTCGGTAAGCTCGATGCGTGCCGGGAAGTCTTCCACAAAGACTACGTGGGACATTTGCCGCTGATGACCGTGCACGGGCCGGATGAATTCGCGAATCTGGTGCGCATGTATCGGGTCGGTTTCCCGGATGTACACCTAACAGTCGATGATTATATCGCCAGCGGGGATCGCGTCGTGGTGCGCTGGACCTCACGCGGGACGCACGAAGGTGAATTGATGGGGATGGCTGCCAGCCATAAGGCGATGGTCATGATGGGCATTTCGATCTTCCGCATGCAGGATGGCTTGGTCGCGGAAGAATGGGAAGGCTTTGATACGCTCGGCATGATGAAGCAGGTAGGCGCTATTCCGTAGGTCAGAAGCCACTGCGAGACTGTCTCTGCAACTCCGTCGGGGCGCACGGCCATGCGCCCTACAACTCCGGTTGATTTCCCGTTGGACACGATTCTGAATCTTTATTGAGAAACCCATCACAAGCGGCAAAACTCTTGCTATACTATAGACTGACCAGTCGGTCTAAGCAGGAGAAGTACCATGAATGATCCGCGGGATACGCGTGATCGCATCCTTGACGCGGCGCTGAACATCTTCGCCAACAAGGGCTACCATGACACGCGCATGGACGAGATTGTCGAAGCCTCTTCGACCTCCAAAGGCTCGATCTACTTTCACTTTCCCAACAAAGAACGCCTGTTTCTGGCGCTCGTCGACCAATTTGCCGACCTAATCGAACGGCGCGTGCGCGAAGCCGTCGCCCAGGAAGCGGAAGGGATCGCGCGGGTGCGCGCCGCGCTGCAAGCCTGTCTCGAAACGTTTGGGCGCTACCGCCGCCCAGCCAAGATTATGCTCGTGCAGGCGGTCGGTCTGGGCAGCGTCTTCGAGAAGAAGCGGGTGGACGTCAATGACCGTTTCGCTAATCTGATCAAAGAGTATCTTGACGAGGCCATTGCCATTGGCGATATCGCGCCGGTCGACACGGAAGTCGTCTCCTATGCATGGATGGGCGCGATCTACGGCATTGTGATCCGTTGGGTTTACACGGGCGAACCCGACTCCGAGCGCATTCTCTCCGCGCTGCTGCCCATGCTGCTCAAGAGCGTGGGGTATGAGGAGCAGTCCGCATGAGCGCCGACCGTTTGATCAGCTACAGCCAGCGCGCGCCGGGCATCAGCATTGCCGAGTTTTTGCGCCAGGCCAACGGCCATGAGCGCTTCTACTGGGAGAAAGACGACCTCGCCTTCGCGGGCTTCGGCATCGCGACCGAACTCACCGCGTGGGGCGCGGAGCGCGTCAGGACGATTGAGGACAAGGCGCGTAAGCTGTTCCGCGACGCGCTGGTGATCAGCGATGCTGAACCGCTGGCGAAACCGCGCTTGTTCGGCGGGTTCTCGTTTTACAGCGACTTTGTCACCGAAAACACGTGGGCAGCGTTTGCGCCCGCCTATTTCGTGCTGCCGCACTATCAGCTCGTCAAGCGCGGCGCGGACACGTGGCTGACGATCAACGTGCAGATCGGCGCGGATGAAAGCTACGACGAAGCGGAGTTGTGCGCGGCCTTGAGCGCGCGCTATGACGCGCTGTTGCACGCCGAAGCACCGATGAATGCCGTCCAGCCCGAGCTGCTGAGCGTCGATTATCCGCTCAGTTTTGAGCGGTGGAGCGCCATCATCACTGATGCGACGACCCGCATGCGCGCGGGTGAGATGCAGAAAGTCGTGCTCTCGCGGGTGTGCGAAGCGCGCTTTGCCGAACGCATCAACATCGATGCCGCACTGGCCTACCTCAACTCGACCTATGCCGACTGCTACCGCTTCCTGTTCGAGCCGAGTCCCGGTTTGGCGTTTTACGGCGCGACGCCGGAACTGCTGATCGGTGTGGAAGGCGCGGACATGGCAACGATGGGATTGGCGGGGACGATCAAACGCGGGCAGACGCGCGAAGAAGACGACGCGCTGGCCAACCGCCTGCTGACCGACCCGAAAGAAGCCTATGAACACCGCGTGGTGGTCGACGCGCTGCGCGAGCGCCTAACGCCGATCACGTCGGCGTTGAGCGTGCCGAACGCGCCCGTTCCGCTCAAACTGAGCAACTTGCAGCATCTGTACACGCCCATCAGCGGGCGACTGCGCGAACCGGCGGGCGTGCTGCCGCTGGTCGAACGTCTGCATCCGACGCCCGCGCTCGGCGGTGTGCCGCGCGAAGTGGCGATGCAGTACATTCGTGACGCTGAACCCGTGCCGCGTGGGTGGTATGCCGCGCCGATCGGCTGGATTGACCACAACCTCGACGGGATGTTCGCTGTCGCGATCCGCTCGGCGGTCGTGCAAAATGACCGGGCATGGCTCTATTCCGGCGCGGGCATCGTGGCCGAATCGACCCCGCAGCGCGAATGGGATGAAACCGCGCTCAAA
>JAYRZU010000013.1:0-16181 GCA_041916315.1 Anaerolineae bacterium
CGGTGGCCGTGTTGCTCACGGTCGGCGTTAGCGTATTTGTGGCCGTTGGCTCGACCGTCGCCGTGTTCGTGGATGTGGCGGTCGGCGCAGTTGTGCTCGTGAATGTCGGAGTGCTGGTCTCGGTCGGCGCCACTGTGTTGGTATGGGTCGGTTCAGGTGAAGCCGTCGCTGTGTTCGTGGACGTGGCGGTCGGCTCAGCGGTGCTCGTAAAGGTGGGCGTACTGGTCTCGGTCGGCTCTACCGTGTTGGTATTAGTCGGTTCCGGTGAAGCTGTCGCCGTGAAGGTTGCGCTTGGTTCCGGCGTGCTGGTGCTGGTCGGTGAAGCTGTCGCGGTCGGCACGACCGTGTCGGTGTTGGTCGGTTCCGGTGACGCCGTCGCCGTGGCTGACGGCGTCGTGGTGCTCGTCGGTTCAGGCGAGGCCGTATTCGTCGCGCTCGATATCAGGGTCGCGCTCGGCACTGCCGTACGCGTCGGCATAGGCGTATTCGTCGGGAATGGCGATGGCGTGGCAGTAGCTGTAGGCGTCCATGTGAAGGTTGCGGTCGGCGTTAGGCTCGGCGTATGGGTCGCGGTGAACGTCGACGACGGTGTAGAGGTCGCGCTCGGGGTTGACGTGGATGTCCACGTCGCTGTCGCGGTGGGCGTCGCCGACGGCGTGAAGGTTGCACTGGGCGTCAGCGCATAGATTTGCAAAATTGGCAGAGAGGGCAGCGGGACGGCCAAATCAACCAGGCGCCGCGCAATCCACGCGAAGCCATCGCCAAAACGGATGAGTATCCAACTGGAATCTTCTGTGCGCCCGAGCGGCTCGATCACCGTGCCGCTCTCTAGCTGCCCCAAGACCTGATAGCGGAAGTTGGGACCCGACCGCACGAACGCTTCAACCCCGGCCGCATCCACCCAGCTCCCATTCGGCGTGGCCGTCGCGATGAACGGCGTCTCTGTCGGATCCGGGGAGAGCGGCGTCGGCGTCAGGTTACTTTCGTCGAGTGTGGGCAGCGCGTCAACATCGACCGCCCAATACGCGAGATCGCGGCGAATCCAGCCAAAGCCGCGGTTGTAGCGAATCAAAACCCAACTGCCCGATTGGCTGCGGTTGACCGGAAACACCCGATCACCTTCGACCAGGCGACCAACCGGGAGCGACTGCTCCGTCGGAGCCGATCGCACGTAAATATCCCGTCCGGTGACATAGCTGCCAAGCGGCGTCGGTGTCGGCTCTTGCGCCCACGCCAGCGATGCGCTCAACAACGTAAGTATCAGCACGACGATCAGACGGAATTTCACAGAGACTATTCCTACGGTAAGCATGGCAAGCTTATCCTACCATGATGGGTCGACATACACCACTTTACATACCGATTGTAAACGTGAGCGGGTCGTTGACCGGGCTGTCGTTAGCGAAAAGCTGCACTGACCATGTGCCCGCGCCGAAGACGTCGCTGGTCGGCTCAATGTAGAACCACAGGCAGAAATCGTCGTCATCCTGCGCCACTGTGAACGACTCGCTGTAAGACGGCTCCCCTTCATAATTCCATTGCACGCGCATGACCGTGCCCGCGCGGATGTTGAGAGCGCGTGTGGTCACATAGATGCGGGGCACATCAGCGGCAAAAGCGGTCACCAACCCGTTGGAACAGCCATCCGAGTCACGGACGGTGAGCGCTGTGCCCACGTCGGTGAAGGGCGTATTGCTGGTGATCTGCGGATCACCGGGGTTCGCAGTTGCTCCAGCGCCAGGAAGAGGCGTCGCCTCTCCCAGCACGCCGAGCGGCGCGGGCGAAGCGACATGTCCCGGCGTCGCGCCACCGTTGTTTTGAACCACCTGCTCAGTCGGGGGAAATACTGCGCGCATGGTCAGCAGCAGTTGATTGTTGATCTGTTCGCCCGCGGCGACGAGCGTTTCGGCCGCGCTCACTGTAGCGCGAATCTCCGTCGCTTGCGCCTGCGCCGCCTGCGCGATGCTGGTCGCTTCCAATTCGAGGCCGGCGCGATTCGCCTGTACAGTGGCGGCGGGGTCGGGGGCGCTCAAGGCGCTGCAGCCAACGCCGAGCAGCATGAGCAGCAACGCGAGCACAACTATGGGCAACCGACAGTTCGTTTGTTTTCCGATCATGTATCTCATCATGGTTAGCGGACAAAACAGGCGGACTTTAGCAGATTTCCGGTACAGATACCAGACTATCTTGCACAGAACCCTATTCGATGCTATCATGACCTCATTCGGAGGCCCCCATAGCTCAGCGGATAGAGCGTTGCCCTCCGGAGGCAAAGGCGCAGGTTCGATTCCTGCTGGGGGCACAGCAGCGACGTTGCGACCCAACGTCGCTTTTTGTTGTGTCAGCTAGGTTCGCTGATGGCTCACCCCGGCGGCGTAGAACTTATCCTGCAGACGCTTAGCCGTTGTATCCGCCTTGATCGCGCGAATCGCTTCGACGAGTGCTTGCGCCGCCCCGCTGAGCAGGTCTTCACCCTGGGCGGCAGTTGCACCGGCGGCGTCACCTGCATAGTGCGTCGGGTGATCGCCATACCACCAGATACCCGTCATCGCTCCCTTATCCAACAGATGATTCATGCGCCCCAACGCCTCGCCTTCTCCATCGGTCGGCACGTGCTCCATGTGGACGAGATCCGGACGAATGACGAGCATTGCGCTCGTCTCAGTCGGGCCTGCATGATCGGTCGCGAAATTAGAGCGCGTGGCCAAATACACCACATAGTCACGCGCGCTGACAAGCTGACTCTGCTGAAAGTAGGGAACCAGCGCATTATTGCCGCCGTGCGCATTGACGATAACAATCTTTTTCAGCCCATTCCGCGCGATTTCCCGGCACACGTTGTCGAGCAGGTGCAAGATGAGGTCCGGGTCAAGAGCAATCGTGCCTGCGACATGCCGGGCTTCGAGGATTTGCGTGAAGATGAAGTCCGGGAAGATGACGACGGGTTCGAGCGCCGCCGCCCGGTTGCACACTTCCCGAGCGATAAACATGTCCGTGCCCAGCGGTGCGTGATGTCCGTGACGTTCGATGCACGACAGTGGCAGCAAACACACGCCTTCGCTTTGGGCAACTGCCTGACCAAATTGATCTCCAGTAAGTTCTTCCCAACGCATTTTGTTTTACCCTTCTGCCTCAAATCACTGCAACTTTAGCGTAAGCATAACAGGAAACGCCGCGTTCGGGGCGTTCGAGCGCGGACCAGTTGCCAGCGCATCATCTGAACGACCTGCGGCAACAACCATTGTGGAAAAATCCATTCCTAAATCCGCCGATTGTCGTAATATACTGTTAGACAGTAGTTAGAGATTGCCCAATGAGTTCACTATGCAGACTGGCATCGAACAAGCATTTATCGACGATATGAGAGCCCTTCAGGAGCTGCATCTTGAGCTCCTTGAGATCGAAGACCCGGAACAACTTTACGTCAAGATGGTACAGCTTGTGCAGGAACGACTGCACATTGACCGGATCGGCCTTTTCCTGCTCACTTCCGATGGACGGCAGCTCCTCGGCACGTACGGCGTTGCAGTGGACGGCAGCATTCGTGACGAACGTTACTATCGCGAAGACGTGTGCGCGAACCACTGGACCTTCGAGATCCTCAACAGCCCCAAACATGTGAAGCTCTGGGATGCCGGAGACCTTCATGATAATGGAGTAACTGTCGGTCACGGCTGGAAAGCTGCCACAACTCTGTGGGATGGCCGCAAAGCAATCGGCTACATCGTCATCGATAATTTCGTCACCCACCGCCCGCCGCGCTCCTACGAAGCCGAGCTCATCTCGATCCTCGGCAACACCTACGGCCACCTGATCGACCGCAACCTGCGGACGAATATGGAACAAGCGTTTCTGGACGATATGAAAGCGCTCCAGGAACTCCACCTTGAACTGCTTGAGGTTGAAGACCCCGACCAGCTCTATATCAAGATGGTGCAGCTTGTCAAAACCCGGCTGCACATCGACCGCATGGGTCTGTTCCTGCTGAACGAAGAAGGGACGCAGCTCAACGGCACCTATGGCGTGGATGTCGACGGGCATATCCGCGATGAGCGCTACTATCGCGAAGAAGTCACCGACGGCCACTGGACGTATGAGATTCTCAACAGCCCCAAACACGTCAAGCTGTGGGATGCCGGGGAGATTCGCGACGATGGCCGAGTCGTCGGTTCCGGGTGGAAAGCCGCGGCGACTTTGTGGGACGGGCAAAGGGCCATCGGCTACATTGTCATCGACAACTTTGTTTCCCACCGCCCACCGCGCCCTTACGAAGCCGAACTCATCTCCATCCTCGGCGGTACCTACGGCCACCTGATTGAACGCAAGCAGTACGAACATTTCGTCCAGCAGCAGAATGAAGCGCTGATCAAGACGAACCGTGAATTAGCCGTCGCGCGCAAGCAGGCCGAATCGGTTAGTCAGCTCAAGAGCCAGTTTCTCGCCAATATGTCCCACGAACTGCGCACGCCGCTCAATGCGATTATCGGCTACACGCAGCTCCTCCTCGCCGGGATGGCGGGCGCGCTCTCCAGCGAGCAGCAGGACTTTCAGGATCGCATTCTGGTCAATGCGCGCCACCTACTCGCGCTGATCAACAGCGTTCTTGATCTATCGAAGATAGAAGCCGGACGGATGGAGCTCGTCGAGCGCACGTTTGATCTGCGCAAATTCTTCACAAATCTGCAGGCTCAAAACGCGGTGCTGGCGCAGAATAAAGGCCTCGCGCTGAACTTTCATATTGATCCCACCCTGCCCGAAGTGATAGTGGCAGATGATGAACGTTTGCGGCAAATTATCATCAACTTGCTTTCGAACGCAATCAAGTTCACGGATCACGGCGTGGTCGAGCTCGAAGCACGCTGCGGGGATAGTAATTCGTGGCGGTTGATAGTCAAGGATACTGGAACGGGCATCCCCGCTCACATGCAGCAAAGCATCTTTGACGAGTTCCGGCAGGCTGATGACGGTTTGCGCCGCGGGGGTACAGGCTTAGGTCTCGCCATCACCCGCCGTCTCGTCCTCATGATGAATGGAAATATCCGCGTGCAAAGCGAAGTTGGGGCCGGCAGCCGGTTCATCATCGAACTGCCCTTGGTCACCGAAACCACATATGCCGCTGGGTGAGGGACGGCAGCGTTCCTTAACCAAAGAGAGGAAATGGCAGGAGATGTCAGGAAACGCCAATAAAAACTGGACCGTTCTGATCGTCGATGACACAATGGATAACCTGATTGTGGCCAAAACCGTGCTCAAATTTCACGGCGCGACGGTCTACACCGCGATGAATGGTGAAGAGGGTCTGAAGATACTGCAGGAAGTCACGCCGACCGTGATCCTGCTGGATATTCGCATGCCAACGATGGACGGTTGGACGATGTTCCGGCTTGTGCGCGAAAACCCCGCCATCAGCCATATCCCGATCATCGCTGTCACCGCCTATGCGATGCTCAGCGACCGGGAAGAAATCTTGGCCGCCGGTTTTGACGGCTACATCTCCAAACCGTTTGACATCAGCCAATTTATCATCGACATCGAAGATGTCGTTAATCGTACGGCCCAACACAGGAATTGAACTCATCAATGAAGACATCAGACTGGAAAATCATTGTTGTCGAAGACACCTACGATGATCAGCAGGTGGTCTCCTATATGCTGCGGCATTACGGTATTGAGGTGCATATCGCCCACAATGGCGATGAATGCCTTGAAATGCTGAACACAATTCAGCCGACCTGCATCGTCACGGATCTCGCCATGCCCATCCGCGACGGCTGGCAGACGTTGAGCGCGGTGCGCGCGGAAGCCCGCACCGCTCACATTCCGATCATCGCCATCACGGCGTATCACGCGACCGATGTCGCCGAAAGTGCCATTCGCGCCGGGTTTGACGGCTATTTTCCGAAGCCGCTGAATCCGCAGACGTTTGTCACTCGCTTGCAGGAGATCGTGCAGGTCTAGGGTGTCATGGCCACAATGCGAAACCCGCGATCATAATTCCAATCGTCCGCGGGGAAACCAGCCTGAAACGTGACACGGGCCTCATGCTGTGAGCTCGTCCATGCGCCACCACGCGCGTAAGCATAGGGGCGACCGTCAATCTCAAACAGATCGTCGCACCACTCCCACACATTCCCACTCATATCGAGCACGCCAAACGAACTTATCCCCTGTGGGTACTGCCACACAGGGGTGGCTTGTTTTTTCTGGCTCTCGCGGGTGTTGCAGCACGTGACGTCAAACTCGTCACCCCACGGAAAGCGGCGGTTCGCATCGCCCTGCGCCGCGCGCTGCCATTCGGCCTCGTCCGGCAGCCAGATGATGCCATCACCCCATTCACGCGTCAGCCAGCGGCAAAAGTCCGTCGCCATATTCCAGGTGACATTTGTGCGCGGCACATCATCCCCGGCGAACGCCGACGGCTTGACGTCGGTCCCAGTCGCTTGAGCAAAAGCTCGGAACTGCGCGTTCGTAATTGGGTACTTGGCAATGTAGAACGGCGCGACCGTCTCGACGGTTTGACGCTCGCCCTCGCTCAAGGTGACCGTGCCCGACGGAATCGCGCACCATTCAAACGGTTCCGGGAGGGGCAGCTTCGGCGGCTCAAAATCGGGCAGCACCGCCGGAGCGCTGACCTCGGGCGGGATGATCTGCGCGAGTTGAGTGTAGAACTTCTGCGGCGGCATCCCCCCTTGGCGCGCGTCAAAATGCTGGAGCGATTCGACCGCCAACCAGATGTCGCCGTCTATCCAGATCGGAAAGATCGGCTTATTCAGACGCTGCGCGCGGCTCAACTCGTTCTTGACCCACGTCGATGCCTTCGCGTTCCGCGACATGATGAGCACAAACGCCCCGCATTCGTTCAGGTGCGCTTCAATCACGTCCGACCATTCCGCGCCATAATCGATGCGGCGGTCGATCCACACCTGAAAACCCGAAGCTTCGAGCGAAGCACCCAGTTGATTCGCGTATTCACTGTCTTTGTGGCTGTAACTGATGAAGATGTGGCTCATAGGCTCTGTCTTGTTAGCGGGTCACCATGCTATCATACTCAGGTATGGTGAAATGGATCAAACGCCTTTTGTCCCTGCTTGCATGGATGATCCGCCTGTTGATCGCCGTGTGGGCGGTCAACGCGCTCGTCCCTGCCCCGCCCCGCGCCGCGCTCGAAGTACCGGATCGCGTGGTGGAGACGGTGCACTCGCAGGTCTGCATGCACACCCGTCTCATTGATGAAGTCGAAGAGTGGAAGCTGCAGCGCACGCTGCAGTTGGTACGCGAGATGGGCGCGAATACGATTGTCGAGTTCTTCCCGTGGGCGTACATTGAGCGCTCGCCCGATCAATATGACTGGTCGAGCACCGACCGCATCGTGCGCCATGCCCGCAATCAGGGCATTCACATCATCGCGCGGTTGGGACTCGTACCGGGATGGGCGCGGCAAACCGCCGACGATCCCCGCGCTGAGCGCAGCACGCTCAACACCCTCCCCGTCGACCGCTTTGACGATTTCGCGCAGTTCGCCGCCGACTTCGTCGAGCGCTACGCAGGCATCATCGATCACTTGATCATCTGGAATGAGCCAAACCTGGCCTTTGAGTGGGGCTACCAGCAGGTTGACCCGCGCGGCTACGTCGAATTGCTGCGGACAGTCTACGCGCCGATCCACGCGGCCAATCCGAACGCGGTCGTGCTGGCGGCCGGGCTCGCGCCGACACTCGAACCCGTGGGCAGTCCCAATGGGTTGAACGACATTCTATATCTCGAAGCGCTCTATGCCAACGGCGCTGCCGATTATTTCGATGCGCTCGCGGTACACACCTACGGCTTCACCGAACCACCAGACGCCGAGCCGTTGCCAACCGCGCTCAACTTTCGGCGCGCCGAACTGCTGCGCGCGGTCATGGTCGAACATGGTGACGCTGACACGCCCGTCTACATCACCGAGATGGGCTGGAACGATCACCCGCGCTGGACAAAAGCTGTTCATGCGTCGCAGCGCGTGACCTACACACTGGATGCGCTGCGCATGGTTGAGAATGACTGGCAATGGGCCGCTAAGGCCTGCCTATGGGTTTTTCGCTACCCCTACCCGACCTTCAGCTATCCGGACAACTTTACGTTCGCCAACACCGAATTTCAGCCACGCCCGATCTACTATGCGGTGCAGGCGTACGCGCGCGGCTGGGATGCGACAAACCTTACGCCGAAACGAGCAAACTACGACAGACAAGTGTCTGTGATACCGAGGGCATCAAATCAGGGTTTCGTCTGTAGGGACGAAGCAGGCCTCGTCCTGATTTCTAGACAAGGATATAAAGGACAAGGCCTGCCTGGTCCCTACAAAAACCTCGCTCAACACAATCGCATCCTAGGCCATGGAAAACGAACGGGCGGTGAGGCCAATTGATGCGAGCCGCTCGCTTCACCCCACTTCTGCTGCTGACCGCGGTCGTGCTGGTGCTCGTCGCGCGGCCGGGCGCGGAGCCGAACGCGTACGAGATCTTCCACACGGCAGAAATTCGGGTCGGCGTAGATGCCAGCTTCCCGCCCTTCGCCGTCGCTACTGCCGACGATCTGTTCGGCCTCGAAATCGATCTCGCCCGCGCCATTGGTGACCGCATCGGGTTGCCCGTGCGCTTCGTCAACCTCGGCTTTGACGGTCTGTTCGACGCGCTCACTACCGATCAGGTCGATGTGCTGATCTCCGCGCTGCCCATCGATATGGCGCGGATTGGCGCGGTTCACTATACGCAACCGTATTTCAACGCGGGGTTGGTACTGGTCAGCGCTGGGGGGTACACGACCATGCGCGACCTCCCCGGTCACCAATTGGCCTATGAGTACGGCTCAACCGCGGAGAGTGAAGTCCGCTTCTGGCTGCGCCGCGTCCAGCCGTTCGACCTGCTGCCGCTCGAAACGCCAGATGCCGCGCTGGAGGCTGTGCGGAACGGTGACGCCGCCGCCGCGCTGGTCGACGCGATTACGGCGCGGTTGTACCTGCGTGAGCACACCGAATGGGACGCCAGCTACCACTATGTGACTGACACGCTCTACGCGCTGGTCACGCGCGGCGACCGCCCCGAAGTCGCCGCCCGGATCGATGCCGCGCTGGCCGAGCTCTTCGCCGATGGTACAGTCACCACCCTCCTCGACCGCTGGCTCTAACTGGACATCCACCCATCCGGCGGCTATACTCCCCGCCATGATCGGCATTGACGCACGTCTGACCTACTACCGCACTGGCGGCATCAGCACCTACATCGTTCGCCTCATTCAGGCGTTGGAACGGTTGGATCTTGAGCACCCGTACGTCATCCTGCACAGTCGCAAAGCCCGCGAAACGCTGGTCACGCGCTTTCAACGCGCTGACCTGTGGACGCCGTGCCATCATCGGCTGGAGCGAGTGGCGCTGTCGGTCGAACTGGCGCGTTTTCGGCTGGCACTGCTGCATTCGCCAGATTTCATCCCGCCTCTGCGCGGAGCACGACGGCATGTGATCACCGTCCATGACCTGAACTTTCTGTTCTATCCGCAGTATCTGACTGCCGACAGCCTGCGCTACTACAACGGGCAGATCAACACAGCGGTGAAACAGGCCGATCATATCTTCGCAGACAGTGAGGCGACGAAGCACGATCTGATCACCATGCTGCATGTCCCCGCGGATAAGATCACCGTCCACCTGCTCGGCGTCGACGAAGCGTTTCAGCCGCAGCCAGCGGCAGAAATTGCCCGCGTACGGGCCGCGCTGTCTCTGCCGCCCGCGTATTTGCTCTATGTCGGCACCTTTGAGCCGCGCAAAAATATCGCCGGGTTGATCGAGGCGTACGCGCAACTCCCGGTCGACGCGCCACCGCTTGTGTTGGCGGGCAATCGGGGGTGGCTATTCGAAGAAACGATGCAGCAGATCGCGCGGTTGAACCTCGGCGAACGGGTCGTGTGGCGTGAGAAGATCCCACAGGCGGATCTGCCGGGGCTGTACAGCGGGGCGTCAGCGCTCATCACGCCGTCATTTTATGAAGGCTTTGGCTTGCCCGCGTTGGAAGCGATGGCCTGCGGCACCGTGCCTATCGTCAGCGACCGCGGGTCACTGCCGGAAGTCGTCGGCGACGTCGGGCTGCAAGTCAATCCGGACGACATCGCCGCTATCGCCCACGCTATCCAGCGCGCGCTAGGCGACTCAGCATGGCGCGACCAGCAGCGCGCCGCCGGGTTACGTCGTGCCGCCACCTTCCAGTGGGAAGCGACGGCGCGCACGGTTTTATCGGTCTACCAAGCTTTACTGTGAACGGCAGGGTTCGACTGTAATGCACATTCTATTGTTGACACCCGCGCTCCCCTATCCGCCGCACCAAGGGGGCGCGCTGAGAAACTACGGCATTCTGCGCGGTCTCCGAGAAGCAGGGCATCAGATCACGCTGTTCAGCTTTAGCGAACAATCCACCGAAGGCACCCCGCTCCCCGGGTTGTGCCATGAGATCGTCACGGTGAGGCCGCCGGTCCGCAGCACGGCGCGCCGCCTGCGCGACCTCGCGCTCTCCAGTCATCCCGATCTCGCGCGGCGGCTGGAAACCCACGAAGCCCGCGACCAGCTCTCCCGCCTGCTGATGGCGAAGCGCTTCGACCTGATCCAGTTTGAAGGCCTGGAAATGGCGATCTTCCTGCCGTTGGCGCGGCAGCTTCAGCCGCAGGCCAAGCTGATCTATGACGCGCACAATGCCGAGTACGCGCTCCAACGGGTGATCGCGCAGGTGGAAACCAAGAGCCGCAAGCGCCTCGCCGCCGCCGTCTATTCGCAGATTCAAGCGGCGCGCATCTTCCACTTCGAAAAACACATCTGCGCCACGGCGGACGGCGTCATCGCCGTCTCTGATGAGGACGCCACTGCGCTCAAAGCGTTCCGCGCTGACGGCAAAATTCATGTGCTGCCGAATGGTATCTTTGTCAGTGACTATCTGCAGCCCCCGCAGCAGCGCCTTGAACTGGGTGACCATGTGCTCGTCTTCACGGGGAAAATGGATTACCGCCCGAACGTCGATGCCATGCAGTGGTTTGCCGACGATGTGCTGCCGCTCATCATTGCCAGCGTGCCGGACACCCGTCTGTACATCGTCGGGCAGAAGCCGCACGCTAGCCTCGATTCGCTCCGGTCGCTGGAACAGATCGAAGTCACGGGGTGGGTAGCCGAAGTACAGCCCTTCCTGCATGCGGCCAGCGTGTATATTGCACCCCTGCGGATGGGCAGCGGCACACGCCTGAAAATCCTGGAAGCGATGGCGGCGGGCTGTGCGGTCGTGGCGACGAATGCGGCGATTGCCGGGCTGCGCGATGATGCTCGCCAGCACATTCTGGTCGATGACAGCGCGCGCGGCTTTGCCGATGCCGTCATCCGCCTGCTGAATACCCCTGCCGAACGCGCGCGCCTCGGCACCGCGTCCCGGGGAGTGGTGCGCCAGCACTATGACTGGTCAGCGCTCACCCCCTGCCTGCTGGCAATCTACAAGGACATAGGTGTTGGATAGAGAAGCTCTCGTATTACGCAACCGCGCGATGGCGGCGGCGTTCCACGCCACGCCGACCAAACATCGTGTGCGGCGGCTGGCCTTGAGCACCATCGGGCATCTGCCGATCCCCAAACAGAAACCGCGCGATCAGGAGCGCATCCTGTTAATCCGTCCCGATCACGTCGGCGATGTCCTGCTCACTACCCCGGCGATTCAAGCGCTGCGCCGCGCCCGCCCCACCGCCGAACTGCACGCGCTGGTCGGCCACTGGTCAGCCGACGTCATCGCTAACTTTGACGATATTGACTATGTGCTCACGCTGCCGTTTCCCGGTTTCACACGTCAGACTAAGCTCAACTGGCGGTCACCGTATGAGCTGCTGCTCGCTTCCGCGAATAACTTGCGGCGTATCGGCTACTCCAGCGCAATCATCTTCCGCCCAGATCACTGGTGGGGCGCTCTGCTGGCGCAGGTGGCGGGTATTCCGGTGCGCATCGGCTATGACTTGCCCGACGTCGCGCCCTTCCTCACCGAGGCGGTGCCGCACCAGTACCAGCACGCCGTACTGCAAAGCGCGCGCCTCGTCGAGCGCCTGATCGGCGCGCTGCCCGCTGACGGTCTTACACTGCGCTACCCTGTCGCCGACGCCGATCGCAGTTGGGTCGATGGTTACCTGAGCGAATGGGGGGTGAGCGAGCGCATTTTCGCGATTCATCCCGGCGCGGGGCAGTGGGTCAAACGGTGGGACGAGGCCAAATGGGCATCCGTCGCAGATACGCTGTGCGATCAATTGGAAGCGACCGTGGTGTTCACGGGAGGCGACCACGAAGTCGCGCTGGTGCGGTCGATCATCAGCCACATGCAGCACCGGGCGTGCATCATGGCGGGCGATACCGGGATCGGTTCGCTCGCGGCGCTGTACGAACGGGCACTCGTCGTGCTCGGCGCAGACAGCGGTCCGCTGCATCTCGCCGCGGCCGTCGGCACGCCGACTGTCACGCTGTTTGGCCCCGCCGATCCCGTCGAGTTTCGCCAGTGGGGTTCGCCAGATAAGCACATCGTGCTCACCTCGAATATTGGCTGTCGTCCGTGCCGCATCCTTGACTGGGGTGGTGACGACCCCGCGCATCATCCGTGCGTGCGCGAAATCCCCGTCGGCAGCGTGCTCGAAGCCGCGCGGCGGGTCGTAGGCAATTAGCCTCGGCCTTATCTGAAGGATAAAGTTCTAGGTCTTCGGGTTTTGCCCCTCGCCTTCGGGAGAGGGGCGGTTGAGCGCAGCGAAACGGGGTGAGGTAGCAGTTAGTCCGGTATCACGACCGTGCTCAAATCCTCGGCGGGTTCGGGATACTGCAAGTTCATCGACTCCAGTGTTTCCACCACCGTGCGCGTGATCACCAGATTGCGATACCACTTCTTGTTCGCCGGGACAATGTGCCACGGCGCGTGATTCGTGCTGCACTTGGTCAGCACATCCTCGTAGGCGCTCATGTAATCGTCCCACTGTTCGCGCACCTTGAGGTCGCCCGTGTTGAACTTCCAGCGTTTGGCCGGGTCATCAAGCCGAGCTTGCAGGCGTTCCTTCTGTTCATCCTTGCTGATGTGCAGGAAGAACTTCAGGATCCGCGTGCCCGTCTCGCTGAGCATCCGCTCAAACTGGTTGATCTGCTCGTAGCGTGCCTTCCAGACCGACTCCGGCACGAGACCATTCACGCGCACCACCAGCACATCTTCGTAGTGGCTGCGGTTGAAAATGCCGATCATCCCCTTCGGCGGGACTTCGCGATGCACACGCCATAGATAATCATGCGCTAACTCGTCAAGGCTCGGCGCTTTGAAGTTAGCAATGCGTATGCCATTCGGATTGACCACGTCGAAGACGTGCTTGACCGCGCCATCTTTGCCGGACGTGTCCATGCCTTGCAGAATGATCAACAGGGATTGTTTGCTGCTGGCATACAGGCGTTCCTGCAGCTCGACTAACCGTGGCTCCAACTTGGTTTCCTCGGCGCGGCCAGTTTCTTTGGTATAGCCATCGGTTTCAGTCGGGCTAAAATCGGCAAGTTTGACCTTGCCTTTGGGGACGAGGAGCTGCTTGGGCATGGAAGACTTCTCCTTCAGGACGATCGTGTCTTCCATTCTACTCTAAATGTCTGTTTCCGCTTGCGGGCTGACGGTGCGCGTCGTCTCATTGCGATACGTCACCATGCCGACCGCCCCGCCCTTGATTTTGCGCACATAGCGCCGCTCGGTGACATCGACGATGACTTTGCCCTCGCCGCGGCTGGCACTGTAGTAGGCTGCCAGCGCTGCCGCGCCTTCAATCACTCGTTCGGGGATCGGGCGACCGTCAAACTTGATAATCACATGCGACCCGCCGACGCCGCGCGCATGCAGCCACAAATCCATCGGGCTGCCCTTGTCAAACGTGACGATTTCATTCTGGCGGCTGTTGCGCCCAATCCAGATTATGAAGCCGTCGCCCGTAACGACGCGCAGGGGTGCGGTCTTCTGCCCGCCGATCTTCTGCTGCGGCTTGCCCCGCCAGATGCCCTTCGCTTGCAGCGTCTGCACAACTTCGTCGATCTCCGTCCAGTTAGACGCCAACTGCACATCCGTCGCCAACTGCTTGAGGAAGTCGAGGTCGTGTTCCGCCTCCTCGATCAAACCGGGGACATCCTCGAGCGCACGTTTGGCGCGGTTATACTTATCGAAGTAGCGCTGCGCGTTCTCCAGCGGCGTGAGCTCGGGGTCGAGCGGAATGTTGAGTTCCGGCGCGTCGAGGTCGTACTGCGCTTTGAGTTCAGTCTGACCTTTGACGATGCTGTATTGATACGCGAGGATCAGTTCGCCGCTCTGCTTGAGCGTTTCGCGCTCCGACTCGTCTTTGAGCGAGCGCCGCAGCGACGCCAAGCGTCCTTCGATCTTGGCAGCGCCTTCCGCGATCTCTTCCTGAATGGGCTTCTTGGCCGCATTGTACGCGTCCTCGCCGACTGGGGCGCTGTAGAACAGCGTGAGCGCCTCGCTCACTGACTCGACGCGCCGCCAACCGGGCTGTGACTCCAGCGGATACACACTGAAGGCAGAGATACCGCGTTCGCCTTCCGCGATCCCGGGCTGCCACTCACGCCGCGCTAACGGCTCGACGAGGCTGTGCAGCGCCGCCAGCAGCTTTTCCGGGTCAGCGTCCGCCGCTTTGGTCTCTGTCGCACCGGTCGCGCGGAAGACGATCTCTTTCGCCACCAGTGGACTCGCCCCGAGTAAGCGCGCCGTCAGCAGTTGATGCGTCTTCTTCTTCGGGTCATCGTTCTGCGCGAAGATGCCGAGCAGGCTTTCAAGCGTCAACGTGAGCGGGTTAAGCTTGCCAATCTGCGGCGGGGGTGGAACATACGGATGCTGCGGCAGGCTGACGCGGTAGCGGTTTTCGTCTGCCCCTACGCGCCGCACACAATCCAGAATGATGCCGTTTTGCACGAGCAGCAGATTGCTGCGCCGCTCCATCGGCTCGACGATGAGACTCACGTCGCCTTCTGGCCCCTGCACGTCGATCTGCAGTACGCGTTCCCACGTCGGTTGGCTGACGTGCGCGATCAGGCCACCTTCCACATAGCGCCGGAACAGCAGCCCGACCGTCGACGGTTTCGCCACGCCGCGCCGCAGCCGATCCGGCACGAGATGCACGCGCGGAGTCGACTGGTTTGCGCTCAGATACAGGTACTGGCGGCGATGATTGGCGTAGATTTCGAGACCGATGCTGTCCTCATCCACGCCGAGCGAATCCTGCACACGCCCGCCGACGAGCGTATCCATGAATTCGTCCACCAGTGCGGACAGGGTGAAGGCATCAAGGTTCATTTACTGCGCGTCCGCTGTGAGCAGATAGGCCATGATGTCACCCAGTTCCTGATCGCTCATGCGGCTGCCGAAGTTCGGCACCATCGAGTTGGGGTAGCCGTCCACCAGAAACGCTTCCGGGTGGATGATCGACTCGTAAATGTAGGCATCCGCGGGCATAGGCGGCCGGCGCAACGCCGCCCGTTCGGCTACGCCGACCCACGACGGCGCGATCCCGTTCGCTGCGCCTTGACGATGGCAGGCCGGGCAACCGTACTTCTGAATGGCGGCTTCCGCATCCGCGGGATTCGCATTCGCCAGCAGCGCATCGACTCGCTGACGGTATGCGATCACGCTGAGCGGCTCAATGCCGACCGCGCCCTGATTGAAACTGAAGGCTTCGACGAGGAACAGGATGACGACAATGATGAGCAGCGCCGTCGCAACGACCACTGCCCACCCGATCCGGTATTTCTTCATAGGACGGACTCACGTTGGGACGCGCCGCGGCGCGTCCACATTGACCCGATAGACTACAGGATCACCTTATCGATGATCATGATCAGGAAGAGGAAGGCGAGGTAAGCGGTGGAGAACTTGTAGGTCGACCGCGCCGCCGCGCCCGTCTTCTCCTTGATCAATTTGACTGACGCGCGAATCAGGCCGATGCCGAGCAGCACCGCGCCCATGCCATAGATTGCGCCCAGAGTGCCAAACGCGAACGGCAGCAGGCTGATCAGCAGCAGCATGATCGCGTAGAGCAGAATCTGCTGGCGGGTGACCGCCTCGCCGCGCGCGACGGGCATCATCGGCACATTGGCGCGCGCATAATCGGTGTTGACCAGC
>JAYRZU010000014.1:0-20295 GCA_041916315.1 Anaerolineae bacterium
GCAGCAGCGTTTCCGTGTATTTACCAATCCATAACCAATCGCGTACCTGATACATCGACTCACCTCGCCTGAAACCGCCTCATGGTGTACTGGGCTAACGCTTAATTACAGCAGATTTCATTCCATCCAAAATCAAACCAATACTTTTCGTTCGTTTTTGGGCTTGCTGCGCTATGATTATGAATCATACCGCAATTCTTCTGCACGGAGTTGAACCAATGAACATTCTGATCACTGAGCGCGTAACCCGAATCTCGATTGTCACCATCGACGGACGCATTGACGCCTTTGGAGTGCCGGAACTACGCGACCGGTTGTATAAGCAGCTTGAAGATGGCGTTAGCAACTTCGTGCTCGACTTACGCCGCGTCACTTTCTTGGATAGTGCTGGTATGGCCGCCCTCGTGAACTTGCTCAAGCGTGCGCGTCAGGGCGGTGGCGATGTCAAGCTCGTCTCCCCGACAGAGGAGAACGCCAAGCGTATCCTCATCATGACCAAGTTCGACCAGGTCTTTCAAATGACCGACACGGTCGACGATGCGCTCAAACGGTTCTAATGTTCACTTGTGCCCGGTGAACGAGATGGCTATGCTTAGGACGTTTTGTTTCAGCGCAGATAAAGGGTAATTCAATGAAAGTTTTGGTCACGGGCGGCGCGGGCTATATCGGCAGTCACATGGTAGACATGCTCATTCGCGGGGGCTATGAGGTTGTCATTTACGACAGTCTGGTTACCGGGCATCGCAGTGCCATCCACCCGCAAGCGACGTTTGTGGAAGGCGACCTGCTGGATCAGCCGAAAGTCCAGCAGCTCTTCAAGGACCACCAGTTCGACGGCATTTTCCACTTCGCCTCGTACATCGTCGTGCCCGAAAGCATGGTCAAGCCGTTTAAATATCTGCGCGACAATTATCTCGCAGCAGCCAACTTGCTCGAAGCGGCGGCGGAACACGGTGTGAAGCGCTTCATCCTGTCTTCGACGGCAGCGCTGTTCGACAAACCAGAGACTATGCCGATCAAAGAGACCGAGCGTGTCCAACCGGGCAGCCCCTATGGCGAGAGCAAAGCCATGATCGAGCGCCTGCTCTACTGGATGGATCAAATTTACGGTTTGAAGTACTGCTGCCTGCGCTATTTCAACGCAGCCGGCGCGCATCCTGATGGGCATATCGGCGAAGATCATCAACCGGAAAGTCATCTGATCCCGATTGTGCTGCAAGTCGCACTGGGTCAGCGCGAATTCGTGACTATCTTTGGCGACGACTACCCGACCGACGACGGCACCGCC
The DNA here is from genome assembly GCA_041916315.1 of Anaerolineae bacterium. Lineage (GTDB taxonomy): Bacteria > Chloroflexota > Anaerolineae > Aggregatilineales > Phototrophicaceae > Flexifilum. Next base: position 1,289 of record JAYRZU010000014.1, read on the forward strand.
GTGCGCGATTACGTTCACATTTATGATCTGGCGACCGCGCATATCCTCGCCTTCGAGGCGCTCGCGGATGGGCGCAGTCGCTACTTTAATCTTGGCAATGGTCGCGGCTATTCAGTTAAAGAAGTGGTGGAGACCGCCCGTGCCGTCACAGGCCACGCGATCCCGGTGAAAATGGGACCACGCCGCGCTGGCGATCTCGCCGTGCTCGTGGCGGATAGCACTACGATTCAGCAGGAGCTGGGCTGGGAGCCGCGCTTTCCGGAACTGAAGCAGATCATCGAAACGGCGTGGCACTGGCACGTCAAGCACCCGAATGGTTACGGGGAATAGATGAAGTTATCCGACTCGGGACGCGCGAGCCACGCTTTGAGCGTCTGGGCTTGGGTGTCCCGGTCAGACAGTATGGGCTCCGCCATACCCCACTCGATGCCAATGTCGGGGTCATTCCACAGTACGCCGGACTCATTGGCGCCGTAGTACGTCCCGGTACACAGATACTCGATCTCCGCAAAATCCGACCGCACCGCAAAGCCGCGCGCAAACGACGCCGGAGCCCACATCGCCAAACGATTCTCCGCTGACGCTTCCACCGACGCCCAGCGCCCTAGCGTCGGCGATCCCTTGCGCAAATCCACGGCGACGATCAGCGCCGCGCCGCGAATCACCCGCATAAACTTCCCCATCGGCGGTTCCCACTGGAAATGTAAGCCGCGCACCACATTCTTGACCGACCCGGAGTGATTCACCTGCACAAAGCTGGTTGGCAGCCCCACTTTGGCGAATTCGTCTTGCCGGTACGCCTCCAGAAAGAACCCGCGATGGTCTTCAAATGCATCCGGGCGGACGACCTTCACCGCGCCGAAATATTCCGCTTCAACAATGACTCGCATGTCGAACTTGTCTCCCTTGTGCGCGCCAATGATACCGCGTTTATGCCGATTCCAGTTCAAGAAATTGGCGGCGGTACAACTGCGCGTACAAGCCATCCAGCGCCAGCAGTTCGGCATGCGTGCCATCTTCGATGATTTGGCCATTCTTCATGACGAGGATGCGGTCGACTTCGCGAATCGTGCTCAAGCGGTGCGCAATTACTATACTCGTGCGGCCTTGCAGCACGCGTTCCAGCCCTTCCTGAATCATCGCCTCGGTTTCCGTATCGATGCTGCTTGTCGCTTCATCGAGCACGAGAATGCTGTTCGGGTTGTGTATCAGCGCGCGCGCCAGCGCCAGCAGTTGCTTCTGCCCCTGCGACAGATTCGCGCCACCGGGCAGCAGTTCGAACCCATAGCCCCCGGGCAGGCGTTCGATGAATTTATGCGCGCAGGCCATCTTCGCCGCGGCGACCATGGTCTCATCGCTGACCGTTGGGTCGAATAAGCGCAGATTATCCGCTACAGTCCCATCGAAACAGTACGGATTCTGCGGGACGACCGTCACATACTGGCGCAGATTGTGCAGGCCGATTTCGCGCAAGTCCACCCCATCGATCAGTACACGGCCCTCGTTCACATCGTAGAAACGCGCCAGCAGCCCGGCCAACGACGTTTTGCCTGCGCCCGTTGCACCGACAACGGCCACACGTTGCCCCGGCGGCACATGCAAATCGAGGTCGCGCAGCACGAGGTGGCCGCTTTCGTAACCGAAATTGACCTGCTCAAAGGTGACGCTGTGGCGCTGTCGTTCATCGAGCTTGAGGGGCTGCGCCGCCTCAGCGATCTCCGGCTCGACGTGCAGCATCTTGGCGATGCGTTCCCCTGCCGAAAACGCCGTTTGAATCTGGGCAATCTGCTCGGAAAGCTGGTTGATCGGCTCAAACGTGCGGCGGGTATATTCCAGGAACGCGATCAGTGTGCCGAGCGTCGCCCACCCCGCCAACACCCCCTGACCACCGCCATAGAGCACGATCGCGAGGCCGACGCTGGTCAAAATCTGCAACCATGACGCATAGCCCGTGTAGTAGTCGCGAAAGCGACTGTGAATATCCACATATTCCTGGTTCAGGCGGCGGAACCCTTCACGGCTGATCGGCTGCTGCCCGAACAACTGCACGATGAGCATGCCGTTGAACTGCTCGTTGATATACGCGAGGTATTCACCGACCAACCGGTGAAAACGCGTCGATTGCGCGCGAATGCGCTTGCGGTAGTAGACCGTCACCGACGTCATGATCGGCAGCAGCAGCAAACTGAGCAGCGCCAACCGCCAGTTGAGCGCCAGCATCACCACGACAATGCCGATCAACTGCATGATGTTACTGGCCAGTACGACAATGCTGGTCGAGAGTAGTTCGGTCAGCGCGTCAATATCATTGGAGAGGCGCGCCACAAGCTGCCCAACCGGCGTCGTGTTGAAGAAGCGCATATCCTGCCGCATGATGTGTTCGAAGAGTTCCTGCCGCAGGTTCACCAGCGCATTCTGCCCGACCGTTTGCAGCAGGTAGGTGTGGGCGAAGCGCAGGATGAAGATGACGAAAATCAGTGAGAAGTAGGTGACGCCATACGGGATAAGTCCCGACAAATCGCCGCTGCGAATCGGCCCATCGACCGCGCGCTGAATCAGCAGCGGCATGAGCAGTGACAGCCCCGCCACCGCGATCAACATGGCGAATACCAGCAGAATCTGGAACCAGTAGGGACGCAGGAAGCGCCCGATCATACTGGTCAGATAACGGTCGCTGATCTTGACATTAATCGTATCGGCGGCTGATTCAAGCCTTGCGGACATGGGCGCTCGCCTCCTCTATCTCGTCAGTCTGAGTGTCGTCCTTCAGTTCGCGCTCGACCATACGGGCATACGCGCCGTTCTTGGCGACCAAGGCTTGATGCGTTCCCTGTTCGATGATGCGCCCATCGGCCATGACGACAATGTGATCAGCATCCTTCACAGTCGCGATGCGGTGCGCAATGATGAGGCTCGTGCGCGACGCTACGACATGCCGAAGCTCGGCGAGAATATCGGCAGCGGTGCGTGTATCTACGCTCGAGAGAGCGTCATCCAGCACAAGGATCGCCGGGTCGCGCACAATGGCGCGCGCAATCGCCACACGCTGCTTCTGCCCACCGGAGAGCATCACGCCCTTTTCGCCGACCAGAGACAGCATCCCTTGCGGCAGCTGTGGGAGGTCGTTGCTCAGGCGTGACATTGTCACCGCCTTCTGCAATTGCTCCTCCCCTACTCCCGGTCGATTCATGTGCACGTTTTCGGCCAACGTGGTACTGAACAGGAAGGTCGACTGGGGCACGTAGGCGATGTGCTGGCGCAGTTCGTCGAGCTTCAAGGCGCACACATCCACACCATCGACCAGCACGCGTCCGGAAGTCGGATCGAGGACACGCGCCAGCAGGTTGACCAACAGTGTTTTGCCGCTCCCCGTTGCGCCGACCAGCGCCGTCACCTGTCCAGCGGGAATGTGCAGCGACACATCGTCCAGTATGCGCGTGCCATCCATCTCAACCGTGACGTGATCGAATGCAATCTCGCCGCGCGCATCTGGCATCGATACCGCGTCAGGCGTACTGGAGATGGTTGCAGGCTGGAGCAGTGGGGTGATACGCACAAGCGCGCCGCGTGTCTGCTGATAGCGCTGGTAAATCGTGCCCAGTTGGAGCAGCACGTTGCTGATCATGCCCAGGTACAGCAGAAACTGCGTGAAGTTGCCGAGCGAGAGCTGACCGTTCAGGGCAAGGACGCCGCCGAACAACACCACTACCCCCGCGGCCAACTGGCTGATCATGTTGGGCAGCATGCCGACTGGCTCGTTGCGCCGCTTGAAAAACAACCAGCGGCGGCGGTATTCGGCGTTCTCCTCGGCGTACCGCCGATTGACGCCGCTCTCGCGCCCAAAGGTCTTGATCGTCTGAATGCCGCTGAAGGCATCCTGCACCAACGCCGACAAATCGCCCGCCTGATCCTGCACCTTCTCGTACACGGGCGCGAGGCTCTTGCCCGCGTACATCTGGAAGGCCGTCGAAATCGTCAACACGATAAACACGATAACCGTCAGCGGCAAATTCACCGTCGCCAGCAGGACAAACGTCGCTATCAAGGTGAAAAAGGCGCTCCCAAAGCGGGTGAAACCCATGACGAGCAAGCGCCATGCGGTATCGAGGTCGCTGTACATACGTGAGATGAGATCGCCCGGTGCATGGCGATGGTAGAAACCCTGTTCCAGCGTGAGCAAGTTGTCGAAAATGTCACGCCGGATATCGAACAACACCGAATAGGCGATGGTCCCGCTGTAGTTGCGCTGGAAAATGAACGCGATGACTGTGATAATCGCGAACCCGATCAGCATGGCGATATCGCGCACGATCATCCCCGGTGCAGTCTGCATGCGGATGAAATCGTAGAGCGTATTGAGCGGGACGGGTTGGGCTGCCGGGGTGAAACCATAGCGGACGTGATCGATGATGAGACCAATGACATATGGTTCCAATGCGGCGGTCAAACCACCGATGAAGCCCGTGATGAACGATCCGTAAGCGGCCGCGCGGTACTTCATCACATAGCGCCACAGCCAGCGCATATTGGCGCGGGGTGCGGGCTTGACAACAGTATCCAAGTGACGAAATCCCTTCTGAAAACATACGAACATTAATGTTAGCAGATGCTGTATTGCCAAGGCAGTCCAATAGTCATAACCAACTTGGGGAACTCAGGAAAATGGTTTCCTTCTATAATGGGCATAGATAACACTTTTGTGAAAGGTTCTGACCCGTGGCTGACCTTACCAGACTGTCAAAGTTTCTTTCACTGCTTTTACGCCATCAGGCAGACCAATTTGGTTTGGAACTGGATGCGCAGGGGTTCGTCGCCGTGGATGAGGTGTGGAAACACGTGACCAAGCGCTATCCGGGGAGATACCAATACAGCGACCTGTTAAGAGTGGTCGACGGTGACGCGACGGGGAAAAAGCGCTACGAACTGGTACATGGATGCATCCGAGCGCTGTACGGACACAGCGCTGTGCGCCCGATCACCTATGAGCCTGTGGAACCGCCTGCGCTGCTCTTTCATGGCACATCCGCTCACGCGCTGACGGCCATTCGCTCTGATGGACTGCAGCGGCAGTCCCGCCAGTACGTCCATTTGACGACGCGCTTTGATCGGGCGACGCAGGTCGGCTCAGGTCACGGCGGCCAAACGGTCATCCTGACCGTCCGTGCCGCCGACGCCCATCAGTCCGGTGTGCTGTTCTACCATCCTGAAACAGACCATTATCTGGCTGAGGCTATCCCCGCCGCCTTCATCGACTTCCCCGACTAGCGGCTACTTGCCGTCCGGGGTGATCATGACCTTCACAATGCCTTCGGGATAATCGACATTCAGCGCGAACGCCTTGTCCGCAGCGGCGAGCGGGAAGCGATGCGACACCAACCCATCAATGTCAACTTTCTGCTGGGTGGCGAGCTGAATCACGCGCGGGTAGACGTGCTTCATGCGCCGGGACATCATAATCGTCAGCCCTTTACGCCGCGCCGTCGAATGCTTCATCACCACCTGATCTTCTGACGGAATGCCGACCAGCACCAAGCGGCCGCCCAAACGCGCCATTTCCGCGGCCTGCGCAATGCTGTGATCGGCCCAAGCCGCCTCAATCACGATATCGACGCCGCGCCCGTGCGTCACTTCACTGATCGTGCGGACGGGGTCATGCTCGTCAATCGTCCATGCCTCGGACACCCCGGCCCACGTTTTCGCCTTCTCCGCACGCCACGCGAACTTATCAAACGCGTAGACCGGGTGCGCGCCGCTCATCACAATGAGTTTGGCGATCAGCAGTCCAATCGGCCCACACCCGAGGATCGCCACGCTGTTGGTGACCTTCACCTTGCCGAGATCGACCGCATGCAGTGCTACGCCGAGCGGTTCTAGCATGGCCGCGCCTACATCGCTGATCGCATCGGGCACGGGGTAGCACTCGCGCGCCCCGACAATCATGTACTCACACAGGGACCCATCATCCGGGAATAGGCCGCAGAAATGCAGACGGCGGCACAGATTCGGATGCCCATGTTCGCACATTTCGCAGCGCCAGCACGGTGTAGCGGGGTCGACCGCCACGCGCTGGCCCACGCGCGGCGGATCGCCATTGCCGTCCAGCGCGTTCGCGCCCACTTTCTCGATCACGCCGCCAAATTCATGACCGAGGGTCAGCGGCTGCTGCACGGTGGTGTCACCAATCCGACCGTCCAAATAGGTGTGCAGATCGGAGCCGCACACCCCCACCGCCGTCACGCGGATGAGCACATGTTCGGCTTCGGGGTCTTCCGGCATAGGAACTTGATCGATTCGCATATCGCGGGGAGCGTATAACCGTGCGGCCAGCATAGGGCACCTTCCATGTCAGCTCGGCTCAAATAAACCGATTGGAAAATACCGCAAGGCTTGCGAAAGCACAACCTGTCCGCCATCGATCATTTCGCCCGTAAACACGTTCCGGTATGGCCCGCCTTCAACCGTGATGTGCGTGTCGGCCCACACGTCGCCAGTCGGTGGCCGCTCCTGTCCATCCGTCAAACCGACGAGCAGACGCGGCACAATCACCAGAATGCCCTTCCCCTGATCGATGCGGCGAAACGCGATCACATGCTCGGCCTTTGTCCCCTCGGCAGCCAGCGGCTCGTAATCCGATGCGCCGAAATAGCCGGGGTGTTCCCGCCGAAAGTTGAGCAGCTTCTGCACGATGAACAGCTTGATGCGCGCATCGCGCACGAAGTCTGCGCTCGGCACGCCCATCTGCTGAACGTCGTTGAGGAACGTTCGGTACTGGTCATAGTCGACCGGGCGGCGGTTGTCCGGATCAACGAGGCTGAAGTCCCAGTTCTCCGTTCCACGGTAAGTATCCGGCACACCGGGACACGTCAGCTTGAGCAGCTCCTGACTCAGCGAGTTAAACCACCCGTAGAATGCTACACGCCGCTGAAACGGTAGATAGGCTTGCACAAAGGGGTTCGCGTCACCATCTTTGAGCAGTGCTACCACAAAGGCGCGCACCGCCCCGTCATACGCCTCGTCCGCGTTCGTCCAACTGGTGTGAACTTTGGCTTCCTTCGTCGCTTTCGCCATGTACGCACAGATCCGGTCACACCACGTCTGCCACGCATCTGATGCTGTCAGCGCCTGCGGCCACGCGCCGATCAACGACTGATAGATCATGTATTCGTCATTTGCATCCGGCAGCCCATCGACCTTGTGCGCAGCATTGAGCGTGCGCCACTGCGCCAGCATTCGCTCCCATTCGCGCGGCATCTCCGAGAGCACGTTCAGGCGCGCGCGTACGTCAGCGCTCCGTTTCGTGTCGTGCGTCGATGTCGACAGCATGGCGTAGCGCCACAGGTTGCAGCGTCTGATATTCTGCGCGTGGAATTCTTCGAGTGACAACCCATAGACCGCTGGACTGCCGCCCACTTCATTGAGCGATACGAGACGGTTGTACACGTAGAACAGCGTGTCTTCGATGCTCTTGGCCATCACCGGACTGGTAATCTGCTGGAAACGCATGACAAAGCGCACCAATTCGTCGTCGTAATCCTCGCTGTTGCGCAGCAGCAACGCGTCGCGGATAAAGTCAAACACGCTGGCGAACACGCCGGGATTACGCCGTTTGGCGTCCCGCACTGCCTCATCCAGAAAGTGGCGGTCTCGCTCAGCAACATCATCATCTGTGCTGATATACGTGCGATAAATCGCGAGCGAAGCCATGATTTCGCGCAGCGCGTGGCGCAAGCCGTTGAGGGTGAAGTCGCGCGTATGCCGATTCTGCTCGCTCAACCGTTCCAGTTGGTGTGCGAGCGAGTTCACCTCGCTCGACAGCGCCTCCTGCATGATTTTGCGTTTGCTGTCACCTTCCATTTCGGCAAACGGTCGCGTTATTCCGGAAAACCCCCCGTAGACTTCAGTCATCGCAGCTTCCGCGCGGCTCTCCACGAACACCCCATTGACGAGGTTCATGAAGTCGTAGCCAGTCGTACCATAAACTGCCCAATTGCGCGGCAGTGGCTCTTTCTCCGACAGGATCTTCTCAACAACCACATAGAGCGGGTAGTCGCGGGCATCAGGCTGATCCGCCTGGTACGCCGCAAACCATGCGCTCACTGCCGTCTCGACTGCAGCGCGCTCGAGGGCAGCGTCCTTGCCCAGCACCATCTCGGTGATATAGCGCTCTTGCAGCCGCCGAAAGTACTCCGGCGGATTCCACAGCCCGTCAGGGTGATCGATGCGCAGACCGGAGACTTGCCCCTTGGCGATCAACTCGAAGATCAGCGCGTGCGTATCATTGAAGACTTCTGGCAGTTCCACACGAATGGCCGCCATTGTGTTGATGTCGAAGAAGCGGCGGTAGTTGATCTCTTCGGCGGCTACTCGCCAGTAGGCCATGCGGTAGGGCTGCGCGCTGATCAGATCGTCTAGTTGGTCGAAAGTATGCGCGTCGCCAACCACCCCATTCAGGCGGTTGATCGTATCCGTAAAAGCGGTTTGCACCTCGGGAGTCGCACTGTAGAGCGCGGCAATTCGGCGCTTAATCACCTCCTTTTCGCGCATCCGCTCGGTGATCTTGGCTGGATCGAGTTCGGATCGTCCGGGCAAGTAGCTGATCGCCGTCAGGATGCTTTGCAGTTCGATGACGGGTTCGGCGCTTGCACCCAACTGCTCGGTTAGCGCGGCGGCAGGCTGTTCGAGAATCAGGCTGTACGTTCCCGGCGCCAGTGGCAGTTCGTGGGAACCGTAGCGCAGACAGAACGCCCCCTCCTGATACGCCAGTTGAATCTGTCCCGCCTCCAGCACCTGACCATACTGATCGCCAAGAATCGGGATCAGTACCTTGCCCGCCAACTCTGGCTTGACGGGCATCCAATCGATATCAAAGTAGCTGGCATAGGCGGAGCTTTGCCCATTTTCAAGCACATCATTCCACCAGGCGTTGCAGTTTTCGGCGATGCCCATATGATTCGGCACCACGTCTACGATCAACCGCATATCACGCGCCTGCAGGGCCGCAATGAAGCGGTCGAACTCCTCGCGCGTGCCCAGTTCCGGGTTCAACTGGCTGTGATCGCAGATGTCATAGCCGTGGTTGCTGCCTGGAAACGCTTTGAGAATCGGCGAGGCGTACACATCGCTGATCCCGAGATCTTCCAGATATGGAATCAGGGCTTCCGCATCCTTGAACGTGAACAGCGCATTGAACTGTACGCGATAAGTTGCTCGGGGAATATGCCGCTTGGCAATCAATTCCTGGGCTGTCTGCTCGACAAGACGCTGAAGTTCAATCATGTTTATCGCTCCTCAGCGCGTGCATAGACGACGAAACTGAACCCGGGCAGCGTGATTTCAACCTCACCTGTCGACTCGAGAAGGTCCTCAGCCGCGGCTTGACTCAAGTCAGACGTTTCCGCCCAGCGCGCATCCGCCGAAGCAATCAGCATGCGCCACCGCCCTGCCGGCAGCGGTACCAGTGCGCCACACGGGTCAGCGCCGAGATTCAGCAGCGCGGCGACCTCACTGCTGGCAGCGGCTGACCACCGCCGCAAGTAAATCAGCGGCTTGTGCTCAAAATCGATGACTTCGGTACGCTCTTTGTCCGGCACGCGCAGCGCCGGCAGCGAACGCCGCAGCCCGATCAGATGCTTGTGGAACTCGAACATCACACGGTGCTTGCCCGTGTGCTTGAGGTCGAAGTTGAGCTTTGATTCCATGAAGGCCTTCTCAGCCGTAGGATCGGGGATTTCGACGTCGGCGCGAATCAGATGCGCGAAGGCCGCCTTCCGTCCCTCGCGCACCGCCTGCTTGAGATCATCGTCGTCAAAGTCGACGAAGAACTCAAAGGGGGCCGTTTCCGCGTATTCATCGCCCATCCACAGCATCGGGATATACGGGGCGAGCAGCACCGCGCCGAGCATCAGCTTGTACTGCTCAAAACTCAGCGACTTGATCAGCCGATCCGCGGGCATGTGATTGCCGATCTGGTCATGATCGTCGAAGAAGATGATGAACCGATTGGCCGGCACATGCGCCGACGAACTGCCATGTTTGCGCTTACGCGATGGGACATAGTTCCCCGTGTTGACGAAACCTTCGCGGTACGCCTTGATCATCTGCGGCAGCGTACCAAAGTCTTCGTGATAGCTCGACTCTGCCCCGACCACATTGCCGAACAGGGCGTGATGAAAGTCGTCGTTCCACTGCACGTCCATGCCGAAGCCGCCCTGTTCCAGCGGCATGACCAGATCCGCCAGGTTCTGGTCGCTTTCGGCAATCAGATAGATCTGGCGACCGCTGCTCTGGCAGTAGTGCCCGACCCGTTCGATCAAGTCTTCAATGAAGGTGACGGCAGAGAAGTCATACATAAAATGCGTCGCGTCGAGCCGCAGCGCATCGAGGTGGAATTCATGAATCCAGTAGAGCGCATTCTCACTGAAGTAGGCGCGCACCTCGTCGCTGTACATATCGTCAAAGTTCATGCCCGCGCCCCACGGCGTGCGATATTTGTCGGTCATATACGGACCGAAGTTGTGCATCGTGTTGCCGACCGGGCCAAAGTGGTTGTAAACCACGTCGAGAATCACGGCGAGACCGCGCTGATGGCACGCATCGATCAGGCGTTTGAAGTCGTGTGGCGTCCCATAGGTGTTGTGCGGCGCGAACAGCAGCACCCCGTCGTAGCTCCAGCCCCGCGCCCCTGCGAACTGGTTGACAGGCATCAGCTCCACCGCGGTCACCCCTAACTCGACGAGGTGATCAAGGTGCGGAATGGCGCCGAGGTAGGTCCCTTCCGGCGAAAATGTCCCAATGTGCAGCTCATAGATGATATAGTCGTCGATGGGCAAGCCACTCCATTCCGACCAGTTGAAATCGCGCTCAACTACCGCCGACGGTCCGTGTACGCCCTCGGGCATGGCCCGCGCTGCCGGGTCGGGGTACTCGCTCTCCCCGTTCAGCCGGTACAGGTACTGCTGTCCCGGTGTTACGCCGTTCACCACCGCGTGAAAGTACCCTCTGTCCCCATGCGCCATCGACACGTAGCGGTCTGGCTCGCCGATCAGGTGCAGGTCAACCGACCGCGCCTCAGGCGCCCAAACCGTGAATTCGCACCGCTGCTGCTCATCGCCTTCCAGGAGCACCGCGCCGAGTCTCGGCTTCCATCCAGTCTGTAACGGCATGTAGATTCCTTCTATTCATCAGACCACCGCAGTCAATATAGCATAATTACAATACAAATAAATGGTAAATTCGGCCTAAAATGGGGCGATCATGATCGCCCCGGTCTGTATTGTCTATTTCTTGTAGAGGAGGAAGGTCGGCACGACCGAACCACCGCCCGCCGTCACGTTGAGCAGCGAGAGTGAGGACAGCCGCGTCAGACAGCCATATACCGTGCGCCCATTGAAAGCATACGGGTTCGCGTCGACATAGCGCGGGCTGATATCCAGTTTGCCGTTCACCAGCGCGGGAAAGTCACGGACAATCGTGTTCACGCGTTCCTGGACAACAAATGGAGCGGACAAGGCATGCTTAAGTTCTTGCTCCCAGACTTCGGATGGCGTCTCCCACCCGAGCACCACCCCTTTGCCGCCGTATTCGTCATTCGGCTTCAGCACAAAACGCTCGCGGTTCTGCACAAGGAATGGCAGCAGGTCAACTTGTTCGCCCTGGTACATCGTCTTGCGTTCGCGCACCAAGCGTGTCCACGGGATATGTTCGTGAATCGCACGCAGTTGTTCCGGGTTGAACAGATGCGCGTTCTGCTCATCGCTCACAAAGGCGAAGCTCGCCTTCTTCGCCATCAGTTTGGCGCTGGGCGAATTGGTAATCATCACAGCACGGTCGCGCACCGCGTTGAGAATGGGGTTGTTCATGCCCATCCGTTCGACTAATTCGCTGTAGAGCACGCGCTTGTAGACAAGGTCAATCCGGAAGTCGTACGCCCAGAGCTTGCCGCCGCGGTACTCTAATTCGCGCGGGTCGATGAGGATCGCCTTGATGCCGACCTTTTCGAAATGCGCGCGGATGATCTCATGCTCGTTAAGCGTTGGCACTTCATGCCAGTCGACAATGCCGATTTGCGGTGTGCCCACCCCACCCCATTCGTGGTACGCCATCACCAGCGCCGACGTGAGGTCGCCTACCAGCGTCATGTTTTCGACGTGGTACAGCTCCTGAAAGCGCTTCATCGGTTCCAGTTCGAGAAAGACATCAGCGAGGATGTCGTTGTAGCCCATGCCCGCCGGAGTTTCCGCATTGTATTCGACGTAATGGAGTTCGCCACGGTCGGCGTGGAAAAATGAGTCGAGGCGGGTGGTCGTCCACGGCACGGCGCCGCCAAAGTCCAGGCTGAACAGGGTTTCTTCGTAGTCTTCAAGGGCGAGCTGCGCACGCATGTCGGCGCTGTGCAGGCACGCCTCATGCGCGCGGCGAAAAGCGCTCAGGAGAATCTGGGTTTCATACTTGAGGTAACGCCATTGATCGGCGAAGTAGAAATACGGGCGCAGCACCGTGCAGATGGGTCGCTCGCCAAAGTACAGGCTCCGCTGGCGAAACTTCCAGCGCATAATCCCGTCCGCCTCAGCAGCGATCTGGTCGTTCAGCAGGCCATGATAGTAGCTTACCGCATCGCCGAGCATGGCTACACCGCCTTCTCAGATCGCGCCTTCACCAGTTCACCCCACGTATAGCGATCCCGCGTGCCCTCATTCGACCGCGCCAACCGGATGGTCATATCGGCCATGTGCACGACCATCCACTCGAAATGACCGCGCCCGAGCGAATTCACGTCCATATCCGGCGCGGGGTTCATAAAATCAATCGCATAGGGCACGCCATCTTTGATCGCGAACTCACAGGTGTTCATGTCGTAGCCAAACGTCCGGCAGATGGTCAGCGTATCGTTGTACAGGCGCTCGTACAAATCCTGCGAGAAGCCATGTTCCGGGCTGTAGTACCGCGCGTTCGGGTTGTAGCGCATCACGCGCACATCACTTTGGCCAAGTCCCATGCAGCGGGCGTAATCATCCCACTTGATGAACTCCTGCAGGATCATTGACAGCAGACCCGACTGGTTGTACTTGTCCCAAAGGTCGTTCATGTCTTTGATGACGTAGACTTCCTTCCAGCCGCCGCCGTGCGCGTCTTTGAGGATGCACGGGAAACCGCCGACCGCGTTGACCAGCCCTTCCCATTCAATGGGATAGCGCAGATTGCGCAAGCTCTCGTTGTGGACGATACCCGGCACATATTCCTTGTTCGGCAGGGCGACCGTGCGCGGCTGCGCGATGCCGACTCGTTCGGCCAGCGCTGCCCCGAAGAACTTGTCGTCCGCCGTCCACATGAACGGGTCGTTGACCACCTTCACCCCTTGCAGCGCTGCATGCTTGAGGAACAGGCGGTAGTATGGAACTTCATGGGAAATGCGATCCACAATCACACGGTAATCGACCGGCTCATTAATCATCGTGCCGCCGATGCGCACATATTCGGCGACAACTCCGGTCTCCGCCGTGCGGCGGTTCACTTCGTCCAGAAAAGCCGGGGGCCATGACCACTCCCGACCTACAAACAATCCAATTTTGAGCGGTTCGCTTGCCATGAGAGTTCCTCAGAAATTTTACGAAAAATCCAGTATAGCGTAATTGTAGTGCAGTCTGCTTGTCAGTGTTGCCAGAAAAATAGAGCGCACTTCTGTGCGCCCTATCTCTTAAGCATTGCCGAAAATGTACATGGGAACCATACGGTACCAGTACGGCCAGTCATGACACCACCCGTCCCATTCGCGCAAGCCGTTGCCGATGCCTTTGCTCCACAGCAGCCCGGACATATCGCGCGAGTGCTGGACGAGCGGATCGGTGTTGCCCACCGGGATGATAATCTCTTGATGCTGCAGCGCCGCCAGGCGACCCGCATCATTTTCTCCGGCTATGAACTGCATCGGGTTGTTGAAGTACACGTAATCGTCGCTGTAGCCGCCCGTGAAGCGACGAATGTCGTACAACCCCGCAATCGCCAGAATCCGATCCACGCGGTGCGGATACTTCAGGCCGAAGCTCATGGCATGGAACGCGCCAAAGCTCATGCCCGCCGTGATCAGGTAGGGGTTGCTGTTCTTCTGATTCATCAGCGGCAGCACTTCATTGTGCAAATACTCGAAGTACTGGTGATGCCGGTATGCCCGACCACCGGGGTGCGCCCACCAGCAGTACCAGCTCTCGGTATCGACGCTGTCCACACAATAGAGCTGCAGCCAACCTTTTTCGAGCGGCTCACGCAGCGCATTGATCATGCCGCGATCTTCCCACTCGTAGAATTTGCCCATCGACGTGGGGAAGACGAGCGCCCGCGCGCCCGCATGCCCGAAGATGAGCAAATCCATGTGGCGATTGAGCGACGGGCTGTACCAGCGATGATATTCACGATTCATATCTGCTCCTCGACTGCTGCTAGAACGGCGTTCGCCGCATGGATCGTACCTGCACCTTGCTGCGCCCGCCCGACATCCGGAAGCGGCACCGCTGTGCGCAGCAAAATGGAGTGGATAGCCTCCGGCGTCAGCCGGGGATTCGCTTCGAGCATTTGCGCGACCAGCGACGTGACAATCGCCGCCGACACCGAAGTGCCGTCGACATGCTGGTGCTTCCCATCAATCAGTTTGTGCGTGTTAATGCGCGCCTGCAGCTGCGCGTACAAGTGCTCACCCGGATGCTGCGCCTCTTCGAGCGACAAACCCAAATCCGCATAACCGCGTGTGAGCAGTCGTTTCAGTCCGCGCTCGCTCTCCGATTGCAGCAGCGGCCCGAGCCAATAGGCTTCGCGCGCCACGCCTGAGCCGGGCAGAATCGGCGAGGCGATCCACACGGCAGGCGCTGTTACATCTGGCTTGGAACTGCCGTCATGGCACGTTCCATAGTCATTGTGATACCCTGACCAGTGCGCGCGTTCGGTCGTGTTCGAATCATTATAGCCGCCGACGGTAATGGCGTAGGGCGAACTGGCAGGCGGCACCAGCGAGTCGTGGCCGCGATTACCCGCCGCCGCGACGACCGTAACACCCGCTTCCACCAGCTTGCGAATCGCCTTGTAGATGGGGTGGTCCGGGTCGTAGCTGACGAAGTCGCCGCCGACCGACAGGTTGACCACCTTGACCCCGTAATGGACGTGCGTATCGATCAGCCAACGCAAGCCACGCAGGATATCGCTTTCCTTGACCAACCCGCGCGGGCTGGTGATTTTGATCAGGACGAGCTTGCTTTCCGAGGCCAGACCTTTGAAGCGCCCGCCGGATTCCCAGCCGCTGCCAGCGGCGACAACGCTGGTCATTTGGCCGTGCCAACTCAGGTCGTCCGGCGTCATGACCTCGTGCTGCTCGATGATATGATTGGTCGAAGCGTCCGCATGCACGAGGATGCGGTCGCCTAAGTCGGGATGCATGTAGTAACCGGAGTCGATGAAAGCGATCACGACTCCGCGTCCGGTATAGTGTGTCGACGCGCCTAACCGCTCATGGAGCGAGAGCACGCCCCGCTGGAAGGTTTCGGCGTAGGGAACATTGGCACTGAACAAGGGCATAACGTTTCTGCTTCAATCCGTGAGTCTGATTAACCCGATTGTCCGGTACGCGATGCATCCATCGGCGGCGCGGAGGTGCTGAAATCGTACACAAAGCGTTCGCTGTACTCGCCGAGCAAAGATTCGATCCGCCCGGCGTCCGGCGACCGCAAGACCAGCACGGCGTGGTGCGGCTTATCGGCTTTCCACACCACTTCCGGCACGGCGTATGCCGACAGATCGGGCGCTTCCTGCCGCGCCAACGTCACCAGCAAACCGCCGTAGTCGTCGCGAATCCGCGGCGGCTCGTAGGGTTCGCCCCGCAGCATAGCGATCTCCAGGCGTCCCCATTCGCGCCACGGGTTGAATCCGGTCGCGTGTTCGAGCATATCGGCGATGAACGCCCCACCCACGCGCGCCGCGACTTCCAGGAAATAGAACTCGCCGTTCTCGTGCGCCCGGATGAATTCAGCATGCGTCACCCCATTGGCCATGCCGAGCGTATCCACGATCACCTTTTCGTTCAGACGAATCAGTTCACGGGACTCGAGTGATTCGCGGGGCAGAATCCGACTGCTGAACACGCCGCCGCCTGAATACACCTGTAACGGCGGCTTGCCGTATTTCTGCACGCTCGCGAACACCACGCGCTTGTTCACCGTCAGCGCGTCGACGTGATACACATCCCCGGGGACAAACCGTTCGAGCAGATAGTATGACTGCCGATCCCCGAGTTGATCGAGTGTGCGCCACACCTGCTCGCTGTTCTCGGGCTTGGTAATGCCCATCGACCCGGCTTCGGTGCGCGGCTTGAGCACCCACGGCGCAGGAACATGCTCCATGTATTCGCGCAGTTGATCGTAGTTGAGGATTTGCGTGAACTCCGGAACCCGCACGCCAGCGTTGTGCGCTTTCTCGCGCATGACCAGCTTGTCACGGAAGTTGCGCACCGCAGTGACACCCATCCCCGGCAGGCGCAGATGTTCGCGCAGCATCGCCACCAGCTCGACCTCGAATTCGTCGAGCGGCAGGATATGATCGATCTGCCAGCCCCGGCACATGTAGGTGATGGTGTTGATCACATCCTGATAGCGGCGCAAATCCGGCGTCGTCATGAAGTGATCAATGGCTTCGTGCGGCCACGGTTGGTCGGCCAACGACTCTTCGGTGAGGAGAATGACGCGGCAGCCCAATTCTTTGACCGTCCGCAGCAGGACATCGCCCTTATACGAGCTCGACAGGAATAGCACCGTCAACGGTTTCATGCGCGTCCTTTGTCAGCACAAGTTGTAGGCTAAAAACTATAGCAAATTTCCGTGATTTCTACACGGGCGCATACAACCGAGCGTAGAGATCCTGCTGTCGCGCCAAAGCTGCCGCCATGATCCGCGCGTTCTCCGGCTGCGGCGTGTATACCGCGCCGAGCGCGGGACTCGCCGCATGCGCATCCACGCCGAGCGCGGCGAACGCGAGAACTGCCGTTCCCCACGCGGTGATCGCGCTCTCGGACTCCAGCACGCTCACCGTCCGGTTGAGCGCATTGGCAATCATCTGCGCCCATGTCGGCGAAAGCGCCCCACCGCTCCCAATGACGGCGGCGTCCGGCGCATCCAGTTGATCGGCGATGGTGGCGAGACGCAGGGCCACGCCTTCCAGAGCCGCTTGCAGCAGGTCGAGCGGCGTGGTGGAAAGACGCAGGCCGACCACTGCCCCCGTCGCATGTGCCGCCCAACCAGGACTCCGCTCGCCCGCCAGCAGTGGCAGAAACGTGAGGCCATGCGTATCCGGCGGACGCTCGCCGACCGCTTGGATATCTGCTTCCGTGAGGTTGAGCGTCGAACGCGCCCACTGGAAGATGTTCCCGCCTTCACTCGTCGCTCCACCAATCAGGTGTTGCGCCCGATTCACGCGATAATGCCATAAGCCAAAGGGCACGTGCGCCCTATCAACCTCAGTGACTATGCGCAAGGCTGCGGTTGTCCCTAACGTCAGGGCAATCTTCGCTGGATCGGTGCAGCCCGTACCGATGTTCGCTGCCGCACCATCCCCCACCGCCAGGAAGAACGGCACGTGCGCCAACTGCGGCCACCGTGCCGTGCCGCTGAGCGGCATGTTGTAGTCTGCCAGCATCGGCAGTACCGTCTCCGTCAGGCTAAGTGTTTCCAGCCACTTCGCATCCCAAGTCAGCGTCTCCCGGTTGAGCAGCCCACTCCATGAAGCGACCGAGTAGCTCATCGGGACCACAGTGTTCGGGAACCAGCAGCGGTAGAGGTAACTTCCGGCGTCGATCCATTGCGCGACCTGCGCGAACAGCACTGGTTCAGTGCGCCGCAGCCACTGTAGACGAGCGGGCAGATACGCCGTGTGCTGCACCGTCCCCGTGCGCTGGTGCATGACGCGCACGTCGATCCGCTGACGGAGATCGAGTACATCGTCGGCGCTGCGGGTGTCGGCATAGGTGTAAATCGGCGTGATTGCCCGTCCGCGGGCATCGACGCCGAGGATGTTGCCGACGAACGTATCCATCCCCACTGCGGCAATCTCGCCCGCGAACGGCAGCACCTCATCAATGGCGGCTTCAACATTCAGTCGCAGTACCTCAGCCTCCATCGTCGCCGCGCCGGGCGGAATCACATCAAAACTGTAGGTGCGCCGCGCACTGTGCAGCAGTGTGCCGCGCTCGTCAAAGATCATCGCCCGCACGGACGAACTACCAATATCAAGGATGAGTACCTGCATGCTGTTCCTCTTTCGCGGCGAACTGGGCCACCCCCAGCGCCGCCAGATTGGTTATACTCCGTTCGCGTGGGCGGTAACAACCTTTTTATGTAGTTGCGCCGCGCCCCGTCTCAACCTACCATGTCAGTAATTGTTTGAGGTGAACTAATTTTGATTCCTGGTTCAAGTATTTTTATCAATGCGCAGATCATCACCCCGCTCGGCGTTATTCCGCGTGGCTGGCTGCTCGTACGTGACGGTCGCATTGCCGCGTACGGTCGCGGTGACGCCCCACCTGCCGACAGCGTGATCGATGCCGCGGGCGCAACGCTCCTCCCCGGTTTCGTCGATGTGCATGTGCACGGCGGCGCGAACTTCGAGGCGATGGATGCGACGCCCGAGGCGCTGCACACCATGTCCGCCTTCTATGCGCAGCATGGAGTCACCTCTTTCCTCGCCACTACCTGGACCGACTCACGCGAGCGCATTCAGGCCGCGCTCGAAACGATCGCAGCGCTGACCGACACCGAAATGCGCGGCGCGGCGCTGATCGGCGCGCATGTCGAAGGGCCGTTCGTTAACCCGGCGCGCTGCGGCGCACAAAGCACAGTCTATATTCGTCGGGCTGGTCGCGACGAAGGACTCGACTTCCTGAACACGGGCTGCATCAAGCTGATGGCGCTGGCGCCGGAATACCCGGAAAATCACTGGCTCATCCGCGAATGCGCGCAGCGTGGGATCGCCGTTTCCGC
>JAYRZU010000015.1:0-65742 GCA_041916315.1 Anaerolineae bacterium
ATTATACCGTTTATTTCATTGCGCTGCGACCGGAATTGTCACGGGAGCCGAGGTGATATAGCCGGTCCAGAGCCCTTGATCGGGATAGATGGGGGTGGCGACGATGCCCGGCTCCGGCACGACCTGTCCGCGGGTTGCGCCACGGTAGTAGGCGGTAACGCTGGCCGTGCCGCTCACCAGCGACGGATCGACGAGAACGTTGCCGTTGGGGAACTCGACGGTGTGCACGCAGCGCTGCCGCGGGCCTAGTAACCGGATCGACGTTTCGGGGATGGTAGTACTGTCTTGACGGTTCAAGCCAGCCGCGAGTGACGTCGTTGGGTTGAAAATCAAGCCCATGCCGGACGAGTTATTGTCGCCGACGAGCACTTGAGTCGGGTTATAGACGATGGCAACCGTGCCCAAAGACTCGTTCGTGATGATGATTTGCACGAACAAGCTGCCCGCTGGATCGCGCGTGATCGTCGACGGGGCGACGCGGATGCTCAGCGGGTTCTCGGCGGAACGACCGAGCAGCGACTGATGGTTGGCGCGGTCGTCCGCGGTGCGCAGCCACGAACAGGGCACGCCCTCGTAGAACTGCGGGAAGATGCCGGAAACAAAGCGGGGCAGGTTGTTCGGCCCGGCAAAGACCAGCAGCAGCAGCAGCAAAATCACGCCGACGAGCAGGCTCGAACTATTGGTGTTGCGCAGCAAACGCATCAGATCTCCTGAAGGCGGCGCTCGACATCACGGAGGAGCGCGTCCATATCCACTGAGTCTCTATTGTGCCACAGGATGCCGAGATCGTGCCCGCGAAACCACGTGAGTTGGCGGCGGATGAAGTCGTGAGTGGCGTTCTTCGTGAGCGTGACGGCCTCTGTTACCGGTAAGCCGTCGATCAGATGCGCAGCGAGTTCACGGTAGCCGAGCCCGCTCATCGACGGCAATGTGCGCGCGTAGCCCGAAGCGAGCAGGCCGCGCACTTCTTCGAGGAAGCCCGCAGCCAGCATCGCGTCTACGCGTTGATCGGCGCGCGCGTACAGCCGCTCCCGCTCCAGCATCAGCCCGTACTGATGAACCTGATAGGGCGGGGGATGCTTCTGGCGCTGCGCGCTGAACGGCTGCCCGGTCACCTGCGTGACTTCGATGGCGCGCACGACGCGGCGGATGTTCCGCGGGTCAATGAAGGCTTGAGCATCCGGGTCAAGGGCGAGCAGACGGTCGAAGAGGGCGAACGCGCCGTGGGCAGCGGCATAGGCTTCCAGTTCGGCGCGGAGTTCGGGCTGCGGCGGGACTTCGGGCGGTGACCAGCCTTCGATCACGGCGGTGATGTACTGCCCGGTGCCGCCCACCAAGAGCGGCACTTTGCCGCGGGCGTGAATGTCGTCAATTGCGGCGTAGGCGAGACGTTGGTAATTCGCGAGCGAGAGCTCGCCATCGGGTGGGATGAGGTCGATCAGGTGGTGAGGGACGCGGGCGCGTTCTTCCAGTGTCGGCTTGGCCGTGCCGATGTCCATCAGCGTGTAGATCTGGCGGCTGTCTGCGCCGACGATCTCACCGTGGACAGCTTGGGCGACGGTGAGCGCGAGTTCGGTTTTACCAACGGCGGTCGCACCGAGGATGACGATCAGCGGTTTACCAGTCAAGCGCGTTCTCCACATGGTCGATGATGGGTTGAGCGCCACGGGGCAGCGCCACCGCGATCACATCGATGCGCCACGCCAGATCGGTCAAGTTGTGCAAGTGCAGGTAAAGTTCGACAGTACGTATCAGCTTGGCCTGTTTGCGCGGAGTGATGCTGGCAAACGCGGTTTCGGTGGTGGGGCTGTGCCGTGAACGGACTTCAACGAACACGAGGGTCTCGCCATCACGGGCGATGATGTCGAGCTCACCTTTGGGCTGATCGCAGCGCCAATTCAGGTTGAGAATCGTGTAGCCATGCGCCTTGAGATAATTGGCCGCGAGCGTTTCGCCCGCATGCCCGGTTGTCTGTTTGGACATGCCGCCTCATCCACCGCAATAAACACAGAGACGCCCTGCGCGGCGTCCGCTCCCCAGTATAACAGGAAACAGGTGCTGTCGAAGGGCGTCTCGGTATTGTTGATCGGTTATTGGCGCGGCAGAAGTTTGCGGAACTTGTAGCCGTAGATGATGACGCCGCGCGGACCTTCGGTGGTGAGCTTACGGGTGACCATCTCGACGCGATCCCCGATGGCGAGTTCATCGCCTTCCAGATCAGTGATCTGCGCGGTGATCATCACACCTTCGTCCAGCTTGACCAGCGCCAGCACATACGGCGCCTGATCTTCGTACCCCTCCGGGGGTTCCTGCACGGTGGTGTAGCTGAAAACCTCACCGGTGCCGGCGAACTGAAAGCGTTCGCTCAGCTCAATTTGCTTTTTTCCGGTATCCATTGCGCCTATTTTCCGACGACGACCTCAACCGCTTTCGCAGCAGGCGTCTTCGTCGTATCGTGTACACGCACATCCGCCACCACAGGACGATTCTGAAGGCTCACGCCGCCATTCTGATAGCGGACGCCTTCCAAACGGTAGCGCTGTGAGTTGAGACGCCAGTGACGTGAAATCTGCATGATAGGTAACTCCCTCGTCCATTTCGTTTCGTGCATTCTTGCACAAGTTGATTGCCAGTCTACGTTGAGACGCCTATCAAAAGCTATCAGATGTCCCTTGATAGGCTCTCTAATCCCCGCATCATCTGGGCTTACACGCTCAAAATGTGCGTGACCGCGGTGCTGCCAAAGCCGCCGACGCTCTGGATCAGGGCGACCCGCGCATCCGCGACTTGGTTGGCACCGGCTGCACCACGGAGCTGTAAAGCCGCTTCCACGGCCTGATACACGCCCGTCGCGCCAACCGGATTACCACGGCTCTTGAGACCGCCAAACGTGCACAGCGGCAGCGACCCTGCCAAGCCGATTTGCCCGTCTTTCGCCAGCTTCCAACCCTGACCGCGTTCGGCAAAACCCGCCGCTTCCAGAGTCAAGGCGCTGAGAATAGTGAAGGCATCGTGGAGTTCGAACAGGTCGATATCGCGGTGAGTGACTCCCGCTTGCTGGAAAGCCTTGTAGACCGAGGCGCGCACCGCGCTCAAGTCGAGTAGATCCGCCCGTTCGGCGAGGGCGAGTGTGTCGCTGGCCGCGGCGCTGGCGAGAATTTCAATGGGACGCGGCACGAGATCGCCCGCGCGCTCGACGGACGTGATGATGACCGCCGCCGCGCCATCGGCATCCGGCGCGCTGTCAAACAGGCTGACCGGTTCGGAGATCATGGGCGCACGGGCGAACGCACCCGGCTTGATCTGGTTGCGATACATCGCATTGGCGTTCTTGCCGCCGTTGGCATGCGCGTTGATGCTGAAGTTCTCGAAGGCGCTCAGGTCGACGCCGTATTCGTGCATGTAGCGGCGCATGACCAGCGCGGCGAGGGCGGTCAACGTGGCTCCCTGCACCGCTTCATAGTCGGCGTCCAGACTGACGTTGCGGGCGCGGGTGTGCGCCGTGCTGACCGTGTCGGTCGACTTTTCCACGCCGAGCACGAGCGCCGTTTCGACCGCGCCCGAGGCCACCGCGAGATAGCCCGTGCGCAATGCCGCACCGCCGGAAGCGTCGCCCGCCTCGATGGTGAATGTTTCGACACCACCCAACCCGGAATAATCCGCGATCAGCGCGCCGAGCTGCGACTGACTGCTGAACGACGCGCCATAGGCGTTGCCGACGTACAGCGCATCAACGCTCTTGAGCCCGGCATCTTCCAGCGCGGCATGCACTGCATCCGCGGCAATCATGCGAATGCTGGCGTCCCAATGTTCTCCCACGGGCGTCTGTCCGACCCCGATAATCGCTGCTTTGCGCATAGTTCTCAGTCCCTCAACAGTCCACGATAACGGCAGTAGGTCGCATAATCAATTGGCGTGCGGCGGGCGATATAGTCCCGCGTCTTAGGCGCGCGGTCGCGCACTTCGAGGATGCGGTCGGTCACGACGATGTCGAAGGCATCCGAACCCGCGCCGCTGCCATAGCTGATCATGAGGATGCGGTCGCCGGGGTTGGCGACGTCGAGGATTGCCGTCAATCCGAGCATGCACGAGCCGGAGTACACATTGCCGATTTCATCCGCCAGCAAACCAATCTTCATCTGTTCGGGCTTGAAGCCGACCATCTGCGCGGCGCGCGAGGGGAACTTGACGTTCGGTTGATGGAACACCGTGTGCGTGTAATCGGCGGCGGTTGTGCCCATCATTTCCATGAGGCGGCTGGCCGCGCTCGTCGTGTGATTGAAATAGGCGGGTTCGCCGGTGAAGCGTTCGCCGTGGCTGGGGTAGCTTTCGTCCGCGCGCCGCCAGAAGTCGGGCGTGTCGGTGACGAAGCTGTAGCTGCCCTGATAGATCGCGCAGGCTTCTTCCGCCGCGCCGATGATGAAGGCCGCGCCACCGGACGCCGCCGTGTATTCCAGCGCGTCGCCGGGGCGAGACTGCGCCGTGTCCATGCCGATGCTCAGCGTGTACGCGCCCATGCCGCTGCCCACCATACCGATGGACGCCTGGACAGCTTCCGTACCCGCTTTACAGGCGAATTCCCAGTCCGCCGCCTGAATATTAGGCGAAGCGCCGATGCTTTCGGCGACGATGGTGCTGGTCGGCTTGACGGCATAGGGATGGCTCTCGCTGCCAATCCACACCGCCCGCAGCGCTTGCGGATCGATGCCCGACCGGGCGAGCGCGTTGCGCGCCGCCTCAATTGACATGGTCGTCACGTCTTCGTCGGGGCCAGCGACCGCTTTTTCGGTCACTGGGCTGCCGCCCAGACCGCCCGTCCACACGCGGGCAACTTCGCTGCCCGGAAGGCGGAAACGCGGCACGTAGGCGCCGTAGCCGACGATGCCTACGGGCTTCGACGGGCGCATGAGATGCGATTGATCGCGTAAGGGATTAGCTGTCATACCAGTGTCCTTTTGAACAGGGACGAGGGTGGCCTCATCCCGAAGATGCATTTCCTCGGAGTTCGTCCAGCAGCGCGCGGGCGCGTTCCGGACGGATATTCTTCTCGGTGATCATTTGCTGCACGATGCGACTCACCAGTTCCGGCGGCGCGCCAACCGCTGTCGCGATCTGCTTGGCGTGCATTTCCATGTGGCCGCGCTGAATACCCTCGGTTGCTAGCGCGCGCATCGCCGCGAGATTCTGCGCGAGACCCGCCGCGACGATGATTTCGGCCAACTGCCGCGCCGACTGGATCTTCATCACTTTGAGTGCGATCTGCGCGGTTGGGTGGACGCGCGTCGCGCCGCCGACGATGCCCACGGCCAGCGGCATTTCAATCGAGCCGCGCAGGTTGCCGTTTTCGTCCTGCCACCAGCGGGTGAGGCTGGCATATTGCCCACTGCGCGCGGCGTAGGCATGTGCGCCCGCTTCAATGGCCCGCCAGTCGTTCCCGGTTGCCATGACAACCGCGTCCACGCCGTTCATGATGCCTTTGTTGTGCGTGGCGGCGCGGTACGGATCGACTTCGGCGAAGACGCCCGCTTCGACAATCGCGCGAACGACTTGAGCGCCCGTCAGCGTCTCGGTGGCGAGTTCACTGGCGGGAATCATCCCCTCCGCGCGGGCTTTGCGGCGGTCGGTGAGGTTGCTCAGAATGCGCAGCACGACGCGCCCGCCTGTAATGGCTTCGATGTGGGGGGCGATGTGCTCGACGGCGGTGTTGATGGCGTTCGCGCCCATCGCGTCGCGTGTGTCGTAGAGCAGGTGGATGATCAGCATAGGGCCAGCGGCGGTCTCTGGCATGGGGCGCACCTGAATATCCTTCGCGCCGCCGCCGCTCTTGACGATGCTCCCGCCAATGCGGTTGACTTCGTCCATTAGGGCGGTTTTTTCCGCCATCACCTTGCCCGCCGCGACGTAGACATCGTCGAGATCGAGCACTTGAATTTGCCCTATCATCACCGGGTCGTCGCTGGACGTGGTGAACCCGCCGCCCGCCCGGAACAACCGCGCGGCATTGCTGATCGCCGCCAAGACCGAAGGTTCCTCGATCACCATGGGGATCAAAACGTCTTGGTTATTGATGAGAAAGTTGGTGGCGATGCCGAACGGCAGCGCATAGACCCCGACCGCGTTTTCGATCATCTGGTCAGCTTGCGCCGCGCTCAACCCGTTGATGCCGAGCATAGCCGCTTGCTCCGCCGCAGAGAGGTCACCCCACTGCGCGACGATGGCGGCGCGTTCGGCGAGTGTACGTTTATAAAAACCGGGAATACGTGATGTGTGTTCGACTGTCATGCGGGGCAGTCTAGCAGAGGGGAACTTTCAAAAGCTATCAAAGGTGAAAAACGGAACAATCAAGGAGCTATCTCTGAGCGGAGATTAAGGTGTACCCCTCTGTACAGGCATAGAAAAGGTGGCGGGGAAACAAAAGACCCGCCGGATAGGCGGGTCTTCTGCAGATTAATCAGGTAGAATGCGGCTGTTCAGGAAATAGTCGAGCCACGTGAGAATGAGCAGCCCAATCGGGAAGCCCGTCCAAAAGAAATACTGAACACCGTATTTCTGAATGCTGATCGCATTGCCGCCGTGCGGACCCATCCACGGGAGGATCATGGTCACAAAAACTGCGGCGATGAGGAAACCAAGCCCCATCGACACGACCCAGACGATCAGACGACGCATAGTCAACGACGACATCTTTTACTCCGGCACATCAAACAAAATGGTATGGGCAGATTGTAGCGTGGTTGTGCCTTTTGGCGCAAGTGATTTGTGCCTCCGCAAAACATTAATGTTCCCATGCCGTAATGGTTGTTATATTTACGGATGTTTGCTAGACTGAAATGTGCGTAACGTGACGTGAAATTTACATCTTACCGTGGACAGCGGTGTTCTCATCCATGTAATCATAGTTTTATAAAGGGGAAGTTGCGTGGCTGACCTATTCGATAAGGCGAAAAACTACAGAGACGCCAAAGAGGCGATGGAATTGGGGATCTACCCCTATTTTCGCGCTCTGAGCACGACCGAAGGCGCGGTCGCGCAGTTTGAAGGACGCGAAGTCGTGATGATCGGCTCGAACAACTACCTCGGCCTAACGACCGACCCGCGTGTTCGGCAGGCCGCCATCGAAGCCGTAGAAACCTACGGGACGAGCGTTACCGGATCGCGCTTCCTGAATGGTACGCTGGAACTGCATCTTGAATTGGACAAGCGTCTGGCCAAATTCGTGCGCAAAGAGGCCGCGCTCGTGTTTTCGACCGGGTATCAGACGAACGTCGGCGTGATCACCGCGCTGGTGCAAAAGGGCGATTACGTCATCATCGACAAGGATGACCATGCCAGCATCGTCGACGGCTGCATGATGTGCCGCGGCGAAATGAAGCGCTTCCGCCACAATGACATCAGCAGCCTGGAAGATGTGCTCGCCAAGTTGCCCGCCGATGCGGGTAAACTGGTCGTCGTGGATGGCGTGTACAGCATGGGCGGCGATATTGCTCCCCTGCCGGAAATCGTCGACATCTGCAAGCGCTACGGCGCGCGCATTATGGTGGACGACGCGCACGGCATCGGCGTGACGGGCGGCGGGCGCGGCACCGCGGAACACTTCGGCCTGACGGACCAGGTCGACCTGATCATGGGCACCTTCAGCAAGAGCTTCGCTTCGATTGGCGGTTTCATCGCGGGTGATGCCGATGTCGTGCACTACATTCAGCACCATGCGCGCTCGCTGATCTTCTCGGCAGCGCTGACGGCAGGGCAGGCCGCCGCCGCGCTCAAGGCGCTCGACATTATGGAAACTGAACCGGAACACGTCGAGTCGCTGTGGCGCAACGCCGAATACATGCGTAAGGGGCTGCACGAGCTCGGCTACAACACGGGTAAGAGCAACACGCCGATCATTCCGATCATCATCGGCGATGTGTTCCGGACAATTATGGCGTGGCACGCGCTGATTGAAGAGAACGTCTACACGAATCCGGTGCTCCCGCCGGGAGTGCCGCCGGGCAGCAGTTTGCTGCGCACCAGCTACATGGCCTCGCACCGGCAGGAACACCTTGACCGCGCGCTCAAGGGCTTCGCGGCGGTGGGTGAACGGCTGGATCTCGTTTCGCTCAACAACGAACTGTCGGATGTGGCGACGGGCTGATCGTCAACGCTTTTCAAGTTAAGTGAACGGGGCGGATACTCTGGTATCCGCCCCGTTTTTGTTTCTGCTAGCCTTGTCGGATAGGGCGAGACCTGTCCCTACGCGGCAAGCACTGAGTTATGAGCTGACTTTGTTGCTGAGCTGCCGATCCTTGCGGTTGAGCGCGAGACGGCGGTGCAGCGGGTCAAGCAGGCGGTAGGCGACCGGCACGACGATCAGCGTGAGCAGCGTGCTGCTGAACAGACCGCCGATTACGACCGTGCCGAGTTCCGACGCGATGATCGCACCTTCTGACAAGCCAACCGCCAGCGGAACCAGCGCGCCGATGGTCGCCAGCGCGGTCATGAGAATCGGGCGCAGACGGCGCTCACCCGCCTCGAGGAGCGCGTCGCGTAGTTCCATGTGCCGTTCGCGGCGGTTGCTCTGCACGCGGTCGATGAGCACGACGGCGTTGGTCACGACGATGCCGATGAGCATGAGCAGACCGATCATCGCCGAGATGCCGAGCACGCGGTTGGTCAGCGTGAGCAGGATGGCTGCGCCGACGGGGGCGACGATGATGCTGAGGATGATGTCGAGCCAGTGCACGAGCGAGCCGAACGTCACGATCAGGATGAGCACGACCAGCACAATCGCGATGCCCATCGCAATGCCGAGACCCGCGAACCCTTCGGTCTGCTGACGTGATTCGAAGCCTTCGCTCACGGTGACGCGATCCGCCAGATTGTTGCTGTCCAGATAGCTCTGAATTGCTTGTTTGGCTGTGTTGGTCACGCCGATGGTGTTGTTGGTTTCCAGTTCGCCCGTGTAGCGCGCCGCCGATTGGAGATCGACGCGAATGAAGGTAACCGGACCCTCATCAGCCGCGTCGCTGCTCACGACGTTGCTGCTGACGTTGGTTAGTCCTTCGACCCCATTGAGCACGTCCACAAGATCAGCGTTGATCGCCTGCAGATCGGCCTGTTCGCCGGAGAGCACGAGCGCGAAACCGCCGAAACCCTGTTCGCTGAGCGACGCGCTGGACACGGTGACGTTTTCCGGCCCGAAAATTGCTTCGGCGCCCGTACGAATCTCGCCCGTGAGCGCATCGAGCGTATCGGGGTGTTCAACGCTCAGCGTGATGGTCGCGACGTTTTCGCTGACCCCACTGCTGCCGAGGATCAGTGCTGCGAAGCCATCACCACCGCCGATGCGGGTGGAGACTGTCGTGATGTCGTCTTCGGTGAAGTTCTCGGCGAGGTAGTCTTCAAATTGCAGGATGACGGCGTTGGTGTCCGCCATTTTTGTGCCGGCGGGCATATTGACGGCCACGCTGACCTGCGGCTCACCAAAGGAGGGCAGGAAGGCCAAAGGCCGGGTTGCGAACAGCCCGAGACCGACGATGAGGCTGACAGCCGCCAGCGCGAGCACAATCAGGTTGTTACGCCCGCTCGCCAGCGCCCACTTCAATGCCGGGTCGTACAGGCGTTCCAGCCACGAATTCTCTTCGTCGGCGATTTCGTTGCGGTCGAGGAGCAGATAGGCGACGACCGGGACGACCGTGATGGCGACGATGAACGACGAGAGCAGCGAATAGGTCACGGCGAGGCCGAAGGGCAGGAAGAATTCGCCGATGATGCCGCCAGTCAGACCGAGCGGTAGGAACACGACCACCGTGATGACCGTCGCGGCGAAAATCGCGACAGACACATCGCGCGTACCTTCGATCAAGGCGTGGGTCTTGTCTTCACCCTCTTGCAGGTGGCGGAAGATGTTTTCGAGCACGACGATGGAGTCGTCGACGACGCGACCAATGGCGACCGTCAAACCGGAGAGCGTCATGATGTTGAGCGTGATGCTTTCCGGGAAGAGGCGCAGGAAGAACGTTGCCAACGGCGACGTGTCCGCCAGCGGCAGCAGCGCATTATGCACAATCGGCGGCACCCAGTACATGAAGGCGAGCGCCATCAGCACGGAGAGCGGAATGCTCACGCCGGACACAAGCGTGCTGCGCCACGCGGGATGCGGCAGGTTACCCGGCCACAACAGGACGAGGAAACCCGCACCCGCACCCAACAGCAGGAGCACCCGCACAACCACGTCCGTTTGTTCGAAGGCACGGCCAAAGTCACCCCCTGCCGCGGGCAGGTTGGCCTGCACGACGAGGAACAACCCACCGAGGAACAACGCGATCATGATGCCGCCGACGACCGCGCGCGGACGGCGCGACCAGCGACCGCTGCTCAGGAAAATGAGGATGACGACGACCGCGAAGATCGCGCCGAGACCACCTTCACGCGCCACGCCGCTGATCGACTCTTCGACGAAGCTGGCTTGTTCAAAGGCGACGGAGACGGAGATGGTGTCGTCCGCTTCATCGATTTCGTGCAGCAGGTCTTCGACAATGTGGAAGGCTTCGACGTTGTTGGCTGTATCCGTCTTGTAGACCGTGACGGACAAGCTCGAATTGCCATTGACGCGGGTGAGGGCGTTGGTCGGCACGAACGGTGCGGCGCCTGAGGCGATGCGCTCCTGGACATCAGCTGGCAGCGTGCTGACAACATCGGCGGAGAAAAGCTGCAGGGCTTCGATGCGCAGGTCGTTCAGGAAGTTCGGATCACGCGTCACCATGTACGCGACGGCTTCCGGCGACGTATTCCCGATCAGGTTGGGGGCAAATGATGCACCCTGCGCCGAGTTGAACAGGCCATTGATGAAGCCCGTCGCACTCGGGAAGAAGCGGAACAGGTCGTCGGCGGTATCCAGCTCGACACCGAGGAAGTCGCCGATGAACTGCCAGTCGGCGTTGAGCGCCGGGGCGTTCGGGTCAGCGGGCGGCACATCGGTCGCATAGCGTTCAGCCAACTGCGTGGCGGCCGAGGCGGTTTCGCCGCTGGCAATCGCGCGCACGGTCGTCGCCGTGTCGGCGGGCAGCGCGGCGATCACCTCGTCGGACAGTTCCGCGAGCGTGGCGGGCGCGAACTTCGCCACGACCGCGGGATCGAGGTTCGCAAAGAATTCCGGTTCAACCGCGTTGAAGTAGTTGATGATCCCGGGTGTAAGGCTGTCGAACAGGCGAACTTCATAGCCGGCGAACTGCTCGGGCACATTCGCGTTGATCGTGTTGAGCACGGTCGAGGGCTGCCCGCCGCCGATTTCGACGATATCCTGCGCGGTCTCCAGCGGCACGGTGGCGAACTGCGGCTGCGCCGAGAGCGTATCCCACACGGTATCCAGTGGGATTTCTACGCCCGGCACGTTGAGCAGGACGTCAAGGCTGAACGCGGACACCACATCGGCGCTCAGATTGGGCAGGAACGTCGGGTCATTGGTCGCGATGAAGGTGATCACTTCGGGCGACAACTGGCGAATCACGCCAGCCGCGCCACCGGGGATACTGACCGAGGGCGCGCCTTCAGGCAGCGCATCCGGGTTGTCGAGCAGCAGCAGGAAGTTGAGCAGATCTGCTGCGCGCAGGGTTTGCGTGCCGCCGAACTGCGCCGCCATCTCGTCGGGCAGTTGAATATTGATTAGGTCATCGGCGGTGTTGAGTTCAAGACCGATGAACCCGCCGAGCAGGTTGAACACCAGCGGCAGGCTCGGCCCTTCAGGGATATCTTGAACTACGGGCGTCTCCGCGGTATCGGCGGGCTGTTCGACCGCTTCGGTCGAGCCATCAGCCGCCGCGCCGCTCTCGGCGGGGAGCGCCGCGCCTGTGCCGGAAATGCTGAAGGTCGCGAGTGGAATATCGTCAAAGCTGAAGGTGATTAACTGCGGCGGGGAAATGCGCCACGGCTGCGGCAGGTCAACCGGATCCGGCTGCGCTGCTGCGCCGCTGATGGCGACGGCCAAGGCTTTCGCCGCCAGTTGGTCACGGGTCAGGCCGTCGAGGTTGGCGATGTAGTCGGCAGGCAGCGCGGCGAACGCTTCATCGGACAGACTCACGAGCTGATCTGCCTCGAAATACTGCACGAGAGTCGGTTCAACCGCCAGCAGTTGGTTGATGTCCGCGGCCGTCAGATCGTCGGTTTGACCGAGCGCGCCGACGATTTCGCCGGAGGTCACGAAGGTGTTGAAGACCGCGCCCAGCGTGCGGGTGAGCGTGCGCATTTCGCGCAGGTCGCGCGCATCCTTGAAGCGATCCATCTGCCAACTGGCAGGCAGCGCGGGGACGCCTTCCGGTACGGAGAAGGGCAGCGCGCGCAGCGCCTCGACGGCCGTCTGGTCAAGGGCGCTCAGACCATCGACCTTGGCGCTCACGATGGCCCAGACTTCGGGCGTCAGGTCGAGCAGGCGGCTGGGCGCTTCGGCACTGCTGACAGGGAGGGGCGTCGGCGCGGCTTCGCCTTCGCTCGGCAGAATCTGGCCGCCGCTCACAGAGACGCTCGCTACTTGTTCGATGTTTTGCAGCGCGGGCACGACTTCCTGCTCGACGAGCAGGCGGAGCGCATCTGAGCTGTTCACATCTTTGGTCTGCGTGGCGAGGTAAGCCAGCAGCGTCTGTACGGTATCAGGCGACAGCGCCGACCACACGTCCGGCGACAGTTGGAACAGGAAGTTCGAATCGGTCGTTTGTAGGTAAATCAGCACTTCGGGCGGCAGATCGGCGAGCAGCCGGGCTGCGAATTCGGTTGCGCTCTCGCCTTCGGACGGCGCGAGGCGGCGCAGCGGGAGCCATACTGAATCAATCGCCCGCTGGATTTCGCTGCGCAGGCGGGGTGCGTTGACGCCGAAATTGTTGCGGGCGGTGATGACCGCTCCAAACGCACCCGTCGTGGATGACTCAAGGTTGACGACGTCGGGGACTTGTTCGTCCAATGCGGTTTCGATGCGCGAGGTGAGGACATTAAGCACCTGGTCGCTGGTCATGCCCGTAGCTTGGGCGAGGATGATCGTCTGCGGGAACTCGACTGAAGGGATGAGTTCCTGCTTAAGCTGGGTCACGGCGTACACGCCTGCGACCGAAAGCAGAACGACGAGAGCCAGCGTAACCACGCGGAAACGAAGCGATAGCGCTGTAAGTCCGCTAAAGAGTGATTTCATGCAAGACCCTATCTATTGTGATGGCTGTCACTAAGAATAGTAGTGGTTACACGCGGGAAAATCAACGTAAGGTTCTGTAAAACAGTTTCATATCTGGTTAGGAAATGATCTACAATACACGGTGTAGACAAGGCATAAAACATGGACATCGACTTACAGGAACGCAGCAAACGTTTTGTCCCTGCCCAATACCGCGACCACCTTGACGATCCTGCCATTCTCGCCGAAGCGATTCAACATCTAAACAGCCTATATAAGGCACTGTGTTCGTTCCTACCCCTGTATATTGAAGATGAAATCCTTAAGACGCAAGGCTACAGTGCGCTCCGTCCCGGCACGTTCGTGTTCGCTGACGTTTCCGGTTTCACCGCGTTATCCGAACGCCTGCAGCGGGAGAGTACCCAAGAGGGCGCGGAAATTCTTACCGTGGTGATGAACGATTACTTCGCCGAAATGTTGGAAATTCTCGCAAAATCGGACGGTCAACTGCTGAAGTTTGCGGGAGATGCGCTGCTGGCGTTCTTCCCGGCGAAACCGCGCAGTATCGCCGATGCCGTCAAAGCGGTGCGCACGGGGCTGCGCATGCAGCGGGCCATTGAACGCTTCAAGCCCATCAGCGATCCCCGGCTCGTCGAACTCCTCAAAGGGGATCAATATAGCCTCGTGATGTCGATTGGCGTGGCACGCGGGAAGCTGTTCGAAATGCTGATCGGCAACACTGCCCAGCGCGATCATTTGATTCTGGGCAGCCTGCCCGGGGCGGCAATGTCCGCCGAAAGTGTCGGGCGTCAGGATGAGGTCATCGTCGATGCCAAGCTGGCCGCGCTGTTGGTGGGGCACTTCTCGTTCAAACGGATGGGACACGGTTTCTCGCAAGTTGTCGATAGTCTGGGCGCGGAATTGGGCGATTACGAATTTGAGGCCCTCAAGAAGCGTCGAGCCAAAGGTTCGGCGCTGTTTGACTTGACGACAGATATGCTGCTCGATACGCTGCGTCAGCTCCTGAGCCGGGTGGAGGCTATGTCGGTATATGTCGCTCCGGCTGTGCTGCACGAGCTCATCAACAGCGGTGATTATCATTTGCGCAGCTCGAATCGCTTCGCCGTGACCATGTTCATCTATGCAACCGGGTTCGCCGAACTGCTGGATGCCCGGCGCGGCGCAGAGGATCGCCGTGACCTGATCGCTTCGATTGCCGAACGCTACTACAACCTCGTCCAGCAGACGATCACCGAATATGGCGGGACGCTCACGCGTACCGACCCATATCAACTGGGCACCAAGCTGTTGGCGACGTTTGGCGTGCCTGTGGCGCACTCCGACGACGCCGACCGTGCGGTCGATGCGGCGCTGGAAATCCGGCAGCGTCTCACGGTGCTCAACCAGAGTCTCGAACAGGAACTCCCCGACGATCTGCGGCGGGCTGCCTGTATCACGCAGCGCATTGGTATCGCACAGGGCAACACCTTCGCGGGCGAGGTGGGCTGGAAGGCGCGGCGCGAGTTCACCGTAATGGGCGATGACGTCAATCTCGCCGCGCGCCTTATGGCTAAGGCTGCGCCCGGTCAAATCGTGATCAGCGACCGGGTATACGGGCGCGTGCAGGGTAGTCTGGAAGTTGAACGCTTGCCAGCCGTGCAGCTGAAAGGCAAACAACAGCTAGTGCAGACCTACGCCGTAGTGCGACCGCTGCTGGCTCCGGTGCGATTGGTTGAGGCGGAGCCAGCGGACTTTATCGGGAATAAACCGTTACTCGAAACCGTGGCGGCGGCGCTCGCCGCCACGATGCAGGGGCAAAGCGCGCGCCACCTCGTGCTGTTGGGGCATAGCGGAGTAGGTAAATCGCGCCTGGCGCGCCAGATCGCACAGCAGGCACGGGTGGAGGACTGGCGCGTCGTGTGGGTGAACTGCTCGCGCCGCGATAGCGAGCGTACAGTGTTCCGCTCACTGATCAGTCAATTGCTGGACATTCAGCCAAACGACACCACCGCCGTGTTGCAGCGGCGTTTGCAGTCACTTGATTTACTGGATTTTGAAGCGGACATTCAGGTGGCTCTAGGTGAGCAAGCGCTTGCTGGCGCGGCCTTGCTCAGCCTGGCGGTGCGCTTGTTGGGCATCATGCCGACCGTGTTAATTGTTGACGACGCTCAGCGCGCGTCCGGCGAACTGCTCAACAGCCTGCGGGAGATAGTGCGGGTGAGCGGCAGCGCGCCCTTCGTGCTGCTGATGCTTGCCGAACCACCCTTTACGCCCGCGACCGTCGACACGTACCGAATCGCCGATCTCGATCCGGATGAGCTCGCGCACTTGGCCGCGCAGTATCTCGGTGTGGCAGCCATTGGCGCGCGGCTGCGGTCAGTTCTGTGGACAAAAACGGGCGGACGACCGGTTTATGCGGAGGCGTATCTGGAAAGCCTGCGCACGCATGATTATCTGGTCAACGGCGAGCTGCGCCCGGAAGCGCCCACGGATCTGCTGCCAGAAAGTCTTCGAGAAGTCGTGATGACACGCATTGACTCGCTGTCAGCTGACATGCAAGCCGTGCTGCGCGCCGCCGCCGTGCTTGGTGGTCAATTCTCGGCAGCGGCCCTGAGCACCGTAGCGGCGATTCCCGCCGCGCCGCGCTTGACAGCGATGCTAGATGCCCTGCTCGACGAGCATATGCTGACCCGTCATGATGACGACACTTTCAGCTTTCGACGCGAACTCGCCAGCAGCGCCATCTATGCAAGTTTGTCGCGTGTCATTCGCCTCAGGCTGCATCGCCTCGCGGTCAACTATTGGGAGACGCAGCGCCATCAACCTGAGGCAGCGCAGCAGCTCGCCGGGCATCTCGCCAAGTGCGGCTTGCTGCCGCAGGCCATCGAAGTGCTGATGAACGCCGCGGATGAAGTGGAGCAGCGGGGTGACCTCGAAGCGGCGGTGACGATCTGCCAGTACGCGCTCGAACTTTTTCCCGACGATAAGGGAATTGCTGCCCGGTTGGAAGTTCTGCGTAAGCGGCAGGTAGGCGAATAGTTGGCACACAAAAACAGGACGAGTGACGTCTCGTCCTGTTGATAGATGAAATCACTGATGCGCGCGGGATTAAGCCAGGAGTTCGCTGGCAACGCGCCTAAGGTTTTGAGTAATGGGGTGGTTGGGGAAGTGGAGTACGAAGACGCCCGCGCTCGCCAATGTCATCATTTCGTCGGAATGTGGCAATACCGCACCAACGGGGCAGTTGTAAGTTTGGGCGACGCGCGTCCGCACTTCGTCAAAGTTGAAAGACATCGGCGTCTTGTTGACGATGAGCAGCATCCGGGGCACATCGAGCTTGCGCGCGACTTCGACCGTAACGCCCGTGCCCTGATAGTCCTGCTGATCCGGGCGCATAATGATCGCTAGCGCGTCGGAAATGGCGACTGAGAGCAGCGTTTCTTCGTTCAGCCCAGGGTGGGTGTCGATGAGCAGAACGTCGAGCGTCAGCTCTTTGATCAGGTTCTGGAAACCGTCGTTGAGCAAGCCGACGTCGTAGCCTTCGCGAAGAATGCGGGCGATTTCTCCGACCTTGATGCTCGCGGGGATCAAGTAGATTTTGCCGTTGGGTGGAATAGGCTCCGCGCCCTCGCCGAGATTCTTGTTGAGGTTTGCCGTCACATCGTAGGCGGCTTTTTCGATTTCGCACTTGCCCCACAGGTAGTCGTTGAGCGAGTACTTGATTTCTTCTTCGTCCAGCCCGAACAGAACGTGAATCCCGGGGGAGTTGATGTCGGTGTCAATCACCCCGACCCGCAGACCACGACCTGCGATGATACCGGCCAGGTTCGCAGTGGTATTCGACTTGCCCGTTCCACCTCTGAAGGAGTGGACCGAGATAATTTTTGACATGAAGATTTCTCCCAGGCATGATGTTCACAGAGGACGTCACGATGTTCATATTACCCGGTTTTGATGGATTCGGCTAGCGGCGGTCAGGCAACCGGTGGTTCATCGCGCGAGATCGCATCCAACGCGTTGAGCACCCGTTTGCGCAGCGCCCGTCCGAATTCCGAGGTGGGTTCTTTGGAAGCGCGGGACCGCCCGCGAATCGAGGCGAGCAGTGCCTCACGTGTGAGGGGAACATCCCGTTCGATGGTGTCCCAGATGGCCGGAGGCAGCGTGCGTTTGCCGCCACGCATCATGGTGCGCTGATTGGTGTCATCGGGAGCGGATGCATTGTCAACGCCGAGGCGCGTCCAGAACGCCTGGTTTTGCTTTGCGCCACGCCGCACGAGGTTAACGCGGTACACGCGCACCTGGTCATGCAGCAGCGAGACAATCCACTCGTGCGCGGCGAGGTCGGCGAGCAACGGGTCGACATCCTGCGGAGCAACAAGCCGGAGTTCCCGCAGCGAGAGACATAGATCGTCATAGGTCATCATCGTTTCACGCAGGATGAGGCGCACAACCTGGCGCTGGGCGGGCGATAGTTCCATCAAGTCGACCAGATTGCAGCTCATGGTTGGCTCCTCATATTCCCCAGCTAAAAAACGTAAATGTATTATAGACAGGTTTTCTGAGAAGTGTGGTTAGGAAATGTTTAGCGTAAGGTTGGTGGAGAGATACAAGTGCGGTCTCTCCACCAGAAACTGTGGCTAGTCAAGCATGCGGACATAGCTCTCATAGCGGCGTTCGCTGATTTTGCCGGCACCGACCGCTTTGAGCACGGCGCAGCCCGGTTCCGTGCGGTGGGTGCAGTCCAGCCCGAAGCGGCAGGTGCCGACATAGGGTTGCATGTCGCGGAAGTACAGCGCGAGGTCACCGTCGTCGATGTTCCACGTCGAAAACTCGCGCATGCCGGGCGTGTCGACGATGTAGCCGCCGCTGTCCAGCCCGATCATTTCGACATGGGTGGTGGTGTGTTTGCCCTTTTTCAGGGCTTTGCTGACTTCGCCCACGCGTAGGCCGAGTCCGGGCTGCACGGCATTGAGCAGACTGGTCTTGCCCACGCCCGATTTGCCGATGAGCACCGACGTCTTACCGTTTAGCGCTGCGTGCAGTTCGTCGATACCCTGACCGGACTCGGTGCTCGTCAGAATAGCGTCGTAGCCGAGGGCGCGGTATTCATCCATGACGGCGTCGAAGGTCCCTGGCTCCACGAGATCGAGCTTGGTCATGACGATGAGCGCGGGAATCTCCGCTTCTTCCGCCGTGACGAGATAGCGATCCAGCAGGTTCCAGTGGGGCGCAGGCAGCGCGGCGGCGAAGACGGTCACGAGCTGGTCGACGTTCGCCGCGATGATCTGCTCCAACTGTTTGACGCCCGCTGCCGAGCGTGCCAGCTTGTTGCGCCGGGGCAGCACTTCGGTGATCAGACCCGCGCCGTCTTCGGCGACCACGAACTGCACACAATCGCCAATGGCCACCGGGTCAATCATGTGGATGTCGTCGACTTTTTGCACGCGGTGATGCCCGATCGATGAGCGGTCCGCGATGGGGTAGATCAGTTCTTTGCGCAGGCGGCTGGAAATTGTGCAAACGACATCGCTGTCCGCGCTGCGCACGAAATACGTGCCGAGTTGTTTCTTATAGACCACGCCTTCGACGTGGTTGGTGTATCGAGCCAAGGTTGGTTTTCCCCTGAACAGGTGTAGACGAATCAAAACAGTGATCGACGGATGACGGGTGGCATGCCAAAGACATGTCACGGCGCATCGTGACCGCGTTCCTCAACGCTCGCCAGTTAGGGTAGGGCGGGGTTGTGTCTTAAGCGGAGATCAGATGCGCGAATAAGCTCGGTATGCTGACGACAGTCATGTAATCTGGCTCCTTCACGCACAAACAAGACACTGTGAACCACTATAGTCTGATCTGAACCGCTCGTCAAGATCAGCGATGGGGATTTCCATCAAAAGTCGGAGAACAAAGCGGGAGCGGGCGGACGCCAACGTTCCCGCTTTCGGTTACAACCAGAATTGAGTTTTGCCCTGCAAGTTCTCGTCGAGTACGCCGCGGAGGATGCCCGCCTCCAGCGCATCACCGCCATACAGAGTCACTGGGAGCTTCGGCACCTTGACCGCTCCATAGTGAAACAAGGTGAAGGCTAGGACACTATGCAGCGCCTGCTCAATCGGGAGTGACGGTTCGGTACGGATGTGAATCGGCTGGATGGCTGCGTCGCCCGAGGTGGTCAGGATGAAGGCTTCGGTGTCACTCAGACGGAAAGTGCTGCCCCAATCCGGTGCTTCGATTTTGCCACCGCCAAGTGCGTAGATGCGTGGCACCCCGGAGCGGATCACTTCAACCGGGAAGAATTCGGCGTTGATTTCGCCTTCCCAAGCACCGATGGCACGCAGGACTTCGCGGCGCTGCTTGCCGTCAAGATGCAGGACGACGCGCTTCTCGCCGAGCAACTCCTGCGGAAGCAGGCGCGCCAGCAGGGCATCCGGCACGCTTTCGCCGTCGCGCACCGGTTCGGTCGCAATGCTGTAACCGATGAACGCGCCGTCTTTCTTGTAGACGCGGGCGATACCAGTCAGATGGGGCACATCTTTCTTGTTGTGCTCAATCAAGCTCAGGCCGACGACACGGTCTGCGTAGGGGAGCGATTCGTCAAGCAGGAAAGGGATGCCGCCTGCGCGTGCCACCAAGCCCATGATCACGCTGCTCATGGCGGCGGGGTTGTGCATGGTTGATTCGTGGATGACGAGCGTGGGCATGCCGCGTCCGACGGTTTGCAGGCGCGTATTACGGTCATCGACCGCTTCTTCTTCAGCAGACTCAATTTCGTCGGGCAGAAAGGCCAGTGCGAGATCATGCGGTTCTTTGAGTAGGAGGCGCACGGCGCTTTCGAGATTAGCCTGCGAAATCACGCGGATGCTGCGTTCCCGCACGACCTCCAGTTTGAGGCCGAAATCACGGTCGAGCGAACGGCGCAGCGCTTCGGTGAAGTCGCGCACTTCATCGGCGAGCGTGTTGATCACCACTACCCGCAGTGGTTTGTCGGTGTCGGGCAGTTTATGCGCGCCTGCCGTCTGGAAGTCCTGATTAAGCCGCGCCAGATCATAGGGACGCGACTTGCTGCTGCCGTAGGTCAGCGAGAATTTGGGAGTCATGCTGCCGAACAGCGCCGCCGCGTTCTGCGTGCTGTAGGCATTGCTGATCAGATTGTGTTCCTTGAGGATGTCGGAGATCAGCTTGACCATCTGCGCGTGCAGGGCGGGGCTGAGGTGCAGTGCCTTCTCCATCTGTGCCTTATTGATATCAAAGTGGCTGATGTCGCGCAGACGGATCACCAGATCCAGCGCATCGGTCACATAATCGTATTCGCGCGTATCGACGAGCACGCGGCAGACCCAGTGATCGCCGGGCGTTTTCGCGAGCAGTTCCTGCATCTCCGGACGGTCGCTCAACTTGATGAGACGATCGCGCTGTTCGTCGAGCGTGCCGACGACTTTGGTGATCTCACCTTGCAAACGCGCAGTTTTATCTGCTACCCACAGGCCGATCATGTCGGTAGGCTTGTCGAGCGTTTCGACATACGCCTGCAGATCCGGCTCGTAGAGCAGGCGGGAGACAACCGTAATCGAAAGCGCCGGTTGGTTGTCGACTGTCCACGTGCGGATGCGATATTCACGCTGGGTGCGTGTGTTCTTGATGCCGTAAGCGGTCTTGGCCAGCGCATCGATCAGCAGATCTTCGAGTTGCAGCAGCGGGCCGCGCGCCACGAAGTCGGCGAGGTGATCGGCGGTGGGCTGCCACGCGAAATCTTCTTCCAGCGCCTCAACGTCACGGAAATGCGGTTTGAGCTGATCGAGCATCATCACCAGCTTGACCGGGTTGGGCGCTTGATCGGTCAGGATGCGCCCGCCGACCCACACCCAGTCGCCGGGGAAGACTTCACGCAGCTCAGCCGCCAGGCGCGCGCCGACTTTGCGGGCGCTGTCATTGCGGGTGAGGATGCGATACGCCGTCAGCGGTGGAAGCGCATCCGTCTTGATTGGGAAGATTTCGGCAAAGAGGTGTGCAGGCATGTCACTCCACCGGCTTGGTGTCGTCGTTACCCCAGTCTTTCCAAGAACCATCGTACACACTCCCGTGCGCTAGGCCAGCGGCGCGGAGCGCCAGCAAACCGAAACTGGCCGAGACGCCGCCGTTGCAGTAAAACACCACATCGGATGATTGACTGGTCACGCCCGCCGCTGCAAACAGCTCACGCAGCTTGTCGGGTGGCAGGAGCTGCCCGGAAGCGTCGATTAACGTGGTGCGCGGGAGATTGATCGCGGTCGGGATGTGCCCGCCGCGCTTCGCCCGCGACGCTTCGCCGCGAAACTCGGCGGGCGTGCGCACGTCGATCAACTGCTGGCCGGAATGCAGCGCCCCCAATACCTGATCCCCGGAACGGAAGATCTCAGGCCTCGGGCGCGGGGTGAAATTCCCCGGCGGATACTGCGGAATCTCGCCCGAAGTTGGACGACCTTCCGCAACCCACTTCTGCCAACCGCCATCTAAAACGGCAACCTGTGTGTGCCCATAGTAATTGAGCGACCACCACAGCCGCGCCGCGAACATCGACGCGGCATCGTCATACGCGACGATGAGCGTGTCGTCATTCACGCCTATGCGCCGCATCACGTCCGCATAGCGCTTTGGCGCTGCGATCTTGGCATGCCGGGGATCAGCCGGATCGGTGATCTCCTGCACCCAATCGACAAAGACGGCACCGGGTATGTGCGCCTTCAGATAGTCGTCCCGATGGTTGTAGTAATGGGGCAGGGGTTCGGTTGCCGGGCGCACATGCCCGCGAATATCCACTACCCGCACGCGATCAAGGTTGGCTGCCAGCCAATCGGTCGTGACCAGTAGATTGTCCATACGTCCCTATTCTAGCATTTTTGTTCTAATTAAGCGAATCGCTGCGGTGTGACGCGCACGCCCGTTTCGGCGGAGCGCAGCATGGCTTCGATGACGGCGACATCGTTCAAGGCTTCGGTTGGGCTGTTGCGGTGCGGCGTTCCGTGTTGAATTGCATCGGCAAACGCCACCAGTTCATCCGTCACGCTTCGATTTTCGGTGAAGCTGACCGGTTTCGGCTGGCCATCGACGGTGACTTCCAGTAGGTTCCGGTCAATGCGGGCCGTGCCGCGCTCGCCGACCAGGTGCAGGGCGCTCATCCACGGTGCGCCTGCCGCATAGGTCACGGTATACGTGCCAATCGTGCCGCTGGCAAACTCAAGCGCCGCGCTCAACGTATCAGCGGGCGGCAGGTCAGCACGCATTTGCTTGATGACGGCATTCACGCCGACGATTTCGCCGAGGATTTGTCGCAGCACCGCTACATGGTGTACGCCGCCGTCCATCAGGAAGCCGCCGGGGAAGGTCCCCGAGCGCCGCCACGCCGTTTGATAGTACTTATTACTTGGCACCAGCGAATTCGCCAGCGCCCAATGCGCGCTGAAGACCGGGCCAAGGTCACCGTTTTGCACAAGCTCAGCGGCGGCGCGGAAGGCGTTCTCGTAGCGCCAGTTTTCCGCCACCATCCACACTTGACCGGGATGATTCGCGTAAATAGAGAGCAGCCGTTCGCCGGAAGCGACATCGGCCGCTATCGGCTTTTCGCTGACGACATGCTTGCCCGAGGCCAGCGCCAAATCAACGGCGGAGGCGAGTAGATCAATCGGGAGCAGAATGTCGAGCGCGTCAATGTCGCTGCGCCGGATGAGTTCGTCGAGGTCCGTGGTGATGGCGGGCTTGATCGGCATGGTGGCGACGAGCGCTTCCGCGGTCGCGCGGGTGCGGCTGTAGATCGCCACGATTTCAAAGCGGTCTTGCAGACTAAGCAGCGCGGGGATGTGGGCGTCGCGGGCGAAAATTCCAGCCCCGGCTAGGGCGATCCGAATACGTTCAGGCATGGTGCGTGATCTCCTCTCTAGCGCATCATTTTACCTCAGGGTAGAATGACGCGCTTATGTGGCGACCCTTCGTTTTTATCAGTCTGATGCTTTATATGGTCACGCGCGGCGCGGCGCAGCTCCCCGCCTGCTCGGACCGACCCACCTATATCTCCCAGCCGTGGATTAACCCTGAACTCGCTTGTCTGGAAGAGGTCATCAACGACCCGACGGTCGGCACGTTGGGTTTTGCCGCACTGGCCGTGGCACCGGATGAGACGCTCTATGCAACCCGTCCGCTGACAGGCGAGATCGTCGCGCTGAATGATACCGACGGTGACCTGCTGCCCGATACGCCGCAGGTGGTGGCGAGCGGCCTGACCCAACCAACTGGCCTGACTTATCACGACGGCGCGCTCTACATCGTGGGCGGGGCGCATATCTATCGCTTGACCGGCAGTGAACTCGAAATACTGGTCGACGATGTGCCGACGGGCGGCGGGTTCTGGGGAAGCGGGATTGCCGTCAGCGACCGCATCTACATTTCGACAGGCGCGCCGTGTGACTCCTGCCTGACCGACGATCCCCGGCGCGGCGCGGTGCTCAGCTACGCGCTTGATGGTAGTGATGCACAGGTGGTTGCGACCGGGCTGCGCTCCGCGGCAGACCTCGCGTTTCTTGGCGATCAACTGTACACAGTCGACAGCGCGCGTGACGACCTGTTCGCCACGCCAAATCTTGACGAGTTGAATTGGGTGACTCCGGATGCCGATTTCGGTTTCCCGAACTGCGCGGCGAATCAGCCGGACTTGGGGGCATGCGCGGCGACCGAACTGCCAGTGCTCACTTTTCCGACCGCCAGCACTCCGATTGGCATAGCCGCTTACGCGAGCGACACCTTGCCGCTGCTCACTGACTCGCTCCTGGTCGCGCTTTACGGCGCATACAACCAGCTTGAGCTGCGCGGGTATGCGATCGCCGCTGTCCGTTTCGTCGACGACAGCTCGCAGTATGAAATCATCATGCCGCAGCAAGCGGCGAACGATACCAGTGAGCGCTTCACCCTCGATCAAATGAACTATCGGGGGAGCGGTTTCTTCCCCCAGCGACCGCTCGATATCGCCGTAAGTGACCGCGGATGGGTGTATATCAGCATCAGCGGTGGCCGCATCATCGCTTTACGACCCTGACCACTATCTGGATAAATTCCCATGCCGTATTGGATTGCTGACACGCTCGCCGCGACGCCATTGTTCGCGTGGATCTTCTTTGGGCTAGGCGTGCCCTATGCCTTGCTCCTTCTGCCACGACGCGATTGGCATCGCCGCGCTGAGGTCTTGGCCGTAGCGTTCGCTGTGGGGCCGGCCCTGCTCACCGCGTATATGTTTGCGCTGTCAACGCTCGGTGTGAACTATACCCGTGAGAATGTGCTCGGCGGGACACTCGTGCTGGCGGTGGGCGGTGGGCTGTGGGTGTGGCGCAAGGCACACCCAACGACATACCGTCACGCAGAAAGCGAAGGCGAACGTCTGGGAGTGGATAGCTGGTTGCTCATAGGCTTAATTGCCGCCGCGCTGATTGTGCGCTGGGTGGTGATCGCCTACTGGCCGTTCACCGCATACGACTCCCTGTGGGTTTACGGCTACGAAGGGCGGTTATACACGCTGCTCGGCCATATCCCTACGACAATTGGCTACTACCCGCAGTTTATGCCGCTCCAGTACACCTACACGCAGTTGTTTTTCGGGATCAACGACCACGCCGCCCGCGCGGGATTAATCTTCCTGCACGTTGGCAGTATTCTGGCCGCCTATGTGCTTGGTTCACGGCTGTTCAACCGCCGGGTCGGGCTGATTCTCGCGGCGATTTGGGCGCTGCACCCGCATCTGGGCGAATGGTCGCGGGCGGGTGATCTGGAAATCCCACTGGCGTATCTCTTCACGCTGGCAGCGGCATACTACCTGGCGGCTTGGCGCGCGCTGGATCGGCGCTATGCGCTGATCGCCGGGGTGCTGTTGGGGATCGGACTGTGGATCAAGCCGACGATGGGCGCATTTCTGCTCGGCATGGCGCTGATGGGGCTGTTCGAACTACTGCGCGTACGCTTTGATTTCAAACGTCTGCTGCCGCGCCTACAGATCGCTCTCGTCACTGGCATTGCCGCTGTTCCGCTCGGGGCAGTGTGGTATGTGCGCAATCTGCTGCTGGGGCACAACCCCGTTGATTTCCCGTCCGGTTTCTGGCAGACGCTCGCCGCGCAGAGCGGCGTGGAATTTGGGTGGGCGCTGCTTGCGTTGAGTCTGGTGCTGATATATTGGCTTACGCGCCGCGACCGTCCGAACATGGGACTATTGCTCATCGGAGCACTGCTGATAAGCGGCGCGCTGTTGTCGACGCTGCTGCCGTATTGGGCGCTGTCCTTGCAAGCGATTTTCCCGGATTCGAGGTGGCTGGAAACGTGGTTAGCGCCCGCCCGCCGCCTGAACACGGTGGAATGGGCAGCGCTCGCCGCGGGTGCTGCTGTGATCGTGCTTGCACTGTGGCGCTACTGGCGCGGTCGCCGGTTGCCAGAGAGCGGCGGCAATTTAGGGTGGGCGGCGGCGCTGGCGCTCCCATACGCGATCGTATGGTTCTTTTTCTACAGCTACCATTACCGCCTGTCGTTTGCAGTCGTGCCACTGCTCATTCTCCCGTCGGCGGCGCTGCTCGCCGCGTGGATCAAACCGGAGCGCATGCGGCGCACCCTCCGCGCGGTCTA
Source organism: Anaerolineae bacterium (assembly GCA_041916315.1). GTDB lineage: Bacteria > Chloroflexota > Anaerolineae > Aggregatilineales > Phototrophicaceae > Flexifilum. Next base: position 25,769 of record JAYRZU010000015.1, read on the forward strand.
TTTCGTTGGGCTCATCGTGCTCGGCGTGCCGGGGGTGGTATCAGCGGTCTATGACACGTTTGGCGGGTGGGACTATCTGCAAACAAATAAGTACCCCGACGATGCGGCGCGCTATCGTTCTGGCAACGGCGCGCTGATGAGCGTGGTTGATGGCTTACAGGTGTGGCTGGACGAACACCCGGGGGAAACGCTGACCGTCAACGCGCCGGGGGTGGATCGCCTGCCGTTTTTTTTCCCACTCCACAACATCAATGTCCAGGATGCGCCCATCCGGCTGAGCGAAGTCGAAGATGCGGCCTATCTGGTTTATGGTCTGCCGGAGACGCGCGGTGAGTACCAGAATATTCCTATCATGAACAATCAGGTGATTGGGGCGCTGAACCGCGTCGACGTAGCACGGCGGGCGTGGGGCTTTGATGACGGAATCTTCCGATACGACGTGTACGAATGGTCGCTCGCTAACCGCTGGACAGCCCCGCAGCCCAATGGCCCGGAAACGCGCGAGGTGGTGTTTGGCGGCATTGTCCGCTATCTGGGCTACGACATCGGCTCGTTCTACCTCGGGCCGCAGCGCCGTGTCATTGGGCATACCTACTGGCAAGTGCTCGATTCAGCGCCGCAGGACCTGTCGCTGTTCATGCACCTGCTGGATGCGCAGGGCAATCTGATCACCAACTGGGATAACCCCATTGGTCGCGGCGAACGCGGCTACTATTCGTCGCAGGTGTGGGAAGTGGGTGAGTACCTCACCGACGAACGTGAATTTCCGGTCAATGCGGACATCGCACAGCAATGGGCGGGAGGGACGTATAGCCTCGTCATCGGTTGGTATGACCCGGTGACAAATACTCGTCTACCCCTGTCGATCGATGGGGTGGCGGCGGGCGACAGCCACGAAATTGAAGCGCGGATGGAAATCCATCTCGACTAAGTTTAGGTTGGTCTAAAAAACCTATTGCAAAAGTCTAAAAAATATGTTTAGATAGAGCCATTACGTCCGAAGCCAACTTAGGAGCGGAATTCCTATGATGCGAACGGCAGTCATGGCTCTGGTTTTGATTCTATTGGTCGGCGTTCCGCTGCAGGCGCAAGCCGAATGCGCCGAACCCGCGATTAACGTACTGGCGACCGTCGGCATGATCGCGGATGTCGCGCAGAACATCGGTGGTGACTGCGTGCATGTGCGCGCATTGATGGGGCCGGGCGTTGACCCGCACCTCTACACGGCGACCGAACGCGATGTCGAATATCTGTTTGATGCCGACATCATTTTCTACGGTGGCCTGCACCTCGAAGCGCGCATGATTGATGTGTTCGAGCAGGTGCACACCGGCCTGAACAAGCCAGTGATCGCCGTGAGCGAACGCATTCCCGAGGACCTGCGCTTGCTCGGCAGTGATCACCACACGCCCGATCCGCATGTGTGGATGGATGTCTCACTGTGGATGTACATCGCCGAGCAGATCCGCGATTCGCTGATCGAGAACTACCCGGATCATGCTGCCTATTTCACAGCGAATGCCGACGCCTATCTCGTGCAGATGCGCGACCTCGACCAATACATTCGGGAGCAAATCGCCCGGATTCCGGAAGAACAGCGCGTACTGGTGACCGCGCATGACGCGTTCCAGTACTACAGCCGCGCCTACGGCATCGAAGTCTTCGCGCCGCAAGGTATCAGCACACAGGCGGAAGCAGGTGTGCAGAATATCCGCGAGACAGTGCAATTGCTCGTCGACCGCCAGATTCCGGCGATTTTCGTCGAGACCAGCGTGTCCCCCCGCGTCATCGAAGCCATCATTGCCGGGGCGCAGGCGCAGGGGCATAACGTCGTAATCGGCGGTTCGTTATTCTCCGATGCGATGGGCGACGCGGGGACGCCGGAAGGTACCTACCTCGGCATGATCCGTGCCAATACCGACACAATCGTTTCCAGCTTGTTAGGGGAGTCATAAATCATGGTGACGATGGAAGAAGCGGCCCAGCAGCCGATCACGGTGGAAGACCTGACGGTTGCCTATAAGGAAGAGCCGGTGCTGTGGGATGTCGATGTCACGGTGCCCAACCGCTCGCTGATGGCGATTGTCGGACCGAATGGGGCGGGCAAGTCCACGTTAATCAAATCGATCCTCGGTTTAGTGGAGATTTCGGCGGGGCGCATTCTGATCTATGGCAAGCCGTATCCACAGCAGCGGCATCTGGTCGCCTACGTACCGCAGCGCGGCAGCGTCGATTGGGACTTTCCGACCAACGCGCTCGACATTGTGATGATGGGGCGCTACGGGCATCTCGGGTGGTTCAAGCGACCGGGCAAGACCGAACGCGAGTTGGCCATGCACGCGCTCGAACAGGTCAACATGGATGCGTACGCCAAGCGGCAGATCAATCAACTGTCTGGTGGGCAGCAGCAGCGCGTCTTTCTAGCGCGCGCGCTGGTACAGGATGCGCAGATCTACCTGATGGACGAGCCGTTTCAGGGCGTGGATGCGACGACCGAAAAGGCGATCATTGACGTGCTGAAGAACCTGCAGGCGCAAGGGCGCACGGTCGTCGTCGTGCACCACGACCTCGAAACGGTGCCGGAATATTTCGACCATGTGCTGCTGCTCAATGTGCGGGCGGTGGCGAGCGGCGCGGTCGATCAGGCCTTCACCCAGCAGAACTTGCGCACCGCCTACGGTGGGCGCATGGAAGCTTTGCTCGCTCGGGAGCGCTAACATGGACTGGACACTGCTGTTCACCGATTACACGATTCGCAATGTGGCGTTGGGCGCGCTCGTCTTGGGCATTGTCAGCGGGGCGCTGAGCGCGTTCGCCGTGCTGCGTAAGCAGAGCTTGCTCGGCGATGCCATGAGTCACGCGGCGCTGCCCGGCGTAGTGCTTGCGTTAATCATCACGGGGCAGCGTGCGCCGCTGCCCCTGATGATTGGCGCGGTGATAGCGGGCTGGTTGGGTACGCTGGCGATGATCGCCATCCGCACGCACACTCGCATCAAGGAGGACAGCGCGCAGGGCGTGATCCTCGCCGTGTTCTTCGGTTTGGGCATGGCGCTGCTCTCCTGGGTGATACGCCAGCCGGGGGCGGAGCATTCCGGCCTCGACAAATTCCTATTCGGGCAAGCGGCGGCGACCGTCGCCAGTGATGTCGAAGCGATGGCGATTGTCGGTGGTGTCGCGGTGCTGATACTGGCCATCTTCTGGAAAGAATTCAAGCTGATCAGCTTTGACCCCGGCTACGCGGTGACGCTTGGTTTCCGCGTGCGTAGGCTCGACATTCTGCTGACGACGTTGATCGTCATCGCCGTAGTAATCGGTTTGCAGACGGTTGGTGTTGTGCTCATGAGCGCGATGATCGTCGCGCCGGGGGTGGCTGCGCGGCAGTGGACGAACCGCCTCGGGTGGATGGTTGCGCTGGCGGCGCTCTTCGGCGCGCTGGCGGGGGTGACGGGCGCGATTCTGAGCAGCCTCGACAATGCGCTGCCGACTGGCCCGGTCATCGTGTTAGTGATTACGGGCATTGCGCTTGTGTCCCTGTTTTTCGCGCGAGAACGCGGCCTCGTGTGGGAATGGACACAGCGCCGCGCCAATCGCCGCCGCCTGCGCGCTGCTCTGCAGGCTGAGCGAGTGAAGGAGTTTGCAGCATGAATCAGGCGATGATTGAGATGCAACTGGTCGCGGTGCTGGTGGCGGCGGCCTGCGCGCTGCCCGGCACGTTCTTGGTGCTGCGGCGCGTGGCATTGATGAGCGATGCGATCAGCCACACGGTGCTGCTGGGTATCGTATTTGGATTTATGCTCGTTGGCGATATCCGCAACCCACTGCTGATTCTGTTTGCGGCGCTGAGCGGCGTGCTCACCGTTTCGCTGACCGAACTCCTGCTCAAGACCCGCCGCGTGAAAGAGGATGCGGCCATCGCCTTGGTGTTTCCGGCGTTGTTCAGCATCGCCGTGATCATTATCAATCGCAATTTTGCCAACGTCCACCTCGATACAGACGCCGTGCTGCTCGGCGAACTGGCCTTCGCGCCGTTCAACCGCGCGGAGTTTCTGGGCGCGAACCTGCCCAAAGGCGTGTGGATAATGGGGGCGGTGCTGCTGCTCAACCTCGGCGTAATCGCGTTGTTCTACAAAGAACTCAAGCTGGCCACCTTCGATGCGGCGCTGGCGGCGGCGCTCGGGTTTGCGCCCGCGCTCATCCACTATGGCCTGATGGCGCTGGTTTCAGTCACGGCGGTCGGCGCGTTCGATCACGTGGGTTCGATCCTCGTAATTGCGCTGATGATTGCGCCGCCTTCCGCGGCGTATCTGCTGACGGATCGGCTGTGGCGCATGCTGGTCTACGCGGTGTTGATCGGCGCGGCGTCGGCGATTGCTGGCTACTGGGTGGCGCGCACGTTGAACGTCAACATCTCCGGAGCAATGGCGAGCATGACGGGTGTGTTCTTCCTCGCCGCCTTCCTGTTTGCGCCAGAACGTGGACTGATCGCCAAGCTGCTGCAGCGCACCCGCCGTCAGCGGCGCTTCGCGACCGAAATGCTGCTCGTGCACCTGACGCGGCACGAAAACACCGAGCGCGAAGCGGTCGAGAACACGCTGGCGCACCTGACCAACGAGCTCAACTGGAGTGAGAAGCTGGCCCACACCGCGGTCGACCGGGCGCAGAGTGCAGGCTGGATCACCCGGCAGGCGGATCGACTGCTGCTCACAGATCGTGGGCGGCGCATCGCGTATCAAGTGCAAACCCGGTAGTTCGGCCGCTAAGTGATAGGTGAAAACTTTCCGGATGCGGTATAGTTATCTGCATCCGGATTTTTATTGCCCAATGGAATGAGAACGCATGCCTGAGAACAACCAATTGACCACTGACTTGATGAACGCCATCGCCCAGACGTCGACGGAAGCGCGCCAGCTGCAGCAGATTTTGGAACGCTTAATGCAAGTGTTGACCCAGAACGGCTTTCAGATCGCGGTCGATATTGTCGGGCTGAGCGGGCAAATGCATCAACGATTGGAACGCGCGGGCGATCAAGCGAACACCGTGTCGCAGCAGCTGGTGCGGCTCGACGAAATGCTCCGCACCTTCGCCTTGATCACGTCATCACTCGATCTCGATCACGTGCTTCAGGAAGTTATGGACACCGTCATTCGCCTGACGGGGGCAGAACGCGCTTACCTGATGCTGAAAGACCGCAATACCGGGGAACTGGATATCGCCGTCGCCCGCAATTGGGATCGCGAAACACTCGCGGATCGCGATGCGGTGTTCAGCCGGAGCATCGTCAATCAGGCGTTGGGCAAAGGCGAAGCGGTAATCACGGTCGATGCGGCGGCGGACGAACGCTTCGCCGACGCCAAGAGCATCATGAGCAACCAGATGCGCTCGGTGCTGTGCGTGCCACTCATGCTGCACGGGCAGGTGATCGGTGTGCTGTATGCCGACAACCGCATCACCCAAGATGTGTTTCGCAAGGAAGAAATTCCGCTGCTCACCGTCTTCGGTACGCAGGCCGCCATCGCCATTGAGAACGCGCGTCAGTTCGGCGCGGTGAAGAGCGACCTCGACAAAGCGCTCAATGAACTGCAAAGTCTGCAAATTGAGATCGACCGGCAGCGTGTGGAAAAGCAGGTCTCGCAGATCACCGAATCTGACTATTTCCAGCGTTTGTCGATTTCAGCGCGCAGCATGCGCAAGCGCGCAGATCGCTCGGGCGGCGATACGTAAGTCAAACTGCATAAATCTCTACGCAACCCGCCTATAGTGGGCGGTACAATAGAGGGGCGTGGCAGTCACGAGCCACAGGACATAGATGGATTGAAATTATGACCTCAGCTATTGCCGCACAGCCCCGCTTGAATCGTCGCCAATTCTTCCAGCAGTTCGGGCTGTTGATTGTCTTTCTGCTGCTTTGTCTCGCTTTGTCCCTCACTAGTGATCGCTTTCTGACCGGCGATAACCTAAAAAACGTGCTGCGCCAATCGACCGTCAACGGGATCATCGCCGTCGGCGTGATGTTCGTGATTCTCACACGCGGCATTGACCTCTCGGTTGGCTCGGTGCTGGCGATGTCGTCGATTGTCGGCGCGGACTTACTGCAGCAGGGGTGGGCTCCGTTCCCAGCCGTGCTGGCGGCGCTGGTCGTGGGTGGCGCGCTCGGGTTGATCACCGGGCTGCTTGTCAGCCAACTGCGCATTCCCCCCTTCATCGCGACACTAGGCATGATGACCTTCGGTCGCGGACTCGCGTTCAGCGTCACTGGCGGCACGCCCATCAGCAGCTTCCCCGATGGCTTCCGGCTGATCGGCACGGGCGAGATCCTCGGCATTCCAACACCAATCATCATCGCGGCGGGCGTGTTTTTAGCCGCCTATGGGCTGCTGTACCACACGACCCTCGGCCGCTTCATGTTTGCGCTTGGTTCAAATGAGCGCGCGGCGTTCGTGTCGGGAATTCCCAACCGAGTGATTCTGCTGTCCGTCTATGTCTTCTCCGGCATGATGTCGGCGCTCGCCGGGATCATCCTCATCGCCCGCCTCAATTCGGCGCAGCCGAGTATCGGTGAAGGTTATGAACTCGATGCGATTGCAGCGGTCGTGGTCGGCGGGACAACCTTTGATGGCGGGGAGGGAACGCTGCTTGGGACGCTGCTCGGCGTTCTGATCATCGCCGTACTGAACAATGGCCTAAATTTGCTTAACGTCCCGCCGGAATTCGTCGGCGTGGTCAAAGGAGTTGTCATCGTGGTGGCGCTGCTGCTGCACCGTGCGCTGCGATAAGTTATTCGTTTTAGGCTAGGAGATACACCGTGCGTAGACTTATGCTTCTCGTCCTTGCAGTCGGACTCGTTTTGGGTGTCGGGGTGGCCAGCGCGCAAGATGCAGGCATCACCATCGGTTTGTCGCTCTCAACTTTGAATAATCCGTTCTTTGTAACTCTCCGTGATGGCGCGCAGGCGGCGGCGGATGAACTGGGCGTGGAACTGATCGTGGTGGATGCCCAGGATTACCCGTCGACGGAAGCGGCGAATATTCAGGATTTGATCGCGCAGGGCGTCAGCGCCATCCTCGTCAACCCCACAGACGCAGACGCAATTGTGCCGTCGATTGAAGCGGCGAACGCGGCGGGTATCCCGGTGTTCACGGTGGATCGCGGCGCGGCGGCAGGCGAAGTCGTCAGCCACATCGCGTCGGACAATGTGGCGGGCGGCGCCATGGCCGCGCGCTTCCTGTGCGATCAACTGGGTGGCGCGGGGAACGTGGTCGAACTGGAAGGCATCGCCGGGACGTCGGCGGCGCGTGACCGCGGGCAGGGCTTCAATGATTACATGAGCGCCAACTGCGCGGGCGTGTCCATTGTCGCGCGGCAGACGGCGAACTTCAACCGCGCCGAAGGGCTGTCGGTCTTTGAGAACATTCTCCAGGCGAATCCGGAAATCAACGGTGTGTTCGCGCATAATGACGAAATGATCCTCGGCGCGATTGAAGCTGCCGCGGCGTCCGGGCGTACAGGCATCACGTTTGTCGGCTTTGACGCGGTTGACGATGCGGTCGCGGCGGTTCAGGCGGGGACGCTGGCGGCGACGGTCGCGCAGCAGCCGGATATGATGGGTGATCTGGCCGTGCGGACGGCGGTTGCTCATCTGGGCGGTGAGGCGGTCGAAGCGAGTATCCCAGTCGGCCTGCGCCTGGTGCAGGACTTGACGATTGGCTTGTCGCTCTCCACACTGAACAATCCGTTCTTCGTCACGCTGCGCGATGGCGCGCAGGCCGCGGCGGATGCGCTGGGTGTGGAACTCGTGGTCGTGGACGCGCAGGATGATCCGTCGACCGAAGCGGCCAATATTCAAGACTTGATCGCGCAGGGCGTGGACGCCATTTTGATCAACCCGACGGATGCAGACGCCATTGTCCCCTCGATTGAGGCGGCGAATGCGGCGGGCATCCCGGTGTTCACGGTGGACCGTGGCGCGGCGGCAGGCGAAGTCGTCAGCCATATCGCCTCGGATAACGTGGCGGGTGGCGCGATGGCAGCGGAATACCTGTGCAACGCGCTCGGCGGCGCGGGGAACGTGGTCGAACTGGAAGGCATCGCCGGAACGTCGGCGGCGCGGGATCGCGGGCAGGGCTTCAATGATTACATGAGCGCCAACTGCGCGGGTGTGACCATTGTCGCGCGGCAGACGGCGAACTTCAACCGTGCCGAAGGGCTGACGGTGTTTGAGAACATTCTCCAGGCGAATGCCGAGATCAACGGCGTATTCGCACACAACGACGAAATGATCCTCGGCGCGATCGAAGCTGCCGCGGCGGCCGGGCGTTCCGGCATCACGTTTGTCGGCTTTGACGCCGTGGACGATGCGGTCGCGGCCGTCGAAGGCGGGACGCTCGCGGCGACGGTCGCGCAGCAGCCCGATCTGATGGGCAGTCTGGCGCTGGAAACGGCAGTCGGCTACCTGGGCGGTGCTGCAGTCGAGACATATATTCCGGTCGCGTTGTCGCTGGTCACGGCAGAATAGTCAAATCACATCACAGGCCGGGGCGCGGTGCGCCGCACCCCGGTGAAAAGGCGGTTTATGGAACCTCTGCTGCGTATTAACCAGATTTCCAAGTCGTATCCCGGTGTGCAAGCTCTAAGTGACATCAGTTTCGAACTGTATTCCGGCGAGATCATTGCACTGGTGGGCGAGAATGGCGCGGGTAAGTCGACGCTCATGCGGATTTTGAGCGGCGCGGTCATGCCCGATTCCGGTGAGCTGGTCTGGCAGGGACAAGCGGTCACACTGCGCACACCGCGCGAGGCACAGGATATTGGCATTCGAATGATTCATCAGGAACTGGCGCTGCTCCCGAATCTCGATGTTGCCAAGAATATCTATCTGGGGCGGGAGCCGCGAGGCACGCTGCCCGGCACCATTGACTGGAAGATGCTGTATCAGCAGGCGGCTGCCCAACTGCAGCAGTTGGAACTCGACATCGATCCCCGCACACCAATTCGCAATCTGTCGCTTGCGCAGCAGCAAATGGTGGAAGTCGCAAAGTCGCTGTCGCAGAACGCGCGGTTAATCATTATGGACGAACCAACGTCCACGCTGACCGACCGCGAAGTTGACACCCTGTTTCGCAAAATGCGGACGCTGCGCGATCAGGGCGTGACGATCATCTTCATCTCGCACCGACTAGAAGAGATTTTTGCGGTGTGTGACCGCGTCATCGTGCTGCGTGATGGGCAGGTCGTGGCCAGCAACGCCGTCGCCGAGACGACGCCGAGCCAAGTGATCGCCGAAATGGTGGGGCGCACAGTCGATGACCTGTTCCCTCGCCAGCGCAGCATCGTCGGCGACGCGATTCTCGATGTTCAGCATCTGGCGATCACCAGCCCGAAGCAGGACCTCACGTTCACACTGCATCAAGGGGAAATTTTAGGCATTGCCGGATTAGTCGGCTCAGGACGGACGCCGCTCGCGGAGGCGATCTTTGGCCTGCGCCGCGCGCTCAAGGGCAAGATCTTGCTGAAAGGCGCCGAGTTGAACATCAGCAGCCCGGCCCAAGCGATTGACCACGGGATCGGATTTGTCCCCGAAGACCGGAAAGGGCAGGGCTTGTTCCTATCACTTTCGGTGGGCGCGAATATCATTGTGTCACTGATGCGCTTGTGGTCGCGTTACGGGTGGGTGCAGTGGGGGCGCTACAACGATGTGTCCACGCGTTTCATCGATCGTCTAGATATCCGCACACCGTCGGCGGGACAGCGCGTACGTAACCTGAGCGGCGGCAACCAGCAAAAGGTCGTGATCGCGAAGTGGCTGACGATGGAACCCAAAGTGCTGATTCTGGATGAGCCGACGCGCGGCATCGACATCGGCGCAAAAGCGGAGATTCATCAATTGATGCGGCAGTTGGCCGAACGCGGCGTGGGAATTCTGATGATTTCGTCGGAACTGCCCGAAGTCCTGGGCGTCAGCGATCGCATTTTGGTGATGTACGAAGGTGACATTATCGCCGAATATGATGCACGCCGGACTACGCAAGATCAGGTGATGCGGGCGGCAACGGGCAACTTAGAAGTAAAGGGACCGCGGAATGACAGCAAATCTCCTGCGAACTTCATCGTCTAACTGGCTGCGACGCGGGACCGTCTTCCTCATCCTCGTCGGCATGATCGTGTTCTTCTCGACCCAATCGGATCGCTTCTTTCAGCCCGTCAATCTGCGCAATATTGTCGAGCAGAATGCGTATATCATCGTCGCCGCCGTTGGGGTGGCGCTCACGATGATCCTAGGTGGCATCGATCTGTCCGTTGGATCGGTGGCCGCACTCGTCGGCGCGCTGACCGCCGGGTTGATCACCCGCAATGGCTTCGCGCTGCTTCCCGCGCTGGCGATTGGTTTGATCGCGGGCGCGCTCCTGGGCGCGATCAACGGAGCCTTGGTCGTCTTCGGCAAGCTGCCGCCGTTCGTGGTGACGCTGGCGATGCTCGGTGTCGCGCGTGGTCTGACGCTGGTCTACACCGAAGGACGTCCGATTTCCGGGCTGCAAGAGACGGGCTATCGCTCGTTTGCCGGTGAACTCAACGTGGGGTTTCCGCTGCCAGTGCTGGTGCTGATTGCCTTGCTCGTGACGCTGGCAGTGTGGCTGCTGCTCACCCGGACGCGCTTTGGCCTGCATGTCTACAGCATCGGCGGCAACGAGGAAACTGCGCGCTTGGCGGGCGTAGCGGTCGCCCGCACCAAGATTTTCACGTACGCCCTTAGCGGGTTGTGCGCGGCGATTACGGGTATCATGCTCACGGCCTCGCTTGCGTCGGCGCAGCCGCGTGTCGCTGAGGGGCTAGAACTGAACGCGATTGCCGCGGCGGTGCTTGGCGGCGTGAGTTTGTTTGGCGGTGTTGGCAGCATGGTCGGTGTGCTGGCCGGCGTGCTGATTGTTGGTGTACTGAGTAACGGAACAAATCTTCTCCGCATTACCCCCTATTCCAAACAGATCATTCAGGGCATTGTTCTCGTCATTGCAGTGAGCATTGACATGTACTCCAAGCGGCTGGAGAAGGGCTGAACGGATGTTCTGTCCGTTTGTCTAAGTCTTAAGACGGTGGACTACAAACAAATTACCTATACAATCTTGACATTGGAAAATGGTTAGTTTATATTCTCTAACATTACGCCGTAATGTAATTTGATTTGAGTTTGACATCTATCAACATTGTAATGCCTCAATAGAGAGTTTGAGTGGCATAATTAATGAATCAAGCCTAAGTTAACGGTGTGTCGCGGGTAAGGATCCTCATGAAACGCAGTCCTACCGACGTCGAGCGCGTCCATGTTTATCTGAGTTATGCGGCGGTTGAAGCAAACTTTACGCTCCAACTAGCCAGCGATCTGCTCTGCGAAGGTGTTCCCGTCTGGATGGATCGCCTCCACGCGAGCGCAGAACGATGGGAGAGCGACCAACAGGCCGCATTGAACCAGACTGCTGTCTTCATCGCAGTTGTTACCCCCGAATATGTCCAGTCACCCTACACCCTGCCTGAGCTGCGCGCTGTCGCCAAACGCAAAATTCCGATCATTCCGGTGCTGTGCGTGCCTGTGGAACGCTCACAATGGCTGAGCGAGCTGCAGCCCGCGGCGTTGATCGATTTCAGCCAGTGGAATGATAAGCGCGTGTACCGCCAGCGTTTGGACGAACTGCTTGACGATCTGCGTCCGAAAGTTGAACTGCGCACGACTTTGGATGTCGAGACGCGGTACCTACACACCTTGAGCGCGCGGTTGGAAGCGCGCAAACCCCTGACGCAGTTTGTCGACTTGTCGGCGAACCCACGCCCGCAAGAACAAGCCACTCGCCCCTATTTGCGTTTGAGCGAATTGTGGGGCACGAACGTTCCGCTGTTCGAGGTCGACGCTGATTCGCGGCGCACGACCCCCATCGACTCAGTCACGGCGGCACTCGAAAAGTATCCCCAGTTCATCCTGACCGGGGTGAGTGGGAGCGGCAAAACGACGCTGTTGGAACGCTTCGCGTTGGATGCTGCTCGCAAACGCCTGAGTGTCGGACGCGAGGCACCGCTGCCCGTATACATCGATCTGGCGCGCTGGACGGATGACGAAACGATTGAAGCCTTCGTGCAGCGCAGCGCCACGTTTGATGGCGAAGCGCTGATTAAGCTGACGCCGTGGGAAGTTATCCTGTGTCTGGATCACCTCGACGAGCTGGGTGATAACGCTGCGGAACGCGCCGCGCAGATCAAGGCGTGGTTGGCGAGTGATGCCGCGCCGCGCCAGGTGATCATCGCGTGCCGTCAGGCCGAAGCTGTGCTGATGCAGGATCTGCCGCAAATCGCGATTGGCGATCTCGAAGAAGATCACATTCGCCGCTATGTGAACGCCTGCCTGGAACCGAACCATGCCCAGGCACTGCTCAACCAATTCTTCCCGAGCTTACCGGATGATCAGCCGCGCGCGGTGCTCCTATGTTCGCTCGCCCGTACCACCGCCATGTTGGCCGGGCTGGTCTTCCTCTACAAGTCGTCGCCGCAGAGCGAACTCCCGCAAAACCCCGGCGCGCTCCTCAAACGCTATTACGCCAACTTCTGGATCTGGAAGCGGCATTCCGGGATGCCCGGGTGGATGCCGTACAAGGAATTGGAAGGCAGCCTGCATCGCATTGCGCGTAACCTGCTCACAGGCAAGCATGCCAGCCAATTCAGCTACGCTGACGCGCGGGAGATGATCGGCGATGAGCGCTTCCTCACGGCGGCGATCACCAGCGGGTTGATCGAGCCGATTGGCGATCAGCTGCGTTTCCGGGACCGTCTGACGCTGGAATACTTCGGCGCGGTCAACCTGTCGCTGTCGGATCTGGTGCTGCGGCTGATGTCCGCGCGCTTTGATGATTGGGGGCTGCGCCTTGCTCAGCGTTGGGACGGCGTCGTAATCCTGATGAGCGGCTACCTCCCATCGCCAGAGAGCCTGATTCGCTCGGTGGCGGAAATCGACCCCTACCTCGCCGCGCGCTGCATCGCGAGCGGTGTGCGCGTGCCGGAAACGCTGTTTGATCAAATTGTCGCCACCTTGGAAGAACTTGCCTTTGAACCACAGAACCGCGGGCGCGTGGAGGCAGCGACAATCTTGCGGGTCTTCACGCATCGCGCCGGGATGAATGCGCTGCTCGAAATGATGCGCGTTGGCACATGGCGCGAACGCCAGTCGGCGACGCAAATCATTCGTCAGGGGGAAATGGTCTTTCCACCCGTCCTGTTTGAAGATTTGAGCACGTGGGACTGGAAACCGTCCGAGCGCATCGCTGGTTCGCTGATCACGATTGGGGTGGAGGGGATTCCGCTGCTGCTCAACGTGCTGAGCGATGATCCTGAGCCGCAGAATCGCTGCGGGGCGGCGTGGGCACTTGGTGTGATCGATGACTGTGCAGCACTGCCCGCTCTGGTGCACGCGCTCGCCGATCCCGATCTCGCCGTGCGGCTGCAAGCCATTTCGGCGATTGGTCGGCTGCGCGACACTGCCGCGATCCCGTTCCTGACCACGCTGCTGAAAGACGAGCAGTGGGATCTGCGTGAAGCGGCGGCAGACGCGCTGGATAAGATCGGCGCGCCGAAAGTGGGGAACCTCAAGCTCAAGGAAGCGCTGCCCGAACGGTCGGCCAAGGGCGAATCGCTGCTCGATCTGCTTAACAGCGATGACTGGAAAGCGCGCGTCTCCGCCATTGGCTCGCTGGCGCAGTTTGACGATCCGTCGATTATTCCCGCGCTGCTGGAAACCCTGCACGATGAAGATGCCCGCGTGCGTTTGGCCGTGGTTCACGTGCTGGAACAGCATCCCGACGATGTGGCGCTGCAAGCGCTGGCTGATGCGGCCAATGACGAGGATGCCGCGGTCGCGGAAGCTGCGCAGGAAGCACTCGGGCGCTTCAAACCGGCGACACCCGGTGAGCCGGTGGGCATTGAGGAATTTGAAGCGGAAGAACGCATCGAGGCAGAGGCAGCCCAAACTGAATTTGAAGCGGAAGCGGCCCCGATTGAGTTTGAGGCGCAGAGCTTGTTTGATGCCGAGACCGTCGCCGCCGACGAAGTGCTGCCGTTCGACGAACAGCAGATCGCCCAATGGGAAGCGCTGCGGGACCTGCTCGAGTCGCTGTTTGCATCCGATTGGCACGCGCGTCGGGAAGCCGCGACTGCGCTGCGTGAACAGGCAAAGAGCCTGCGTGGCATCGCCGATCGGTCGGTGATTAACCTGCTGCTGAACGCGCTGAGTAATACCGACTATGTGGTGCGCTGGGCAGTGGTCGAGGCGTTAGCATGGATCAAGGATGTGTCGGTCGCGCCGAACCTGATGTACCTGCTCCGCGATCCGAGCTGGACGGTGCGCACCGCGGTGATTCGCGCGATGCTGGAACTCGGCGATAATTCAGTTATTCCGGCGCTGATCGGCTCGCTGGACGATGAACATCCGCTGGTGCGTGAAACGGCGGCGGAAGCCCTGGGTCGTTTACACGCCGATCTGGCGCTGCCCGCGCTGGTGCAGCGGCTGCGCGATCCCGAATCGTTCGTGCGGCGCGCCGTCGCGATTGCGGTCGGTTCGATTCAGGAATCGGGCGAATCTGGGATACAATCCCTAATCAAATTGCTGGAAGACCCTGATCCTCAGGTACGGTGGGCTGCGGTCGAATCGCTCGGCACGCTGCGCGATCCTTCGGCAGTTGACGCTCTCATTGATCGGCTGGGGGATACGTATGTCCCCATGTGGGAAACACGGCGCATCTGCGATGTCGTCGCGGAGGCCCTGTTGGCGATTGGCGATGAAAGCGGCATTCACGCGGTTGAATTATGGCGTTTAGGTCAACTCACATAGGTTTGGGACAATGCGGTTATTCATCAGCTATGCCCGAGTAGACAAGCCCTACTGTGTCCAAATTGCGGAAACGCTGGACATCCACAGCACGTGGTTTGATCAGCGACTGTATGCCGGCCAACATTGGTGGCGGGAAATTCTGCGCCGTCTCGATTGGTGCGAGGGTTTCATTTATTTGCTCTCGCCCGATTCCATTGCTTCAGAGTACTGCCAAAAGGAATACAAGATCGCGCAGAATACGGGGAAACACATTTTCCCCGTGTTGATTCGTGATGGCACAACGCTGCCCAAGGAACTGGTCGAACTCCAGTATGTCGACTTCACGAAGGGCATGACGCCCGATGTCGTGAAGGGGCTGCTCAATTCGATCCATCTGGCGGAACGCAGCACCGCGCCGCGCGCCCCGGTTTCCAAGCAGAATCACAACAAAGCCGTGGAAGCGCCGAGCGTTCCCAACGACGTCACCACCGTGATCGGCAAGGCTGCCGAGGCGATGGAAGTTGGAAAATTCGACGAATCGGTGTTCATGCTCAAGCAGGCGATTGAACGCGGCTTGAAGTCGCGCTTCATCAACCTCGAGGCGCTGCTTGCCGAGGCAGAAGGCGCGCTCGAACGGCAGGTGCGCCTGCGCGAAATCGAGCTCGAATACAAGAACATCGCCGAACTGGTCAAGCGCAAGTGGACGCGTCCGATGGGCTGTCAGGCGTTCCAGGCCTTCCGCAAGGATGTGCCCAATTACGACCCGGACAACCTCGCGGAAATCTGCGCGAATGAGCAAATCTCGCGCCAGGCACAATCGCAGGCGGCTCCGCGCGCCGCCAAAGGCGGCATTCCGCTGCTGGAATGGTGCGAAATCCCCGCCGGGATTCTGCACATTGGCGAGAACGGCAAGGGGTCGCAGCGCGACACGCTGCATGTTGAAGCCTTCCAACTGGCGAAATATCCGGTGACGAACGGGCAGTTCCAACTCTTCATCGACGACCCGCGCGGCTACGCCAATCAGTCGTGGTGGGGCTTCTCACCGTATGCGGCGGAATGGCGGCGGCTCAACCCGCAGCCTGCGGCATCGCAATTTCAGGGCGCAGATCGTCCGCGCGAAAATGTGACATGGTTCGAGGCGGTCGCGTTTGCCTGTTGGCTCAGCGATAAGCTCGGCATGCAGATCACACTGCCGACGCGCCAGCAATGGCAGCGCGCCGCGCGCGGCGATGATCAACGCGTATACCCGTGGGGCAACGAGTTCGACACGACGCTGTGTAACACGCGCGAAAGCCGCCTGCGCCAGACGACGCTGGTCATGCGCTACGTCAATGGTACGAGCCAGCATGGCGTGTATGACATGGCCGGGAATGTGTGGGAATGGTGTCTCAACGGCAATTACGACGACACCGATAAGTCGAGCAATGCGCCGCGATCAGTGCAGGGTGGGTCGTTCATCAGTGCGCATGAACGCGCCCAGACGGGCTTCACCTTCAAGCTCAGCCCGGAATATCATTACGGCAGCATCGGCTTCCGGTTGGCCTGCGTGCGCTAAACGTCGATAACCAACGCCAACAAAAAGGACGCGGCTTGTAACCGCGTCCTTTTGATTCAATCGGCTTACTTCGCGACTGTTTCGGCTGATCCGCCATTTGCCGACGGTTCTGGCTCTTCTTCGCGGCGGAACTGGCTCATGTACAGGTCGTAATAGGCGCCACGCTTCTCTAGCAGCGACTGGTGTGTGCCGCGCTCGATGATCTCGCCGTCCTTGAGCATCATCACCAGATTGGCATTGCGAATTGTGCTCAGGCGGTGGGCGATGACGAAGCTGGTGCGCCCCTTCAGAATCTGCTCGAACGCCTTCTGAATCAAGCGTTCGGTGCGCGTATCGACGCTCGATGTCGCTTCGTCGAGGATGAGGATGCGCGGGTTCATGAGGGCGACGCGCGCAATGGCGATCAACTGGCGCTGTCCCTGACTCAAGCCGCTGCCGCGCTCGCCGAGCACCGTCTGGTAGCTTTCCGGCAGGCGTTCGATGAACGTATCCGCGGCGACCATCTTCGCGGCGGCGATGACTTCCTCGTCGGTTGCGTCAAGGCGGCCGTAGCGGATGTTGTTCATCACCGTGTCGGAGAACAGGAACGTGTCTTGCAGCACGATGCCGATTTGCTGGCGGAGGCTTTCCTGCGTGACGGTGCGCACGTCAATGCCGTCAATGCGTACCACGCCATCCATCACGTCATAGAAGCGCGGGATGAGGTTAATGATGGTTGTCTTGCCCGCGCCTGTCGGGCCGACGATAGCGACCATCTGCCCAGTTTCGGCGACGAAATCGACGCCCTTGAGCACAGGCTGATCGGTCTTGTAGCCCGCCTGAACGTGATCGAACTCCACGCGCCCTTGAATCTGCGGCATGACTTTGGCGTTCGGCTGATCCTCGATTTCGATCTCGGTGTCGAGCAAGCCGAAGATGCGTTCGCCGCCCGCGATCGCGCTCTGAATGTTCGCCCACAGCACCGCGATCTGCGTGATGGGCTGGTTGAAGCGCTGGATGTACTGCAGGAAGGCGAACACGGTGCCGAGCGAGATGATTTCCGTGCCGAGCAGGGGTTCATTGCGCAGCACCGACAGCCCGCCGACGACCACCACCAGCCCGAGCGCCACATACCCGAGCGCTTCCAGCACGGGGTTCAACGCACTGGTGAAGCTGGCTGCACGCACATTGGCATCACGGTTGGCGGCGTTGGTGCGTTTGAACTGGTCGATACTCTCTTCTTCACGGTTGAAGGCCTGCACTTCGCGCACGCCCGCGATGCTCTCCTGCAAACCGGCATTTACGCTGCCCATTTGTTCGCGCGACTTGCGGAAGGCTTTGCGCGCCTGATTTGAGAAGTAGACGGTCGCGATATACATCACCGGGACAATCGATAGGCTGATCAGGGCGTAGACCCAGTTGGCCTGCAGCATCTTGAACATGATCCACACCATGAGCAGCACGCCGCCGATCACGCTGAGCAGGGCAAAGCTGAACACCTGCTGGATGGTGTCGGTGTCGCTGGTGACGCGGCTCATGACGTTGCCGACTTCATTTTCGGCGTAGTAGCCCATCGACAGGCGCTGCATCTTGCGGAACAGTTCCTGCCGAATCTGCTTGAGCACGCTTTGCCCGGCGACGCCCATCGCGTAAAATGCGAGACCGTTCATCACCGAGCCGAGCACAAATAGACCGAGCAGAATGAAGACAATCGAGGTCAGCCCGGCGACTTTGGTGTCGAGCGTGACCGCGTCGAGCGTCTCCTGCCCGCCGTTAACTGCGGTCTGCACCGCGGGATCAAACCAGCAGTTCGACCCGGGGACTTCCTGCCCCGCGAATGACTGCGCGGCGCGGGGGAATAGGTAGCAGTCGACTGCCTGCCCGATGTAGTCCGGTGAGGCGACTTGCGTCCAGGTGGCGGTCACGACCAGCACCAGCGCGATCACCACGCCAAACCAGTTGCGCCGGAAATATCCACCAAAGCGCCGCAGTGTCGAACCGACATTGCCGGCTTTGCTGGCTTCGTTCTCAAACAGACGGCGGCCGCCGTCAATACCCATCATGGCGTTAGGCCTCCTGCGCTGGGCTGGACTCGTCGACGGCTGCGTCGCCGACCAACTGCGAATGGTAAATCTCGGCGTAAATCGGGCTGCTCTCCATCAGCTCTTCGTGTTTGCCGGACGCCACGACGCGCCCCTTATCCAGCACGAGGATCATATCGGCGTTGAGCACCGTCGAAATGCGCTGGGCGATGACAAAGCTGGTGCGGCCTTCCATCAGCCGATCCAATGCTTTCTGGATGCGGTATTCCGTAATTAAGTCGACGCTGCTAGTCGAGTCGTCGAGGATGAGGATACGCGGATTGAGCAGCAGGGCACGGGCGATGGCGATACGCTGCTTCTGCCCGCCCGAGAGTGTCGAACCACGTTCGCCGACCGGCGTGTTGTAGCCGTCGGGGAAGGTCATGATGAAGTCATGCGCGGCGGCGGCTTGCGCGGCGGCGATAACTTCGTCATCTGTAGCGTCGGAGCGCCCGAAAGCGATGTTGTCGCGAATTGTCCCGCTGAACAGGTTCGTTTCCTGCAGCACAATGCCGATCTGCGAGCGCAGGCTGTCGAGCGTTACGTCGCGCACATCGTGGCCATCGATCAGGATCGCGCCTTCACTCGTATCGTAGAAGCGCGGGATCAGATTGATGATGGTCGTCTTGCCCGAGCCCGTGCCGCCCAACAGCGCGACGGTCATCCCTGGTTTGGCCTCAAGGCTAACATTTTGCAGCACCGGGTCACCGCCGCCGAAATAGCGGAAGGTCACGTCTTTGAATTCGAGATGCCCCTGAATTGGCGGCAGAGTGATCGCATCGGGCTTATCCGTGACGTCACTCTTGGCGTCGAGAATCTCGAAGATGCGCGTGGCTGATGCGCCTGCCTGCGCCATCAGCGAGATGATGAAGCCTAATTGGCCGAGCGGGAAGAACACGTAGATCACATACAGGCTGAACTTCTGGTAGTCGCCAAGCGACAGCGTGCCGTCGAGGATTTGCCGACCGCCGAAGTAGAGCAGGGCGACCTGACCCAACTGCGCGATCAGGAAGATGACGGGGAACAGGAACGAGAAGGTGCGCGACACCCTTAACTGCTGGGCGTACAAGTCGAGCGTGGATTTGTCGAAACGCTTCTGTTCGTAACCTTCACGGGCGAAAGCGCGCACCACTTTGATGCCTGCCATGTTCTCTTGCAGAATCGTGTTGAGCGCGGACAGGCGCATCTGAATTTGAATGAACAGCGGTTGGCTGACCGCGCCGAAAATGATGAACGTGATCAGCGCGATGGGCAGGATCGGCAGCACCACCAGCGTCAACTGCCAGTTCGAGACCACAAGGATGATCAGCGTGACGACGAGCAGCAAGAAGGCCTGCGCCGCCAGCACCAAGCCCTGGGCGATAAATAAACGCAGCTTTTCGACGTCGTCCGTGGCGCGAATCATGAGCTGCCCGGTCTGGTTCTGGTCATGGTAGCTGAACGAGAGCCGCTGAATTTTCGCGAAAATCTCGTTACGGAGGTCAAACGCGATACCCTGCGAGAGGCTTTCCGCCATAAATGCCTGCACAAACGAAAACGCGCCGCGCATGACGGCAAACAGTACGATTAGCACGACTGCGCCGATCAGCCACGATTCGGCGTTGGCCTGAAACTCACGGAGCTGATCGAGCGTGTAACCCGCCCGCTGCGCGGCGACATTCTGAAAGAGTGCCGGGACGCTGTTGAAGATGGTATTGGCAATTGTCCCCTGTGTAATCGAGTCGATCATATTCTGAACGAGCTGGGGAACGGCGAGCTGCGCCAGCGTCGCCACGATCAGCGCGCCGTAAGCAATGACTGCTGTGCGGCGCTGGCGTCCGAGATAGCGAATGGCGCGGCCTAAACCGCCGTTACTGCTGCCTTTGGGGCGCTGGCGCCCACGTCCCCATGAAGCTGATTGTGCTGCCAATCTCAAGTCCTCCGTAAGCCGAACTCAACGAGGTGAAACTAGGTCGGATCAGCCGATGTGGGCCGATCACACGAGTAAGCCTGAATGCGGGTCGTCACATCGCGCAGCATTTCCACCCCACCCGGCAGGTGCTGCACGACTTCGCGCAGCAGCGTCAACAGCGACTGCGCTTTGTCCGTCCCCAGTTCGTTCATGCACACATATAACATGTCATTTTCGTGCGCAAGTGGGATGCGGTTCAAAAGTGCTGTGCCAGCCTCCGTGATGTACAGCGGCAGGCGGCGGCGATCTGTCGGGTCTTTGCCGCGCGTCACGCACCCCTTACGCTCCAGCGCGTCAATCACGGGCACAAGGGTTGATGGGTCGAGTATGAACTTTTTGCTCAGCTCGCTCAAGGTGAATGGCTGACCCTGTAGGGCGCGCAGAATCCCATACTGCAAACCGCTGATGCCGAGATCCGCCTGCGCGATTTGATCTTCCATGTCGCGCATGGACAGCCGCGCGATCATCGACATGAGGATGCGGATCTCGATCGTCGTGCCGAAGAGCGTTTTTTCTGTCATAGATCGTTTGGTATCCAATGATTTGTCTACCAACTATAGTGGAGGGCTGGGTTGCGCGTCAACTAGCCAATGGATCAGTTGCCTTGGAGATTGCACCGTCTGCCATCGGCAAGTAAACTAGAGAGGGGATACGGCGATAGGGACGCATATGTCGAACAAGCTGCTGATTGAACGATTGTTGAGCGATCTGCGGGGGGATGACGAGGACAAGCAGCGTCAGGCTATCTACCGGCTGCTCGAACTGGCTGACCCGATGACGATTCCTGCACTGCTCGAAGCGCTGCGGGACAAACATGAAGAAATTCGTTCGGTGGCGGCGGAAGCGCTCGGCGTGATCGGCGAAAACGATGCGCTGCATGGGCTGGAATATGCGCTGTTGAACGACGAGAGTGATGATGTGCGCGTGGCCGCGGCGAAAGCCCTAGGCACTATCGGCGATGTGACGTCGGTCCCCGCACTGCTGCAGGCGCTTAAGACGCCAAACACGGATGTGTGGCACAGCGCGGCGGAGTCGCTGTGGCTTATGAACGAGGACGTGATGCCGCATGTAATTGTCGCGCTCACAAGCCGCGATCACGACACGCGCCGGGTGGCGCTGCAAGCGGCGTTATGGCTGACCGCCGAATATGATGACGACGAAGTCAATGACCGTGACGACTATGAGTGGCGCGACGCATGGGGCTGGTGGAATTAACGCCTTTTCGGTATGCTAATTAAGCAGATCTGAATCATGTTTATTGTCACTCAGGAGAGATAACGATGCCAGCACGTACCGCAACCGCGATTTGGAATGGCAATTTGCAGCAGGGTAACGGCACGCTCAAGACGGGCAGCGGCGCAGTTCAGGGCGCTTACTCGTTCCCGTCGCGCTTCGAAGATGGTCAGGGCACGAACCCGGAAGAACTGCTCGGCGCGGCGCACGCGGGCTGCTTCTCGATGGCACTGGCGGCCAGTCTGTCGCGTCAGGGCTTCACGGTCAACAATATCAGCACGACCGCGCACGTCCACCTCGAGAAGGGTGAAGCAGGCTTCTCGATCAGCCGGATCGACCTAGTAACGCGCGGCAGCGTCGAAGGTATCGATGACGCCAAGTTCAAGGAAGCGGCGGAAGCCACCAAGACGGGCTGTATTGTGTCCCGCGCGCTCTCCGCAGTGCCGATGACGATTGACGCGGCCCTCGCTTAGCGCCAGCAGCCATTGCGAACGCCGGAGATTCTCCGGCGTTTTTGTTTCCCCACATTTGACATACTCAGTCAACTCATGCTATCCTCATCTTCGTGAACACACGGAATCAGTGTGGTGTACTGCTGCCCGGATGCACAGTACAGAATGGGGGAAGCCGGTGAAAGTCCGGCGCTGTCGCGCAACGGTAACGGCGTAATTTAGCCGAAGCCCGATTACCCACCGCACTGCTCCTCGTGATCCACCTTCGCAGATAAGGGGGAACGAGATCTTGATGTACTCCATTCCTCCCGCCGCTGGCGGGTTTTTTGTTCCCCCTTGGAACGAAGGATTTTTATCCAACCTTAGGGGGACTTCCACAATGAAGGTTTCTGCAATTTTCTGTTTGTTCGTCGGGCTGCTGTTGGGCACCGCGGCGTTCGCGCAAGACGCCGCGAATGTGACCGAAGGCTGCGTCGCCACCTATGATGCCAGCGTTGATTACTTTCCGGATAAGGCCGAAGTCGAATACGCCGAAGGCTTCACCATCGAGTACTTCAATAACTACAAAGTCATCAGCGTGACCCGACCGTGGGTGGGCGCGGAGACGCCGTTCACCTACGCGCTCGTGCAGTGCGGCACCCCTGCGCCCGAAACGGCGAACTTTGACGCCGTCATCGAAGTGCCGATCAACCGGATTGTCAGCATGTCGACGACGTATCTGCCGAGCATCGTCGAACTGGGCGTCGTCGACACACTGGTCGGCGTGGATGAATTCGACTTTGTGTACAGCGACGCCGTGCGTGCGCGTATTGATGCCGGCGACATCGTCGAAGTCGGTGGTGGGTCGCTGGTGAATGTCGAACAGGTGCTGGATCTCGACCCGGATCTCGTCATGACCTACGGCCTCGGCAGCCCGGATTATGATGCGCATCCCGTGCTGATTGACGCCGGGATTCCGGTTGCGCTGAATGGCGACTTCAACGAAACTTCCCCGCTCGGTCGCGCGGAGTGGGTCAAGTTTGTGGCGGCGTTCTATAACCGCGAGGCTGACGCGACCAGCCTCATCGATACGGTGGCAGGGGCGTATCAGGCACTTTCTGACCTGGCTCAGACGGCGAATGCACGGCCGGCCGTGCTGGTCAACGCGATGTTCGGTGATACGTGGTATGTGTCCGGTGGGCAGAGCTATATCGCGCAGTTGATTGCCGACGCGGGCGGCAACTACATCTGGGCGGATGACGAATCAACTGGCGGGCTGCCGCTCTCGTTCGAGGCGGTGCTGGATGTGGCGCAGGATGCCGATGTGTGGATCAACCCGAACTTCTGGTTCACCCTAGCGGATGGGTTGGCGGAAGACGAACGCTACGCTGATTTCGCCGCGTTCGCCAACGCGCAGGTCTTCAACAATGTGGCGCGGGTGACGCCGACAGGCGGGAACGATGCGACCGAACTCGGCGCGCTGCGCCCCGATCTGCTGCTGGCTGACCTGATTCGGATGTTCCACCCCGGGCTGCTGCCCGACCATGAATTTTTCTTCTATCAGCGGTTGCAGTAACGAAGGATGATGCGATGAGCGAGATCACGCTGGAACGCGCACAGGCGGCGGAGCAGATGATCTGGTCACGGCGGCGGGCGGCCTTGATCGCGCTGGCATTGGGGTTGGCGGCGGCGTTTGCCGCCAGCCTCGCGCTGGGCTCGGTCAGCATACCGCTCGGCGACATCCTCACCATTCTGCGCGGTGGTGAGGGGGCGCGCGCGTCGTGGACGACCATCGTCATGCAGTTTCGCTTGCCGAAAGCCATCACGGCGGCGCTGGCGGGCGCGGCGCTGTCCGTGAGCGGCTTGCTCATGCAGACGCTGTTCCGCAATCCGTTGGCAGACCCGTATGTGCTCGGTATCAGCTCGGGTGCGAGTTTTGGCGTGGCGTTAGTGGTTCTGGCGACGGCCTCGGCGGGTGTCAGCCTGTTCTCCGGCTTGACGTTTGTCGGCGATGTTGGCCTGATCACTGCGGCGAGTCTCGGCGCGGCGCTGGTGCTCGCGGTCGTCGCGGTGATTGCGCGGCGCGTGCGCCATACTATGACGCTGCTCATCATCGGTCTGATGGTCGGGTATATGACTGGGTCGCTGGTGAGCATCCTCATGCATTTCAGCATTCCGGATCGCATTCAAACTTATGTGAACTGGACGTTTGGCACGTTTGGCGGCGTAACCTGGTCGCAGATGCCGCTGTTCGCCGCGGCTATCCTGATCGGTCTCGCGACCGCGGGTACGGTCGCCAAGCCGCTGAATGCATTCCTGCTCGGCGAAACATACGCGCGCAGCATGGGCGTGGATGTCCGGCGGGCACGCTGGGCGATTCTGGGAGCGGCGTCGCTGCTGGCGGGCGCGGTGACCGCGTTCTGCGGCCCGATCGGGTTTTTGGGCGTGGCGGTGCCGCACCTGTGCCGGATTCTGCTCGGTACGTCGGATCATCGCTATCTCGTGCCCGCGACGGCGCTGCTCGGCGCGGCGCTGGCGCTGGTCGCCGATGTGATTGCGCAGGTGCCGGGCGCGCAGGTTGTGCTGCCGCTGAACGCTATCACCGCGCTGATCGGCGCACCCGTGGTCGTGTGGGTGATTCTCGCGCGGCGCAATTTGCGGGAAACGTTCAGCGTATGAACCAGTCAGTCATTTTGCGTGCCGAAGGATTGAGTATCGGTTACGCGAAGAAATCAGTCGCCGCCGACCTCAACTTGACGTTGCCCGCGGGCGAATTGGTGTGTTTGCTCGGGCAGAATGGTGCGGGCAAATCGACGCTCATCCGCACGTTGGCGGGCATGCAAGCGCCGCTGAGCGGACGCACCCTGCTCATGGGACAGGATGTCCGCAAGCTGGACGCGCGGACGTTGGCGCAGCGGTTGAGCGTGGTACTCACCGAACGCGTCGATGCCGGGGCACTAACGGTCTATGACTTGGTTGCCTTGGGACGGTACCCGTACACGGACTGGACAAGCCGTTTACAGGACGACGACAAAGCCGCGGTCGCGCGGGCGATAGAGGCGGTCGGCGCGTCGGAACTGGCGTATCGCCCGGTCGGTGAACTGAGCGACGGCGAACGACAAAAGGTGATGATCGCGCGGGCGTTGGCGCAGGAACCCGTGCTGATGATTCTCGACGAGCCAACCGCCTTCCTCGACCTGCCGCGCCGTGCGGAGATCATGTTCCTGCTGCGTGATCTGGCGCGGGCAAGCGGGCGAGCCATTCTGCTCTCCACGCACGATCTCGATTTGGCGCTGCGCACCGCCGACCGTGTGTGGCTGCTCGCCAACGGCATACTGACAGAAGGCGCGCCGGAAGACCTCGTGTTGAGCGGGGCGTTTGCCTCCGCGTTTCAGAATGAGGGCGTGACCTTCAATGTCAGCGAGGGCGCGTTTCATGTCGAACGCCCGCACCCGACGCCGATCAGTCTAATCGGCAATGGGGTCTACCGCGTGTGGACGCTGCGCGCGCTGGAACGGGCAGGCTTTGCCGTCGTCGAGAACTGTGCGGATTGCGTCGAGGTGACTGCCGGATCTCAGGGGGCGCGCTACCGGGTGCAGCGCGGCGGACACAGCCGCGAGTACGACACGATCTACGCACTGATTGCGGGACTGAAAGGCTAGAGCAGGGGCATGGCTTGCCATGCCCCGACAGAGAGCGCGCTAAACGGGACGAGTGTTAGCTTGTTCCGTTTGCTTTTGGGGGCTAGCGCATTTCGCGGCGCAGGACGTCCGCGAAAATACGTTCGTAGGTCGCGATGCCGACACGTTCCGCTAACCACTGTTCGGTGGTGGCATCGGTCTGCGCGGGGAAGGTCGCGCGCACCGTTACGACGAAATGCCCGCGCTGCCAGAATGTCAGCGCATCGACCGAGTCGGTCTCGCACACCGTGCGATTTTGGGTGAAGACCGGGTTGGGCAGGGTTTCGGCGGGGGTTTCGGTGAAGCCTGATTCCGTCGCAATGCGCCCCAACGTGCCCGAAGCGATCGCCGCGGCAGCGTCTTCCGGCGTGGCGAAACGATCCAGCGAATAAGCCAGCGCCCAGAACTGAATGTTCGTCGCGCAGGTCGCATTGGTGATGCGGTTTGACACACGGTATTCGAAGTTGTTGGCGCTCAGCAGGTCCGCGTATTCGGCGCGCACGGCTTCCGGCGCGGTCGCGACGACCTGTTCAGCCGTGAACGCGCCCGTTGTCTCTTCGTCGATCGCCAGCGTCGGGGGCAGCATGCCGCGAAGTTCTTCAATGACGGCGAGGACTTCGTCCTGCGTCGCGGGTTCGGGCGCAACATAGGTCGTGGTGACGGTCGCGGGGTCGGTGACGATCACGACGGTGTCGAGCGACGTGCCGGGGGTCGTTGCCGCTGCCGGATCACGCAGTTCGATACCTTCGACATTTTCCTGACCTTCCAGGACTTCGCCGAAAATCGTGTAGCCGAAGTCGAGGCTGGGGTAGGGCACGGTCGTGATGAAGAACTGCGAACCATTGGTATTCGGCCCCGCATTTGCCATCGCCAGCCAACCTGCCCGGTCAAACGTGAGGTAGCCGGTGTTCTCGTTCACGAACTGGTAGCCGGGGCCACCCGTGCCAGTCGCCGTGGGGTCGCCGCCCTGCGCCATAAAGTCCTGAATGACGCGATGGAAGGTGGTGTTGTTGTAGTAGCCCTGCTGTGCGAGGAAGACGAAGCTGTTCACCGTGATCGGCGATTCGTTTTCGAGCAAGTCGATGTAAACCGCGCCCGCACCCGTGCAGAACACCGCGCGGTAATCGACGCCTGCTTCCAGCACCTGTTCAGCCTGGGCGAAATCGCGCGTAGTGGGTTCAGCGGCAGGCGTGGCCGCATCGCAGATTTCCGTTGGGGTCTGCGCGTCCTGCGCGGCGACCGTGCCGACCATCAGAGCGCCGACGACCAAGGCCAGCAGCGCCAAACGGATCACATTCTTCATGTAGGTCAATCTCCTGAACTTAAGTAGGTGCGCCATTGTAGCTTATTCGCCCGCGCTGGCAAGGCGAATCACCGTCGTGCTGAAGGGCGCGACTTCGGCGAACGGTTGATACGCGTCGAAACCACCTGCGGCATTCAGGGTTAGCGGAGCAACCTCACCCTCCCCCAAAATGACTTCTGATGTGCCAAGTATAAGGCTGCCCTCGGCCAACGTCAGCCCGTAGTCGGTGATCGGTTCATCATCCACGTTGATGAGCACAAGTAAGGTCTCGTCGGCGTGCTGACGAATGAAGGCATACAGCTTGCGTGAGCCAGACTCGACCGCGACATAGTCACCCTGCCGCAGTGCGATGTGATCGTTGCGCAGGTGAATCAGATTGCGATAGTGGCTCAGCAGCGAGTCGGGATCGTCGGTTTGGATCGCGACGTTGGCCGTGGTGAAGTTCGACTGCATCGGCTCCCACGGACGGCGCGCATCGGTGAAGCCGACAGTCGTCGCTTCCAGTTCCCACTGCATGGGCGTGCGGATACGTTCGTCCGGCTTTTCGCCGATCATGCCAATTTCTTCGCCGTAATAGATGAACGGCACACCGCGGTTGGTGAGGAGCAAACTCGCCGCGACTTTCGCTTTGTTCACATCTGATCGCAGTTCGCTCATCACGCGGTTTTGGTCATGATTGGTCAGGAAGGCGGCGTACTGGCCGTTGGGGTAGAGCTCGTTCACGTTGGCGGCGCGCGACTGCATGATACTGCTCGACCCGGACGATGACGCGCTCATCATGGCGGTAGCGAGGTCAAACTCAAACGCGAGGTCGAGGCTGCCCGCATCGAGATAGCGCGCGACGGTGTCGCTGTCCGTCCATACTTCGCCAACCATCAGCGAGTCCGGGTTGATCGAGTCCATGTAAGCGTTGAAGTTGGCCGTCCATTCGAGTGTGGAGTCGGTGTCGGCCATCGCCCGATCCTCTTCGACCACGTAGCGCAGTGCGTCCATGCGGAAGCCGTCCGCGCCCATGTCTTCCAACCAGAAGCGGGCATTGTCATACATCGTCTCGGTGACTTCTGGGTTGGTGTAGTTGAGGTCCGGCATGCCGCTCCAGAAGACGCCGTAATAGTAGCGTCCGTTGCGCTGATGCCACACACCCTGACCCCACGGGCCAGCGTAACCGGGATCGGTGTCCGACCAGATATACCAGTCAGCATAGTCTTCGTCACCGCGTGCGGATGCTGTGAACCACGAGATTTGATCCGACGTGTGGTTGGCGACAAAGTCCACGATGACGGCGATGCCGCGTTCATGCGCTGCGGCCATCAATTCGCGGAAGTCTTCGGTTGTTCCATAGTCTTCATCGACCGTTTGATAGTTGGTCACATCGTAACCGTGATAGCTGGGCGACTGAGTGATCGGCATGAGCCAGATACCCGTCACGCCGAGATCGGTCGTCGTGGTTGGGTCGCCATCGTTCAGGTAGTCGAGCTTTTGGATGACGCCTTGCAGATCGCCGATGCCGTCCGCGTCGCTGTCGTAGAAACTGCGCACGAAGATTTCGTAGAAGACGCGGTCGTTCCACCACGGCGCGCTCGGCGCGGTTTCCTGCGCCATGATTGGTGTGATGCTCAACGCCAGCAGCAGCCCGATCAAAAACCACTTTTTCATCATGTAAACCTCTTTGCTCATTCAAACAGGCGGAGTCTACCATACCGCCCCATAATCGGGAATCATCCTGAGAATCCGCTTAGGGAGTTGAGGAAATTGCCAGCGGACGACCATAATGAAGGTGAACGACTGAATAACAGGGACGAATTCATGAGTGACTACGATGTGATCGTCGTCGGCGGGCGTCCGGCGGGATCGACACTGGCGGCACGCCTCGGTCAAGCGGAATTGCGGGTGCTGCTGCTGGAACGTGCGACCATGCCGAGCTTGCCGGGCGCGTCCAGCCCGATCATCTATGCCTCGACCATGCGTCTGCTCGACGAAATCGGCGCGGACGAAGGGGCTTATGCCCACAATACGCCGAAGATTCGGCGGATGCTCAATGCGACGCCGGGGATGCAGACGGAAATGCGGATTCCCATGCTGGATGGTCGCGATTATGCCTATGCGATTGACCGGGCACGCTTTGATGCGGCGTTGTGGGCAACCGCCAGCCAGACGGTCGAAGCGCGGGACGGTGTCGCCGTATCCGACGTGCTCTGGGATGGTCAGCGGGTGACAGGCGTGGTCACCAGCACAGGCGAGCGGATCACGGCGGAGGTGGTGGTGGGCGCGGACGGACGCTTCAGCCTGATTGCACGTAAGGTCGGCGCGGCGGAGTACGACGTCCATGATCAGTACCCGACCTCGATTTACTATGCGTATTGGCGCGGTGGGAAGCCGTTCGACGAACCGACCGCGCTCGCGTTTGGCCAGGAGTTCGGCGTTGGCTATCTGGTCATGGACAGTGCCGACGACACCAAAGTGATCGCCATCGAAGGGCGGACCGAACTGCTGGACCCGGAACCGGGTAAGGCGAACCAGTTCTACGAAGACTTGATTCGCCAGCACGCGTTCCTCGCCGAGATCATTGACGGGGCCGAACGAATCACCGATGTGCGCGGGATGCGGCGCATTGGCAACCTGTACCGCCAGGCGGGCGGGCCGGGGTGGGCGCTGGTCGGCGATGCCTACCACCAGAAAGACCCAATTGACGGACAGGGGGTGTACGATGCGGTGTTCACGGCGAAACAGTTAGCCCACGCCATTCTCGACTGGAAGCGCGGCGCTCAGCTGTGGGGTGAAGCGTTGGCCGCCTATGATGCTGCCGTGCGCCGTCACACCTATCCCATGTATAGTTCGACGTTGGAGCGCGTGCGCACCAGTCTCTATGAACCCGCACCCGCGTGGGCGCAGACGCCTGTCCGCTGGCTGCTGCAGGACCCGCTGACCATGGAGCGCTTCGGTCTGATGCTCACGCGGCAGATTGACGCGGATCGGGTGATGACGCCGACGCTGATGCTGGGCGCGCTGCTGCGCGGCCCCTTACGCGACTTAAGCCGATTTCTCGATAAAGAAAGTAAGAGGTGAAAATGGTCGCCATTCATCAAGGGCAGCCCATACTGGGCGCGGGACAACCACTGGATGCCGCCAAAGCTGTGCTGATCATGCTTCATGGTCGCGGGGCACAGGCGAAAGATATCCTCTCGCTGGTGCCGGAGCTCGATCAGCCGGATTTTGCCTTCATCGCGCCGCAGGCGGCGGGGAGCACGTGGTATCCCTACCGTTTTCTCGAACCGCGCGCCAAGAACGAGCCGTATCTATCCTCGGCGCTGGATACTGTGACCGGGTTGGTTGAGCATGTGCAGGGGCAAGGCTTCACCACCCAACAAATCTGCCTGTTAGGCTTTTCGCAGGGGGCGTGCTTGGCAGTTGAGTGGGCGGCGCGTAACCCTCAGCGCTATGGCGGCGTGTTTGTGTTGAGCGGCGGGCTGATCGGCGACGTGCTCACGCCGATTCCGGGATCAATGGACGGAACGCCTGTTTTTTTCGGGTGCAGTGACGTCGACTTCCACATTCCCAAAGAGCGCGTGACCGAATCGGCGGACGTGCTGCGCAACATGCAGGCGGATGTCTCTGTACGGCTGTATCCCGGCATGGGGCACACGATCAACGAGGATGAGATCGCGGCGGTCAGCGGGATTATGGCGCAGGTGGCGGGTAAGAAGTTAGAATAGATAGCCGTCTAAGTATTGTAGTGAATAGGAAAGCGAACCATGACGATACTCGGACTGCATCACATCACGCTGGCCGCCGCTAATGCGCAGCGCACGGTCGACTTTTACACGGGCGTGCTCGGCCTGCGCCTCGTCAAGAAGACGGTCAACTTTGATGATCCCGGCAGCTATCACCTGTACTTCGGCAATGAGATGGGTGCGCCCGGCACCGCGATCACCTTCTTCGAATGGCCCCATGCGCCGCGCGGCAGTTACGGCATCGGCGGGACGCACCACTTCGCGCTGACCGTCAACGATGATGACGGGCTGCTCAAGTGGAAGCGGCGGCTGACGGACGCTGGCGTGCCGGTCACCGGGCCGCTGGATCGGGCATACTTCAAATCGATCTATTTCCGCGATCCCGATGGCGCAGTGTTGGAAATCGCCACCCGCGGCCCCGGTTGGACGATTGACGAAGCACCCGAAGCGCTCGGAACGGAGTACCGCGAGCCGCCGGAGGATCTGCGGATGGCGAACCACGATCAGGTGACGATCAGCGCGTTGACCTGGGGGCAACCCGTTCCCGTCATCACGCCGGATATGGCGCTCACCGATGGCATGCATCACATTTCGGCGATCAGCTCGAACATCGAGCGCACCAACGAATTCTTCTCCGGCGTGTTGGGGCTGCGACTGCTCAAGCGCACGGGCAACTTCGACGATCCCACGACGCCGCACTGGTATTGGGGTGTCGGGGAGGGCAAGCCCGGCACACTGATCACCTACTTTGAGCATGACCCGAAGTACGGCAAGCGGGCGCGGCTGGGCAATGGGCAGACGCATCATTTTGCGCTGGCGGTCGAAAACGCCGAGGTGCAGCTCGAATGGCGGGCCAAGCTGATCGCGGCAGGCTATGGTGTGTCGCCCGTGCGGGATCGCACCTACTTCAAGAGCATCTACACCAACGATCCGGATGGGCATATCGTCGAAATCGCGACTCTCGACCCCGGTTTCGCAGTCGACGAACCGATCACCGAACTGGGCACACACCTGATGCTGCCGCCGTGGTTAGAGCAGA
The DNA here is from genome assembly GCA_041916315.1 of Anaerolineae bacterium. GTDB lineage: Bacteria > Chloroflexota > Anaerolineae > Aggregatilineales > Phototrophicaceae > Flexifilum. Next base: position 57,588 of record JAYRZU010000015.1, read on the forward strand.
GCCGCTCGGTGATTGAAAGCGCACTCACGCCGATTACCGCGGCCCCCACAAATGTGGGGTAATGTTAAAGACTTGAGGAATGCATGTTCACAAATGCGAACGAATGTACTATACTATAAGGGAAGAAATGCTAGTATAGCAGCCTCATTCGGGAGGTTGAGAACATGCACCCAAGAGAGATCAAAAAGCTCCAAGCTCGCAGTCGGAACTTGCGCGTCAAGCAGATTGCGCCACACACACTGGTCGTGACCAGCCGCTCGAATCCGTACGCGAATCACATTGTCTCGATCGAGACCGATGATGCGGGGACGATTCACGCCCGCTGCACCTGCCCTTGGGCGCAAAACGGCGGCTTTGGCTGCTCACACGTGCTCGCCGCCCTGAGCTTCTTGGCGGCGCGCCAGAAACGCGCGCTGAGCTTCTGGCTCGAATTGTCGGATGCGCAGCGCCAACGGCATCGTATCCTGCGGCTGAATGGAACTACCGCCGACGGCGCGATCTACATTACGTCGCGCCCGCTCAAGGACGCTGCGTAAACCAAACAAAAAGGACGCTCATGGTGAGCGTCCTTTTTGTTACCCGCTGAAACTTCTGAGTTTAGGCGTCTGCCATCAACTTTTCGCGGGCCTTTTGGTCGCGCATGCGCAGTTCATTGTTGAGGATGCGCTTGCGCAAACGCAGGCTTTCCGGCGTGACTTCGAGCAGTTCGTCGTCGGCCATGAACTCGATGAAATCATCCAGCGTCATCGCGCGGACGGACCGCAGACGAATATCGTCGGCGTAGTTCTTGGTGCGGACGGCGGTCAGGTGCTTGGACTTGCACACGTTGATCGCCAGGTCTTCCGGGCGAATGTGTTCGCCAACGACCATACCCTCGTAGACTTCCGTGCCCGGTTCGATGATGAACGTGCCGCGCTGCTGGAGATCGGCCATCGCGTACGTGGTCGACGGTCCGGCTTCAAACGCCACGAGGCTGCCAAACTGACGCCCGGGAATGGCCCCGGCGACGGGTTCATAACCGTGGAAGATGCTGTGAATGGTGCCCATACCGCTGGTCGCGGTCAGCAGCTTGGCGCGGAAGCCGAGCAACCCGCGCGTCGGCACGAGATACTTCAGGAACGTCGTCCCGTTTTCCGAGCTGATGTCGATCATCTGGCCGCGGCGCGTGCCGAGCATTTCGACCACGACGCCCGTCAGGTCATCGGCGACATCGACATGGACTTCTTCGACCGGTTCGAGCATTTCGCCAGTCTCAGGATCGCGGCGGTAAATCACCTCCGGCTTGCTGACTTCGAACTCATAGCCTTCGCGGCGCATGGTTTCGATGAGGATGCCGAGGTGCAGTTCGCCACGGCCACTGACCACGAAGCGCTCGGGTGAGTCGCCATCCGTGACGCGCAGGGCGAGGTTACTGCGAGTCTCATTGTAGAGCCGTTCACGTAACTTGCGCGACGTGCCCCAACCCGTTTTGCCCTCGCGACCCGCGACGGGCGAGGTGTTGACGCCAAACGTCATCCGGACGGTCGGTTCTTCCACGAGGATAGGGGGCAGGGCGACGGCGTTCGCCGGGTCGGCGATGGTATCGCTAATGCCGAGTTCGCCGATGCCGCCAATCGCAATGATGTCACCCGCCCGCACTTCGGTCGCCTCTACCTTGGAGAGGTTGAAGAAGGTAAACAGGTAATCAATGTGGGCATTGACGCGTTCACCCGTGGGCGTAATGCGGACGACCTGCATCCCCTTCTTGATCACACCGGAGTCGATGCGCCCGATGCCAATTTGTCCCTTGTAGTTGTCGTACTCAATGTTGGTGATGAGCAGACGTGCCGGAGCATCGCCGTCGATCACGGGCGGCGGCACTTCTTTGATGATTGTTTCGAACAGGGGCGTCAGATCATTGTCGAGTTTGTCCGCTTCCATGCCCGCGCGTCCGTCCATGCCGATGGCGTACACGACCGGGAAGTTCGCCTGTTCGTCACTTGCACCGAGTTCGATAAACAGATCAAACGTTTCGTTGAGCGCCACTTCGGGGTTCGCGTGGGGGCGGTCAACCTTGTTAATGACGACGATGATGCGCAGCCCAGCGGCCAGTGCCTTGCGCAGCACAAAGCGCGTCTGGGGCATCGGCCCTTCAACCGCGTCGACGAGGAGCAGCGCGCCGTCCGCCATGTTGAGAATACGCTCGACTTCGCCGCCAAAGTCGGCGTGGCCGGGCGTATCCACGATATTAATCTTGACATCACCCCACACGACGGCGGTGTTCTTAGCCAAAATGGTAATGCCGCGTTCGCGTTCCAAGGCGTTTGAATCGAGGATGCGTTCGCCAGCGGCGTCAGCGTTGCGGAAGACCTTGGTCTGCTTGAGCATACCGTCTACGAGTGTCGTTTTGCCATGATCGACGTGAGCGATGATCGCAATGTTGCGAATATCGGCGCGAGTCTGTGTCACAGTTTCCCTTTAGCCTAACTCTCTGGAATCAAGAACAATTTTAGCAGGGAAATGTTAAGGGATATAGGGGGATTTACACGAGAAGCCGTAATTGTGCCGGGATGCAAGCGTTTGCACCCCGGCCAAAATTAGTTAGCGGACGCCGAGCAGAACTTCCACAGTGAGTTGATCGAGGCGTTCGTAGGCCAGACCCTTGGCAGCGATGCCGTCACGGTCGAATTCGGTCGCCTTGAGCTGCTGCGCCTTCTCGGGCGTGAAACCGCCTTTGAGGAAGTCGACGGAGCCATCATTGGCGTTGACCTCTTCAAGGATCGCCTTGATTTCGGGATCGGCGTTCCAGCGGGCAGCGCGTTCCTTGAAGATCAGGTAGGTGCGCATGCAGCCGCGCGCGAAATCGCGGACGCCGGCGTAGTCTTCGGTGCGGTAGGCGTGCGCGTCAAAGTGACGGCTGCCGCTGTAGCCCACATCCTCGAGGAACTTGACGAGGAAGAAGTTCTGCTTGAGCATAACCGAGCCAAAGCGGAAATCCTGGTCGAAGCGGCCAAACAACTGGTCGTTCAGGTCGATGTGGAACAGCTTGCCCGCATCCCACGCCTGCGCGACGGCATGCATGAAGTTGAGGCCAGACATGTGTTCGTGCGCAACTTCCGGGTTCACGCCGACCATTTCCGGGTGATCGAGCGTGGCGATGAAGCCGAGCATCGCGCCCGTCGTCGGGAAGTAGATGTCGCTGCGCGGTTCGTTCGGCTTGGCTTCCAGCGCGACCTTCAGATTGTAGCCCTGCGACTTGATGTATTCGGTGATGAAGTTGACCGCTTCGCGCATGCGCTTGACCGAATCGGTCGCGGCTTTGCTGGCGTCCGTTTCGGTACCTTCGCGCCCACCCCACATCACGTAGACCGACGCGCCCATGTCGTAGCCAATGTCGATGCACTGGAGCGTCTTCTGCAGGGCAAAGGCGCGCACCTTCGGGTTGTTCGAGGTAAAGGCGCCGTCACGGAAAATGGGGTGTGAGAACAGGTTGGCCGTCGCCATCGGCATCTTGATGCCGGTGTCGGCAAGCGCCTTCTTGAAGTCGCGGATGATCTGTTCGCGTTCGGCGGTCGGCGTGCCAATCGGGATCAGGTCATCGTCGTGGTAGTTGACGCCGTACGCGCCGACTTCCGCGAGCAGATGTACGATCTCGACAGGGGAGATGGGGTTACGCACAGGCGGCCCAAACGGGTCACGACCCACGTTGCCCACAGTCCATAAGCCAAACGTAAACTTGTCTTCCGGACGAGGTTGAAAATCCGTCATGAGTGGAGATCCTTTCAAAAAATACGTTATGACGGTTCAACTATATCCAATTTGGCTCGTTCTGGCGACGGGCGCGGCGTGACAATTGTCAGCAAAACGCCGCCGATAATCAGCGCGCTCCCCAGCTGCAGATTGGGCGTCAGTTCCTGCCCGCGCACGAGCACGCTCAGCAGCCCGCCAACCAGCGGCTGCGCAAAGAAGAACAGCGATGCAATCGAGGCTTCGACGAGCGCGAAGGCGCGATTCCACATCCACATAGCCAGCGCCATCGCGATCACGCTCAGGTAGAGCACGCCGAGCAGAATCGGCAGGTCAATCGTGCCCACCGGGCGCACGGTGAGTTCCTGTGCGGCGGCGGGTAGGGTGAAGATCAACCCACCGAGCAGCGCATAGAGCGAGACGATGAGCGTGTCATACTGGCCGCTCACCCGGCGAACCAGGACCGAATACAACCCCCACGTCAGCGCCGCGAAGGCCAACGACACATCCCCGAAAAACGTATCCGAGCTGAAGTTGACATTGGCCGGGTCGATGATGATGATGACGCCGATGGTGGCCAGAATAACGGCGGCGATGCGCTGTACGGTCAGTTTTTCGCGCAGGAGGAGTGCGGCGAACAGCAGAATGAAGGCGGGCGCGGCGCTCGTGATTAGCGCACCGTTGAATGCTGTCGATTTGTCGGTGCCGACGAACTGCGCTCCGATGCTGATCCCGAAGCCGAGGAAACCAACCCCGAGCAGCTTGAGTGCGCCGCGGCGATCCGGATAAACGAGCCTGGAATTGAGTCGTGCGATCAAGCCGAGGAGGAGCAGGCCGATCAGGATGCGAATTGTGAGCAGGGTGAAGGGCGGAATCGTCTCTAATACGATGTCAGACACGACGTAGAGACCACCCCAGGTGGCGGCAGCAGTGAGACCGTAGAACGCGCCTTTGAGCATTGTCAATCCTAAAATATGAACAGAATCCACTCAAAATTTATTAAATGTGGCTGAATGCTTGTAACTTTTCTGCGCGTTAGTATACTAACCTTAGCTGGAAATTTTAATGTTCTACAACACAATTTGATGGAGTGGCACATGAAGACTTCGCGCAAGCTGATGGTATTTTTGTTGGTGGTGGCGGTTGGCCTCCTGATGAGCGCAACGATGGTGAGCGCGCAGGACGCGACGGTTATCCGCATTGCTTCCCAGACCCCGCTGTCTGGCCCGCAGTCGATTCTCGGCACCGGTATCCGTAACGGCGTTGAACTGGCGATCGCTCAGCTGTCTGGCCCGCTCACTGACTTGGGCTACACGGTCGAATTCGTCCCGTTTGACGATCAGGCGACCCCGGATGTTGGCGTGGCGAATGCCCAGAACATTGTGAACGATGGCGCCATCCTCGCCGTGATCGGTCACCTGAACAGCGGTGTCGCGCTGCCGTCGTCGGAAGTCTACAACGACAACGACCTCGTGATGGTCTCGCCCGCGAACACCAACGTCAACATCACCGACCGTGGCTACCCGACCGTCAACCGCATTTGCGGTCGTGACGATGCGCAGGGTGCTGCCGGCGCGCAGTTTGCGGCCAGCCTCGACGGCGTGTCTTCGGTCTACATCATCCACGACACCACCGCTTACGGTTTGGGCGTCGCTGAATTCTTCCAGGCGGAAGCTGAAGCTCAGGGCCTGACTGTCCTCGGTTTCGAAGGCACGGAAGAAGCAGCCAACTTCGAAGGCATCATCCAGCCGATCCTCGCGCTGGCGCCGGATCTCATCTACTTCGGCGGTCTGTATCCGCAGTCGGGCATCTTCATCAACCAGGCGCGCACCGCGGGCTACACCGGCCTGTTCATGGGCCCGGATGGCTTCGACTCGTCGGAATTCTCGGAACTCTCCGGTGAAGCTGGCGTCGGCACGTACTACACGACCGTTGCGGCTCCCGTGACCATTTACCCGGATGCGGCGGACTTCGCAGCCTCCTACGAAGAAGCGTACGGCGAGGCGCCCCAGCCGTTTGCGGCGCAGGCGTATGACTCGACGGGTATCGTTCTGCAGGCGATCGCAGGCTTGATCGAAGCCAACGGCGCGCTGCCGAGCCGTGCGGAAGTGGCTGCGGCCGTCCGTGCGACCGAAGGCTATGCGGGCATCACCGGCACGTACAGCTTCGACGACAATGGCGACCCGGAAATTGGCCAGTACTACATCCTGAGCGTTGGCTCGGCTGACCCGGCTGACTGGAATAGCAATGAGCTGCTGTCCTCGCAGAACATTCCTTCGCCGCTCGCCGCGGTGGAACCGGAAGCCACCCCGAGCTCGTAGTTGGTAAGTCCGCACATTGGGCGGTAGCGCACCCGCGCTGCCGCCTTTTTTCTAATTGCCTGTTGGAGTTGTCGTATGAGTTCAGAGACCTTGACCCCGCCGCAAGCAAACAGCGTTGCTGCCCTCGACTCCCCGTGGAGACGCCTGCGCGATAGCTTTCCCGTTCGTTTCATTCTGTTCCCCATTGGGCAAATGCTGGTCTTCATCGCTGGCGCCGCGGGTCTACTCACGCTGCTTGCGGTCATCCTCGCACTGCTCGTCCCTGAACCCCGTGAAAACATCATCCTGATGGATCAGATCGGGAAACAGCTTCCCGGCATGATCATCAGCGGGATCAGCATCGGGTTTGTCTACTCGATGGTCGCGTTAGGCTACACCCTGGTGTATGGGGTGCTCAAATTTATTAACTTCGCGCACAGCGAAATTTTCATGGTTGGCTCAGTGATCGGTTTTGAGGTGATGCGGCGCATCGACGATGCCGGGTTCATCCAGTCATGGCATCCGGTGTTCCTCGTCATCACCGTGGTCGGCTCCGGAATGATGGCGAGCGGGTTACTCGCGGTATTCATCGAACGCGTCGCCTACCGGCCGCTGCGCAACGCACCACGCCTCGTGCCGCTCATCACGGCTATCGGCATCAGCTTCTTTTTGATTGATTTTGTGCGCGCGATTGAAGCGATCACGCGCAACGACTTTAACCTAACTTATCCTACGGGTGATCTCCCGTATTTGCGTACGCCTATCCCCGTGCAGTTCGGTGACAATACGGTGAATGTGCGTATCACCTCGATTGTCATCGTGATCGCGGCAGTGCTCATGCTGATCGTGCTCAACTATTTCGTCAACGGTACAAAGCTCGGGCGCGGCATCCGCGCCGTGTCGCAAGACCGCACTACGGCTGGTCTGATGGGCATCAACGTCAACCTGATCGTGTCCATCACCTTCTTTGTCGGTGGGGCACTCGGTGGCGCCGCTGGGGCGTTGTTTGGCTTGAACGTCGGCACAGTGACGCCCTACGTCGGCTTTATCCCCGGGCTCAAAGCGTTCACCGCCGCGGTGCTCGGAGGCATCGGCAATGTGACCGGGGCGCTGCTCGGCGGGCTGACACTCGGCTTGGTTGAATCGTTCCTGAACGGCGTGCTGGTGTACTTCCCGGCGCTCGGCCAACGCTACACCGATATTTTTGCCTTCTCCGTGCTGATCCTGATCCTGATCTTCCGGCCCAGTGGTCTGCTCGGCGAACGCGTGGACGAGAAAGTGTAACCGCCATGACGACACAAGCCGCTTCAAGTCCCTGGGCAACCCTGCGCGCGTGGATCATGCAGCCGCGGGTCGCGGGTGTACTCATCATCGCGTATCTGGTGATCGCAGTGGGCACGCTGCTCTCACTGGATCGCGGTAACTTGTTGTTTCCGCTGTTCAGCACGCTGGTCTTTCCGCCGTTTGTCCTGTCGCCGCTGGTCATTCTGGCCGCGCCGATCCCGAATAAATTCAAATATTCTTTGATTTTGCTGCTGCTGATTATCGCCATGCCGATGATCGGCATCTACGACAGCAGCTACCTCGAACTGACGATCCAGATCTGCATTTTCGCCGGGTTAGCGCTCGGGTTGAATATCGTCGTCGGTTTCGCCGGGCTGCTCGACCTCGGCTACATCGCCTTCTTTGCGGTTGGCGCATACGTATGGGCGATGTTCACGTCCAGCGCGGATACGGTCTTCTTCGTAAGCGGGATCATCGTGCCGGGTTGGGCGTTTTACCTGTTCCTGTTCGTCGGCGTGGTCGTCGCCGCCGGAGTGGGGATTTTGCTCGGCTTGCCCGTGCTGCGTCTGCGCGGTGATTACCTCGCGATTGTGACGCTTGGTTTCGGCGAAATGATCCGCGTACTGGCGCGCAACGCCGACCAACCGGTCAACCTGACGAACGGGTCGCAGGGGCTGCTCAACGTGGCCAGCCCGCCCATGCCCGCGTTCTGGGTCGACTTCATCGGCGGGATAGCCAACACCTTTGGCATTCAGATTGCCGGGAACCTCGAACCACTGGCCCAGCAAATTCTGTTCTACTTCATTGGCATCATCATCCTCGGCGTCATTAGTGTGGCGGCGCGG
>JAYRZU010000016.1:0-94209 GCA_041916315.1 Anaerolineae bacterium
ACTGAGCACTGTCAAGAAGCATCTGACGCATATTTACGGCAAGCTGGAGGTACTCAACCGAGCGCAGGCGATTTTACGCGCCCAGCAGCTCGGTCTGGTCTAGGGCGGCGGGCGCGCTCAGCTTTGTGGGACGACGGTGCGCGCCGGGCGCGCCGTCAGGCGCAGCGCAGGCAGTCGGATGGCGTTGGCGCCGAGGACGAGGACCGCGCCGACCGAAATGATGGCGAAAGCGGCCAGTGAATTGATGGAGAGCACCTCGCGACCAAGCAGGATGCCCCAGATCACTGTGAACGGTGATTCGAGGAAGCTGATCATGCCCATCAGCGCCGGGCTGAGAAAGCGCCCACTCCACAAGGTGACGGCAGCACACAGGATTGTCCCCATCAGCGCGGAGAGGATCACCGGGGCCAGCACGTCGACGGAGAGGGAAAAGCGCGCCTGATCGGTCACTACGGCGAGGACAATCGATAAGCCCGCGACCACGACGGCGGAGACCAGACTCAGCACGCGCCAGTCTTCGTGGGCGTAGCGACTCAGCAGCAGCAGGTAGACGCCAAAGGCGAGGGCGCGCAGGATGCCGAAGAAATCACTGGCAAAGGTGCCATCTGGCGTGTAGAGCAGCAGCCCTCCACCCAGCAGGACGACCAGACTGCCGATCACAGCCGCAGCGCGTACGTTTGGCCGTCGGAACAGGAGGGCGCACAGCGGCAGGAAGGCGACGTAGAGACTCCCGAGAAAGACCACACGCCCCGCCGACCCAAGCGCGATCCCTTGTGTATCCGCCGCGACCGCAACCGTAAACACGGTGCCGAGCAGCGCGCCGCCCTGAAGGGCGCGGCGTGTCAGCGGGATGCGCTTGATGAAGCAGAAGCCGCCCAACAGGAGGCTGGCGAGCAGGTAACGTTCCGCGTTGAAGGCGAGTGGGCTGGATGCTCGAACTGCCGACTGCACGAACCAGGCTTGCAGGCCATACCACACGGTGACGAATAAGCTCATGCCAACGGCCATTCGGGCGTACTTGTTCATGGTGTGCCTCCATCCTCGCTGAGATGACTCTCACCTTAGCGGGACACGGCGGCGCTGTCTTTCGCCTTAGGTGGAATTCAAGGCGGAGGAGGGGGTGAATCGGAGCGGGAACACGGGAGGAGCGTATTTCACAGTTTGTGAAATACGCTCCTCCTGCAGCCCGATAGTTGAAAAGCTACCCGTGTTTGAGCGGTGTTGATCGAGAAACTAATTGCCTTACGCGCGTCCCCACTTGTTGAAGGCTTCGTCGAAGGAGACACCGCGGGCGAAATCTTCGCGCATGCCTTGTTCGCGCCGTTCAACATCTTCGACCTTGACGAGCGCTTCCATGGCGATCTCTTTGGGCACGACAATCACGCCGTCCGCTTCCCCGATGATCCAGTCACCGGGGGCGACGCGCACGCGCGCCGTCAGTGTGCCGGGCATCGCAATCGGCTCGTTTAAGGCGGTCATGCGCCAGCGCTTGTTCGACTCAATCGGCGAGGTGCCGCGCACGCACGGCGTAAACTCGGGGATGACTTCTAGTCCAAGATAGTCGCGGATGAACGAGTCGATGACGATGCCGTGCGCGCCCCCTTGTTTGAGCGCCCAACTGGTCATCTCGCCGAATTTGCCCGCGTGCAGTTCGCCCCCCGTCTCGACCACGACTGCGCAGCCGGGATACAGCGCCGCGCGCAGTGCCTCAAAATAGTTGCCCGTCCAGTTGGCGGTTTCCGCGCCGTGCAGCGGCGGCGCGTACGGACTGCCCTGCACCGTGATCACTTGCCCGGCGAGGTGGCGCTGGGGAAACAGCGGCCGGATCCCCAGGTCGATGCACTGGTTCGGGTAACCCATTGCATCCAGCGTGTCGTACAGGTTAGCCACGCGGATTTTGTCCCAGCGCGCTTGCAGTTCAACAACCGAAGGTTGGTCTGACATCACAGAATTCTCCCAGCACACAATCAGTCAAAGTAAGTATCGTCGTTCCAGAGCAGGGCTTTGGCATTCTTGGCGTTGAGTTCGACGCCAATGCCGGGACGGTCGGAGACGCGCATGAACCCTTGCTCAATAAATGGCTGGTCGCCATCGCACAGATCGTTCCACCACGAGATCATGCGTCCGTGAAACTCCAGTACAAGGAAATTCGGCACGGCAGCCATGACATGACAGGCGGCCATCATGCCGAGCGGCGACGAGACATTATGCGGCGCGATAGGAATATAGTGCGCGTCGGCGATATCGGCAATGCGTTTGCCTTCGGCAATGCCGCCCGCCTTCGCCAGATCTGGCATGATCACATCGGTCGCTTTGCGCTCAAACATTTCCAGAAACTCAAAGCGCGTGTACTGATTTTCGCCCGTGCAGATCACAGTGCTGCTGGAGCGGCGCACCTGCGCGAGTGCGTCGAGATTTTCGGCGGGCACGGGTTCTTCGAGCCACAACAGGCGCAGGGGTTCGACCGCTTTCGCCAACGTGATCGCCGACGGGAGATCAAATTGGCCGTGACAGTCGATGGCGAGATCAGTGGCATAGCCGAGCGCCGCGCGCAGTCCCTCGATCAGCTTGATGACTTGATTCATCTCGCGCGCGCCAACCGTCCAGTTGTACGGGTCGAGCTTGCCTTCGACGGCGTGATCGACGTCGAACTTGACGGCCGTATAGCCTTCGGCGACAACCTCGAGTGCTTTATCCGCGTAAGCCTGGGGATCGCTCGTCTCGCCCGCATGACAGTCGGCGTACAGGCGCAGTTTGTCGCGGAATTTGCCGCCGAGCAGTTGGTAGATGGGCACATTCAGCGCCTTGCCGACAATGTCGTACAGCGCGTTGTCGATGCCGGTGAGCGCGAAAATGAGCGGCGCATGGCTCGACCCGCCGTAGCGCCCGCGCCGCCGCAGTTTCTCGTAAATCAGGTTGATGTTGAACGGGTCTTCGCCGATCAACAGAGGTTTCATGGCGAGGATCGCCGCCTTGGTCGCGAAGCCGGAGAAGCCCGGCCCGCCTGAATTACATTCGCCGGTGCCGACGATGCCCTGATCCGTATAGATGCGGACGAAGGTCCATACGCTGCCGCCGCTGTCCGGTTCTTCACGACCGATGACACTGGCTTGAACGTCGGTGATTTTCATATCCCGTTACCCTTTGACGCTGCCAGCGGTTAGCCCGCCGACGAGATAGCGTTGTGCGTAGATGTAGACGATGACGACGGGAATCGCCATCATCAGCGATGCCGCCATGAGCTGACCCCAAGGATAGATGTCGCCGAACACCAACAGCTGCAGGCCAACCGGAAGGGTTTTCAGGCTGTCACTGGTGATGAAGACGAACGCATACAGAAACTCATTCCAGGCGTTGGTGAACGCGAACAGCGTGACCGAGAGCAGCGCGGGCGCGGCGAGCGGTAAAGTCACGCGGCGGAAGGCGCCGAAGCGGGTCGTGCCGTCGATCAACGCGGCTTCTTCCAGTTCGACGGGAATGGAGCGGAAATAGCCCATCATTACCCACGTCGCGAACGGCATGAGGAAGGTCGGATACGTCAGGATGAGCGATGAGTAGTTGTTAATGGCGCCAAGATCCGTGAGGATGCGGTACAGGGGGATGAACAGGAGCGAAGCGGGGAGCAGATAAGTGATGAGCAGCAGTGTGGTGAGCAGACCCGCGCCGAGGAAGCGCAGGCGCGCCAGCGCGTAGGCGGCGAGCGCCGCGATGACGATTGACAGCGCCGTGCTGCTGACGGCGACGATCAGCGTATTGCGGAACCACGTGAGGAAGGGAGTATCGCTCAGCAAACTGCGATATTGTTCAAACGTCCACGGATCGGGCATATAGATCGATGTGAAGCGCTGAATCTGTAAGTCGGTTTTGAAAGAAGTGACGAAAATCCAGTAGAACGGAAACAGTACGAAGATGAACACGGGGATCAGCAGCAGAAAGCGCGTGCTCACGCCAAATACTTCCCACTGTGAGCGCCGGAGCCGGGGCTGACCATCGCCTTTCGCGGGCACCAGCAACCGCATGAGGGTGCTCACGCCCTGTTCCAACCACTGCAGCGGCAGCAAGACCAGATCCAGCAGCAGCCCGACGAGGCGCTCAAACCAGCGGCCAATCCGATCCAGCAGCGTGACTTTTTCCCGAACCTGCACTTGCTCATTTGGGCGCATCACGCGCGCCAGCACGAAGATCAGCGCGGCCATGAAGGGCGCCATGCTGAGCGCGGTCGCCACGCCGGGGCCAAAGCGCAGCCCGACAATCGCCTTTTCGTAGGCGAGAATTGAGAACATGCGCGTCGCGCCGCCGGGGCCGCCGCCCGTCATCAGGTAGATGAGGCCGAAGGTATTGAAGGTGTTGATGAAGGAGAGCAGCAGCGTCGTGATGATCACGTAGCGCAGGCCGGGCATGGTGATGTGCCGGAAGCGCTGCACCACGCTCGCGCCGTCCACTTCCGCCGCCTCGTACTGCTCCCGGTCAATCGCTTTGAGACCCGCGAGCAGCAGAATGACGAAAAAGGGAATCCCTTTCCACACATTGACGGCGATCACGCTGGGCATGGCCAAACCGGGTTCGGCCAGCCACGCCACGGGGCGGTCAATGAGCCCAAGGCTTTGCAGAATGGGGTTTAAGCCGCCAAAGACCGGGTCGTAGATGCTGCGCCACGTCAGCGCGGTGACGACCTCCGGCACAATCCACGGCAGCAGAATGATCGCGGTCAGGATGTTGCGGCCGGGCAGTCGTCCATGCAGCAGCAGGGCAATGCCAATCCCAATCACAAACTTGATGCTGACGGACGCGAGTGTGAACACGAGCGTGTTGCGGACTGAGCTGATGAAATCAGTATCCTGAAAGAGGCGCGCGTAATTATCAAACCCGACAAAGACTTCGGTGCGCGTGATCAGCGAACGCGTCGTCATGCTCAATTGCACGGCGTTGATGAAGGGATAGAGGATCAGCCCCCCCATGATGATGACGATCGGGATCACGAAGGGAATGGCCATCTTCCAGTCACGCCCCAAGATGCGTGAGAGCGAACTCGGACGCACTGTTCGTTCCGACCGGTAAAGATTGCTCGAGGTTTTCAGTCTTTTCGACTGATCCATTGGCTTTCTCTTTCGCTTGTGCCATCGTGATGGCGCGTTTGGAATTGGAACCCGCTGTCGACTCAGCCTGAGCGCGCTTGATCACAGCGGGCGGGACATGTCCCGCCCTGATCGATATGCGAAAGGCTGCGCGTGAGGGGTGCGTTCGCCACCCTCTATGACTGCGGGACGCCGCCTTCTTCGAAGATTTGCACGATCCGGTTATGCGCGTCTTCGACGGCCTGCGCCGGGGTCATCGCGCCCGTGGTGATGTTCGCCATCATCTGGCTGGTGATCGCCGCGCCGTCAATGGCGTCGATGAGCGCGTTGGGCGGGGCGGGATGCGACCGTCCGTAGAAGATGTCCTCGTTCAGCAGAATGTCACGGAACACCTGGAAGTTCGGATCGGTGCCGAGCACGTCGTCCGTCCAGAGATTTTCATATGCGGGGAGGAAGAGACCGCCGCCATTCTGCGCCATGGGAACGTAAACCGACGGGTCGAGGAGGTGGTAAATGAGCGATTTCGCGGCGTCGAGGTTGCGCGCACCCTTGAAGATGGTGAGCCAGCCGCTGCCGCCAGCTTCGAGCAGGCGACCGTCGATCGTCAGCGGGTTGTGCAGCACCGCAGTATTTTCGAAGACGGGGTTGCCGTCGGCCTTCGCCTTGGCGTAGACGCTCGGTTGGTTGATCGTCAGGGCAATCGTGCCCGCGAGATAGGCTTCGTTGTTGCTCGTATCCGTCCAGCTTTCAACGCCGGGCGGGAGCATCGGGCGGAAGCGGTCGCTCATGTAAGTTTCCGCCAGCCATTCGACCCCCGCTAGCGTTTCCGGCGTGTTGAAGTTCACACGGAGCCCGGTTTCGTCGGTGAAGCTGCCGCCGAAGCCCTGAATCACGGAGAGAATCAGCCCGTGCGCGTCACCGCTGCGGTTGACCGTCAAGCCCCAGCCCCACAGGTTATTGTCGGGGTCGGAGACAGCCAGCGCCGCTTCACGCCGTGCATCCCACGTATCGAGCGTATTCAAGTCGATGCCGTGCGCATCAAACACATCGCGGCGGGCGAACCACGCGCCGGTCACGCTCATGAAGGGCACCGCCCACCACTTGCCGTCGATCTTGGCGTTGAATTCGGCGATGCGGGGCACGACCAGCCCATAGCGGCTGATCAGTTCCTCGACGACGTCGGACACGTCTTCGACGATATCCAGCGCGTACATCTGCGGGATGCTGAGGACGTGATAGCCGAGGTCGGGCGGGTTGCCCGCCTGAACGGCCGCCAGCATCTTCGCGGTGAAGTCGCCGAACAGTTCCGGGTTGGCCGTGGAAATGTCGAGGCCGATACCCTGTTCTTCGGCAAAATTGACGACCGCGTCGCGGAACATCGTTTGCACGACTTCAAAGTATTCGGTTTTGTGGATGACGGTCAGCGTACCTTCCGCCCCGACGGGCAGGGGCAGCGGCGTTGCCGTAGGGGCGGGCGTGGGGGTTGCATCCTGGGCCATGAGAATTCCGGTTTGAGCAGCGGCAAGCGCGGCTCCCGTTGCGCCAGCGATACGCAAAAACTCGCGGCGGGTCAAATTCTTTTTGTTCATTAGTATGTTCTCCTCAACCAATTGAATTAACAATGTGTTCAGGCGGACACAACCCGCGGCCTAACCCCTTTCCTCTGCCTGAAGACGATTGCACACGGGTACAGCACACCCGCATGGACCTACCGTAATTTTTAAGCGCCACGTGTCAAACTTACGCTCGTCCGCCGCGGCGTGGCGATACCGCGGCGGTGATCCTCCCGATCTACGGGATGATTTTCGGCCAGATGAGCATGATATGGTCGTAGACCGCGCACGCGGCCCTTTCGGTGTCATGCTCACGTAAGGCATCGACAATCGGCTGGTGCCGGGTCGCAACCTCGACGTAATCCGGCGAGTAGAGCGGGTGCGACTGCACGATAAACCGCTGAATCTGATTCGACAGCGGATTCCACACTTGCAGCAGCGAGCGGTTGTCGGACCACTCGACGATGGAGCGGTGAAATTCCATGTCGAACTCGGACAAGCTCAAGAGATCATTTGCGGTCCCCGCGGCCTGCATCTTGCCAATCAGCTCGGCGAGCGTGTCGCATTGCTCCGGCGTGATCTTTTGGGCAACGCGGCGCACCGCGAACATTTCGATGTGGGTGCGTACGACCGAGAGCTCGTACATCTCGTCAAAGGGGATACTCGTCACATAGGTTGCGCTGCGCGCTTTGCGTTCCACCAGACCATCGTGCTCCAGCCGCTGCAAGGCTTCGCGCACGGGGCCTTGGCTCGTATTCATCTGCCGGGCAATGTCCAGTTCAATCAACTTTTCGGCGGGCGGCAGTTCCGCTGAGATGATGGCCAGCCGCAAGTGTTCGTACACTTGATCGGCAAGCGATGTCAACCGAATCTCGCGTCGTTGAAATTGCATTTGATTCACGTTTTTGAATCCATTATTAATAATCAATCATTGTAAAGAGATTTGGATGGTTGTCAACTTGTAAATCGCGCTATTCTATAAACCAATAGTGTGGCGTTGAGCGGCGACGATAGACGCGGCTGTGCGCCTTAGTTAGAGGGAAAGATTGTGGAAGATCAGCGGCCTTTAGACAGTCATGTCAATACTTATTCGCGTCCGAGTGAACTCAAAATCACCGATATGCGCGTGTGTCACCTGCGCGGCCTGCCGATGGACTGTTCACTCATTCGTCTGGATACCAATCAGGGCATCAGCGGGTACGGCGAAGTGCGCGACTGGGCCAGCCCCACTTACGCCCTGATGCTCAAAAGCCGCCTTATTGGCGAAAACCCGTGCAATATCGACAAGATTTTCCGCAAGATCAAACAGTTTGGGCATCACGGTCGACAGGGTGGGGGAGTGTCCGGCATCGAAATGGCGCTGTTCGATCTGGCGGGCAAGGCCTACAACGTCCCGGCGTATCAACTGCTGGGCGGCCGGTTCCGCAGTCAGGTGTTGTGCTACTGCGATACCGACTCGGTGCCGGACGGTCGACAAATGGGCGAACGGCTCAAGCGGCGGATGGAGCGCGGGTTCAAGTTTCTGAAGATGGATGTGGGCATCGGTCTCCTGCGCGACGTACCTGGCGCATTGAGCGCGCCGCCGGAGATGCTGGACAGCACGACCATCATGCACCCGTTCACGGGTATTCAGGTCACGCAGTTGGGGATCGAATATCTGGTGGAGTACGTGCGGCAGGTCCGGGAGATCATCGGGTATGAGATTCCGCTGGCGGCGGATCACTTTGGGCATCTCACTGTGGAGAGTGCTATCCGCTTAGGCCGCGCGCTCGACCGCTTCACGCTGGCCTGGTACGAAGACGTCATCCCGTGGCAGCTCACCGATCAATGGGTGCGCTTGGCGCAGTCTGTGACCACGCCGCTGTGCACGGGCGAGGACATTTACCTGAAAGAGGGCTTCCGCCCGCTGCTTGAAGCGCATGGTGTCTCTGTCATTCACCCCGATCTTGCCACGGCAGGCGGTCTACTGGAGACCAAGAAAATCGGGGATCTGGCTCAGGAGCACGGCGTGGCGATGGCGATGCATTTTGCTGGCTCGCCCGTCTCGTTCCTCGCTAATATTCACTGCGCCGCGGCGACCGAAAACTTCTACGTGCTGGAGAATCATTCGGTCGACATTGACTGGTGGGATAACCTGATCTCTGGGATCACCGCGCCATTGATTCAGGATGGCTATGCGCGCGTACCCGAAACGCCGGGGCTGGGCTTCACCGATGTACAGGAAGCGGCGCTGCAGGACTGCATTGATACGGCGCGGCGCGGCGGCTACTTTGAAGCGTCCACCGATTGGGATGACGAACGCTCGCATGATCGGTTGTGGAGCTAGTCACGGGACCGCGCGATAACTTACGCCGAAAATCGAAGCGCGGACACAGTTGGAGCACTAAAGCAACCGTGTCCGCGGATAAAGATCTGCTTGAAATGAGCTGACAGCGCTCAATGGGGATATGTGGGCAGGGTGACGCACCCTGCTCATGACTCACGCGCTGTGCTGGGTGAAGTTTGGGTTGTCGTTATCAAACCGCTCGCGACGAATGCGACCCAATTCGCTGTGCAGTTGGGTTAGGTCAGCAAAGACGGTCTCGCGTTCGAGTCCGGTTCGCTTCATGGCATTGAGGAGTTGACTGGTGAGCAGTTCCAACTCTTGCAGCTTCTTGGGGGTCAGTTCGTTCAGGCTTTCCATCTCAAAATCCTTGGTTCAGCAGCTAAGCGTCCTCATGGGCGGCTTGGTACGCAGCGATGCCTGCGGTGGTGATGTGGATCTGGTTGTCAGCCGGTTTCCCGATCCACGCGGCTAGCGGCGGCTGATGCTCAATAAGCCGTTTGACCGTCGCCAACAGTCCCACATAGCGGACTGGGCTGGAGGTGCGGTCACGGTGCTGGTAGAGCACGGATAGAGCAACCCATTCAATATAGGAGAGGGATTGGGTAGTTCCCATTGGGGCACACCTTCGCCGCGGCACTATGAGTCGGGAGTAAACCTGTGGGGTGCTATTTGATGAACGGGGAAGACCTGAACAACCACTCAGGCATTAGCGGCTCTTCAGCAAGTGTCACCAAATCTGCTGGAATCTCGGATGTGAACATCGGTGGACATTCGTACTGTTGAGTCATTGTACTCGTAATCTCACCGCCTGTAAAGTCGAGACGAGGCCCGCAGAGTGGCGCGCTCGGCACCGAACCCGCCATTCGCCTAACAACTGGGCACGCCCGCGAGGGTGTGCAGCGCGACGCCTTCGGGTTCGATGACGAGATAGGCGGCAAAGCCTTCGCCGCGCACGCCCACATCGAACAGGTGGTTATCCACGCGCACATACAGGCGGAGCTGGTGGCTGATCACTTTGACGACTGCCTCACGAGGTGTCAGCGTCCAGCCGACCCCGCCCAGTCGGATGATTTGCCCCCGCTGGTCTTTATTCACGCACGTGATTTCGAAACCGGACACGTCGGCTGCTCCTCTTGACTGGTTTGACTCGCGGCGGATAGCTTAGTGCGGTTTCACTAAGCGCAGCGTTTTGTATTTGGCCACTTCCGGATGCAGCTTCTGCCAGGCCACCTGAACTGTGCGGAACACGGCAGGCAGGGACTGACAGTAGGGGGTGTAAGGCTGGGTCTCGTCCGCCGCACTGACGTCATGGGTGCAGCCGCACAGCGGGCAGCAGACCAGCCAGCGCTGCGTCCCGCGCAGGGTGATTGTCGACGACGGCAAATCGTCGATCACGTCCAGCTTAAAATGTTTTTGCACAGTCATATCCATCACAGGCATGGGCTTACACTTTCTTGTCGGTTGAACAACTCGCGTTTTCACCAGACATACCAGTCAGCAGTTCCGATAGATGTGACTGCTCACCGAAGGGGTGTGGTAATTGAGGTCCTAGGCTGTGTTCGATGGATGGGGAAAACTGTACCAGTGCACAGTATCACGCCAGAGGCATCAAACCTGAGTCAGAGAAACAAAATCAACGTGTTTGAAATTCAACGCCAGCGGATACTTCTCTGCAATATGAAGTGTAACCTGATTTGCCGCAGAAGTAAACTGTACGTTCGTGCTGTAACCGGCATTCGTCGGCGGAGATGCCGCGACCCAATCACAGGCGACCGTCAAGCGACATGCGCCCCCGGTTATCCTGTGCGTGACCAAAATAACGCGTCATTGTTCGTCATTTATTGACATTGAAATTAAGCTAGGTATAATGCAAGAAAGTTGGATCGATACAGCATAACCTGTTGTATTGGCCGAATTCGACCTCCTCCACCGGGCACACCGCCGCTGTTTCTCTGACTGAAACAGAAAAAACTACTGGTAATCCAAGTAGAGTGGTTCACCAGCATGGTACGGGATGCACCGCCGGCTGTGCGCGCCCTCGTCATCGATTTGCGCCGTAACTCGCGTGAAGTCGGGCAACTGCTCAAGAGTCTCGCTTCGGACAAGCGTCTGGAAATCCTGCGCCATCTGGCCGGACAGAGTTCGAGCGTCAATGAGATCGCCGCCGCGCTGCGCCTGCCCGCGTCGACTGCCACTATGCACATCAAGCTGCTGGAAAACGCCGGGTTGATTCGCACCGAACTCAAACCAGCCAGTCACGGTCTGCAGAAGATCTGCTATCGCCTGTATGACCAGATCGCGCTGGCACTGCCGATGGTCGAACCCGTGGCGGAAACCACCATCGATGTGGCGATGCCCGTGGGTGCGTACGTCGACTGCCGGGTCACGCCAACGTGTGGCCTCGCCAGCAGCACCGGTCTGATCGGACGGTTCGATGACCCCAGCGCGTTCTATGATCCGGAACGCTTTCAGGCGCAGTTACTGTGGTTCCGAGCCGGGTACGTCGAGTACCGCTTCCCCAATCGCCTCCCGCCGGGCGCAGTGCTTGAAAGTCTGCAAATTAGCTTGGAAATGTGCTCCGAAGCCCCACTGCATAAAGCGGATTGGCTTTCCGATATCACGGTTTGGGTGAATCGGGTGGAAGTCGGCACGTGGACGAGCCCCGGCGACTTCGGCGAGGAAGCGGGCCAGCTCACACCGTCATGGTGGGAACGGCGCTACTCCCAGTACGGCCTCCTCAAACTGTGGAAAGTCACCGGGACGGGCGCTTACCTAGACGGCGTGCAGGTCGCGGATGTGACGCTGGATCAATTGGCGATTGCACAGGCGGAGTTCATCTCGGTGCGGATTGGCATCAAAGAAGATGCCCAACGGATTGGCGGACTCAATATCTTCGGGCGGCAGTTTGGCAATTACCCGCAGGATATTGTGATGCGTTTACGGTTTCGAGAACTGGAACACGAGCCAAAGGAGGCGCAATAAATTCACGTGCACGGCATCGAAAGCAAATGACTACCTGCTGCCGAAAAGGTTAATAGGAGCACAGCTGAAATGTCCAAACGTACGCTTATGTTGATTCTGCTTGGTCTTCTGGCCATGATGGCCACACCAACCCTCGCGCAAGACGACGGGGGCATGCAACTGCCCGAAGAGTGCAGTACCGTGACCCTCGACTACTGGAATCCCTTCACCGGCCCCGACGGTCCGTTTATGGGTCAGCTCGTCGACGCCTTCAACGCGGAACACCCGAATATTCAAGTGGCGATGACCACGCAGAGCGAGTATTACACGCAGCTCAGCACGGCGGCGGCCTCGGGGACACTGCCGGATGTGGCGATTGTCCACGCTGACCAGATCGCCACGCAGGTCTACCGCAATATTCTGCGCCCCATGGATGACATCGTCGAACAGGTGGGCATCAATGGCGCGGATTTCCCGGAAGCTGTGTGGAACGCGGGCGAAGTCAACGGTTCGCGCTATGCCGTGCCGTTGGACATCCACCCGATGACGATGTTTGTGAACACGGACCTGCTCGAACAGGGAGGCTTCACAGACGCGCCAATGACGGGTGAAGAGTTCGCCGAAATGGCGGCGGCCCTGACCAGCGGCGATAACAACGGTTTCATGCTGACGGCGGGTTTCCCCATCCGCCAGATCTTCGAAATGCTGCTGTACCAATTCGGCGGCACGTCCTTTAACGAAGACGGTACGGAAGCGGCGTGGAACAGCGAAGCGGGCGTTGAGGCCATGCAGTGGCTGCTCGACGCGCAGGCGGGCTATTCGCAGCCCAACCTCGAAGTAGATGCTGAGCTCAATTCGTTCAAGGGCGGCACCGTCGGCATGATCTGGAATGGCATCTGGCAGACGACCAACGTCACGGGCGAAGGCGTCTTCTTCGGTAGTCGGGCGGTGGCCGTGCCGCAGATCGGCCCGAATATGGCGGTCTGGGCGGGCTCGCATCAGCTCACGCTGCCGACGCAGGCCGCTGAGGATCCCTGCGTTGATACGGCGGCGGGCATCTTCATCAGCTACCTGCTCGACAACTCGGTGACATGGGCGCGCGCTGGTCAGCTCCCGGCTAACAACGTCGTGCGTGAAAGCGACGAATTCGCGGAAGTTCAGCCGCAGGCCGATATCGCCGCGGGGTCGGCGGACTACGTGTTCTTCCCGCCGTCCGTGCCGGGCATCACCGATGCTTACGGCCCGCTCGACGAAGCGGTCAGCGCGCTGATGAACGGCAACGCGACCGATATTCAAGCGGAACTCGACAACGCGGCGGAACGCGCCAATCAGATTTTGGAGCAGAACCGCGCGACGTTCGGTGAAGCGCCGTCATCCTAAACAGGAATGCATGGCACAGCGGTTGGGGTGGCTCCATCCCAACCCGCTGTGCCGCTTTCGGAAAAAAGACCCCTCCACTCATTAGAAGGGACCCGATCTATGGCGGTTTCGGTCGAAACTCCAGCCACAGCAGCCCCGCTCACAGTACGCAAACGCCGCTTCGACGCGGTGCCGTATCTGTTTGTGCTGCCGCATCTGATCTTCTTCCTCATTTTTGCCGGGTTTCCATTCGGCTTGGGTTTGGTCATCAGCCTGTTTGAATATGACATTTTGCGCCCGGCAGCCACGCGCTTCGTGGGCCTTGGGAATTACACCAATCTCTTTACGCCCGGCACGGTTGAATACCCCGTCTTTTGGAACTCGCTGCTCAATACCGGGGAATTCGTCCTCCTGAGCGTGCCGCTGCTAATCGTGATCCCGCTGTTCTTGGCAATGCTCCTCAACGCGAACCTGCCCGGCAAGAACATCTACCGGGCGATCTACTTCGCCCCGTGGGTGTTGTCCTCGGCGGTGGTCGGGCTGCTCGGCTTCTGGGTGTTTCAGAGTCAGGGCGGGTTGCTGAACTACTATCTGCGCGCCTTAGGGCTGGATCAGCCGCGCTGGCTTTCGACCATGCCGTGGGCATGGTACGCGATTCTGATCGTCACGGTGTGGTGGACGAGCGGCTTCAACATGATCATCATCCTTGCGGCGCTGCAAAACATCCCGGTCGCGCTCTATGAAGCGGCGTCGATTGATGGGGCGACGTGGTGGCAGCGCTTCCGCTTCATCACGATTCCCCAACTGCGGCCCGTGCTGGTGTTCATCATCATCATCACGATCATCGCCTCGTTTAACCTGTTCGCGCAGCCGCTGTTTATGACCGGGGGCGGCCCCGCACAATCCGGCGGCGGCGGATCGACCGAGCCAATCATGCTGCGCATCTACACGGAGAGCTTTGTTCGCAATCGGATGGGCAGCGGCGCGGCGATGTCGTTTGTCGTAGCGACCATCATGATCGTGATCTCCTATTTCAATTTCCGCCTGTTCCGAACACGCGAATAAAAGCGAGGTGCATGTTGGCTGTGAATGCTCAGACGGAAACCCAGGTCCATTCCGGTCGTAATCGACCGTCAAACCAGCTCATCCAGCGAATACTGATCTACACGCTGCTCACCATCATCGCCTTGCTGATCATTTTGCCGCTGCTGTGGGGTTTATCGACCTCGTTCAAGCCCAAGTCGGAGTGGTTTCTCCCGCAGATCTTCTGGATTCCGCGCACCTTCACGTTGGATAACTACCAAAGCATTCTGGAAAACCCGAGCCTGCCCATCACGCGCTGGTTTTTGAATAGCGTGCTGGTCGCTTCGATCATCACCGTGCTGATTCTGGCCATCGACTCCATAGCGGCGTACGCCTATGCGCGGATGGAGTTTCCCGGCAAACGGATCCTGTTCGGGCTGCTGCTCGCCACGCTGTTTTTGCCCGGCGTGATGTTCCTTGTGCCGAACTTTTTGACCGTCACCTCGCTGGGGCTGCTCAACAACTATGCAGGGGTGGTGCTGCCCGCGCTGTCGGGCGTGTTCGGCGTGTTCTTTATGCGCCAGTTCTTCGAGTCGCTGCCGCGCGAACTGGAAGAGGCCGCCTTCATTGACGGCGCGACCCGCTTGCAAACCTTCCTGCTGATCGCGCTGCCGCTGGCCAAGCCGGCGCTGGCGACGCTCGGGATCATCACTTTTCTCGGGGCGTGGAATGACTTCCTGTGGCCACTGCTCGTCCTGAAGGATCGTACGCTGTTGACGCTGCCGCCCGGTTTGCGGACGCTGCAAGGCGCGTATACGTCCGAGTACGGCCAGATGATGGCGGGCGCGGTGATTACGTCGATTCCCGTGCTGATACTATATCTGCTGCTGCAGCGCTATATCGTCGAAAGCGTGCAAACTACCGGATTGAAAGGGTAGGTCGATGAGAACTTTACAGCGCCTGGGCTGGATTCTGGGAACCCTGGTGGTTTTGCTTGGACTGGGCATGCCGCTCGCCGCGCAGTCGGATGATGACGACACGTTTCAGAATCCCGTCATTTCCGCCAACTTCCCCGACCCATTCATTCTAGAAGTCGACGACGTGTACTATGCCTATTCCACCAATTCGAACAGCCGCAATGTGCCGTATGCCACCTCGACGGATCTCGTCAACTGGCAGGTCGGTCGGGATGCGCTGCCCGCGCTGCCCCGGTGGGTCAATCTGAATCACGCTGATGTCTGGGCGCCGGAAGTGCTGGCGCTCAGCGCTGAGGAGTATGTGCTGT
Organism: Anaerolineae bacterium; assembly: GCA_041916315.1. Lineage (GTDB taxonomy): Bacteria > Chloroflexota > Anaerolineae > Aggregatilineales > Phototrophicaceae > Flexifilum. Next base: position 15,583 of record JAYRZU010000016.1, read on the forward strand.
TCTACACCGCGCGCGACCGTTCCACGGGCAAGCAGTGCATTGGCCGCGCGACGAGCACCAGTCCGACCGGGCCGTTTCGCGACACGAACGAGGGGCCGTTCATCTGCCAGACGCGCGAAGGCGGTTCCATCGATCCGAGTCCGTTCCGTGATGCGGATGGATCGCTGTATCTGTATTGGAAGAATGATGGCAACTGCTGCATGATGGCGACCTATTTGTATGTGCAGCCGCTGTCGCCGGATGCCGCTGAACTCATCGGCGAACCCGTGCGTCTTGTGCGCAACGACGAACTGTGGGAAGGGCGGGTGATTGAAGCGCCGACGCTCTGGCAGTATGAGGATCAATACTATCTGTTCTATTCCGGCAATGCCTATTCCGGCGAAGCTTACGCCGTCGGCTATGCCGTGTGCGAAACCCCGGTCGGCCCATGCACGGATGCGGAGGAAAACCCGATTCTGGCGAGCGATCTGGACAGCCGCCCGCTGGTCGTCGGGCCGGGGCATCAGACCATCATTACGGATGACGCGGGGGACACGTGGCTCGTATACCATGTCTGGCAGGTAACGGACGGTGGCGCACTGACCTCAACCCGGCAGGTGTGGCTGGATCGGCTGGCGTGGGAAGACGGACGCCCGGTGGTAGTTGGCCCCACTCGGGATGCACAGCCTGCTCCCCCGTAATTCGTACAGTCTGCACAGGCTTCGCATTGTAATGTTCATCGCTATTGACTCGCTCAAAAAAGCGTGTTAACTTTAGCGAAAGTGATTTGCAATCGATTGCAAATGATATGGCGAAACCAAAACTGACTTTAGCTGATATTGCCAAAATGACCGGGGTGTCCACCTCAACGGTGTCACGCGCGTTGAACGACAGCCCGCTCATCAATGACGAAACCAAACAGCGAATTCAGAGCATCGCGCGGGATCATAACTACCAGATTCATTTGGGGGCGCGCAATTTTCGCCTGAAGAAGAGTTTCATCGTCGCGGTGGTCATTCCGATCGAGACCAGCGATGCGGCGACGCTTACCAACCCGTTCATTCTGGAATTCATCGGGTCGGTGGGCTGCGAGCTCCGCAACAATGGCTACGACCTGCTGCTCATTCAGGAACGCACCATTAGCGAACGCTATCTGCGTTCGGGGTTAGTCGATGGTTTCATCCAGCTGGGGCACGGCGATTATCCGAACCTGAACAGCGTGCCCGAAGACGTGCCGCTGGCCGTGTGGGGGCCACCGTTTCCGGGGCAGAAGTACTGCACCGTGGGCATTGATAACTGGGCGCTCTCCCGCGAAGCGGTCGAACATCTGCTGCGGTTGGGGCGGCGGCGTATCGCACTGATCACGACGCATGACCATGTCAAAGCGACGACTGAAGCGAACAATCGTCTGCAAGGGTATCAGGAAGCGCTGCGGAATGCTGGCCTCCCGATTGATCCGGCGCTGATAGTGAGCACAGATTGGAACCCGGCTGCTGGGGTGGGGGCGACACAGCAGCTTCTGCGCCAAGCGCCGGACGCCGACGCGATTTTCGTCAGCAGTGGTGACGCGATGGCACTGGTCGTCATGGAAACGCTGCGCGAGCTCGGACGTTCCATCCCAGAAGAGGTGGCGATTGTCGGTTTTGACAACAGCACGGTCGGGGAAACGGGCGCGCTGCCGTTGACGACGGTCAGTCAGGAAATCCGGGGTCTCGGGGCAAAACTTCTGGTCGAGAGCCTGATGCAGCTCATCGATGGGAAGAAAGCCGCCACCCAGGTGATCGAGGGGAAAGTAATCGTTCGGCGGTCGTGCGGTGCCGCGCTGTAAGTTTATTTGCGATCATTTGCAATCGATTGCAAGACTTCGGTTTATTGAGTGGATTCAGTCATTTTAGAGATTATGGTCGCGCTGCTGTAGTTCTTTAATGTTCGCCGAAGCAGTTTTACGCTGAGTTTTGCAATCGATTGCAAAACCGAAATGGGACGAGAGCTGATGTTTGTTCGCCTAGATGCCGATGCACGAGTTTTTGCAGCCCCGACGGATGCCCACCAGTCGATGGAGTGGTGGCGGTCGGCAGTCTTTTATGAAGTCTACATTCGCAGCTTTCAGGACTCGAATGGTGACGGTATTGGCGATTTGCGCGGCATTGAACAGCGGTTGCCCTATTTGCAGCAGCTCGGCGTCGACGTGCTGTGGATCACGCCGTTTTACCCCAGCCCCATGGCGGATTTCGGCTACGATGTGGCTGACTATACCGCCGTCGATCCATCGTTTGGCACAATGGCCGATTTTGATCGCTTGCTGCAGGCGGCGCATGATCACGATATCCGCATCGTCATCGACATGGTGCTCAATCACACCTCGGATGCACACCCATGGTTTGCCGAGTCGCGCAGTTCGCGCGCCAACCCCAAGCGCGACTGGTACATCTGGCGCGATGCCAAGCCGGACGGATCGCCGCCCAACAACTGGACGACCTTCTTCGGCGGCAGCGCCTGGACGTGGGATGAAACCACCGGGCAGTACTATCTGCACCTGTTTCTTGACCGCCAGCCCGATTTGAACTGGCGCAATCCCGAGGTCGTGGCGGCTGTCGATGACGTGCTGCGCTTCTGGTTGGACAAAGGCATCGACGGTTTCCGTCTGGACGCCATCAACTTCCTGATCAAGCATGCCGATTTCCCGGATATGCCCGTCGTCACCAATGCTACCGGCGGCGATCTCGTGCAATATCACATCTACGTCAATAACCAACCGGAACTGCATCCGCTGCTGCAAAACGTACGGCGCGTACTGGAGTCGTACCCCGGCGAGCGCGTGCTGATCGGCGAGACGGGCACCCTCAAAGTGCCAGAACTCTCCCAGTTCTACGGAGCCAATCTCGACGAAATTCACCTGCCGATGATCGTACTGCCGCTGCATACGCCGTGGCAGGCGTCCGCCATGCGTACCTGTCTGCTGGAGTTCTACGCTGGCCTCCCGCATGGAGCGACGCCACATTTTGTCTTCAGCAACCACGACGACAAACGTCTGATCACGCGTTATGGCTACGAGCAGCACCGCTCGATTGCCATGCTGCTGCTCACGCTGCTCGGCTCGCCGATTCTGTACTACGGCGATGAGATCGCCATGTGCGACATGTTTATTCCGCTCGAAAAGCGGGTGGATACGGCCGGGCTGATCGATCCCGATACCTACCCGGGACGCGACCCGAACCGGACGCCGATGCAGTGGGACGCCAGCCAAAACGCTGGTTTCACGCCGGACACGGTCGAGGCGTGGCTGCCCGTCAACGAGAACCGCAGCACGATCAATGTCGCGGTTCAGGCGGCAGCGCCCGACTCAACGCTCACGTTTTACACCACGCTGCTGCACCTGCGGCGCGAGTCCCGGGCGCTGCGGGAAGGCAGCATCCAATTTCTAGAGGAGACGGGTGATGTCCTCGCCTATGTACGGACGTTTGGCGACGAGCGCCTGCTGATCGCGATCAATTTCGGCGGCGGCTCCCCCATCCTCGATCTGTCAGGACTGGCAGATCAAGCTCACTGTGTGCTCTCCAGCACGCTGCAGCGTCCGGACGCTGTGGCGCTTGCTGAGGTGGCTCTCAATGCCTATGAGAGTGTGGTATTCAAACTCGGCGCAGCCGGCACGTAGGCCCGCGCGTCAGTTTGAAGGCGGTTTTCTGTCTAGGTCTCGCATCGAACCAGGATTTTTTGAAAGGCAATCTGATGACCAATAATGTACGTCGTACGGTATTCGTTCTGTTCATTCTGCTGCTCACATTGAGCGTCGCCGCTGTTCAGGCTCAGGATCGCGTCCAGGTGACGATCCTCGGCACCATCAAGCCGGAAATTGCCGAACCGTTCACCGAAGCGGTCGCCGCCTACAACGCGGCTCAGTCGCAGTATGAAGTCGTGGTGATCCCGCGGGATGGCGACCCGGTGCAGATGATGACGTCGCTGTCCGCCTCGGGTAACATGCCGACCATCAACAACATGGGGCAGGAATTCGGCCTGTTCAAGGACACGCTGTGCGATGTCACCGACACGACGTTCTCGCAGCACGCTTTCCCCGGCACGCAGTCGGATGTGACCATCGACGGTAAGGTGTACGGCATGCCGATCACCATCGAAGCCTTCGGTCTGCTCTACAATCAGGCGGTTCTCGACGAAGCGGTCGGCGGCACGTTTGACCCCGCGACCATCACCACCCGGTCGGCGCTGGCGGAACTGCTGGCAGCGGTTGATGCGCTCGACAGCACGCAGGCGGCGATCCACCTGTCTGGTCTGGATTGGTCGCTCGGCGCGCACTTCACCAACGTCCTGTTCACCGACCAGTCGGCGGATGCGGCAGAACGCGTGGCGTTCATCGACGCGCTGAAGGACGGCAGCTCGGACCTCGCCAACAACGAAGTTTTCAACGGCTGGGCGGACACGCTCGACCTGCTGATGCAGTACAACCAGAACGCGCCCTCGCCGTTGGCTCCCACTTACGATGACGGCGTGCTGGCTCTGGGTCTGGGTGAGGTTGGCTTCTGGTTCATGGGCAACTGGGCGCTGCCGAACCTGTTCGAAATGAACCCGGATGTTGACTTCGGCATTCTGCCCGTTCCCGTGAGCGATGATGCGGCCACCTATGGCAACACCGCGATTTCGATTGGTGTGCCGTCAAACCTCGTGATTGACTGCGCACAGTCCACGCCGGAAGAGCAGGCGGGCGCCATTGACTTCCTGAACTGGTTCGTCACCGACCCGGTTGGTCAGGATTTCTGGGTCAATCGCTTCAACTTCCTGCCCGTCTATGACACGTTCGAAATTCAGCCGCAGGACGCGATGTCGCAGCAGATTCTGCAGTACGCCGCTGACGGTCTGAGCCTGCAATGGATGAACAATCTGTATCCGGCGGGCGGCTGGCAGGCGATGGGCGCCTCGATGCAGAAGTACGTGGCCGGTCAGATTGACCGTGCGGGTCTGGCGGCGGAACTCGAAGCCTACTGGCAGAGCGTTGAGTAGTCCACGCTGACTTGCTAAGCAGCAAAGTCGGGGAGCGGCCTACGGGCTTCTCCCCGACCTCACTCCCCCAAGCCCAGAGCTCGGATCGCCAAGATCGGAGCTGAGAGGAACTGAACCCATGTATATTGAGAAAACCTTCGCGCAGAAGCTGCGCACCTTCCTAACCTTTGCGGCCTTTCCTTTATTTGCCTTCACCGTCGTGCTCGTGGTCCCGTTTCTGGTCGGCGTGTTTCTCTCGTTCACCGATTGGAATGGTATCCAAGCCATCGACTCGTTCGGCTACAACTGGATCGGTCTGGATAATTTCACGCAGGCGCTCACGGATCCGACGTATATCAGCACGTTGGGCATGACCGTGGCCTATGTGATTTCGGTGGTCATCTTCACCAACGTGATCGGTTTTCTCGTCGCCGTGCTGGTCACGTCGAACCTGCCCGCGCGCAACTTCTTCCGCGCCGCCTTCTTCGTCCCCAACCTCATCGGCGGCGTCATTCTCGGGTTCATCTGGCAGTTCATTTTCTCGACGTTCCTCACGCGGGTGGGCGACATCCTTGGCATTCCCGCTCTCCAGTTCTCGTGGCTGGTGGAGACCGACAAAGCGTTCACCGCGCTAGTAATCGTCGGCGTGTGGCAGCTCTCCGGCTACATGATGCTCATCTACATTGCTGGTCTGGTCAATATTCCCGACGAAGTGATTGAGGCTTCCCGCATTGACGGCGCAAACACCTGGCAGCAGATGACGAGCATCAAGATTCCACTGATGGTGCAGGCGTTTACGATCAGCCTCTTTTTGACGCTGCGCAACAGCTTTATGGTGTTTGACGTCAACCTGTCGCTGACTAAAGGTGGGCCGTTCCGCTCCACCGAAATGGCGACGCTGCACATCTACAACGAGTCTTTCATCAGCCAGCATTTCGGCACGGCCCAGGCGCAGGCCATCATTCTGTTCATTATCGTGGCGACGGTCGCGACCACACAGGTTCTCATCTCCAAGCGTCTGGAAAGCAGGGCACTATGAAACTGACGAAATATGGCAGTTTGGCTGCCGCCGTGTTTCTGGCGTTGTTCTATCTGTTTCCGTTCGCTGTGGTGCTGATGAATGCCTTTAAGGGACGCGTTGAAGTGCTGCGCGATCCGCTGGCGCTGCCCAAGAGCCTGGACTTCACCAACTTTGCCGACGCATTCACGCGTATGAACTACAGCACGACGTTTATGAACACGCTGATCGTCACGGTGCTGTCGATCGCCATTCTGACGATCTTCCCGTCGATGCTGGCCTACTATCTGGCGCGCTTCGACAACCGGGCGACGAAGGTCATTTTCATCCTGCTGGTCGTGTCCATGATCGTACCGTTTCAGGCGCTGATGATCCCGTTTGCCAGCATTTACGGCCGCTTGAACTTGCTGAACAACCGCTGGTCGCTGATCTTCTTCTATCTAGGCTTCGGCGTTAGCCTCTCGACGTTCCTGTATCATGGCTTCATTCGCACCATCCCCATGGCGCTGGATGAATCAGCAGCGATTGAAGGGGCGAACAAGTTCCAGATCTTCTGGAGGATCATCTTCCCGATTCTGCGCCCCACCACAGCGACGATCATCATCCTCAATGCGCTCTGGATCTGGAATGACTACCTGCTGCCGTCGCTGGTCTTGTTCATCAATGATCGGACGCTGCCGCTGTCAACGTACTCGTTCTACGGGCAGTATACGAGCGACTACGGGGTGGCAATGGCCGGGCTAATCCTGTCGATCACGCCGGTGATCCTGTTCTACCTGTTTATGCAGCGGAACATCCTCAAGGGGATCGCCGACGGGGCTGTGAAATAGGCGCTGCGCAGCGAGAAACACCTGCTTATCGTAGGGACACAATACATTGCGTCCGCTGCTGCTGACCCCACCCCCGGCCCCTCCCCGAATGCGGGGAGCGGAAACAGATTCCCCCTCGCTCCGTTTGCGTGGGAGAGGCGGCGTGATTCGGCAGTTTCATCACTTGTGAAATACGCTCATGGCTGTGACTGAGCTTGTGCGGCTGAAGCTTCAAATGTGTCGGAAAAGCAACACCCCGCCGCCGGCGGGGTGTGCGAGTCATCTTAAATTGACAGATTCACGATTTACCAAGCGCAGTAGCCACCATCAATGATGATGTCGCTGCCCGTCACGTAATCCGACGCTTCCGACGCGAGGTACACCGCCGCGCCCTGCAGGTCGGTGACTTCTGCCATCTTCTTCATCGGAATGAGCGACATCCACACCGGAAATACTTCTTTGCCGAGCGGCGTCGCCAGCAGGTCGTCGACTAACTGGGTACGCGTGTAACCGGGGCTGATGCTGTTCACGCGGACGCCGAGCGGAGCCCATTCCGCCGCGAGACTGCGGGTCAGGTGCAGCACGCCCGCTTTGCTCGTGTTGTAGGCCGACTGCTTCTGCGGATAGTTCGAGATCCAGCCGGACATCGACGCCGTGTTGATGATCTTACCATAGCCTGCCGGGATCATGACGCGTCCGGCAGCCTGTGAGCACAGAAACACGCCCTTCAGGTTGATGTCGATCATGCGATCCCAGTCGGCTTCGGACATCTCGTCCGCGCCAACCCACTGGCCGATCCCCGCGTTGTTCACACCAATCGTGATTTTGCCCCATTCCGCGACGATCTTCTCGATCATCGCTTTGACGTCGTCGGGCTTGGTCACATCCGCTTTGATCGCCATGGCTTTGACGCCCTTGGCGACCAGTTCCTGCGCGGTCTCTTCGGCTTTTTGCAGCGACAGATCGACGAGCGCGACCGATGCGCCCGCTTCGGCGAAGGCGTGCGCGAACGCGCGGCCAATGCCCTGCGCGCCGCCGGTGATATACGCGGTTTTTCCGGTCAGCATGAACCGTTCGAGAATCGGTTTGGCGTTGCTGAGTGCGTCAGTCATCATGTCCTCTAGTCGTTGGCGACGATAATCTGCACTTTGACGGAGGTCGCGGGCATGTGCGCGGCGTAATCGAACGCCTTGATGCTGTCCGCGAAGCCAAACGTATCGGTGATCAACGGTTTGACGTCCAGTTTGCCGCTGCCCATGAGTGCCAGCGCGCGCGGGTAGACGTGCGCGTAGCGGAAGACATGCTCGACGCGCGCTTCCTTAACTGAAGCCGCGACGACATCATAGGGAATCGGCTTGGCGGGCAGCCCGACATAGACCACACACCCACCGGGCGCGAGCGGTTCAAACACGCCAGCGGACGCGCGTTCGTTGCCGCTGGCCTCGAACACGATGTCCGCGCCCCAGCCATCGGTCAGCTTATTGACCACATCGACGAGGCTTTCCTTAGCCACGTTGACCGGGGTAATCGGGCCGAGCTTAGCCGCGAGGTCGAGCTTGGGCTGCACCACATCGCTGATGATGATCTGGCTGCAGCCGCCCGCCAGCGCCGCCAGCGCGGTCAGCACGCCGATCGGGCCAGCACCCATCACGACGGCGACATCGCCGGGGCGAATCTTCGCTTTGTTGGCGGCATGCATGCCGACGGCCAGCGGTTCGACCATCGCGCCTTCCGCGTAGCTGATGTTCTCCGGCAGCTTGAAGGTGAACGCGGCGGGGTGCACCACCGACGGGCGCAGCACGCCGTGAATCGGCGGGGTCGCCCAGAAGCGCACGGCCGGGTCGAGGTTGTAGATGCCGAGCCGGGTCGCCTTGCTGTTAGGGTCGGGGATGCCGGGTTCCATGCACACGCGGTCGCCGATTTTGAAGTTGGTCACTTCTGCGCCTAGTTCGGTGATCACGCCCGACGCTTCATGGCCGAGCACCATGGGCGCGCGGACGACGAAGTGACCAATCGCGCCATTCTCATAATAGTGCACATCGCTGCCACACACGCCAACCGTGCGCAGGGCGATGCGGACATCATGCGGGCCGAGATGTTCGTCCAGCGGGATGTCCCGGATTTGGAGTTCATGTTGTTTTTCGAGTACTAAAGCTTCCATGTTATTACACCCTTTTTTGGAAGATTGTGCTGCGTAATCTGGTATGGATCACGGACAGTCGTCACCCTTTCCAGATGATAAAAATGCCCAACACGATTGAGATCAGAGTAGCGATCTCAATCGGCAAAAACGCCTCGACAAAGCGCATCCACAGCAAGTGAATCGCCACGAGCAGCACGATGCTGATGAAGACGCGGTCAAAGGTGTTCGCGTTGATCGGCAGGAAGCCTTTGCGCTCAGTCGAGCCATGCGTTGGTATGGAACTGGAGATGAGTTCTTTCTCTTCGGACATCGCCTTAGTCCTTTACTGCGCCAAAGGTCAAACCCATGACGATATAGCGCTGCGCGAACGTGATGAAGATCAGCGACGGGATGAGGGTGAGTGTGGCGACAGCGGCCATTTCACCCCAGTTTGTCCCGGTCACGGTGACGAATTCTGCCAGCCCGGTGGTGATGGTGCGGGCGCGGAACGAGGTGAGCGTCGCGGCGAATAGATATTCGTTCCACGCGAAAATCCAACTGAGAATAGCGGTGACGGCGAGTCCGGGCGCGGCCAGCGGCAGGATGATCATGCGGATCACGCCGAAGGTGGTCGCGCCATCGACGAAAGCCGCTTCGTCCATCTCAATCGGGATGCCGTCCATGATGCCTTTCATCAACCAGATGGCGAACGGCAGGTTGAACACGCAGTAGAGCATGATTAAGCCGAAGTGCGTGTCATAGAGCATGAAGTTGAGGCTGCCCAGCTTGACATTCGTGATCTGCGTGAACATCAAAAACAGCGGCAGCAGGAAGGCGGCGGGCGGCGCCATGCGGTTGGTGATCGTCCAGAAGAAGATGTTATCACTCCCAGAGAGCTTGTAGCGGGAGAGCGCGTAGGTCGCCAGCAGCGCCAGCACCGTGACCAGCAGCGCATTGCAGGTCGACACGATCAGCGAGTTGACCATGTAGCCCTGAAACGTGCGGTCGGTGATCACGTTGGTGTAGTTCTGCGTGAAAAACGAGTTGATGATGAGCGTCGGCGCGTTGAACAGCTCGACACGACTGCGGGCAGACACGACAATCATCCACCAGACGGGCACGACCGTGAAAATGGTCGCCAGCACCCAGACCAGATAGGTGGGAACATAACTTAGGGCTTTGCGGAGTGTCTTGCTCATAGTTTCGCTCAGTTATTGCGCCGGACTTGAGTTAGCGAGACGAACAACAGCCAGCACGCGACAATCGTCAGGTACAGCGTGAGCAAGGACATCGCCGAGCCGTAACCATAATCGGTCTGCGGGAAGACCACGCGGAAGATGTGTATGCCCAGCGTGCGCGTGGATGTGCCAGGGCCGCCACCGTTCGTCAGCATGTTGATTTCGTCGACGGTGCGCAGCGCGTCCATCACGCGAATGAAGACGGTCGTCAGAATCACCGGACGCATCAGCGGCAGCGTAATGTGCCGGAAGATCTGCCAGCGGTTCGCGCCGTCCACCTGGGCTGCTTCGAGCGGTTCACGGGGTAGGGCGGTCAAGCCCGCCAGCATCGTCAGCGTGACGAACGGCGTCCAGTGCCAGATATCCATGATCAGGATCGACAGAAAGGCTTGATCCGCGCTTGTGCCGATGTTGAAGCTGATATCAAACCAGCGGTCAAGAAAATAGGGAATCGGTCCAAAACCGGGGATGGTCATCAAGCGCCAGATCGCGCCAACGGCAATGGGGGCGATCATCAGCGGGATGGTGTGGATGATGCGGAACAGTGTCTTGCCGAAGAAGTCGCGTGCCAGTAGTTGGGCGAGGAAGAAGCCAATGATGAGTTCGGAGAGCACCGCAAAGAACGTGAAGCGAATGGTGACGCCAAGCGCGTTCAAAAAGAGTTCATCAAAGACCAGTTCACGGTAGTTGGCCACGCCGATGTACTGCATCGCGTCCCGGGTCGAGAACGGATTCCAGTCATTGAAGCCGACGATCAGCACATAAATGAACGGAAACAGGCCGAAGATGAACATAATCAGCAGAGTTGGGGACAGTAGCAGCCATCCAGTCCGACTTCGCCGCATAGAAACTCCTTTATCGCTCAGAAAAAAACTATTTGAGTGCTCTATGCGGTAAGTGAGCACTTACCTGATGGAGCGGATCTTTGCAAACCAAACGGGTGGCGTGACCCGAAGATCACGCCACCCCAGTGAACACCTACTTGCGAGTCGTTAGCTGCCGTACCCGAGGCTGACCAGTTCTGCCTCAGCCGCGGCTGCCGCTTGATCCAGCGCTTCTTCCGGCGTGATTTCGCCAGCGATCGCCTGATAGATGAACGGCGCAACCGCTTCACGAACCTGCGGGTGGAAGGGGAACGGCGGGGCACCGGCAAACAGGTAGCCCTGATCCTGCATCAGCGAGAAGTAACCATTGGTCGCTTCGTCCATCGCCACAACCAGCGGATCGTCATAGGTGGGTTCCATTACGATACGGGAACCAGCTGCCGCCCATTCGGCCTGCACCGACGGCTGACCGACGAACTGCATCCACAGGAGCGCCGCCTGCTGATTCTGCGAAGAGACCGGCAGACCGAACGCGCCACCGTCATAGTAGCCGATGTAGCCATCGCCAGCTTCCGCGGCTTCCATCACACCATCGGAGACCGGGGGCAGCGCCACACCGACGTTGCCGACGACCGTCGACCGGGTAGCATCCGTCGCGATCCACGCAGCGTTTTCACCGTAGATCAAGCCCTGCGCCACGCGGCCAGCCGCGAACGTCGCCGCGGTTTCATCCCAGGTGCTGCTGGTGGATTCCGGCGGGGCGAACTGCAGGTTGCCCAGCCACCACGCGAGCGCTTCCTTGGCGGTGTCGCTGTTCATTTCGCCACCGTTTTCAACCGAGGCCTTCCAGTTTTCCTGATTGATACCCCAGTTGTACACGCCGAAGGTCGGCGCAATCGATTCAAAGAATTCGTAGAATGACGCCGGGTGACCAGACGCGGCCTGCACCGTCGTGCCCCACAGGTCGAGGTCGTTGGCTTCGCCGTACGCGGTGAAGAATTCGGCGATCTGGCGATACTGTTCGTGGGTGGTCGCCGGGGCGAGCGGATAGCCGTATTCAGCTTCGAAGGCGGCCGCGATGTCCGGGTTTTCGAACAGGTCAGTGCGATACAGGTAGATCTTCACAAACGCTTCCATCGGCACGCCGAAGACGTGACCGTCAGCATTCTTGAAGTAGTCGACGAAGGTCGTGAAGTTGTCGAAGCTGAAATCAGGGGCGGCGAGATCCGGATTGTCGGCCAGCGCCTGCGTCATGTCGACGAGGTAGTTGTTCGCCAGATACCCGTAGATGATATCCTGTTCGATATACACGAAGTCATAGATGCCCGTGCCCGCTTCCATGTCACGGATCGCCTTGTCATACATCTGATCCCATGACGTGGTTTCGAGTTCGACATTGATGCCCGTCAATTCGGTGAACCGCGGGGCTAGCACATCCTTGACATAGTTCGATGGGGGCGTGCTTTCCGAGACGCCGCGCAGGGTCACACCCGCGAACTGAGCGCCGGCTTCGCGCCACCAGGCTTCCGAGTCATCCTGCGCGCTGGTCAGCGACGCGCCGATGAGCAGCGCGAAGACCAGTACGAGTACTGCTAACCGATTCCAATGTGTAGTACGCATAATCTTAAACTCCAAGAAGTCTAAACCTCGACACAAGTAAATGTTGCCGAAAACCGCTGATGTGTGTTCGTCTATCACCTCCTTAATCCAGGCCTCAATGTACCATCAGCCAAGCGTCAGGTTGTGGCCTAACGCTTTTCGATGCGTTCCAGAATCCCACGGGCGGCGGTGGTATCGGTAATGAGGACGTTGAAGAAACGCCCGCGTAAGCCGCCGAGTATCGCCTCGATCTTGTTCGCTCCGCCGGCGACTGCAATCGAGAGCTGCTTTGTGTAAACGTTTTCAAGGTTAATCGCAATTGACCGCTCACTGATCTCGGGGAAGCACAGCACGCCGTCGGCATCATAGGCATGCCCCAAAATCTCACCGACTGCGCCACGTTTTTGAATGACTTCCAGCAGGTCCTTGCCGAAGTAGCCTTGGCGGTAGGGGGTCGAAAACTCGGTGATTAGTCCGATGCCGAGCAGCACCACGTTAGCGGAGTTTCCCAGCTCCAGCGCGTCGGCAATGTTCGAGTCATTGAGCAGTGATTGTTTGATTTCCGGACGGTCGACGAAGCGGGGTGCAGGCAGCAGCACGGTGCGCGCCCCCAATGCCTGTCCGATCAGCATGACGGTTAGGTCGACGTTCGGCTTGTTGATGTTGCTCGGCGCACTCCCCGTGAGGCTCACGACCGTCACGTCGCGGAAGGGGCTCGGGCGCATGCGCAAGGCGCACTCATTGAGCGTGGTGCTCCCGGATGGCAGACCGAGAATGTCGCCGTCCTTCAATTGGGTGTGCAAATACTGCGCCGTGGCTTCGCCCATCGCCGCTTTGATCGTCTCGTCATCGTCGTCAATGGCCGAAACAACAATCGCTTCTTTGAGCCCGAACGCGGCCTCTAGGCGCAGTTCAAGGTCAGCGACATAGGCGAACGGTTGCACGATCTCGACGCGGACCAGACCGAGGTCATTGGCCCGCTGAAGCAGCCGACCGACCGTTTGACGCGATACACCGACCCGCTGTGCGATTTCGGATTGGAGAAGCTGATGTTTGTAATAAAGAGTCGCAACTCTCACGAGCTGCCGTGTGTCTTCATTCAAAGCCAACTGTTCCAAGAAATCTATATTTACGAATTTTGTTTATGGTCATATGCTCAACATCTGAGCATGGGTTACAAGAATCAGTGTAACGGAATACAATTTCGCTGTCAAGAATTTTTGTTACAGGATATTTCTCGCGGCTGTAATCTTGAAAGAGCGTTCTAAAGGAAGATACGGGAGACAAATTATGGATGATCAAAGCATACTTTTGGCGGCGCGGCAGATCATCGAACGCGAGGCGCAGGTCGTTGCCCTGCTCTCCCAGCAGCTGGACGCCGCCTTCGTTACGGCTGTGCAGGTGCTGCTCGCTTCCGAAGGCCACGTGTTGGTGACGGGGGTCGGCACATCGGGCGCGGTAGCGCGACGGTTGGCGCATTTGCTCACCTGTTGTGGTACGCCTGCGCTCTACGTTCACCCCGGCGACGCCCAGCACGGTATGGCGGGCGCGATCACCGCGCGAAATGTCGTGATCGCCCTGTCCAAAGGGGGCGAGAGCGCGGAGATCACCTTTGTGGTGACTTATGCGCGTCAGCAAGGCGCGCAGGTGATCGCCATCACCGAACAACCGGAGTCGACGTTGGGCCAACTGGCGGATGTGGCGCTCATTCTCCATACCCCTGCCGATGCGGATCAGCTCAACTATATTGCGACGGGAAGTTCGCTCGCCGTCGCGGCGGTCGGTGATGCGCTGTGTGGATTGCTCCTGCAACTGCGCGGACGCACGCTCGATGCGTTCGCCGCCACCCATCCCGGCGGCGCAGTTGGCCAAACGCTGTTGGGGAAGGCCGAGGAATGAGTGAACGATTCTGATGCCGATAGGTGCCAATTTCTAGCAGAATCTAGAAATTCTAATTGCTCCTAACTATTAGCAGTGACTTTCCATTCTTCACGGTATAATCCAAGATGTCGCGGTTCACCTCAAAAGGGGTAAAAATGCACATCAAGAAACCCATTCAGATTTTGCTCGTAGTTCTGCTGCTCGCCGTTGTTTCGGCACAAGTCGTATCCGCTCAGGATGATCTCGGTTCAGAAGCCAACCCGATTCAGGTGTATTTTGTTCCTTCACAAGAAGCGCAAGCGATTGTGACGGGTGGCGAAATCATGGCCGCTGCGCTGGAAGAAGCCACCGGACTGAATTTTGAAGTTTTCGTGCCGACATCGTATGCCGCGACCGTAGAAGCCATGTGCGCTGCTCCCGGCAGCTCGATTGGTTTCATTCCGGCGGCAGGTTACGTGATCGCCAACAACCGCTGCGGCGTCGAAGTTGAAGCGGCGGCGGTGCGCCGTGGCTGGAACGTCTACTGGGCCGCGTACATTGTTCGGCGTGACAGCGATATCTACACGTTTGGCGATCTTGCTGGTCGGTCGTGGGCCTACCCGGACAGCGCCTCGACCTCCGGTTTCATTGTGCCATCCGTTGAACTGCAGGCGGCAGGCATTGAACCCGGCGAACGCGTCGAAGCAGGCGGCCACAATCAGGTCGTGCAGGCTGTGTACAGCGGCGAAGTTGAATTCGGGACGACCTTCTACAGCCCGCCGCTGGTCCCCGGCGCACCGTGGCGCCTGGGCGACAACCCGGAACCGTACGATCTGACCGTCGACGAATCCCGCCTGGACAGCGAAGGCAACCTGTTTGTCGGCGATATTCGCATTCTCGACGCGCGCGCCAACATTCGCGATACCGCGCCGGATGTGGTCGATCAGGTTCGGATCCTGCGCCTGAGCACGCCGATCCCGAATGACACGCTGAGCTTTGGCCCGGACTTCCCGCCGGAACTACGCCAGCAGGTGCTCGATGCGCTGTACGCTTTCGCCGAAACTGAGGCGTGGGGTACGTCGATTGGCAGCCAGGACATGTATAGCTGGAGCGGCATTGCCCCCATCACCGATGCTGACTATGATCCGATCCGCCAGCAGTTCGAAATCCTCGGTTTGACCGAAGCCGACGTGTTCGGCGGCTGATCGCTGCTCCTGACACGTTAACCAGACTCACGAGCGGGCAGGGGGCTACCTCTGCCCGCTGTGCTACCTAACGTCAGTTAGGGATAACGTTTCTCTGACCCCACCCCCGGCTCCTCCCCGAATTCAGCGAGAGGAGACAGTCAAAGTACTGTCGGTCATCCCTCTCCCCGCTTGCGTAGGAGCGGGGTGGGGGGTGAGGGGTACGCGCCAAAGCTGCTTATCCATAACTCACGTGACCTAAGGATAGACGTATGCTCATCATCGAAAACCTCACCAAGATTTACGACAATGGCTTCATGGCGCTAGACAACATCAGCCTCGAAATTCCCGACGGCCAGTTTGTCGCGATCATTGGCTTGAGTGGGTCGGGCAAATCGACGCTGCTGCGCTGCATTAACCGACTGGTGCAGCCGACGAAAGGGCGCATCCTCTGGAACGATATCGACATCACCGCGGCGACCGACGATGAACTGCGCCAGATTCGGCGGCGCATCGGCATGGTGTTCCAGCAGTTTAATCTGGTGCGGCGGTCGAGCGTGCTCACCAATGTCCTCGCCGGGCGGTTGGGTTATATCAACCCGGTATTCAGTTTGCTCAACTATTTTCCGCCGCAGGAAAAGCAGCGCGCGATGGCGGCTTTAGAGCGGGTGGGGATCGCCGATAAGGCGTACAACCGCGCCAGCGCCCTCAGCGGCGGGCAGCAACAGCGCGTGGGGATTGCCCGCACCCTGATGCAGAACCCGGAGATGATGCTCGCGGACGAACCTGTCGCCAGTCTCGACCCCGCGACCTCGCACTCTGTGATGAAGTATCTGGAACTGTTGAACCGCGAAGACGGCATCACCATTCTGTGCAGCCTGCACTTTCTCAGCTTGGCGCGCGCTTACTCCCAGCGGGTGATCGCGCTGAAAGACGGCAAACTAGAATTTGATGGCTTGCCCAAAGATATTGACAACGACCGCTTCAAACAAATTTACGGTGAAGACGCCGTCGAAGTTGAGATTCACTAGGAGTTCACTTTGAACAAAGGAACGGAATCCCGTTCACGCAGGGCTCTGCGGCGTCTGGCGCTCCTCACGGTCGCCCTCATTGTGCTGCTGATTTTCTCCTACGGTTGGACGGTGGTCGGCATCGACCTCGATGTCCCACAAGAACCGCTGCGCCAGCAAAACGTCGGCTCAGCGTTACGTGAACTGCTCTCCCCGAACGTGTTCACACAAGAATACGAAATTACCGGCGCGACGACGCCGTTTCAAATGGGCTGCCCGGATGGTTTTGTTGCGCCCGAGCCGGCCATCAGTGCCGACCAGCCCTATATCATCGTCACCCCGGCGTGTGGCAACAGCCGCGAGGTAGTGACGGTGCAGGGGTTCAACTTCTACCCCAACTCGATTTCACGCGTGAACTGGATCGCGACGGATGGTGAACGGCGGACGCGCGAAGTCGATGACTCCGGCGAGGATAACTTCTATACGCGGGCTGACGGCTCGTTTGAAGTCCAAATCCAGATTCCGCAGATTCGCGGCACGACGGGTGAAACGCACACGGTCGAGGCACAGGGGCGGTTCCCCATTGGCCTGCCGCGTTTCAGCGATACGACGGCAATTGTCGTCGAAAAGATGACCGAGACGATCCTGCTGGCGTTGATTGCGACGACGGTGTCGATTTTGCCCTCGGCGATCCTCAGCTTCTTTGCCGCGCATAACCTCATGCGCTCCATTCAACTCCCCTTGGGTAATTTGTTGATCATGGTTGTGCTGCTGCCGTTCGGCTGGTTGATCGGCACGGCGCTCCTCGAACCGATTGGGCGCGTGCTCTACAATATCGGCACGGGGAACTTGGCCAGTGTCGGCGGCCTGATCTTCATCGGTGTGGGCAGTGTGGTCACGACACAGCGCGTGCGCCGCGCCGCGCCGCCGACCACGACCTCCACGCGCCTGCGCGGGATCTTTGTATCGGCATTGGTGGCAGTCGGCGCTGTGGCCGGGTTTGGTCTGCTCGGGGGTCTGCTGCTGCTGGTCAGCGGCGCCTTGCAAACGGGCATTCTGGTATACATTGGCAATTTCTTCCAGTCGATTGGCGAGCTGATCGGGCTGCTGCTGGCGCCCGTGGCGGGCATCGTCGGCGCGTTTGCGCTGTCGTCCATCGGCGGTGATTTGACACGCGGTTTGCTCAAGCACATCAGCCTGCCGCTGAGTCACGCGCTTGGCGCGGCGCTCGGCATCTTAGCGGGCGCGTTCGTGATGTGGGCGGCGGCGGAAGTGGGGGCAGTCGCCGCGTGGTTGGGGCTGTTCCCGGCGGTGGTTGCCGCGGGACTGGGCGGCGCGATGCTGCCGCGGATCTATCGCGGGCTCGTTCCACAACCCGAGCGTCCACTTCGCCGGGATCGCATTCTCATCACTGCTTTGTCATGGGCTGGCGCGATTCTCGGTTTCGTCGTGACGTTTCAGGTGCTGCAGGTGCGCACGGCGCTCGTTGAAGGCGTGCCGCCGCCCGCCATCCCCGCGATCGAACTATTCGGCCTGGTCGTGTCGGAGTACGATCTGCGCGCTCTGCTAATCGGCGCGGTGCTGGGCGGTATTACAGCAGGTTTCGCTGGGACGCGCCGCAGCTTCCCGATTGGTTCCGTGCTTTACAACACGACGCGCACGATCTTGAACTCTCTCCGCTCGATTGAGCCGCTCATCATGGGCTTGGTGTTCGTGATCTGGGTTGGGATCGGGGCGTTCGCCGGGGTGCTGGCGCTGGCGCTGCACTCGGTGGCGTCGCTCGGTAAGCTGTACTCCGAGCAGATCGAAAGCATCGACACAGGGCCAATTGAAGCGCTGCAAAGCACAGGCGCGAACCGCCTGCAAACGATCATGTATGCGGTCGTGCCGCAGATCATCCCCTCGTATATCGCGTTTACGATGTATCGCTGGGATATCAACGTGCGCATGTCCACCATCATTGGCTTTGTCGGTGGTGGTGGGATTGGCTTCCTGCTGCAGCAGCAGATCAACCTGTTGCGTTATCGCGATGCGGGTGTGGCCGTGCTGGCCATCGCCATCGTCGTGTCGATCCTCGACTTTGCCAGCGCCTACATCCGTGAACGGGCGTTGTAGCGCATCACCATTTTCATCAACGAAAAACACAGCACCGCGAACCTTGGTTGCCCGCGGTGCTGTCTGGCGTTAGAAACCATCGGAATATTCGCGAATTCTCTCGTAGGGGCGCATGGCCATGCGCCCCTACACAAGCGAAAGCAACGTATTTTTCAAATAGTTTCTTCGCTGTTCACATTGAGCTACGCCATCCTCAAGCCGTGATGACGAGCTGCGCGTGCAGCGTCGCCCGTGAGTCCGAGCCGACCCACAGATCAATCGTCGTCGCATCCTGCACCCACCGCCCCGCACTTGTGCTCCAATAACTGAGTTCAGCCGGGCCGAGCGAGAAGCTGACCGCGCGCGTTTCGCCCGGCTGGAGCGTGATCCGCTGGAAGCCTTTGAGTTCGCGCATAGGGCGGGAGTCGCTGCCGAACTGCTGGTGGATGTAGAGCTGCACGACTTCATCACCGGCGACCGCACCCGTATTCGTCACGTCGACCGTGACCGTTGCCGTGTCACCGACGCGCACCTGCGGCGCCGAAACCGTGAAGTTCGTGAGCGCGAAGGTCGTATAGCTCAGGCCGTAGCCGAAGGGATAGAGCGGCGTGGGCAGACCGTCCCAGTAACGCGGGTTGTACAGGGGACTCTCTTCCGGCGAGTGCGTCGTGTTGCGCGCATAATAGAGCGGCGCGTGACTGCCCTTGCGCGGGAACGTGACGGGCAGTTTGCCGCCGGGGTTGGCATTGCCGAACAGGATGTCGGCGACCGCGTGTCCGCCCTCTGTACCCGGCTCCCACGCTTCGAGGATCGCAGGCACATTCTCTGCTGCCCAGTTGATGCTCAACGGGCGGCCATTCAGGAGCACAAGGACGACGGGCTTCCCGAGCGCGACCACCGCTTTCAACAGTTCTTCCTGCCGACCGGGCAGATCGAGTGAGGCGCGCGACGCAGCCTCGCCCGACATGTTAGCGTGTTCGCCCAGCACCATGACGATCAAATCGGCACGCTGCGCGGTCGCCAGCGCGGTTTGATACGCGCTTTCCGCATCCTCCGGCGACTGCGGCGGGCGGCTGCCGCCCGCCATCGCAGTTTCGAACCACGATGGAATATCACGGTTGATCTCCGGGCCGGGCGCGTAGTCGATAGTGGCCTCAGGCAGTTTGGCGCGCAGACCTTCGAGGATGGTCACCGCCGCCGGGACGTGCCCGAAGACCATCCATGAGCCTTCGGTCGCCTCTTTGGAATCCGCCAGCGTGCCGATGACGGTGATGTGCTTGATCGACTTGGACAGCGGCAGGAGCTGACCTTCATTACGCAGCAGCACCATCGAACGTTGGGCAGCTCGGCGCGCTTCGGCGCGGTGTTCTGGCCGTGCGATCACTTCGGCGAGCAGACCTTCGTCCGTGTACGGCTGCTCAAACAGCCCGAGCCGCACTTTGACCGCCAGGATCGTCCGCACGGCCTCGTCGAGGACGTGCATGGGAATCGTGCCATCTTCGATCAGGCCGACCAGATGCTCGAGGTAGGTGCTGCTCGCCATATCGACATCCAGCCCGGCGCTGAAAGCACGGTGCGCGGCGTCACGGGCATCGCGGGCAAAGCCCTGCGTCACCAGGTTGCCGACGGCGAAGGCATCGCTCACCACGAAGCCCGGGAAGCCCCATTCGCCGCGCAGAACATCGCGCAGCAGCCAGCGATTGCCGCTCGCGGGCACATCGTTGAGATCCATGTAGGCGCTCATGAATGTGCCGACGCCTGCGTCAACGGCGGCGCGGAAGGGCGGGAAGTAGACGTTGCGCAGTTGATTCTCGGAGAGATAAACCGGATCATAGTCGCGACCGCCATCAGAGGCACCATAACCGGCAAAGTGCTTGGCACACGCGACCAGTCGATGGGGTGCACCGAGATACGCCCCTTGAAAACCGCGCACCTGCGCCGCCGCGACGGCCGCGCCCAAATACGGATCCTCGCCCGCGCCTTCAACGATGCGACCCCAGCGGGCATCCCGCGCGATATCGAGCATGGGCGCGAACGTCCAGTGCAAGCCCGCCGCGCGCGCTTCCTGGGCAGCCACCGATTGCGCTCCCTCAATTGTCGCCGGATCCCACGACGCGGCCAGCGCCAGCGGCACTGGGAAGATCGTGCGGTAGCCGTGAATCACATCCAGCGCGAACAGGAGAGGGATTTTGGACGGGCTTTCTTCAACGGCAATTTTTTGCAACGCGTTGAAGCGCTTCGTGTCGTTCAGCCACAGCACCGACCCCGCGCCGCCTTGACGGATCACCATTTCGGGCTTAGGGCCGGGAACAAAATCGGCTGCGCCGATCTGGACGAGCTGCCCGACTTTTTCCGCGAGGCTCAAGGTGCTCAGGAGCGCTTCGACGCGCATCTGCACGTCAGCGTCCGACCACGGAGCGGTTCCGGTCGTGCTTGAGGTATCCATCACAGTCTCCTTGGGCCGCCGAGGTTGGACACGATTTGAGGGAAGAAAAACGTTCAGGCGGCATAATTTACGCGGATTGTATTGACACTGAGTGCCATTGTCAACATAATGTGTCATAATCTTGCCGCCGTGTATAATATATGCAGTACTGTATGAACTGGCAGCGTTGGCCATGATGGAAGGCGGCGATTTGTCCGTGGCAAGACCCAAAGCGAAACCGTTTGCCGAGGCGGTACCATCGGCGGCGGATAAGCTCAGAGCGCGCAAACGCCAGGTGATGCGCGAGGCAATGAGTGAAGCGGCAGCGAAATTATTCAGGGAACGTGGGTTTGAAGCAGTGACCGTCGAAGAAATCGCGCTGGCGGCGGGAGTTTCCCGGCGAACATTCTTCCGGTATTTCGAGTCGAAGGAAGATGTCGTTGTGACGCGGTTCGAAAGTGACACGGAGGAGATGCTCATCGAACTGGCCGCACGACCCGCGTGTGAAACGCCGCTCCTCGCGATTCGCAACGCGCTGGTTCCGGCGATTCGGAATGCGCTCCAGGAGGCGGATCTGCTGCGCGATGTGATTCGGCTGCTGCGTGAGACGAGCACGCTGCGCCGTGCCTTGATGGAGCATCGCAACCGCTATGAAGAGCGGGTTGCCGCACTGATGATTCAGCGACTGGCGTGTGGGAGCGAAGATAATCGGCCAATTCTGCTAGCGTTCCTCACTCGGGCGCTGCATGAGGCGGTGCTCAATGCGTGGTACGACCACGAAACTGACGATATTGAAGGTTTGGTGGATGAATTAATTGCCAGCTTGTGCGGCATTACTGCGGAGATGCCGGCCAGTTATCAGTCGTCGGCGTTGTGATGGTGGCGATTATGAAGCGGTCACTAGGGTCATAAGTCACACCAGAGCGCTGACACTTTGATGTGCCCTCAGTCATGTGGGGTGCGTATAATATGTATGGTTCTCGATAGGCGGACACGCCAGTGGATCGAGGTCGAGTCCGTTTTCTATCAGGAATTAGAAGTTTGTTTTACTTAGGAGATATATGCAATGAAAGCTTCGCGTTTCGCCGTAGTAGCATTCCTTCTTATGTTGGTGATGGCGGTTGCTGTTGCGCCATCAGTCGCCCAGGATACCACTCTCCCGCGCAATGAAACTCTGTATTTCAACGGTCAGCAGTGGGGCGCTGTTGTCGGCTGGAATCCCTATTCGAGCAATAACAATAATGCGCTGGCGATTTCCCAAGGCGACAATGCCCGCGTCGTCATGTTTGAAACCCCGTATCTGTACAACATGCTGGACGGTCAGGTCTATCCGCTGCTGGCCGACGGCCCGTATGAATGGAACGAAGCCCGCACGGAACTCACCTTCCGCCTGAAAGCTGCCGCCCACTGGAGCGATGGCACCCCGGTGACCGCTGAAGACGTGGCCTACACCTGGGCGACGCACGTTCAGTACAACACGCCGACCGGCGCAGGCAATGTTGACTATATCGAAGACATCGTTGCGGTTGATGCCAGCACCGTCACCATCAAGGCCAAACTGAATGCCGATGGCGCCGCTGTCAACCCGCTGATCGTGCAGGCGTACGTCAGCAGCAACTACGTGATCCAGAAGGCGTGGACGCAGACGCTGGAAGCGCGCGCGAACAATGACGCGACCGCGCTGCTGGCGGACACGGCGGAAGACGTCGTGTGGTCTGGCCCATATCATGGCTATTTCTGGGACGAATCAAAGGTCATTTACGTCCGCGACGACAACTACTGGGGTCAGGACGCGAGCATGTGGGGTCGCCTGCCGGTTCCGCGCTACCTCGCGCATAACATCTTCCAAGACAACGCCGCGGGCACGACCGCTCTGCAGGCGGGTGAAGTCGACGTCAGCCAGCAGTTCAACTCGAACGTACAGGATCTGTGGCTGGTTCAGGGTCTGCCGATTTCGACCTATCTGCCGGAAGCCCCCTATGGCATCGGCGCGAGCCTTCCCACCGCGTTCTACAACCTGAATTCCCCCGGCCTCGACAATGTCGCCGTGCGTCGCGCGATTGCGATTGCCGTGGACTATCCGACGATCATCGCCAACGCCATGACCAACCAGTCGGCCACCTTCGATCAGGTTCCGCGCTCGCTGATGAACCCGACCGCCGGTGAACAGGCGATGTATAACCATGAAGCAGTCGCCGACTTGCAGTGGGCGGGCAATGATATCGCCGGTGCGAACGCGCTGCTCGACGAAGCGGGCATCGTGGACAGCGACGGCGACGGCTGGCGCGATATTGACGGTCAGAAGCTGAGCTATGTCGCCACCTGCCCGAACGGCTGGTCGGACTGGCAAGCGGCCATCGAAGTGGTCGCCGCGGCTGGCGCGCAAATCGGTATTGAAATCACCACCAACTACCCCGAATGGTCCGTGTATCAGACCGTCGTGACCAAGTCCGATGCACCGCTGCCTGAAGGCTACGACATCTTCATGATGTGGAGCGATGGCGCTGGCCCGACGCAGCCGTGGAGCCGCGTCCGCAAGCTGCTGAGCTCGGAATTCATCGGCATGTCGAGCAACTGGAACGGTAACTGGGGCGGCTACTCGAACCCGGATGCGGATGCGCTCATTCAGCAAATCCCGACCGTCACCGATCAGGCGCAGCTCGTCGACATGTACACGGAACTCGTCCGCATTTACCTGACCGACGTGCCGTCCTTCACCCTCATGTACCGTCCGCAGTCCTTCCACACCGTCAACGAAAGCGTGTGGACAAACTTCCCGTTTGACGGCGATGGCACGGAACCGCCGGTTCCGCCGCTGGACCTCACCGACGGCTGGAGCATTGCTGGTCTGTACAATCTGGAACTCGTCAACCCGTAGATCAAACCTCAACACCGCAGGTGATCATCACTGCACCACAACGGTCTCAGTCCCCGAAAGGGGGCTGAGTCCCTGCGGCGCTGGTCACCGCATTGCTATCGACCGTTCAATCTACGAGGAGTCCCGCCGTGAAAGGGTATCGGAATTATTTTCTCAGAAGGCTGGGGTGGTTTGTTGTCACAGTTGTGATCGCTTTCATCCTCAATTTCACTCTTCCCCGTTTGATGCCGGGGGACCCGGTGGCGGCCATCGCCGCGCGTATGGCGCAAGGGATGTCCAACGCGACCGGGGTACAGGCAGTTTATGAGCAGTACACCCGCTTGTTTGCCACCGACAAATCGATCCCCGAACAGTTTGTCATCTATATGCGCAATGTGTTCAACGGCGATTTTGGTTTTTCGATCAGCCAGTATCCCCGCACAGTTGGCGATGTCATCAACGCCTCGATCTGGTGGACGATCGCGCTGCAATTCCCCGCTATCATCGTCGGTTGGATCTTAGGCAATACGCTGGGCGCGCTGGCCGCCTATCTCCGTAAGGGCTTCGATAAACTACTGCTCCCGCTCAGCTTGTTCCTCAGCAACATGCCCGCGTTTGGCATGGCGATCATTTTGTTGGTGGTGTTTGCCGTCAACCTCAAATGGCTGCCGACTTCGGGCGGTTACGATTACGCGATGGTGCCCAATCCCAGTTGGGATTTCGTGTGGTCGGTCATTGTGCATTATCAACTGCCTTTCTGGTCCATTGTGCTGATTACGGTTGGCGGGCAGGCGATCGGCATGCGCTCGATGGCGATTTACGAGCTGAACGCCGATTACGTCAAATATGCGCGGTTTTTGGGTATCAAAGACAGCAAAATCATTGTTTATGTCTTTAGAAATGCGATGCTGCCGCAGATCACGGGGCTCGCTCTGTCCATCGGGACGATGGTGTTCGGGGCGGTGGTCGCGGAAGTGATCTTCAATTATCCGGGGATTGGTTCGACCATTCTGACCGCCGTGTTAGGCGGGGACTATCCGTTAATTTCGGCGACGACGCTGATTATCACGCTCATGGTGCTGATCGCCTTTTTCGCCATGGAAATCCTCTACGGATTGATTGACCCGCGCATTAAAGCTGCGCAATCAGAATAGGTGGAGGCCGACCATGAAATATATGCTTGGACAAATTTTCCGATCCGGCCGATTTCGGGTGGGTTTCGGCATTTTCGCGGCCATCCTGTTGACCGTCCTGATCTATCCGCTGATCATTCCGGATCCGCCGCTGGAAATCGTCAGCCGCGGGACGTTCCTCGCGCCGGGGGTCTACGTCAACGTGTACGACAGCATGAACTCGTCGACCCGCTACACGCTGATTCTGGACGAAGCCGCAGCGCGGCGTGTGGGTTCACGGTTGAGCGTCGACGACCGGACGGCCATGCAGGAGTGGCTCGTGGGGGCGGGCGTGGCGGAAGGCGACATCAACCTCGAAGATACGGCGGCGCTCCTCGACCTATGGCACAGCCGTTTTGACCCCAGTGTGCGCATCCCCGGCATGACGAACGCGGATCGCAACTATTACATTCGTCTGACGGCGTCGCTCGATGGCCTACTGTCGACGGAAGGCGCGATTGTCGCGGCGGCGAATGCCAGCAGCGGCGCGCTCGAACAGCAGGCAGTCATCGAACAGACCGACTATGTCAACGTCAACGAAGTGCCGAATGTTCGTGTGCTTCCCCTAGGGACAGACAATTTCGGGCGTGACATTCTCACCGAGTTGGTGAGCGCCACGGGCGTCTCCCTGACCATCGGCTTTGTGGCGGGAGCGGTGGCCACGACAATTGGCTTGCTGCTGGGGTTATTCTCCGGCTACATGGGTGGCATCGTGGATGAAGTGCTCGTGTTTATCACGAACCTGTTCACCGTCATCCCCGGTTTTGTGCTCCTCATCCTGATTTCGTTTAGCATCGGTCAGGAACAGCGCGGCGCGTTCACTATCGCCGTTGTCATCGGCCTGACTTCATGGGTGTGGACGGCGCGAGCCGTGCGCGCGCAGGTGATTTCGCTGCGCAACCGTGACCATGTCAGCTTGTCGAAGCTCTCGGGACATTCGATTGTTTACATTCTGGCGATGGATATCCTCCCCTATATCGCCTCGTATGTGGTGATGGCGTTCATCCTCCAGATTTCCTCGGGCATTCTGGCGGAAGCCGGGCTATCGATTCTCGGCTTGGGCCCCAAAACGACTGACGTCCCCACGCTCGGCCTCATGATGAACTGGGCGCTGATCTATCAGGCGCACGTGCTGGGTAAGTGGTGGGCCTACGCTCCGGTGATCCTCGTGATCACGCTGATAACGTTCTCGCTGAACCTGATGAACACGGGGCTGGATCAGGTATTCAACCCGACGTTGAGGGGATAAGTGATCTGATGGCCAAAGTTGTTTTACAAGTCAATGACCTGACCACCCGGTATATTACGCGGTTTCGCGAAAACGTGTATGCCGTCGATCATGTGTCGCTCAAAGTCGAAGAAGGCAAATCGTTAGGCATCGCCGGAGAATCGGGGTGCGGCAAGTCGACGCTGGCGCTCAGCCTGATGGGCTATTACTTTGCGCCGCTGCACTACACCAGCGGCGAGATCATCGTCAATGAGCGTAATATCACCGGGATGGACCCGGATGATGTGCGCAAAACGATCCTCGGCAGCGAGATCTCGTACATCCCGCAGGCGGCCATGAATGCGCTCAACCCCACGCGCCGCGTCATCAATTTCATTGAAGACGTGGTGCGCGCGCATACGCCCAACATCACCCGCAGCGAAATCTACGAACTCGCGCGGGAACGCTTCGAACTGCTGGGGCTGCCCGCCGAAGTGCTGCAAAAATTCCCGGTTGAGCTGTCAGGCGGGATGAAACAGCGCACCGTGATTGCGACCTCGGTCATCCTCTCGCCCAAAGTGCTCGTCGCCGACGAGCCATCCTCCGCCCTCGACGTGACCTCGCAGAAGATGGTCATCAAGATGGTGATGGATTTGATGGACAAGGGCATCATCAAGGCGCTGGTCTTCATCACGCATGAGCTCCCGCTGCTGTACAACGTCACCGACGACATTATGGTCATGTACGCGGGGCAGGTGGTGGAAAAAGGGACGGCGGAAGAGATGGTATTTGATCCCATTCACCCGTATACGCGCGCGCTCATGGGGTCGATCATTGTGCCGGAAGCCGGACTGCGCAACGTCAAGCTGACGGCGATCCCCGGTACACCGCCCAACCTGAAGAATCCGCCGTCCGGCTGCCGCTTCGCCGACCGCTGTCGTTTTGCGATGCCGGAATGCCGGGCGAATTCCATCGAACTGCGGGACGCGGGCAATGGCCGCGCCTACCGCTGCATCATCCCGGTCGAAGACCTGAAAAAGGCGTACAAACATGACCAACAGTAAAGTCATTCTGAGTGGCAAGGGCGTGACCAAGGTCTTCGGGTTTGGGGCACACAAAACGATCGCCGTCGATCATGTCGATTTCAGCTTCCGTCAGGGCGAGGTCATCTCGATTGTGGGCGAATCCGGGAGCGGCAAAACCACGCTGGCGAAGATGCTGTTGGGCTTGACCAACCTCACCGAAGGCGAAATCCACTTTGATGGTCAGCTCCGCGACATTCGCTCCACCAAACGCAAGCGCGAATACTGGAAGAACATTCAGGCGATCTTTCAGGATCCGTTCTCGGCTTACAATATCTTCCGGAAGATTGACGCGGTACTGCTCGACTGCATCCGCATGCGGGGCGGCGCTAAATTCCCCTACGAGCAAAAAGTCGAATTGATGCGCGAGGCGTGCAAGTTTGTCAATTTGAAATTTGACGAGCTGACGAACAAGTACCCGTTTGAACTCTCCGGTGGGCAGCAGCAGCGCCTGATGATCGCGCGGATCTTCCTGTTGAAGCCGAAAATTCTGCTGGCGGATGAACCGACGTCGATGATCGACGCGTGTTCCCGCGCCACGATTCTGGACATGCTCATGGATCTGCGCACGGAGATCGGCATGACGCCGATCTTCATCACGCATGATATCGGGTTAGCCTACTACGTGTCTGACACCGTGTACATTATGGAGCGCGGTCGCTTTGTCGAGAGCGGTTCCGCTGACGAGGTGATTCTGCGGCCGAAACAGGCGTATACCAAGCGCCTGCTCAACGATGTGCCGAAGCTGCACGAGGAATGGGATCTGTCGACGGTGTAACGGCCAATCCCTCCCGCGCCATTCAGGAAGGCGAACAGGATGTAGGGGAGGGGCTTGCCCCTCCCGTCAGCGGGCGAGGCTCGCCTCGCCCCTACACACGGTCAAGGCTTGGGCCGGAGATGAGGTGGATTTGACCCGGAAACCGATCGACTTGTGGGTACCTTGTTTGTAATGTAGCTGGAATCAACAGCGCCTACCGCATACGGGTAGGCGCTGTTTTTGTGTGACCCTACGGGCTGCGCTCGACCAGAATGAGCGTCCCCGGTTCAAACAGAGTCGCACAGGTGAAGCCGGGGAACTCCGGCACGGTGTAACTGCCGATGATCTCGGCATGGCGCGGTGCTTGACTGGCCGCCAGCCAGATCAACGTGCCGATATCGCGCAGGCAGAAGACGCCGCCCCCTTCAAAGTATGTCATCCCCGGCGGGCTGAAAATATCAATCGCCTGCCGAATCCCGAACTCAGTCAAACCGGACGACCCGAGGCTGGCTTCGCCGACTTCGACGGGACTGCCATTCTGATAGAGGACGCGGCAGTTGATCGCATAGCCGAGCGCATCCGCCAGACTGGCGCGTACGATGCCGTTGGCGTCAAAGTTGTGTGTGTCGCAGCGCGGGATGAGGGCGGCTGACGGGATCGTCGGCGTGGCCTCAATGGTTAGGGCCAGTGATAGGCTGCCAAGCGGAAACCAGGATGAGCCGGTCTGGTCGTACAACGCTCCAGATAGAAACGTAAACACGCCAGTAGGTGTCGTGGTCGTGAGGCCATAAGAGCCACCTGTACCCGTCACCACGACTGTGTACGAGCTGTTCGCTCGCAAAATGAGGGGGGCAGTGGGAATGAAGGGTGTGACCGCGCCTGCGCCCGTGGCATTGACCGTCGCTGGGCCGCCGATCTGACTCACCAAGATGCCGGGCAGCGTGCCGGAGAATTCATACAGGTAGGCCTGATAGGTGGCTCCGGAACCCACCAACTGCACGCTGAGGCTGTTCAGCGTATAGTTGGTGCCAGCTGGCACCGAGAACGTGACGCCAACATCGAAAAAGTTGCTATTGTAGCCGGCATTGAAACCGGCGACTGGCGCATTGTTGAGGACGATCTGCGCGGCCGCCGCTTGGGCAGGTTGGGGCGAGATAACGGTGAAACTGATCAGCAGAGCACAGGTCAGAATGATGATGAATTCTGTGGACTTCAGACGCATGATGAGTGTGTGAGACCTCCGGGTAGTACCCAACGTGGTTGCTGCTAACGGATAGTCAAAACTTGCTTGGCATGCTGCTGTCTGAGCTTGGTTGGGCTAGTTCCTCGGCGATAGAGGGTGCGTCGAAGGTGGGCAGGCGTCAATGAATCTACCAGCAAAGGTTGAGGTTCACTCCTCTCGGCGCAGCACAGGCGCGATCAATCATTAGCGCGCTGCCGTACACACTGCTAACTATCTGAGCTAGATATGGAATGGAAATGACTTGACCACCACGATTAGTGTAGCACAACCTGATGGCGCATGAATTAAGCTTCTCGGTGCAGCGCTCACCGGAGATGTGAGCGCCCGCCGATTACCCGCGTGCGAGCGCTTCGAAGAAGCGCACGCCAAACAGCGCCGCCTGTGTGCGGTCGCGCACCTCCAGTTTGGTGAGAATGTTGCTCACATGGGTGCGAATGGTGTTCTCGCTGACGTTCAGTTCGGCGGCGATCTCGTGATTCTGCCGCCCCTGGGTGAGCAAGCGCAGCACGGCGAGTTCGCGATCACTCAGGCTTTTGCCGAGTTCTAGTTCGGCCTGCTCGGTCGAATGGAGGTTGGCCGCAATCAGCATGACGACGCGTGGGTGCATCACCGACTGCCCGTTGTGTACGGAGATGATCGCCTGTACGAGGTCTTCCGGCAGAATGTCCTTGAGCAGATAGCCAGAGGCGCCCGCCCGCACTGCTGAGAGCACGTGCGCCGTGTCGAGGAAGCTGGTCATCACGATCACGCGCACCGCCGGGTAGCGTTCGCCGATGCGCAGAATCGCTTCCGCGCCGGACATGCCCGGCAGCACCAGATCCATGAGCACTACATCGACGCTGAGCGATTCCAGCACGTCGAGCGCCTCTTCCGCGCTCCCGGCCTCACCGACCACACACAGCGTGGGGAAGGTTTCGAGATACCCCCGCAGGCCAAAACGCACCATGCCGTGATCGTCAACGATCAGCACGCGAATCGGAACAGTTTTAGTCGTCATAAAATCAACTCATCTTCTACGCAAATCTAATTGAATAGTCAGCCGGGTCCCTGTTTCCGGCGTGGTTTCCACTTCAACCCGCCCGCCGACGCGCTTCAACCGCGCCCGCATCAAGGCTAAGCCGTTCGAAGTCGGCGCAATGTGATCCGGCGCAAAGCCACTTCCATTATCTTCCACAATCACATGGGTGAGCAACCCATAGCTGAGTGAGACGCGCAAAACGGTCGCGCCGCTGTGGCGCACCACGTTCGCGACCGCTTCCTGCACGGCGCGGAACAGCGCATGTTCCTGCGCGATGGTCAGCGTATTCGTGCCGTCGGTGCGCCAGAGCAGCTTGAGGCCATGCGTGGCGCACAGCGGATTCAGATAGTCGAGCAGGGCGTCTTCGAGGCGCTTGTCCTGCAGCGGCATGGAGACGAGTTCCTGCACGAGGCTGGTCATCTCCGACTGCGCGGCGTGGCCCGCTTGTTTGATGTGTTCGAGATGCGATTTGACGAGCGGTGGCGCGTCAGTCAGCAGATTGAGAATCGCGCCCGCCGAGAGCGTGATGCTGAACAACTGCTGCTTGACGCTGTCGTGCAGTTCGCGGGCGATGCGCTGGCGTTCTTCGAGGATGGCGGTGGTGCGTTCCTGCCGCGCCAGCTTGAGCAACTGCAGGCGGTTCTGCTCATTGGCCGCGAGTTCGGCCTGCTGCGCCTGCTTGAGGTTGTCTGCCATGCGGTTGAACGCCTGCCCGAGCTGGAGGAGATCAGGATCGACTTCGTCCGTCAGGTTGAGGCGGGCGTCCAGATGCCCCTCGGTGATCTGACAGGTGATTTCGCGCAGGTCACGCAAACTGCGCGTGCTGTGCCGCGTGATCGCGCTGACGAGCCGCAGCGTCACGGCGAAGACCGCGCTGAGTGCCAGCAGCAGCCTGAGCGCTAGCAGCGCAATCTGATTGTTTAAGGGAAGGGCGCTGGCATGGGCGGCGTTCAGGCTGGTCACACGCAGGCTGTGCGCGACCGCTTCGAGCGTGTGCGCGGTCGCGGCGAGGTCAGCGCGCAGGAGGGCGAGCGTACTCTCCGCTTCGCCTGCTGCCGTCAGATTGTGATAGCTGCGCAGGAGGTTGAGATAGGCTGCGCCCGCGTCTTCCAGGCGATTAAGCGCCCCATAGTCGTCGGTCAGCGCAGCGAGCTGCGTGATGGTCGTCTGGAGGATGAGCGCGCCCTGTTCGGCGGCGGCGTAATCTTCTCCGGTAACCAGATACTGTTCGACGGGCCAGCGCTGCGCGGCGAGCGCGCTGATGGTCGTGTCGAGGTCGGCGAGGCGCGTGAACTCCGCGTCCAGCGGCTGCAGGGCGCGCAGCGTGTAAGCGGTCAGCAGCAGCAGGGTGAGCGCCGCGACCGCGCCGACCGCCACGAGTACCGCTCGCAGGCTGCCGACGGTCAATTTGCCATCAAAAAACCAATTGTTCTTGCGCCCAAATGTACGAAGCGAGATTATTTCGTCCATAACCACGTATTTTCCACGGCTCATTGGCCAGTTCGGGGTCCGTTTCAATTTCCAGCGTGATCAGCGGTCCGTCGGCGACAATCATCGACGGGATGTCCTGCCGCGCCTGTTCCAGCCCCATGACCGCCGCGTAGTAGCCCGCCAGCACTGCCCACCCATGCACGCGCGGCGACGAATTGCGCGCAGTCGCGACGAGCCGCCCCTCGCTCACCGCTTGAATGGCGGGCACCATCGCATCGACGCCGCCGAGGATCACCTGATCCTGCATGCCGTGCCGCTCGACCACGCTGCGCGCGGCCAGCGCCATATCATCATTGTGTAAAAAGCCCGCCCGCAAATCCGGGTGGCGGTTGAGCAGCGTCTCCCAGATGTCGGTTGTCAGGCTGACGTTCCAGTCGCCCGGCTGATCGTCCACGACTTCGATGTCGGGGTAGCGGCTGATCACGTTGTAGAAGCCCTGCGCTCGACCCTGTGCGCCGGTGTGCCCCTGCCGCCCCCACGTATGCGCGATTTTCCCCGCGCCGCCCATCTTGTCGACCAGCGTTTGCACCACGCTTTCCGCCATCACGACGTTGTCCGGCGTGATGAACGTCAAAATGCCAATTTCTTGCAAGAGCGGGAACGGCGCGATCAACGTGTCCATATCGACGACGGGGACGCCACGGCGGGTGAGCTGCTCCGTTGAATCGACCAGCGTGCCGATGCTGCCCGGCTGCACGGCGACGAAATCCCAACTCCCCTGCGCGATTTCCGCCATGTTCGAGCGCTGCTGATTCAGGTCCAGATTGCCGTCAAACCACACAATTTCGACGCCGAGCCAGCGGCCCATCTGCTCGGCTGCCTGCCGACCCTGCGCGCCCCAGCTCACCACGAGCCCATCGTTCATCATGGCGGCGCGCAGCGGGCGCTCGGGTTCCTGCGCGGGCAGCTTGGCGATCAGCGGCGCGAACGGGGCTAACCCACCGGCGGCTACAGCGTGTTTGAGAAAGGTCCGACGATCCATAATGGCCCCATATTGCAGATAACCTTTTTCTTTAAAGATAACGCAACTTTGGTTCAAGTACTCATGGGAGGTCGGACAAACTGGTGGACGAGCGTGAGCAGGTTTTCCGGCGCGAAGGGTTTGCTCAGGAAAGCGGCGCAGCCGGCCTGCTCCGCGAGCTTGGCTTCGACCGTGCCGACGCGCGCCGTGCACGCGATAATCGGCGGGGCTTTGGGGCGACCGCCCAACTGCTGCACGAGCAGCAGCGTGAGCACGCGCCCGTCGACATCCGGCAGGTTGAAATCCATTACGATCAGGTCGGGGCGCTGCTGGCGGGCGACCTGCGCCGCGGGCAGTCCGCGGTTGTAGTGCCGCACCTCGTACCCCTCCGATTCGAGGATATGAATGATCATGTTGGCGTTGTCCTGGTTGTCTTCAACCAGCAGGATGTAACCCATAGCGCTCTAGCTTTCCTCATAAGACAGTATTTGCAGGTTCGGCCAACCGTCACCCCACCCCCATCCCCTCCCCGAATGCGGAGAGGGGAGACTACCGCGACTCTGCTTTCACCTTCCCCTGAATTCGGGGGAGGGCGGGAAGGGGGTCAGATCAGGACAGCAGCACATCGATTGACTAACCACAGCGGTAGAACCTCTAGCTTTCTATTCAGTCGACGGCTCATCGTCCGGCTGGGCGAGCACGCGGCGCACGGTCTGGATGACCTGTTCAGGCGTCGCAGGCTTGACGATGAAAGCGGCAAGGTCGAGCCCGGCGGCGCGGTGGTGATCGCTGGAACCGGTATACACGATGATGGGAATCGCGGCGGTCGTCGGCTCGGCCTGCAACTGGTCGATTACATCCCAGCCGCTGACGTGGGGCAGATTCACGTCGAGAATGATGATGTGCGGCACGAGGCCGAGCGCGAGTTCCAGCACCTGCGCGCCGTCGTGCGTGTCGATCACGATGTAGCCTGCGCTTTCGAGAGCGCGGCGCAGCAGTTCGCGCATGCTCACTTCGTCTTCGACCAGCAGCACCGAGATCACCTCGTCAGCGCGCAGAGCGTTCTGCTCGAAGACGGTGAACGCCTCGTTGACCTGCGCCGGGGCAATGCCCGTTTCCAATTGCTCCGGCGTGGCGATGGGTAGCGTGAATGTGAAGCGGCTGCCTTTGCCCACTTCGCTGAACACGTCGAGATCGCCGCCGTGCATCTGGCTGATCTGCTTGCTGATGTCCAGCCCCAAGCCCGTGCCGATAATGTCGCTGAAGGACTGCGTGCTGATCTGGTGGAAGCGGTCAAAAATGGTGTCTTTGGCGTCTTCGGCGATGCCGATACCCGTGTCGATCACCGAGATCGCGACCCAGTCACCGCGTACTTCCGCCTTTAAGGTGACGCTGCCCGTGGTCGTGAATTTGATGGCGTTGGAGAGCAGGTTGAGGATCACCTGCCGCACGCGGATCGGATCGGCCCACACGCGGGGTAGGTTTTCCGAGTAGTCGGGGCGGAGCTGGAGCGGCTTGTCTTTGAGCAATCCCGTCGCCGTGGCCAATACGCCGCGGAAGATCTCCGGCAGTTCGATGGTCGTGCAGGAGAGTTCCAGTTTGCCCGCTTCAATTTTGCTCAGGTCGAGGATGTCATTGATCAGGCCGACGAGATAATGGCCGTTGTCTTCGATGAGTTTGAGATAGGGACGGTAGATCTCCGGCATCGGCTCGTTTTTGAACATCTGCGGCATGACCAGCATCGAATGCGAGTAGCCGATGATCACGTTGAGCGGCGTGCGCAGTTCGTGGCTCATATTAGAGAGAAACTGCGACTTGGCGCGGCTGGCTTCTTCGGCTTTGCGCTGCGCTTCGCTCAGCTTGACGTTAGTGGCGGAAAGCTCGGCGGTGCGGTGCGCCACGCGGTCTTCGAGTTCGCTGTACACGCTCTTCAATTCGCGCAGCATGCCGTCGAAGGCATCCGCCAGATGCCCGATCTCATCGCGGCCCCCAGTTCCCGGCACGGATACATCCCAGTTGCCGAGGCGTACATTATCCGCGACGGCGGCGAGCTGGCGCACCGGGCGGACGATGCTGCGCGTGAGGAAGATGGCGACGAAGATCGCGACCAGCAGCGAGATCAGCGCCAGCAGAATGGCGACCTGCTGCGACGCGTTGACCTCGCCGACGATGGTGCTGACGGGGATCACACGGTAGAGCAACCAGCGGATCGAGATCTGGGTTTCGGGGCGGATGTGGACGAAGACTTGCAGCGTGTCGGGGTAGTCGCTGGACTGCGTGATGATGCCCTGCGATTCGCCGAACATGGCGATCACATCGTCACGCGAGCGGTCGCTGTCGAAGCTGATATAGCTATTGAGCATGCGCCCGAACAACCGCGTCGAGTCCGGGTTGAGCAGGTAGCTGCCGTCGCGGTGGTTGACCAGATACAGCGGGGCGCTGCCGTGACTCGCTGTCATCTCCGTGAACAGCGGCGTCAGGCTGACGCGCGCCACCAGCACGGCGACGTTCGCGCCGTCGACTTCCAGCGGCACGGAGTAATAGAGGATGGGGACATAGGGCTCGTCGATCACGCCATTGGTGCGCCGCAGATCATAGTCCGAGATGTAGACCTGATTCGTGGGCAGGCCAATCGCCTGATTGAAATAGGCTTCCCCGGCAAACGTTTGCCCCGGCTGCGTGGGGATGAGTTCGCCCGTGCCGCTCACATGCAGCAGTTCTTCTCCGCCGAGGTCAAGAATGCGAAAGTCGACATACTGGTTTTCGGAGTGGTCGAGGAAGGTGCGGAACAGCGCAATCTGCGCGTCGTGGGTGGCGTTGGCGAGGTCGGGCGCGCCGTCAATCACGCTGGCGTAGCGGCGCGTGGGCGGCGCAAGACTGAGGAAGATCAGGTCTTCTTTGACAGCATTCAGGCGCTTTTCGATCTCGTTGGCCTGTGAGACGAGCGAGCGCAATTCTTCCGCACCGATCTTCTGAATCAGCGTGCTGGCCGCCGTCCGCAGGCTGTAGAAGCTGATGATTCCGGTGGGTATCAGTAAGACGACGACAAACGCGAAGATGAGCTTGTTTTGGAGTCGTCGGGTAAATCTCGGCAGCATGACCTTTCCTCGCCCTATTTCCTCAGTATAGCGGAGGTTGTGCGCCCCGTGTTCATCCTAAAGTTGAAAAATAAATCGTCTTCGCGGATGAAAGGCTGCCGGACAGAGTTCGCTATAGTGAGATTATGGGTGCCCAAAATGTTCTTGTCTAAGTAGCAGAGGAAAACTTCTCATGCGTTCGCACAAACTACTCTTTTCACTGGTCATGGTATTGATGGTCATCTTCGGCGCGGTCGTCGTGAGCGCGCAAGAGGGTGGCGGCGCGGGTCTGACCATCGGTTTCTCGCAGGTCGGTTCGGAAAGCGCGTGGCGCACCTCGTTCACGCAGGCCGTTCAGGCCGAAGCGGAAGCCCGCGGCATCAACCTGCTGTTCTCGGATGGTCAGCAGCGCCAGGAAAACCAGATCGCCGCGCTGCGTTCGTTCATCGCGCAGGGCGTTGATGCGATCATCCTCGCCCCCGTCGTCGAAACCGGCTGGGACGAAGTTCTGCAAGAAGCCGCTGACAACCAGATCCCCGTCGTGATCGTTGACCGCAATGTCACCGCCGACGAATCGCTGTATATCACCCGCGTGTCCTCCGACTTCGTCCACGAAGGTCGCTTGGCGGCGGCGTGGTTGGTGCAGGCGACCGCTGGTCAGTGCAATATCGTCGAACTGCAAGGCACGGTCGGTTCGAGCGCCGCGCTGGATCGTCAGCAGGGCTTCAACGAAGTGATCGCGCTGTTCCCCGGCATGCAGATCATCCAGTCGCAGTCCGGTGATTTCACTCGTACGAACGGCAAGGAAGTTATGGAAAGCTTCCTCAATGCGGTTGATCCGAGCACGATTTGCGCGGTCTGGTCGCACAACGACGACATGCTCATCGGCGCGATCGAAGCGATGAAGGAAGCCGGCATTGACCCCGGTCAGGACATCCTGACGATTTCGGTCGACGCGATCCCCGACATCTTCCAGGCGATGGTTGACGGCGACGCGAACGCCACCGTCGAACTCAGCCCGAACATGGGCGGCCCGGCCTTCGACGCGATTGTCTCGTACCTCGCTGGCGAAGAACTGCCGCGCTGGATCCCGGTCGCGGGCGGCATCTACTTCCCGGACACGGCGGCGGAAGAACTGGCGGCGCGTTCAGGTTCGTAGTTCCTAAGCGTATTTCCTCCAACTCTCGGATGAAAGCGGACGCGGTTTGCCTCGCCAGCCACGGGCGGGGCAAGCCGCGCTCCCACATCCGGAGGATAACGCCCGGTATCGTCAAGTGAAGGAGCAGCACGTTGAGCAGTCACCAAGTAGATTCCACCCCTTTATTGCAGACCCAGCAGCTCACAAAAATCTTTGGGAATGTTCGGGCGTTGTCCAGCGTCGATTTCAACCTATACGCGGGCGAGGTTCACGCGGTGCTCGGCGAAAACGGCGCGGGCAAGTCCACGTTGATTAAGCTGATCACCGGTGTGCATCGCAAGGATGCTGGCACGATCACGCTGGCGGGGAAGTCGATTGAACCACAAAGCCCGCATGACGCGCAAAGCCTCGGCATCAGCGCCGTCTATCAGGAGATCAACCTCGTCCCGACGCTGTCCGTCGCGGAAAATATCTACCTCGGTCGGCAGCCTATGCGCTTCGGCCTGATCGATATGCGGCGCGTCAACGCGCAGGCGAAAGCCCTACTGCAAAAATACAACCTCGACATCGATGTGACGCGCACGCTCTCGACGTATTCCGTCGCCATTCAGCAGATCATCGCCATCGCGCGCGGCGTCGATATGTCCGCGAAAGTGCTGATCCTCGACGAACCGACCGCCAGCCTTGATGCGCGCGAAGTGCAGATGCTCTTCGAAGTGATGCGCTCGCTGACGGCTCAGGGCATCGCCATCATCCTGATCACGCACTTCCTCGATCAGGTGTACCAGATTTCGGATCGCATCACCGTGCTGCGCAATGGCGAGAAGGTCGGTGAACACCTGACGCGCGATCTGCCCAAGCGCCAGCTCGTCTCGCTGATGCTGGGGCGCGACTTCGAAGAGATCGCCGCCACCGGGGAAAAACCCGCCGCGCCCGCAGGCAGCACGCCGTTTGTACAGGCGCAGGGGCTGGCGCGCAAGGGGCTGCTCCAGCCGTTTGACCTCAATATCGCGAAGGGCGAAGTGGTCGGCTTGGCGGGGCTGCTCGGCTCGGGACGCACGGAAGCCGCGCTGCTGTTGTTCGGCATTGAACACAGCGACGCGGGCGAACTGGTGGTCAACGGGCAGAAGGTCGCGCTCAAGTCGCCGCGCGACGCGATCCGGCATGGCTTTGCGCTGTGTCCGGAAGATCGCAAAGTCGAAGGCATCATCCCCGAACTGAGCGTGCGCGAAAACATCATCCTCGCGCTGCAGGCCAAGCAAGGTTGGTTCAAATTCCTGCCCTATGCCAAACAGGAGCAGATCGCGCAGGAGATGATCGCCGCGCTGCACATTGTCACGCCGGATGCGAACAAACCGGTCAGCCAACTGTCCGGTGGCAACCAGCAAAAAGTGATCCTCGCGCGCTGGCTGGCGGCTCAGCCCGAATTTCTGATCCTCGACGAGCCGACGCGCGGCATTGACGTCGGCGCGCATGCCGAAATCATCAACATCATCAAGCGGCTGTGCAGCGAAGGGTTGGCGCTGCTGGT
The DNA here is from genome assembly GCA_041916315.1 of Anaerolineae bacterium. Lineage (GTDB taxonomy): Bacteria > Chloroflexota > Anaerolineae > Aggregatilineales > Phototrophicaceae > Flexifilum. The sequence continues at coordinate 54,271 of JAYRZU010000016.1, forward strand.
CATCTCGTCGGAACTCTCCGAGGTCGTGGATTACAGCAATCGCATCGTCGTGCTGCGCGACCGCCGGAAATTGACCGAACTCACGGGCGACGACGTCAACGAAACGACCGTGATGCACGCGATTGCGGAAAAATAATCATGGTCAATACGAAAACACCTGAAGTTGCTCAGCCCGCGGCGAACCGCGTCAACTGGCGGCGCACGCTGCAAGGCACCCGCAAGCTGTGGTTTCCGCTGGCAGCGTTCATCCTGATATTGATCGGCAACGGCCTGATTTCGCCGAATTTCTTCGCGATTCGCATGGTCGAAGGCCGCATGCTCGGCAGTCTGGTCGATATCTTCAACCGCGGCGCGCCGACCGTGATCCTCGCGCTGGGTATGACACTGGTCATCGCCACCAAAGGCATCGACCTCTCGGTGGGCGCGGTGATCGCCATTTGCGGCGCGGTTGCTGCCGTGCTGATCGACACGACCGACCTGTCGCCGTTCGTCGTCATCGCCATCAGTTTGGGGGCGGGGCTGCTGTGCGGCCTGTGGAACGGCGTGCTCGTGGCCGTGTTCGACATCCAGCCATTCATCGCCACGCTCATTTTGATGGTGGTCGGGCGCGGGATCGCGCAGTTGATCACCGAAGGGCAGATCGCCATCTTCAACAACCCGACGCTGGAATTCGTTGGCAAAGGCGTGGTCGCTGGCCTGCCGTTCCCCATTCTGCTGTCGGCGTTCGTCTTCATCATCCTGTTTCTCTTCGTGCGCCGCACGGCGATTGGCCTGCTGCTGGAAGCGGTCGGCTCGAATGACCGCGCTAGCTACTATACGGGCATCGACGCGCGCTCGATCAAGCTGCTGGCCTACGTGATCTCGGGGCTGTGCGCGGCCATCGCCGGGCTGATTATCACGGCGGACATCAAAGGCGCAGACGCCAACAACGCCGGGCTGTGGCTGGAACTCGACGCGGTGCTGGCGGTCGTGATCGGCGGGACGCTGCTCACAGGTGGGCGCTTCTACCTCGGCCTGAGCGTGATCGGCGCGCTCATCATCCAGAGCATTCAGACGGGGATTTTCGTGAGCGGTCTGCCGCCGACCTTCAACCTGATCGTGCAGGCCATTGTCATCCTGACAATTCTCTTCATCCAGTCCGAAGAATTCCGCCGTCCGTTTGCGCGGCTGTTTCAGCGAGTGAGGAAATCAGCATGAGATCGCGCATTTTTCCGCTCATCGCGACGTTTGTCGTGTTCGCGGTGCTGTACCTGATCGGCTGGCAGCGCTTCCCCGCCTTTGGCACGACGCGCGTGATCGCCAACTTCCTGACCGACAAATCGTTTTTGGGGATTGCGGCGGTCGGCATGACCTTCGTCATCATCTCTGGCGGCATCGATCTGTCGGTGGGTTCGGTGGTCGCCTTTACGGGCGTGTTCTGCGCGCTGGCAATCGGCGAACTCGGGATGCACCCCCTGACCGCGTTTGGCATCGCGTTGGTGATCGGCGCGGCGTTCGGCGCGGCGATGGGCGCTGCTATCCACTACTTCAAAATTCCGCCGTTCATTGTCACGTTAGCTGGGATGTTTTTAGCCCGCGGTGGGGCGTTCGTGCTCTCGCAGGAATCGATTCCGATTGAGCACCCGTTCTTCACCGATGTATCGAACCTGTACTATGTCTTCCCGGATCGCGGTCGCCTGAGCACCATCGCTGTGCTGTTCGTGCTCGTGCTGGTCGGCGGCATCATCCTCGCGCAGTTCACCCGCTTTGGGCGCAACGTGTACGCGCTCGGCGGCAATTCGACGGCGGCGCTGCTGCTCGGCGTACCCGTTGGCCGCACCACCATCCTCGTCTATACGCTGAGCAGCGTCCTGGCGACGCTCTCCGGCATCGTCTACGTGTTATACACGCGTTCTGGCTATCCGCGCGCGGCGATTGGGCTCGAACTGGACGCCATCGCGGCGGTGGTCATTGGCGGGACGCTGCTCACGGGCGGCGTTGGCTATGTGGCGGGGACGTTCCTCGGCGTGGCGATTCAAGGCGTGATTCAGACGTACATCAACTTTGACGGCACGCTCAACAGTTGGTGGACGAAGATCGTCATCGGCCTGCTGTTGTTCTTCTTCATCGCGCTGCAAAAGTTCTTGACCAGCTATCGCGGGACTTTCCCGTGGCGGCGCAGACGGGCGAGCAACGCACTCGCCGGGGATGGCAGCGCTCCAGCGTAAAGCCAGCGCCGCGCTCTTTAGCTGGGTGCGGCGCGATCAAGGGTGTAGGTAAAAACTCAGATTCCGACCCCACCCCCATCCCCTCCCCGAATTCAGGCAGGGGAGACAGAAAAAGCGTGCGTGTAGGGACAAGGCATGAAGTCATTTCAGAATCGGCAGTTTGTCTAACCTCACCCCTAAATCCTCTCTCCCAAGGGCGAGGGGACTTAAAAACCCTGCCTGTCTCCCCTCTCCTCTAGGAGAGGGGTTGGGGGTGAGGTTCAGCATCTTCACCAATTGTGAAATACGCTCATGCCTTGTCCTCTGTATGCTTCTTCAAAAAAACAGGACGAGGTATGCCTCGTCCCTACAGGTAAAACCCTAACTGGTTATCCTCTCAGCAGATGCGCGGGAGCTGTTCGCCGATTTGCATGGAGACGACGCGCGTCCCCCCGATCCCCGTCTTCGATACAACCATGCCCGGATGGTCCGCGACCACCTGCCCGATGCGGGCGGCGTCCTGTCCATACGGATGCTGGCGCATGGCGTCGAGCACGGCGTCGGCGTGTTGGGGCGGCACAATGGCGATCAGCTTGCCCTCATTCGCCACGTAGACCGGATCCATGCCGAGCAGTTCACACGCGGCGCTGACTTCGGGACGCACGGGCAGCCGCCGATCTTCCAGCACGATGCCGACACCCGCCGAGCGCGCGATTTCGTTGAGCGAAGAGGCGAGACCGCCGCGCGTGGGATCGCGCAGGACGTGAAGCTCTGGCGTGACCGCCAGCAGTGCCGCGACCAGGCCGTTGAGCGGCGCGGAGTCGCTCTGGATGAGCGTCTCGAATTCGAGACCTTCGCGCACGCTCATGATCGCCATGCCGTGATCGCCAAGTGTGCCGCTGACTAGCACGACATCGCCGGGGCGCGCGTTCTGGGGTGCGATCTGCACGCCATCGGGGATCAGCCCGATGCCGCTGGTATTGATGTACAGCCCGTCGCCGTGCCCCTTGTCCACAACTTTGGTATCTCCGGTCACGATCTGCACGCCTGCTGCCCGCGCCGCTGCGCCCAGGCGGTCGACGAGGGCGCCGAGCGTCGTCATGGGCAAGCCTTCTTCAATGATGAGGCCAACGCTGAGGTAAAGCGGGCGCGCGCCGAGCATCGACAAGTCGTTCACCGTGCCGTTTACTGCGAGGTCGGCGATGCTGCCGCCGGGGAAGAACAGCGGGCGCACGACGTACGAGTCGGTCGAGAAGGCCAAGCGCGCGCCACCCACGATTAGCGCCGCGCCATCGGCCAGCGACGCCAGCGCATCGTTCCGGAAAGCGGGCAAAAACAGGTGATCGACCAGATCGCCGGAGAGTTTGCCGCCGCCACCGTGCCCGAGCACGATCTGCGGGTAGTCACGCATCGGCATGGGACACACCCAGCCACTGATGTCGATATCGGTCATAAGGGGATGCTCTCGACTGAGATGAACCGTCCGTAATTGTAGTACGCGGCGCACGCGCCTTCGCTCGATACCATCGTCGCGCCGAGCGGTTTCCGCGGCGTGCATTCCTTGCCAAAGGCGGGGCACTGGTTCGGCTTGATCAAGCCTTGCAAGACCTGACCGCTCTGGCACAGCGGCGATTCCTGCGTGTGCACGTTCTCTACCTGAAAGCGCGCCGCCGCGTCGAATTCGCGGTACGCCGCGCTTAACTGCCAGCCGCTTTGCGGGATCGGCCCGATGCCGCGCCACTGGCGGTCGCAGACCTCGAACACATCGGCGAGGATGCGCTGCGCCGTGACGTTGCCCTCACGCTGCACCGCCCGCGCATAGCCGTTCTCAACTTCCGCGCGCCCTGACTCAAGCTGGAGGATGACGCGGTGAATGCCCGCCAGCACGTCGAGCGGTTCGAAGCCGGTCACGACGATGGGCACGTGATACTGCGCGGCGAGCGGTTCGTACTGCCAATAGCCCATCACACTGCATACATGACCCGCAGCGAGAAACGCTTGTACACGGTTGGTCGGCGCGCTCATCAGCGTTTCGATGGCGGGTGGTACGAGGACATGCGACACGAGCATCGAAAAGTTGGTCAAGCCCAGCTTTTTCGCCTGCACGACGGCCATCGCATTGGCGGGGGCGGTCGTCTCAAAGCCGATGCCGAAGAAGACCACCTGTTTGGTCGGGTTTTCGCGCGCGATCTTGAGCGCATCGAGCGGCGAATACACGATGCGCACGTCGCCACCCTGACTCTTGACCGTGAACAGGTCGCGGTCGCTGCCGGGGACGCGCAGCATGTCGCCAAACGAGCAGAAGATCACGTCGGGCTGCGCGGCGATCGCCAGCGCCTTGTCGATGGTTTCCAGCGGTGTGACACAGACCGGGCAGCCCGGGCCGTGGATCAGTTCAATTTCCGGCGGCAGCAGTTGATCGATACCGTTGCGGATGATCGAGTGCGTTTGTCCGCCACACACTTCCATCATCGCACATGGACGCGTCACTGCCGCGCGGATCTCCGCTAATAGTTTCTGCACGAGGTCGCCGTCGCGAAATTCGGTTAAGTATTTCATATCAGCTAATCACTTTGCACACGGTCGACGTTACGTTTGTTCCGGGTTGAGCTCGTCTTCCAGCACGCCGAGATCCGCGAATAGCTGCAGTGTTTCCAGCGCCGATTGTTCGTCAAGGCGCGTGATAGCGAAACCGACATGCACGATGGCGTAGTCACCGACGACGGCCTCCGGCACGTACTCGAGGCACACCTCTTTGACAATGCCGCCAAAGTTGATTTTGCCCATGCGCGTGCCGCTGCTGTCATAAATTTCCGTGATTTGACCGGGTACTCCGAGGCACATACACCGCTCCCCTCATCAATTCGTACGTCCATTGTAAGGCGGATACCGGACGCCGTCGCGTGATCTCGCTCACGTTGTACGCGCCAATTCATCACTCGTTGGCGATGGCAATCTGCAATTGGAACATGTGCGGATGGGGAAAGGTAGAGCTGGATGCTGAAGGTCGTGGTTGTCGATGCAGATAGAATGCATCAGCCCGCCGACTCAACACAAGTGAGTCGGCAGGCTGATGTCAGAAAAGCTGGTCGGTTACTGGCTGACGATCTCGTTGACCCATGCGATGAAGTTATCGGTGCTGCTGCCCGTGCGTTCGGCCATCGTATGCCCCTGATCCCACACGGTGGTGAACTGGACGTCTTGCACACCGTCGTAGCTCGCCAGCGCCAGCGCGAGGTTCATTTCGACGGTCGAGGCGGTGTCGCCCTGTTCGATGCCGGTGTTGATGCGCCAATACGGCGCGACCGTGGAGGTCTGGTAGCCATCGTAGTACGCCAGCAGGTAGTACATAGGGTTGTACATGTTCAGGCGGGTCTGGATGCTGCTGCCGAGGCTGTCGACGGCCTGCAAGTCGGTCGCGTAGGCGTCGACATAGCTCGCATCCCAGTCAGCATAGGTGGCATACGTCGCCTGATTCGCGGCCAGCAGGTCGGCGAGCACTGCGTCAAAGTGCAGTGAGTCACTCGCATCGGTGCCGAACACGTTGTTTTCCGCCTGACCGCGATTGAGGTCATCGAATGCGCCGACACTCTTGCTCGGGGTTTTGCTACCATAGGCGACAAAGTCGGCGAGGCTGGTGATGGTCGCCGTATTGCTGGCGGCATCGTAGGTCACCCACTGAACGGTCGCATTCAGCGCGTCGATGTAGTCCTGCGCAGTCGCATAGCTGGTGCTTTCCGTCGTCGTGCTGCCCGCTTCGGCGGTTGCCGCGGCGTCACCCGTGGGCGGCGTGCCACCACTCGGCATGGCGCCGCTCGGCGGCGTACCACCGCGCATCCCTCCGCCGAAACCGCCTGAACTGGGCGTATACGGGAAGGTCGTGTCGGCGAGGAAGTTGTTCAACGACTCTTCGACTACGCTGAGCAGGTAGTTGTAGTAGCTGCCCGCCGCATAGATGCCGACTTCCGAAGCTTCCAGAGTCAGCGCGTTGCCGTCGGCGTCGGTCAGACCGAGGTCGTTGATGTACAGGGCGTAGGCTTCAGCGAGGTCGTCAGACAGGGCAGATGTCCATGTATCATCGGAGCGCGTACCGGTTGAGGCGTACTGCCCCATATTCCATTCGTAAGCCGCATCCGCATAGTCGAGGCTGGTGATCGGACACCATGCCATCGCGCCGAGCACGGCATCGCTGATGGGGTTACCGTCAGCGTCGGTCATCGCCGCGCCGATGGCTTCGAGGTAGGGATAGTAAAGTTCACTGTCGCCGGTCGCGCCCATGATGCTGGTCTGCGCGCCGCCGCCGCTCATGCCGAAGATGAAGATACTCTCGATGCTGCCTGGCAGAACGTCCGCGTTATAGCGATAGTAGCGCACGGCGGCCTTCAGATCGGTCACGCCCCACGGCGCGCCGCCGCTGTAGATCAAGTTGCCGCTGGCATCGTAGCCGTTATCGCGCCCGCGCAGCCCCGCGCTGACATAGATGAAGCCTGCCTGCATATAGCTCGATACGTCGTTGTAGCTGTAGGCGGTCGGCGCAGCCGCCGCAGAATAACCCGGCGTGTTCACCGGGAAGACAATCGGGGCGCTGGCGGCGGTGTAGCCGTTGACAGTCGCTTCGGCATTGAGCGTCGCAGTGTACGTGCCGTCGCCGTTAGCGGTCGCCGTCAGATAGTCACCGGGCACGTAGATCCCCAGCGATTCATACTCAGTTGATGCGGGGTTGGCGACGTAGACGATGCCAATCTGCCAGTAGACGTTGTTTTCAGCGTCGTACTGCCAGGCGGCATTGTCGAAGGCGAGAGTTTCGGTGCTGCCGGTGCTTTCCTGCGCGCTGACCACCGAGAAGGTGAGCAGCAGCATAAGGCCGACACAGACGAACAGGGCGAACTTCGGTCGCGAAGCTCCATGATAGAAGGACATGAGATTTTCTCCTGCAGCGGTGTTAAGAGGCAGTTTCTGCCCCTTCAGTTGAGGCTGTTGAACGGCGAACCGAGCAACATAAAAAGCATAGCGCTTCGGGAGCGACGTAACTTGAAAGGCACCTCAAATATTCTTAAATTGGGTTAAATGGAGTTGCTCGACAAAAACACCCGACTGCGCCGAATCGCTCCAATGAGCTGATTGCGCTCGCTGGCAGTTGGTTGAGGGGATGGTGCGAAAATTGAAAGCAAGCAGGGCTGCATCGACGCGGTCAGCCCTGCTTGGCGAGTGATTTCAGGTGTTGGCTCCGCCGTCAAGCAGGTTGTAGGTGCGGATCGTGAAGCGATGATCGACGGGTGTGCGGAAGGTGAGCAGCAGGCGCACGAGATCGCCGGACGCTTCGCTGTGGCGCATATCCCGCGCCAGATGCGCGCATGCGCCGGGCGCGATTTCGATCACATCCGCGCCGTAGCGCATCCGGCCCCACCCCTGCTTGAGGAAGATCACAGCGCCGGGTGCGCAGGTGACGACTGTATCTTCGGTTTCCCACAGGCCGCCGGGCGGAAAGTCAAAGCTGATCTGGGCGATGACATCGTCCAGCCCGTCGAGCGTGCGGTAGTGCAGGTCAAAGCCGCCGTCGACCGGATTGATCTTCAGCGCGCTTTCCGCTGGGGGAATCCATTTCTGTTCGCGGTCAACCTTGGTCGCTTCGAACGTTTCTGGCGCGACCGGGCGTCCGGTCGGCAGGTGATACGCGGGCAGGGCAGGTTTCTGCTTGCCGGAGGAGACGAGCAGCACCTCGTCTGCACTCAACTCGAGGGTGTCGGCGATGAACAGCCCGACGCTGAAATACGCCTGTGCGATCTTCACGGCGACGAGTTCGGCGGAGCGGTAGACGAGGTGCAGCAGACGCGTGCGCCCGCCGAAGACGCTGGCACTCAGGTCGTCGGCACGGTAACGCCACAGCTTGTTGGTCGGATAGCCGTTGGCATAGGCGGTCGGGATGGCAGGACTCGCAGTCACGGTCGCCCCGTGCTTAAGCAGCACGTAGAGCAGCCATTCGAGGTCGTACATCTCGCCTGCACGCTCATAGAGGAACGCCGCGGCGTCGACAAAGTCTTGCCGACCGAGCAGTAGTCCGACATTCAGGTAGTTGGCGATGAGCGGCGTCGGTACATTGCGCTGACCGTAATCCTGCCGCACGGACAGACCCGTTTCGGCGGTGCCGTCAGCGTGCAGCAGATGCAGGTCAAAGTCGAGGTTGCGCTCGACCGCCGCCAGAACGGGCATGGTCGCAGCGGAGTCGGCGGTGTTTTCGACGTAGAACAGCAGTGACCGCGCAGTGACCGCGTCATACACGCCGATGCTTCGTTCGAGGTACGCGCCATCCGCGTCGATATCGATCCCTTCGGCGAGATACAGGTTGATGGTCGGCGTCGTGTTCGGGTGGTTGGGCAGCACAGCTTGCGCCAGCGCTAGCGCGCCGACGATCACCCAGCGGTGATTGGGCGTATGGAAGCCGCTCTCCATCACACCGACCGTAGCGCGCTGCGCGAACACCGTCAGCTTGTCCACAATCGGCGCGAGTTCCGGCGTTGATCGGGCGCGCTCGATGAAGGCGCAGACTAGTTGCAGGGCGAAGGCCGTATCCGGACCCGATTCATAGTTGGTGTTGCGCAAATCGATCAAGCCAGAGGGGCGCTGTACGCGCAGCAGGTAATCAACCGCGCTTTCCAACCGCTCGAACAGCAGGGCGAAGTTTGGAGTATTGGGCGCGCCGGAAAGGTTTTGCGCCTGCGCCAGAGCGAGATAGCCCCAGCGCACAATCAACCGGGTGGTGCCGACATGCCCGGATTCGTCCAGCCAGTGTTCGGGGCTGATGAACGCGCCGTAGAGCGGATCGCCGGGAATGCGGTTCTGATAGCCGAATTCGCGCGCGGTCGTCGTTGCCATCCGTTGGAGGACGGCGGCGGCGTCAAACGTGATGCTCATTTATTTCAATCCTGTCGTGGCAATGCCTGAAGCGATGTACTTCTGCAGGAAGGCGAAGATGAACGTGATCGGCAGCAGACTGAGCACCGTCATCGCCAGCAAATAGCCCCACTGCACATCAAACTGGCCCTGGAACAGATTCAGCGCCACCTGCAGCGTGAAGCTGCGGTTTTCCGTGAGCACGATCAGCGGCCACAGGAAGTCGTTCCAACGCCACATGACTGAGAAGATCGCCAGTGTCGCCAGAGCGGGCGTCGAGAGCGGCATGATGATGCGCCAGTAAATGTACCACTCGGACGCGCCATCGACGCGCGCCGCATCGACCATTTCGTCGGGGATGGTCAGCATGTACTGGCGCAGCAGGAAGACGGCAGTCGGGCTGGCGATGGTCGGGATGATTACGCCGAGCAGGTTATTGTTCCAACCAAGCGTCGTAATCACCAGATACTTGGGCGCAAGCGTGACCGCGCCGGGCAGCAGAATCGTGATCAGGAAGATGCTGAGGATCATGCCGCGTCCGCGAAAATTGTACTTACTCAGCGCAAACGCGAGCATGCTGTTCAGGATCAGCGTGAGCACGGTGGCGCTGAAGGTCACGACAATACTGTTGCGGAAATAGGTCACAAAGTCGAACTGTTGGAGCGGCTCGATATAGTTTTCGATGGCTAAACGGAATTCCTGTACGACCTGCGTCGATTCCAGCCGCGCCCGGATGACTTCACCGTCGGGATTGTTCGGGTCGATCAACTGACGTTCGAGGCCGACACGGCGAATCTGCGCGAGGCGCTGCACCGTGCCATCAGGCAGGGTCACGTCGTAGAGCGTCAACGGCTCATCATAGCCCTCGACGACGATAGTCTGATCAGAATACGGCAGAAATTCCGGCGGAAAGCGTGTAATGGCCGAGGGCGTCTTGAACGACGACATCACCGCCCAGAGCACCGGGCCGAGCATGACAATGGTGCCGATGGTGAGGTAGAGGTACGACAGCATGTCGGCGGTGTGCAGTCCATGTTTGCCGCCGCGGGTGCGGAACAGCAGGGAAGAAATAGCAGACATTGTGGCACCTCGTTCAGGTTGAATAATCGTCGGTGGCGTTGCGCGACACCCAGCGTTGGAGCAGCGTCACGGCGACCAACACGACCGCGACCAGCAGGGTCGCCGCAGTAGCCAGACCGAAGTTACGTCCACCGGGGCCGCCGCCCGCGAAGGCGGTGCTGAAGACATAGTGCATGATGTAGAACGTCGCCGTGCCAGGTCCGCCGTCCGTCAGCACGAAGGCATGTTCGAAGACCTGCACCGCGCCGACAAACGCCAGCAGGAACACGATATACAGCGTTGGGCGCATCAGCGGCAGCGTGATGTACTGGAACTGCTGGCGGCGCGAGGCACCGTCAATAACCGCGGCTTCGTAGAGCAGCGCGGGGATTGCCTGTAAGCCCGCGAGCAGAATCAGCGTGTAGAAGCCAAGACTCGCCCACAGACCCACGACAATTGTGGCTAAGCGGGCCCAGTCTGATTCAAACAGGAAGTTGATCGTGGGGATGCCGAGGCTGTCCAGCGCGCCATTGAGAATGCCGTTGCGCTGTAACACCCATTTCCACAGCAGCGCGACCACGACCGATGAGAGCAGGGTGGGGTAAAAGAAAACACTGCGAAAGAAACCGCGCGCGATAATCTGGCGGTTGAGGATCAAGGCGGTGAGCATGGCGAGCACCAGCAGCAGCCCGACTTCGACGATCACATAGACGATGGTGTTCATCACGCCGCGCCAGAACAGATCTGTAACGCACGTGTTCGGGTCGAGGAAATTGCCACACGACAGCAGCGCGTTGAAATTCTGCATGCCAATGTAGGGACGATTCGCAGGAAGGAGCGCTGTTCCGCCGGTCACCGCGTAGACGAAGTTCATGAAAATGGGGATGAGGGCAAAGATGATGAACAGCACTAGGTTCGGAATGACGAACAGATAGGGCATCGACTTGGTGCCGATCAGCTTTTGCAGCGGATCGAAGAGCAAGCCAAGGCTGCCCATGATCAGGCGGTAGAGCAGGGAGAATAAACTGCTGAGCGGCCCGGTGATGCGTGCGCTCAGCGACGGGCCCGGGGTATGCGGTGCGCTATCTGCGGCCAGATTCATCATACAATCCTAGGTCTAAGTGCGGAGGTGGAGAGCCATAACGCTATTTTGGGTAGATCATCAGCGATGGACAACCCGGTGCGGGTCGCCCATCGCTGACTGTGGTTGTACGCGAGCGGGCTGGTGATCACCAGCTCACAGAGGCGGCATCAGCCGCCGGTGACAGCCGCCAGACCCGTGTCAATGTCGGTCTGGATGCGTTCCATGGCTTCGTCGAGCGTCAGTTCGCCGACGATCACCTGGGTGAGGCGGTCGCGGGTCGCGCCATAGACAGGGCCAACATTCGGCGAGGCGAACAGCGCCAGGGCGATCGGGGAGATGTTGCCCGCTTCAGCAGCGAAGACGTCGAGCGACTTCAGCGCCTGCGGCAGGTCCGTGTCCCAGTTCAAGCCAGCGGCGACGAGGCCGGTATGCTGCGGGGCAAGGAGCGTGCGTTCCGCCCATTCGCGGTAGACGGGTTCCGAAGCGAAGAAGTCCATGAAGCGCGCAACTTCTTCGGGATGCTGCGTCGCGCCGATGGCCGCGAAGACCGCGCCGCCGGGCATGCCAGTGCAGGTCTGTGCGCCGCACGGAGCCGGAACAGCTTCCCAGTCAAAAGCGTCGCCGATGTTTTCCGCGAACGAGCCGATTTGCCAGTTGCCCGAATAGTAGAAGACGAGGTTGCCGTTGATGAATTCGTCACGACCATTACGTGCGCCGTCGCCGCCCGCCCAAATGTCTGCCGGCATCGAACCGCGTTCGTGGAAGCCAACAAACAGTTCAGCAAAGGCGCGGAAGCCAGCATCGTGCAGCAGATCCGGGTAGCCTTCTTCGTTCAGGTAGGTTGCGCCGACGCTGATGGCCGGGCCCATGAGGCGATGACCGGAACGATCCAGACCCATGGCGAAGTCCACGCCCGTCGCATCGCGCACGGCGACCGCCGCGGCTTCCCATTCTTCCCAGGTGACCGGCTCGCCGCTGTCGCTCGGAACGGGGATACCCGCCTGTTCGAACAGGGTGCGGTTGATGAACGCGCCAGTGACGGTCACATCAGAGTAGATGGCGCTCAACGCCGTGTTGCCCGAGCCGGGGATGTTGGTCACGGCGATGGTCGGCGCGAAGTTGGCATCCCAGTAATCCGCATCGGGCAGATACGGGCGCAGATCGAGGTAATATTGGGCGAGACCGGTGACATCCGTGCTCTTGATGATGTCCGGGCCGACGCCGGTTTCCAACTGGAGGGGCAGAGTCTGCGTGATGGTGTCGTAGGGCACGACGTCCAGCACAACATGGACATCTGGATTTGCCGCTTCAAAGTCAGCGATGATATCGTTAAAGACCGTTACTTGAGCGTCAACGAGATCAGCCATGATGCGGATTTCAACTGGTTCCTGGGCGAAAGCCACCGAGGACACGACGAAAAGGGAAAGGATGACACAAAGAGAAACAATTTTCCGAAGCATTTTCAATTCTCCGTTGAAATGTGAACGCGAGTTTTAGCGTTAACGGTCACGTTCTATTCATATCATAACGCGAAATTTCTGTCAAACAATTCGTATGTAATGTGAAAAATAGCACAATTTGTTCCCGTGAGAGCTACTTTACAAATTCAGATTTTCGCGTTAAGGTTAACGTAAATTGAGGCTAGCAGCTGATGAAAACTAGACTTAAACGGGCTACGCTCCATGATATTGCTGCCATCGCCGGCGTATCAGCCCAAACGGTCTCCCGGGTCGTCAACGATCAGGAAGGCGTATCCGACGAAACGCGCAAACGCATCAAACACATCATGGACGAGCTCAACTACCGTCCGAATATTGCCGCGCGCGTGCTCAACAACCAGCGCACCTTTTTGCTCGAAGTCGTGCTGGTCGATGTCGGCTACATGGGCGAAATCGGCGACACAATCGCCGAAATGGCGAAGACGATGAAAGAGGCGGGTTACAACATCCTCTTCACGATCATCATGGCGGCGGAACTCGAACAAACGCTGAAGGAATCAGCCGCGCGCATGATCGACGGTTTCATCCTGCTCGCGCCGCGCCTCAAATTCACCGATGATGAAATTGTGCAGTTGAGTCAGGGCATTCCGTTTGTACGTATGAGCAACCAACTGGGTACGGCGCTCCCCTCGGTCACCTACGATTTCCGGCAGGGCACGCAGACGCTGATGGCGTATCTCGTGAGCCTCGGCCACCGCCATATCGCCGAAATCAGCGGCCCGCTCGATCAGCTCAACGCCCTGGCCCGCCATGAAGAGTGGGAGAAGTTTCTCATCAGCCAGCACTTGCCGCTCGGCCCGAGCATCGCCGCCAAATACGGCATGCAGCCCGGTTATGAAGCAGCGCTGGAGCTCATCAAGCGTGGTGAACCGTTCACGGCGCTGTTCGCGGGCAACGACGATCTCGCGCTCGGCGCGCTGCGCGCTTTCTCGGAAAAAGGCGTGCGCGTGCCGGAGGATGTCTCGGTGATCGGCTTTGACGATGCCCGCCATGCCGCCTTTGTCCGACCATCCCTGACCACCATTCGCCTCGATCTGGTAGCCTTGGGGCGAATTGCCGCCAAATACCTCATCGAATTGATCGAGGACGCAACGCTTACCCCTCATCAGCGTGTGCTCACGCCCGAACTGATCGTGCGCGAAAGCACCGCCCCAGCAAGGAAACGCCTGTAATGACACTGACTTCTCCCGTACGCGTCGCGCTGATCGGCACTGGTCATATCGCGGTTGAACATGCGGCGGCGCTCCATGCGCTGGCGCCCCACATCGAAGTGTGTGCCGCGACCGATATCAACCCCGAGATTCTCGCCGACTTCTGCGCTGCTCAAGCCATTCCCAAAGCCTATCCCGACGCCGCGGAACTACTGCGCGCGGAACAGCCGGATGTCGTGCTGATTTCGACGCCGCCGTTTACGCATGCGGCGTTGGCGGCGCAGGCGATGGAAGCGGGCGCGGATGTGCTGTGCGAAAAACCGATGGTCGTGTCGTTGGCACAGTTGGATGCGATTCAAGCAGCCGAAGCGCGCACCGGGCGCACGACGACCAGCATTTCGCAGTGGCGCTATGGGGCAGCGGCCAGCCATGTGAAACGCCTGATCGACTCCGGTGAACTCGGAGATCCGCTGATCGCGCTGTGCAATACGCTCTGGTATCGCCCGCCGACCTATTACACGAGCGTCCCATGGCGCTCACGCTGGTCGACGGAAGGCGGCGGCGTCGCGCTGGGGTTGGGCATTCACGCCATGGATCTCACGCTGTGGCTGCTCGGCGAATGGGAAGAAGTGAACGCCTTAGCGGCCACCAAAGATCGCGATGTGGAAGTCGAAACGATAGCGATGGCGCAGGTCACTTTCCGCAGTGGCGCGGTCGCCAGCTTCGTCAACAGCGCGGTATCGCCGCGGCAGAACTCGTACATTCGCCTTGACTTCCAGAACGCAACCATCGAAGTCGATCATCTGTACCAGTATCGCAACGAACACTGGCGCTTCAGCGTGCCCGATCAGTCGGGCTTGCAGGCGAAACTGGCGGAGTGGGAGCACATCGACGGCACAGCGCCGGGTAGTCTGGAAACGCAGTGGCGCACGTTCCTCGCCGATCTCCGCGCCGGGCGACCGCCGCTCACGCACACCAGCCGCGTTCGGTCTACCTATGATTTTCTCGCCAGCATGTATAAATCGGCGCTCACCCGCCAGCCTGTGCGCCGTTTGAGTGTGCAGCCCGGCGACCCGTTCTACGAAGCGATGAATGGAGCGCTGGAACTGTCGCGCTGAACCGACAAAGGAGTATTTTGATGCTAAAAGATGTCATTGTACCCCCGTATGATCCTCAAGAGCTCCGGCACCTGGGGCGGAAAATCACCGGGATGTCGGCCATTCTGCTGCCGTTCACCGAAGGTGGGCGCATCGATTGGGAGAGCTTCGAGCAGCATATCGAGCGTACCGCCCAGGCCGGGCTGACGCCCGCCGTCAATATGGACACGGGTTACGCCAACCTCATCAGCGAAGAGATTCGGCGCGAAGTCTTGCAGCGCACGCAGCAGACTTTACAGGGGCGGGCGTTTGTCGCAGGCGCCTACGTCGGCGACCAGCCGGGTGCGGCCTTCAACCTCGACGCCTACCGTCAGCAGATCGACAGCATTCAAGGCTGTGGCGGCCTCCCGGTGATCTTTCAGTCGTACGGCCTGACCGGACAGTCAGATGAGGGCATCGTTGCCGCCTATGCGCAAATCGCGCAGTTCGCGCCGCAGTTCATCGGCTTTGAATTAGGGACGATGTTCGCGCCCTTCGGTAAAATCTACTCGCTCCCGGTGTATCAGGGCTTGATGACGATCCCGCAGTGCATCGGCGCGAAACATTCGTCGCTCAGCCGACGGCTGGAATGGGATCGGCTGGTCTTGCGCAACGCCACTCGCGACGATTTCAAAGTCTTCACCGGGAATGATCTGGCGATTGACATGGTCATGTACGGGAGCGACTACCTGCTCGGCATTAGCACCTTCGCGCCGGATCTGTTCGCGCAGCGCGATGCCTTGTGGGCGCAAAATAACCCCGATTTCTTCGAACTGAACGATGTCTTGCAGTACCTCGGCTTCTTCGCTTTCCGCGCCCCCGTGCCGGCCTACAAACACAGCGCGGCGCAGTTCCTCAAGCTGCGCGGGTGGATCGCCAGCGACCGTACGCACCCGAACAGCGCGGCGCGCCCCGTCAGCGATGTGCCGATTCTCGCCGAAATTGCTCAACGTTTGGGAGTTCTACATGGCGTATAGACGGATAGCTCAACTGCGCACCGCGGAAGATTTCCGTGAGTACACCGCCGCCCTTGGCATCGATCTCCCATTCGACGAGGCCGTCGATGTGCCCGCACTCGCTCAACCGATCAGCGTGTACGGGCGGGAGATCGGCAATCGTTTTTGCATTCTACCGATGGAAGGTTGGGACGCCGCGCCCGATGGGCACGTGACCGATCTCGTCAAGCGGCGTTGGCAGCATTTCGGGCAATCTGGCGCCAAGCTGATCTGGGGTGGCGAGGCAGTCGCCGTGCGCCACGAAGGACGTGCCAACCCGAATCAACTGGTCATTCGCGAAGAAACGCTCGACGATCTGCGCGACCTGCGGGCGCTGCTGGTCAGCGAACATGCCACGCACTACACCCGCACCGACGATCTGCTGGTTGGCTTGCAGTTGACGCATTCCGGGCGCTTTTCGCGTCCCAATGAGAAGAAGAAGCCCGAACCGCGCATCGCCTATCACCACCCAATTCTGGATCGGCGGCTGGGCATTCAAGGCGACGACAACCTCTTCACCGACGAGGCGCTTTACGAACTGATTCAGGACTTCATCAAGGCGGCGGTACTGGCGCAAGCGGCAGGCTTCGACTTTGTCGATGTGAAGCATTGCCACGGCTACCTCGGCCATGAACTGCTGACCGCCGTCGACCGACCCGGCGATTTTGGCGGCAGCTTCGAAAACCGCACGCGCTTTTTGCGTTTAATCACGGCGGGCATTCGCGAGCAGGCGCCCGGGCTGCAGATCGGCGTGCGGTTGAGCGCGTTTGATCTGCTGCCGTACAAGCCGGGGGATGATCGCATTGGCGTGCCGGAAACGGTGAGCGGTGGTTACCCGTATGCGTTTGGCGGCGACGGCAGCGGTGCGGGCATTGACCTGACGGAAACCAAAGCGTTCCTCCAACTGCTGGAGTCGCTTGACATCCGCTTGGTGTGCCTGACCGCGGGAAGCCCGTACTACAACCCACACATCCAGCGCCCGGCGCTGTTCCCGCCGTCCGATGGTTACCAACCGCCGGAAGACCCGCTCGTCGGCGTGGCGCGGCAGATCAACGCGGCGGCGGAGCTCAAGCACGCTTTCCCGACGCTGGTGCTCGTCGGCACGGGCTACTCGTATTTGCAGGATTGGCTGCCGAACGTCGCGTCATATGCGGTGCGCACGGGGATGGTCGACTCGGTGGGGTTAGGGCGGATGGTGCTCTCGTATCCCGAACTGCCCGCTGATGTCCTGGCGGGCGCGCCGCTCCAGCGCAAGCGCATCTGCCGCACCTTCAGCGACTGCACGACCGCGCCGCGCAATGGCATGGTCTCCGGGTGCTACCCGCTCGACCCCTTCTACAAGGCGCGTGACGAGTACCAACAATTGAGCGAGTTGAAGCATGACGCTTAACTTCACGCCGGACGCGGTCGAACACTGGCACGAGAATCAGCGGCTGTATCGCTATGTCTTTCTGCCGGAAGTCCCACAGGATGAGTCGCCGCGTCCGTATTTTCACCCGGTCTGTACGCTGGGGGGGACGGTGGTCACCGACTTTCAGCCCGCCGATCACCGCTGGCATCATGGTATCTCGTTCACCGTGCCAGACCTCAACAGCGTGAACTTCTGGGGTGGCAACACCGATGTGCCCGGTCAGGGGTATATCATGCTGGCGAATCAGGGGACGGTCGAGCATATCGGGTTTGAGCCGAGTGGTGTGGCGGATACCTTCACGGAGGTGCTGCACTGGCGCGATCCGCAGGGTACGCTGATGCTGCACGAAATGCGCACGATTCGCAGCACGATCCTCGACGCTGATCGGTGGGCGCTGGAGTTCGCCACCACGCTGACCAACCGCTTCAGCGGAACCGTGACGTTCAAGGCATGGCCAGCGGGCTATGGCGGCTTGTTCTGGCGCGGACGGTCGACATTCAGCCAGCGCCGCTTATCGACCGGGGAAACGCCAATCATGGGCAGGCGGGCCGCGCAGTTGGTCTACAGCAGCGCCGCGGCGACGGTCACGCTCGAAGATCAACCGGAGAACCCGCGTTACCCCAATCAGTGGTTTTCACGCGGCGATGATGAAGGCTACGTCGGCGCGTGCTTCGGGTTGTTCCACAATACACCGTACGATCTGGCCGCTGGCGACTACCTCAGTTTGCGCTACCGCCTGATCTTCGCCGATCAGACGATCGGCACGCGGATCTAGTCAGGATTGCACTAACCCAGCTTTTCATCGTACACATAGACGCGCGTGCCGAGGAGCACGAAATTGTCCCACAGCCACTTGGCGTCGCTGACGGTCAGGTTGACGCAGCCGTGGGACCAATAGTAGCCGAAGTTGTCGTGCCAGTACACGCCGTGGAGCGCTTCGCGCCAGTTGAAGTACATGTGATACGGCACCTGATCCAGCGCGTAGACATTGGCACTTCCGGCCGCGCCTTCCATCGGCCCAGCTTCCCAGAAGAGATTGACCTCCCACACGCCCGCATCGGTACGCCACCGTTCATCCTCCATATCGCCCGTCGACACGAGCGCCGCCATCACCGGGCGTTCGCCCTCATAGGCGATGAGATTCTGCTCGTAAGTGCTCACCCCGATCCACCGCCAAGGGAAGACCGTGGGCGGTGTTGGGTGCACGATGCTGAGATTGGTCTGTACGGTCCACTGTCCGGGACCGACGAGATGCCAGTCGAGGTCATCCACGGTCACCGTCGCGTAAATGTTCATCAGGTCGTAGCGGCTAAACGAGCCGGACTGCCGGCAGTTGGCCGCTCCGCCCGGCGTCAGGGAGGTGCAGTCATCGTAGATGGCCCAGGCGAACGGCATTTCCATGCGATTGATGAGCACGCCCGTCAGTGTGGAGGGCGTGGCAAAGTTCGCGTTGGCCAGCGACACCCAGCGATTCGGGCGAATCTCCGCCCAGTCGCCGGAGATTTGCAGCACATTGACGTAGCTGCTGCGTCCCGCAGGGAACACGCCGATCTCGTCGCCATCAGGACGGTTGTATAGCAAGACAGCATCGGCATCGAAATAGATGAAATCCTGCCCGGCGATCACGCCGAGGTCAAAGGGGATGGGCGTCACATCGGGGTCGGGCTGCGCCGCCATGAGCGCGTCACACTCCGGCGATTGCGGCGTGGCGCGGGTGATGCCCGCGCAGTTCGCGTGCCCCTGCGCGGCGGCTGGAACGGTCGACTGGGGCGCGACGCCTATCAGCAAACAGGCCAACACGACAAAGGTGCGGAAACTCACAACGCTTACCTCGTCTTAAGCGGTCATTGCGCGCGATCATACCGTAGATTTGCGGGCACGAGCCAAACAACTGCGGATTGCGCCTACCCAATTCACTGAATCCGCCACAAAATTGAACTTTTGCGCGCGGTAGAAGTGGTCATATAAACTTTCTATTATTCTGGTGCGCATGAGTCAGGGGGACGAAGGTGTTCATTCATAGGCTGCCAATCGGTTGGATGGGGCGTTTAGCACTGCTCCGCCTTATGGCCGGGTGGCGTTCCCTGCTGACCGTCATCGTGGGTGTGCTGCTGGCGGCGATCATCGGGGCGAATGCGCCGTTGTACACGGCCACGGTCGCGCAGATCGGGCTGGTGGATCGTCTGCACGATCAGCCGCAGGAACGCGTGAACGTCTTTACCCGGTTTACAGTGGCCGGGGCGGAGACACCTGATATCGCCACCTTCTGGTCTGACTTCAGCTCGGACGTTCAACAATTGACCGAAGAAACTTTTGCCGCTTGGCCGGGATGGGTGAATCGTCTGGTCGAATGGGGCGAAACCTCGACCATGATCCCGGTGCGGGCGGGCGTCGACATCGACAACCTCAAGGTGCGGGTCGGTTATTTTGAGGACTGGACAGCTTATGTCACGCTGGTCGAAGGCGTGCTGCCCGCCGAGGTGACGGACGTCGATCTCGAAGCGGCGATTTCGGTCGAACTGGCGGCGCAGTACAGCTTGGCCGTCGGCGACCTACTTACGCTCGATCAGCGTGGTTGGGAGACGAGTCAACTGGTGCAGGTTCGCATCAGCGCGATTGTCGCGCCGACCGATCCAACTGCTCCCTACTGGATGTCGCCCGGTCCGCTGCGCATCGATGGTGGGGCGAACCCGGCGGCAACGCTGCTCACCGACCGTGCGAGTTTTCTCCGCGTCGGGCAGCAGTCTATCCCGGACACGCGTACGCAGTTGGGCTGGCGCATCCTGTTCGACCATACCCGCTTGCCGTATACCGCGATTCCCGAAGCTGCGGCGCAGGTGACCGCTTTCGACGTCGACCTGCGGGCGTTGATGGAAGCGCGCGACCTGACGCTGGTCAGCGCGACCGAACTGCCCGCTGTGCTCACGGGCTATAACACCGAAGTCGCGCACCTCGCCGCGCCGTTTGGCGTGCTGCTGCTGCAAATCGGCGCGCTGGTCTTGTTCTTCCTCGTCGTGATTGTGGCGCTCGTGCGCCGCGGGGAACGGCGCGAAGTCGCGCTGCTGCAAAGCCGCGGCGCGTTCGACCGCCAGATTGTGCTGCTGCGCGGCGTTGAAGCGCTCGTGATTTGCGCGTTCGCCACGCTGATCGCGCCGATCCTCGCGCGCCAACTGTTGATCACCTTCGCGCCGCTGTTCTCTAACGTCGACAGCCTGCCGCTGGAACTCAACCTGACGGCGTTTTTGTATGCGGCGGGCGCGTCGATACTGGCGCTCGTGGTGCTGGTCGCGACGCTGCGCCCGGTGCTGCGCATGCCGTTGATCCTCGCGGGCGGCACGGCGATGCGCAGCGACAAGGCGTCGTGGTGGCAGCGCTACTATCTTGATGTGGTGCTGCTGGTGGTGGGGAGTGCCGCGCTGCTGCGCTTGCTCAGCACGGACAGCCCGTTCGCGCAGACCATCATCGGCGACGTGCAGGCCGACCCACTGCTACTGATCGCGCCCGCGCTGCTGTTCATCGCTTTAGGCAGCATTTCGCTGCGGCTGTTCCCGGCGCTGGCGGAGGTGGCGGCGCGCTTTTTCTCCGCGCGGCGCGGCTTGACCGGAGTGCTGGCGACATGGCAGGTCAGCCGCGAACCCGCACACTACGGGCGGATCACGTTTTTGCTCGCGCTGGCTGTGGGAATCGGCTGGTTTGCGACAAGTTTTCAGGCGACGCTGCGCCGCAGTCAGTTTGACCAGTCGGCCTACCGCATCGGTGCGGATGTACGCGTGACCGAACGCGATCTGATCCGTGGGGCGAACCGGGCGCAGCCCGAGCCGACCTATCTGGCGCTGCCAGATGTGGCCGCCGCCTCGAATGCCTACCGCGTCACCGACGTCAACTTCTCGCTCAACAACCGGGCGATCACCGATGGGACGCTGCTTGGTATCGATCCGGAAACCTTCCGCCAAACGGCTTTCTGGCGTCCTGATCTCGGCGAACTAGTGCTGCCCCCCGCCGTGGACGTACCGGTGACGGGAAGCCAACTTCCGGTTGAACCGCGCACCATCGGCCTGTGGGTCAAGCTGGATCACATCGACGAAGTCATCGAAGATGGCGTTCCCACTAATACCTACACGCCCAACCTGACCGCCGCTACCAATTACACGGACTACTTCGTCCGCCTCATCGATGCGCAGGGCGGCTTGGTCAACGTGCCGCTGCGACCGCGCTTCGCTGAAGGGCTGGAAGACGTGACCGATATGTCGTTGTTCGTCCCGCGCGCGAACGTGGGTACGACGGCGCTCGAATTCGAAGCGGAGGTCGCCCGGGTCAACGAATTGACCGCGCAGGCCACTGGCTGGCTCTACCTCGAAGGCGAAGTGCCGACGCCCGGCGTGGTGCGCCTCGACATGCTGTATGTGCGCACTTACGAGCAGTTCGCGCGCTTCGCGAAAAACGCGCTCGTTAATGGCAGCCCGACGTGGCGGCTCACGCTGGCCGATCTGACGCTGACGGACGAGGCTGGGGCGGCGACGCCGTTCAACGGGCTGCGCGATGAAGGTTGGCAGGTGATCACCGATTGGGATCAAGGGGCGCATGCGACGACCACGACCTCGTTTGAACGCGACGATGGACGCGAGATCGCGTGGTTTCAGTCGACGGATCGCACGAGCTTTGGCCTGATGCTCAACGCGCCGCCGCTTGAGACGATCCCCGCCGTGTTCAGCCGCCAATACGCGGAGGAGAATAATCTGCTCGTCGGCGCGCTGGTCGACTTGTATGTCGAACGGCAGGCGGTGCGCTTTGAAGTCGTTGGCTTCACTGACTACTTCCCGTCGCTATATGCGGATGAAGCACCCTTCGCCGTGGTCAACCGGGACGCGCTGCTCTACACGCTGAATCGGCGTCCCGGCGCGGCTAGCTACGCTCAGGAAGCCTGGCTGCGGCTGCAGCCGGGCGTCTCGTCCGCCGCGTTCGGCGCCGCGCTGCCCACCCTCATCCCGGCGGATCAACGCCTCGTGCAAAACGCGCTAACGCTGGATGGCGCGCTCGACCAGCTCCAAACGGATTCGCTGGCGCTCGGCTTGATCGGCCTGCTGTTCATCGCCTTCGCCGTCGCGCTGCTCTTGAGCGTGGTCAGTTTGCTGACTTATATCGCGCTGACCGCGCAGGGGCGGCGCGGCGAATTCGCCGTACTGCGGGCGCTCGGTTTGCCGTCCATGCGGTTGGTGGCGAGTATCGCTTTGGAGCAGGCGCTGGTCTTCCTCACGGCGATTGGCCTGGGCGCGGTGCTCGGTTTGCTGCTGAGCAATCAGGTGCTGCCGACGATGGCGACGAGCACCACGGGCGCGGCGATCACGCCGCCGTTCCTCGTACAGGTCGAGGTCAGCGCGTTGACTCAGTATGGGCTGATTCTGCTGTTGGTGCTGGGGGTTGTGCTGCTCGCCAGCGTGCTCCTCATCCGGCGGTTGTCACTCGCGCAGACCCTGCGCTATGGAGACGAATAAATGTCGTGGTCGATGATTGTACGCCGGATGCGCCGCGATGGGCGGGTGTTCGCCATTCTCCTCCTCGCCATGACGTTAGTCACCGCCTTCTTCGCGCTCAGCCCCTTTTACATTCGCAGTGTGGCAGAAGCGGCGCTGCGCTACAGCGTCGAACACGCGTATCCGGGCACGTTCAACCTGACGCTGCGCAACGCCGAACGCACCGATCTGGCGTACCAGCCGATTTTGGACGAGGAACTGGGTGGCTTAGCGCGCAGCGTGGAGCAGGTGACGTATTCTGGCGGCGTGTTTTGCGATCCGCCGGGACGCCTGTGTACGGGCGCTGAGTTCCGCGCCTACCTGCCTATCGGTTTCTCCCAGCTCGAGACGCGCTTCACGCTGACGGATGGCCGCTGGCCGCAAGCGACCGAGGACGCAGCCGTGGTCGAAGCAGTGCTCACGCCCACGGTGGCGAACCGGGCGCGTTACGTCGTGGGCGATCGCTTTGTCCTCAACGGGACGCAAACGCCAACGCTCAGCGTCCAGATCGTCGGGTTGGTCGATCCGGTGGATGCGGAAAACCCGTTCTGGGACGCGTTGACCTTTGTCACCGTCGGGCAAATCACCGACGTGACGCCCGATTTGCAGCGCTTTGACTTCGGCGTGATCATCCCGGAAGGGGAATATGACCGCGCCATCGCGCCGATTGCTCGCTCGGGCAATGTCTACGACTGGGTGATTGAAATTGAACCGCAGGCCCTGCGGGCGGGATCACTGGAGGCGTTGGCCGCCAGCCTGGATCGGACGACCGCGCGTTTCCGACAGATCTACCCGGAGGTCACGCTGACGGGTGGCTTGTTCGGGTTGATCGCCGACTTCCAGTTCAAGATCGCCGCCGCCGAACGTCCCGTGATATTGCTCTCGGGGGCGGTGCTGCTGCTCATGGTCTACCAGTTGATGACGACGACGGCGCTCATCCTCGAAGGGCAGCAGGTCGAATGGGCGGCGATCACCAGCCGCGGGGGCAGCGTGCGCCAGTTGGTGCAGCTGCAGTTGGGCACGCTCACTCTGCTGGGATTGGTCGCGGTGATCGCTGCGCTGCCGTTGGCGCGGGCGATTCTGGCGCTGCTGGAGCGCGTCGGGCCGCTGGCGACGATTCTCGACGGCGCGCCCAGCCGCGTGGACGGCATTCCGCCGACGAGCATCTGGCTCAGCCTGATCGCCGCGCTGATCATGCTGGTCGCGCTGACGCTCCCGGCGATCCCCGCCGCGCGCAAGGGGATTCTCGCGCTGAAAGGCTCGATCAGCCGCCCGCCGACGCGACCAACATGGGCGCGCTACTTCCTTGACTGGCTGCTGCTGCTCATTGGTTTCGCGTTTCTTGTCCGCCTGTATTTTCTGGTGGGCGGCGATGCCAGCCGCGGCTTGAGCGGCCTTCTGCAAGACCCCGGCGCATTTATCCGCCTCATCGCTGCCAGCGGCGACACGGCGCTGCTTGGCGATCCGTTCAATCTGGCGGGGACGGCCCTGATTCTCACGGGCGCAGCGCTGCTGTGGCTGCGCATCTTTCCCATCCTCATGCATGTCCTCAGCGCACTGGCGCGGCGGCTCACGGGGCTGCTGTTCCCGCTGGCCTTCTGGTCGATTGAGCGCGACCCGAGTCATTACGCGCAGATGGTTCTGCTGCTGATTGGCACACTGGCGCTCGGCACGGCATCGCTGGCGCTCAGCGCCACGCATGATGTCGGCGCATGGGAGACCGCCCAGCGCGATACCGGCGGCTACGCGCAGATTCAGGCGCCAGACATTGATCCGGCGGCGCTCCCGGATGTGATAGCGGGTGTGTCCCTCATGAAGTACACGACCATCGAAATGGAAGGCGAACCGCACACAACGGTGCTCGGCATCGACCCGGCAGCGCTTGCCGACTATGACCCCGCCACTGAGTCGATCACCGCGCCGCTCGGCGAGCAGGCCGCCTTCCCGCTGTCCGGGTTGGCGCTGCCCGCCGAGGCGCGTACGCTCTCGATGCAGGTCTACGCTGCACCATTGGCCGGGATCAACACGCGGCTGGCGCTCGTCGTGGAAAACCGCATCGGAGTACAGATGGTGCTTCCGCTCACCACAGCCGATGAAACGCGCACGGGGGAGTTTGTCAGTTACACAGCAGAACTGCCCGCTGATCAGAGCGCCGCGCCGTGGCGGTTGGTTGGGCTGCGCTTCCAGTCGCAGATCGTCAACGAGACGAATTTCCAGCATACCGTGTATCTCGATACGGTAACAGTGACTGATGCGGCGGGCACGGCGACCGTGCTGGAAGACTTCGAGCGCCTCGCGGTGCCGGAATGGACGGCCACGAATCAGGGGCGACTGGGCTTTTTCGTCACGGCGACGAGCGCGCAAGCGGCAGGCGGGGATTACAGCCTGCGCGTCGATTACGTGCTGGCGCAGCGCGGCGCGCAGGTCTTTGAGCCGCTGCTCGAAGTGCAGCGCGCACCGGGGGGGAATCCGGTGCTGCCGATCATTGTGTCGCAGGCGTATGCCGATCATGTGGGACGGCGCAGCGAACGCCGCCGCGCGCTCGAAGTTGGCGATACCGGCACGGCGACGCTGCGCCTAGCTCAGGGCGAACTGGAGTTTCGCTATCAGGTGGTGGGCGTGGTGGCTTCGTTTCCCACCCTCCAACCGGATCAGCGCTACTTCATCGCACGGAGCGATCACTTGCAGCTCATCCTCAACCAGATCGCCACACCGGATAGTTTCTATGCGCTCAATGAAGTGTGGGTCACGTTCCCGACGCGCGCGCCGAGCGCCGCCTTCCTCGCCGCCGTGCAGGGACACACCGTGCTGTACGCCAATGATCGCTATAATGCGCTGCGCCGGGAACCGCTTCCGAATGCGATCACCGGGATGCTCTTCACGGGCTTCTGGGTTTCCTTGGGCTTAGGTTTACTGGACTTTGGCTTCTACTTAGCGATGACCGCTCGCCGCCGCGCGACCTCGTTCGCGGTGCTGCGCGCGCTCGGCTGGAACTCGAATAAGCTGTGGCGCTTGCTCACGGTCGAACAAGCCGCGCTGATCACCCCGGCGCTGGTCATTGGCGTGCTGCTCGGCGGTCTGCTGGCCTATCTGCTGCTGCCGTTTCTCGCCCTGCTCGGCGGCGAAACGCTGCAATTTCCGCTGTTGGAGATCACCTACCTGCTGATCGCGCTGGTAGTCGCCTTTGCGCTGCTGCTCGGCATTACCGCCACCTACCTGCAGCGTATGAGCATCAATCAAGTTCTGCGTGAGGAGTAAACGCATGTTCATCGAGTGTGACAATCTGGTCAAAATCTATAAGGTGGCGGATCTCGAAGTTGTCGCCCTGCAAGGCGTCGATCTGCTGGTGGAAGCCGGGGAAATGATGGCGCTCGTTGGCCCGTCCGGGTCGGGCAAATCAACGCTGATGAACATCCTCGGCGGGCTGGATACGCCGTCGGCGGGGCGGGTACGCGTCGGTGAGCACAACCTGCTCGACATGTCCCGGCGTGATCAGGTGCTCTACCGGCGGCAAAATGTCGGCTTTGTGTGGCAGCAGACGGCACGTAACCTGCTGCCGTACCTGACCGCGCAGGAGAACGTCGAACTGCCGATGGCCTTGAACAATGTCAAGGGGCGGGAACGCCGCGCCCGGGCGCGCCAACTGCTCGATCAGGTCGGCTTGGAGCACCGCTACGACCACCGACCGGATCGCTTGAGCGGCGGTGAACAGCAGCGTGTCGCGATTGCGGTTGCGATGGCGAATCGCCCCGGTCTGCTGCTCGCCGATGAGCCGACGGGAGAGGTCGACAGCGCTTCGTCGAACGCGATTTTCGACACCCTGCGCGCGCTCAACCGCGAATATGGCGTCACGATCATCGTGGTCACGCACGATTACAATGTGGCGACCCGCGTGGATCGTGTGATCGGCATGCGCGATGGACGCGCCAGCACCGAGATTTTGCGTAAACGCGACGCCGCCGGAGTGATGCTCTCGGAAGACGAGTTCGCCATCCTCGACAAAGCTGGGCGCGTGCAGCTCCCGCAGGCCTACATCGACTCGCTGGAGATGAAAGACCGCGTGCGCCTGCATCTCAATCAGGATCATGTCGCCGTATACAACGTCGAGAAGGGGAAATAGCTGTGCGCGCACCAATCATCCAAGTCCGCGACCTGACGCGCGTCTATCACACGGGCAGCGCCGAAGTGAAGGCTGTCAACGCCATCACTCTGGACATCTTCTCCGGCGCCATGACCGCGATTGTCGGGCGTTCCGGTTCCGGCAAGACGACCTTCCTCAACCTGATTTCTGGGCTGGATCAGCCGACGAGCGGCGAAGTCCTGTTTGACGGCGAGGCGCTGCATCCGATGAACGAAGCGCAGCGTTTACGCCTGCGCCAGCAAAAGATCGGCTTCGTCTTCCAGTCGTTTGGGCTGCTGCCGCTGCTCACTGCCGCCGAGAATATCGGCGTGCCGCTGCGCATGCGCCAGATGGCACCTAAAGAGCGCGATGGACGCGTGACCGAAGCGCTCTCGTGGGTGGGCCTGCTCGACCGCGCGCAGCATCGTCCGTATGAGCTCAGCGGTGGGGAACAGCAGCGCGTCGCCATTGCCCGCGCGCTGGCGGTGCGCCCGCAGGTCATCCTCGCGGATGAGCCGACGGGGCAGCTCGACAGCGCGACCGGACGGCGAATTCTCGATTTGCTGCGGCGCTTGGTGGTCGAAGCGGGGATTACAGTCGTGCTGGTCACCCATGATCCGCAGACGATGGAGGAAGCCGATGTTGTGCACGAACTCCACGACGGCCAGTTGATCGCTACACGCCACAAGGCGAGTCGGTTCTCCGCGGCGGCTTTGAATTAGGCCTACGGTTGGGGTGGCACGCGGCCAGCTACCACGTGCCGACACAAGCGTGCGCCTGGCGTCTCTCTCCGAATTCGGGCGCGAGTGCTATACTCTCGCCTTGATTTGCAGACCGCTACAGGAGCACTTGGATTTATGGCTGGAACGATTAATGTTCGCCCATTTGGGACGACCGCGGCGGGCATCGCCGTCGAAGAATACATTCTGACGAATGGCAACGGCGTTGAAGTGCGCATCATCACCTATGGTGGCACGCTCACATCGGTACGGGTGCCGGATCGCGACGGCCAGTTCGCGAATATCGCGCTGGGGTTTGCCACTGTGGCCGATTACGAAACGCGCAGTCCGTATTTCGGCTGCATCACGGGGCGCTATGCCAACCGTCTCGCTCAGGCGCGCTTCACGCTGGATGGTAAAGTCTACCAACTGGCGGTGAACGACGGCGTCAATGCACTGCACGGCGGCGTCAAGGGCTTTGACAATCAGGTGTGGCAGGCGGAAACGCGGCAGGGGGACGGGGAAGTCGGCTTGGCGCTGCGCTACGTCAGCCCGGACGGCGATGAAGGCTACCCCGGCACGCTGGACACGACCGTCGTCTACACGCTGACCGATGGCAACGATCTGCGCATGGAGTACTCGGCGACGACTGACGCGCCGACTGTCGTCAACCTGACCAATCACGCCTACTTCAACCTGTGCGGCGAAGGCACGCGCGACATTTACGAGCATATTCTGTGGCTCAATGCCGACCGCTACACGCCCGTCGACGCCACGCTGATCCCGACGGGGGAACTCGCGCCCGTCGCGGGCACGCCGTTCGACTTTCGCCTGCCCAAGCCCATCGCGCCCGGGCAGCGGTCAAGCCACGAGCAGATCGTCGCGGGGCATGGGTACGATCATAATTTTGTGCTCAACCGCGCTGATTTGACCGACACGACGATGATGATCGCCGCGCGGATCAGTGATCCGGCCTCGGGGCGCGTGCTCGAAGTGTGGACGACCGAGCCGGGGATTCAGTTTTACGCGGGGAATTTCCTCGATGGTACGCTCGTCGGGTCGGGGGGGCGGCTGTATCGCCAGAGCGACGCCTTCGCGCTGGAAACACAGCATTTCCCCGATTCACCTAATCAGCCGCACTTCCCCTCGACGGTGCTGCGCCCCGGTGAACAGTACCACACGACGACGATCTATCGCTTCACCGTGGCCTAGACCGTTTGGGAGAATCTGTAGGGACGCGTTTCTGCGCGTCCCTACACTGTATCAATCAACCGCCAGCTTGAGTGTTCACGTATTCCAGCGCGGCGGTGTGGCGCGAATTTGCGTGCTCGATTAGCGTGTTGAGCGAGCTTTCAAACGCTTCCGCCGAGTCCAACTGCGAATCTTGCGGTTGGGCGCCGCTGCCGAGCACGTACGGCGCGATCAGGTCATGCAGCGCCTGATAGCGTTCGGCCATCTGCGTCGGTTCAAACGCGCCGTTCACAACCTCTTCGACGTAACTCACATACAAGTTCTGGTAGACCGGGTCGTCCATTAGGAAGCGGATGAGCGGCCATTGATCGGTGACACTGCTGAGATCTAAAGCGCCGTTGTTACCCGCGCCGCGATTGCCGAATCCGCCACCGCCACCCGCGAGCGCTTCGTTGTTGTCCCACGGAATCCATGTGAGTTGCCCAGTCGTCGGGTCGTTATACAGGAAGAAGTTGTGCGACATGGTGCCGTAGGTGTCCCAATTCTGAATCACGGTGTTCACGGCTAACCAGCGCATGAAACCATCCGCATCGAAGACGGCTTCAAGTTCGGCGCGCCATGCGGCGGGGTCGCTGAGGCGCGACTCCGCGTGGAGTGCAGTATACAGCGCCAACACGTCACTGTAGTCGGCGTCTTCTTCGTTGGTCTCCTTGTCGAAGTCGGCCTCGGCGAACGTGTCGAGCGCAAAGGTCGCGGCGGCGCCTTCCGGCTTATACAGGTTGCCACTGTCGTCGGCGAACTGCGTCTCGATCACGGTGTCGTCGACCATTTCGACGGCCGTATACAGTCCCAGATACTGCGCGCCCGTGCCGTAATCCAGATAGACGGCATAGAACGCGGTGCGCGCGGACGGGACGCCCGCCTCGCGGAAGATGTCCGCGGCGACACGCTCATGCAGATACGAGGTGTCGCGGAAATTGCTTGAAAAGCTCAGTCCATCGAAGCCGAAGAAGCGCTGATTGTCGATCTCAGGATAGGTGTCTTCGAATTTGTCGAAGTCGAGGCGGAAGGGGAGCTTCAGGCTGCCTTCGCCCCACGTGCCGCTCAAGCTGGAATTGCCTTTGAAGCGCATGCCGACATTCGTCCAGGTTTGCCCATTGAAGGCAATGTCGACGTTCACCCAGATCGGGTTCTGGTCGGGGAACATGTCGTCGACGTTGATTCCACCTCCACCCGGTTGACCTCCTGGCGCAGGACGATCACCGCCCACAGGTGGCTGCCCGCCCTGACCGTTGCCCGGCGGACGTATGCTGTCTGTACCGCGCACGCCAAACTCGCCATAGAGGGTGGTCATGTCGGCCTGCATGGCCGCCCAGTTCTCCGGTGAGATGGTGATTGAGATGGTGTTGACCGCGGTCTCCGGGAAGACGACCACATAGTCAGGGTCGGTGTTATTGCTGTGCGAGTAGTCATCCCAACCAGCGGGACGCTCGGCTTGCGCATCAATGGCGGTCACGCCGAGGGCTGTGACTACGCCAAGCAGGGTGAGCAGTAGGGCGAACGAACGTTTCCTCATCGGATTGGGACTCCTCTTCTCAAACGGCTGGAAAACTGCTAGTCGTCTTCGGCAACGGTCGCCGGGTCGACGGCGAAACTCACCGAGGCGGGGCGCACCGCGTCGGCATCGTAGTAAATGCTGATCTGGGCGGTGTCGCGCAGGTAGTTGAGGCGACCCACTTCCACCCGCTTGATGGGGAGGCCGGTACGTTCGCGCAGGTCGTCCAAGAGCTGCGGCCAGTTTTCTGGTCGCACCAGGTCGATACGCTCATAGATGATGGTTTTGCGCACTTCATAGCGGAAGCCCCAGCCGCGTTCCAGCACGAGCAGCAGCGCGACGGTCGCCAGATTGACCACGGCGAACTCGCCGTAGGCCGCGCTCTTGAGCAGCAGCGAATTGAGCACGGGCAGCGCGATCAACGTGAATAAATAGGTCATCTCGCGGATCGGCATGGGGTCGGTGCGATAGCGCAAAATTGAGAAGATGCCGAACAAGCCAAAGCCCACGCCAATGCTGATATTGGAGTCCGTCAGCAGCCCGATCACGAAGAAGATCACGGTGTTGAAGGCGAAGAACGTGAACACATAATTCTTGTCGCGCTGGCGTGGGTAGTAGATGAAGCGGACGATAATGACGACGATGATGAGGTTCAGGCCAAACCCCATCAGAAGTTCAATGGACGAATTCATGGTTCAGTTCTTCCTGCATGATCTTGTGCACGTGTCGAATCTGCGGCTTGAAATTGTTGAGCTTGACACCCTCGTAGAGTGAGTAGACCCCGGAGGTGTATTTGCTGAAGCCGGCGGGCTGAATGCCGAGCCGCTTCATTTCGTGGATGAAAGCGGAATTCAGCGACCGATGATCTTGCTTCACTTCGGCAATGGCGAGGCCGGGCAGCGCGCTGGTTGTGCCGTCCCAATGAAAGCCGACATTGAGGTCGAGCGTGAGCCGTTCCTGATGTTGCGTGCTCACCAACGTCAGCCGCAGGTAGTCGTTCCACAGCTTGGGTTCGAGCGCGGCGGCGTGGTAGGGTGTGTAGGCGCTGACGAAGTCGTCCGGGATGTCGGTCATTATTTCGGGGATGGGCAGGCGCGACTTCAGCGTACGTTCGCGGTTGGTTTTATGCTTGACCTCGAAGAAGGCGAGCGCCGAATCGACGTATCTGCGGGCGCGCACTTTGTAGCGGGTGCCGCAGCCGTTGTGATGCTGCTGGTAGAGCCTGAAGTCGGGCGTGTCAAAGTACACCGTCTGGTAGCGATTCAGGCGTACGCCGTTGATTTCGAGCACGCGATAGCTGCGCGTCAGCCGCTGGAGCGCCGCGCTCAACTGGCTGACCCCGAGCAGGTACTTCGTCTCCATGCGGTCAAGCAGGGCAACGTTCTCCATTTCGGCCAAGCTGATGGGCGCAAACTGCGCGATTACGGGCTCGATACGGCCCGTCATGCGCAGGATTTTGGTTTTGCTGGGTGTTACCCGGGGAATTGCTGAAATCATGATGTTACTCACCTACCTATACCGAAATCAGACCGTTCTAGTCCGCTTGATGTTTAAACTTTAGTTATGACTTGTGCAGAAGTTGTGTAGGTTCACTTAATCTTCTGTAAAACATGCGGGGACTTTGAGAGAAGCTGACTTGTGCAATCGCTTAACAATTGGGGGCCCGACCGCTGCCGGCTTCTGACCGCCCACTATGCTTCTGCCCACCTGTGTTAGCTCCTGCCCTTCACTGATTTGGGGTGCTGTTAAGTCAACCTGAACAAGTTCTAAATATGTGGTCGATACCGTTGAGGGCAGATTGGTAAACCAACAGCCGCGGGACGACGCGGTACCACAAAGGAACGACACATGCGCAACAAACAGAGAACGTTTCGACTGATCGGCGGGGCACTGCTGCTGACTCTGCTGATCGGTGGGTTGGCGCTCACGCTGCCCACAGGCAGTGCCGTCAGCGCGCAGGAGCCGGTCGCGTTGGTGGAAAGCCACGCTGATGCAGACGATTATGTGTGGGACAGCGCCGATGTGACACAAATCGCGCTGAGCGATGGCACGATCACGGTGAATGGCGCGGGTGCGGCGGTGAGCGGCAGCACAGTGACGATCATGGAAGCGGGGAACTACAACTTCAGCGGCAGCCTGACGAACGGTCAGATCGTCGTGGATACGGACGCGGATGGCATCGTGCGCCTCATCCTCAATGGGGTGAATATCAGCAATTCGAGTACAACGCCGATTTACATTGCCAACGCCGACGAAGCCATGATCGTGCTGGCCGAGGGCACGACGAATGAGGTCGCGGACAGCGTGAATTATGTATTTGCGTCTGCTGAGGAAGATGAGCCAAACGCTGCGGTGTTCAGCAAGGCCGATCTCACGATTTACGGCACTGGATCGCTGACAGTGAATGCGAACTACAATGACGGCATCGTCAGCAAAGACGGCCTGATCATTGCCAGTGGCACGCTCACGGTCAATGCGGTTGACGATGGCGTGCGCGGCAAAGACTACCTCGTCATCGACAACGGCACGCTCACAGTGAACGCAGGTGGCGATGGCCTCAAGTCGGATAACGAGGAAGACGCGGGCGCGGGCTATATCGCAATCACCAACGGTGCGTTCAACATCACGGCGGGCGGCGATGCGATCAGTGCTTACACCAGCGTGCAGATCAGCGATGGGCAGTTTGCGCTCGTGTCCGGCGGCGGCAGCACAGCTTCGGTTGCCGATACTGAGTCGGCGAAGGGCATCAAGGCGGGCGTGAGCGTGCAGATCGACGGCGGGACGTTCAACCTCAATGCGGCGGATGACGCGCTGCATGCCAATGGCAGCGTGACGGTCAACGGCGGGACGCTGACCATCGCTGCGGCGGACGATGGCGTGCATGCCGATGCCGCGCTGACGATCAACGGCGGCGCGATCACCATCATCAATTCGTATGAAGGCATCGAAAGCGCGGTGATCACGCTGAATGGCGGGAGCGTGACGCTGAACGCCAGCGATGACGGCGTGAACGCCGCCAGCGGCGACGGCGGCGGGTTTGGCATGGGCGCGGCGACGGCGGGCAACAACCTGTACATCAACGGTGGGTACTTGGCAGTCAATGCGGCGGGCGACGGGATCGACGCGAATGGCGCGATCACGATGACGGGCGGCGTGGTGGTGGTCAACGGGCCGACCGAACAGATGAACGGCGCGCTCGACTTTGACGACGGTTTCACGATGACGGGTGGCTGGTTGGTGGCGGCGGGCAGCGCGGGCATGGTGCAGACGTTGAACAATACCTCGACGCAGCCGTCACTGCTGCTCAATTTCACCACTACCCAAGCGGCGGGTACGCTCGTGCACCTTCAAAGCAGCGACGGGACGGATGTGCTGACGTTCGCTCCGAGCAAAGCTTACCAGTCGATCACGTTCTCGTCGCCGGAACTCACGCAGGGCACGTATGACGTATACCTCGGCGGCTCGGCGGATGGAACGGTGACCGATGGCGTGTACAGCGGTGGGACGTACACGGGCGGCACGCTCTACACCAACTTCACCGTCGGCAGCGTGATCACGACGGTGGGCAGTGCGGGCGGTATGGGGATGGGGGGCGGTCGCCGCGGTGGCCGTCCGTGACCTCGTGAGACTCGCCTAATTTGAGAGAGTGCTCTGTCAGATGCAGAGCACCCTCTCTTCGTGATCAATGGGTGCGCGCTGCCAGAATTTCGTCGGTGCGCACGCGCATTTCTCCGCGCAGCGCTTCGACATCCTCGGCGACGGTGCGCGTCGCCAGCAGCATGCACAGCAGACACAGCACATAGGTGACGCCCGCGACGATCAGAATCGCGCGGCTCAACCCCAACTGCGTGGAGATCAGACCGACCAGCCACGGCGCGCCCGCCGCCCCGATGTTTTCGACAAAGTACTGCACGGAGAGCGCGGAACTGCGCACTTCCGGCGGCGCGACCTCGTGAATCGTGGCGATCACGTTGGGGCCGGAGAAGAGCACGAAGAACGCCGTCACGGCGAGGAACATACCGAACACCAGTGGACTGGTGTCAGGAGGCAGCAGCAGCGTGATCGGGAGCAGCACAGTCGCCAACCCGATGCCGACCGCCGCGACGAGCAAACGCCCCCGCCGCGTCCGCTGAGAGAAGCGGTCGCCGAGCGACCCGGCGACGATCGCGCCGATGGACATCATCAGCACGGAGGCGGCCATGATGGGGAAAATCACGCCGCTCTCAAAGCCGCGTTCGCGTTCCAGATACGAGAAGAACCAGAAGGTGATCACCTGCAGCGGGAAGACGCCGAAAAAGCCCTGGGCCAAGAGCGGAAACAGCGTTTTGCGCTTGCGCAGCGCGGTGAGTGAGCTCCATTGGAATTGATAAGTGGGAATGTCGCTGATCTCGCTCATTTCGGGTTCGGCGCTGCCCCGCGGACGGTCTTTGACGCCGAATAGGATGAACAAGCCGACGATGATGCCCAGCCCTCCGGTGAGCAGGAAGATGTTACGCCAACCAATGACGCCGTCGAGCGCCAGCACGAGCACGAGGCTGAGCACAAAACCGACCGGGGCGGTCAACTGGAGCCAACCGTTGACACGACCGCGCGACTCCGGCGGGAAATAATCCGCGACGAGGCTGTAGATGCCCGGATAGCTGGAATCGTCGATGCCCGTGGAACTGCGCGCCGCCAGAAACGCCGGAAAGGTCGTGGCGATCGCGCTCAGTGAGGTGGTGATACCCCAGATGAACGAGGCGAGCGCGAGCATTTTCGGGCGGGCATAGCGATCATACAAGTAGCCCCACAACAGGTAACAGACCGCGCCGACGATCAGCGCGCCAGTGCCGATAGCGCCCGCTTGCGCGTCGTCGAGGCTGAAGTCGCGCTGAATGTCTTCGAGCACCTGCCCGATAATCAGCTTGTCCGCCTGATGCAGCAGCATGAAGGCAATAAATATTCCGACGAGGAAGAGCTTGTAGCGCGGCGCAATAGTTTTCATCAACGTCAGCCTTTTTTATGAAGTGACTGGAGTACTCAGCCCATCTGCAGCAAGTGTAGCTCGAAAGTCGGGCAGGTGCGCGGGACTGCACACGGTGAAAAGTTTGCCCCGGCGTTAGATTTGGGGTAATAATGGTAGGCTGACTCGATCGCATACCCCTGTGAGCTCTTGTGACCACTCTGACGCGTGGAGTAAAGCCCGGCGGCGGCAAAGCGTTTGTTCCGCCCGAGCTAACGACGGCTGAAAAACTGCGTTTGCTGCACTGGAACGTAGTGCAGAACGCTTTCAACAGTATTTTCGCTCAACTGACCTTCTTCGGTTCGGCCTTCGTGCTGTTCCTCGATCAGCTCGGCATTGAATTCACGCAGATTGGCGTGCTCCTGTCGATGATTCCGTTCTTCGGCATCGTGGCGATCTTCATCGCGCCGCGGGTGGCACGCTTTGGCTACAAGCGCACGTTCCTGACGTTCTGGGGGCTGCGCAAGTTTGTCACGGCGTTGCTGCTGCTCGTGCCGTGGGTGCTGACGCAGTTCGGTATGCCGTATGCGGTAGCGCTGGTCATGTTTGTGGTTGCCGGTTTCTCGCTGTGCCGCGCCATCGCCGAAACCGGGTCGTACCCGTGGGCGCAGGAATTCATGCCGGACAGCGTGCGCGGGCGGCATAACGCGGTTGTCGACATGGCGGCGCGCGTGACGGGAACGCTGGCGATCATTGGCAGCGGGTTTGTCCTCGGCTTGCCCGGCGGGTTGGAACGCTTCACTTTGCTCTTTGGCGTCGGTATTGTCGCCGGTCTGCTGTGTGTGTGGAGCGCATCCCGGCTTCCCGGCGGCGCGCCGACCGAAGCGCCACCCGTCTCCGTGCGCAACTGGATGCAGGTCATCCGCGACAAGTATTTTTCGACGTTCATCATCGGGTTGTTTCTGGTGACGCTGGCGAGCGCGCCACTCGGGTTTTTGCCGCTGTTCATGCGCGACTACATCGGCCTGACCGACAGCGAGGTCGTGTGGTTGCAAATGGGCGGCATCGCGGGCGGCTTCTCGGCGATCTATCTGGTCGGGTGGGCGGCGGATCGCTACGGGAGCAAGCCCGTCATGCTAACGGGCGCGATCATGCGGATGGTGCTGCCGCTCGGGTGGGTGCTGATGCCGCGCGAATCGGCGTTGAGTCTGCCGATAGCGCTGTTTCTGGCGTTCCTCTGGGGCATCTCAGATGTGACGTGGGGTATCGGCTCGTCGCGCATGCTGTATGTGAACGTGGTGCCGAAAGAGAAGAACAGTCAGTATCTGTCGGTCTACTATAGTCTGATGGGTATTGTTGGCGGCTTAAGCTCAATCATTGGTGGGGCGGCGCTCGACTTCACGCATGGGATTGACGTGCGGGTCGGTGGCCTGCCCGTCGATCCGTTCACGCCGCTGTTCATCGGCAGTATGCTGCTCACCGCGGGGTCGTTGTTCCTGCTCATCCGGCGTTTGCAGGTGGAAGGTGAGGTGCGCCTGAGCGAGTTCGCGGCGATGTTCACGCATGGCAACCCGCTGGCCGCGTTTGAGAGCCTCATTCGCTACAACCGGCAGGTGGATGAACGCTCGACCGTGCTGACGACTGAGCGCATGGGGCAGACCCACAGCGCGCTAACCGTCGAAGAACTGCTCGACGCCCTGCGCGATCCGCGCTTCAATGTGCGCTTTGAAGCCATCATCTCTATTGCGCGTACCAGCCCTGATCCGCGGCTGATTCACGCCCTGACCGAGATCCTTGACGGCACCGAAGTCGCGCTGAGCGTGATCGCCGCGTGGGCCTTGGGTCGTATGGGTGATGACAGCGCGCTCCCCGCGCTGCGCAGTGGACTCGATTCATCGTACCGTTCGATTGTGGCGCACTGCGCGCGGGCGCTGGGCACGCTGCAAGATCATACGGTCGCGCCGCTGCTCTTGGAACGCCTGCAAGCGGAGACGGATAAGGGGCTGCTCATCAGTTATTCGTCCGCGCTCGGGCATCTGCGCATGACAGAGGCGGTCGATACCATCTTGCGGGTGCTGGATAAGACGACGAATGATGGTGCGCGCCTGGAACTGGCGCTGGCCGTCGTGCGCATCACGGGGGAGGAAGGCCCGTTCATCCGCTTGGTGCGCAACGCGCGGCGCGACCGCAGCACAACGGCGGGGCGCGAAATCACGGCGATTAAGCGGCGGTTAGGCGACTGGCTGACGGATGAGCAAAAAGCCGCGTTTGACCGCTGCGCGCATGAGTTCGCCCGGGATTCGTTTGACGAAGCGGTGATGCAGTTGGCGCCACTGCTTGAACTGATCGCCGAACGCGGGTCGCCGCTGCGCCAGCAGGTGCTGCGCACATGTGCTGCCCGTCTGCGCGAAGGCCGTTCCGCGCACCCGGAATACTGGATTCTGGCGCTGGCGCTGGTCCGCTTCATCCTCGAAGAGATGGCGGACGAACTGCGCAAGTAGTTAGTCCGGCGCGACGGATCGGTACTGCGGATACGGATAGGTGGCGGCATCATTGGTGGAGTGCGGTGTGTCGACTGATCCGGTGAGTTCGACCCGCACCTCGGCGCTCAGGGCGCGGTCGTCGGTATAGGTGAGGCGCACCAGCGCCGCCTGTTCGCTCTGTTCGATAGTTGCCGCTGTCCGGGGGAAGTCAAACCAGCGCCAGCCGTGTCGCTGCCACAGTTCACACTCGGCGGCTTGCTGAAAGCCTACGTTCACCCCCGCCCAACCGCGATAATGCCCGCGCAGCGCGGCGACATCACCGTCCCGGCGCACGATCTGCGCGGCCTGCGTTTGTCCCACATACGCCCAGAAATGCCCGCTCGGCATGTCCATGAGCGTCGGCGCGAAGACATGCCCGCCAAAGTGACTGACGCGCCACACGCGCAGCGTTTCGTCGGTGTGGTGGGCGCGCAGCGTTTTGTAGAGCGGGTAGCCGAACTTCGAGCAGGCTGCGTCGACCGTGCCGTGGGTGCACACGAGCAGGTCGCGTATGTCGGCGGCGTTGGGCACGCGGAATACCTCAAAGCGCGGTAGCACGTCGCGATCCTGATACAGCGCCCATACCAGCGCGTTGACCTCGTCCACCGGGACGAGATGTTCGACCTTGTCGAAACGGGCGAACGCGCCGGACGGTCGCGTGAACAGCATGACGCGCCGATAGCCGTCCCGCGAATAGCCCTTGTCCGGAGCGATCAGCAGCGGGAGATGCGGATAGCCTTTGCCCGCGTGATAGTCTTGCAGCCACAGCGCCATCAGGTCGATCAGCGCTTGGGGCAGCGTCCCTGCCGTCTGATACATGTCATTTTTCCACGGCAGCGGAGCTTCGAGCACGAGGCAGTCGTCAAAGTAGCCGCCGTGTCCGACCGGGTCGAGGCCGCGGTCCTGCGCCAGACAATTACAGTAGGTTTTGGTCGGCGTGTCGGTGATCGTCATGCGCGCTTACGCCGGAACATCGGCACGGAGTTGAGCATTCAAGGCGGCGGACGCTTTGCGCTGCCGGGTGCCGCGCCGACCAATGGGCACGCACAGCGGCGTCCCGGTGACCGGGTCGCGCACCACGTCGGCTTCGAGGCCGAACACCTGCAGGATGGTTTCGGGCACAATGACCTTGTCCGGCGCCCCCTGTGCGATGATCTGCCCGCCGCGCAGCGCGATGATGGTATCGGCGTAGCGGGCGGCCTGATTGAGATCGTGCAGCACCATAATGATCGTGCGCCCCTCCTCGTTGAGTTCGGCCAGCAGGTCGAGCACGTCGATCTGATGCGCGAGGTCGAGGTAGGTGGTCGGTTCGTCGAGCAGAAGCACATCGGTCTGCTGCGCCAGCGCCATGGCGATCCACGCGCGCTGCCGCTGCCCACCGCTGAGGGTGTCGACGGCGCGGTCGGCGAACAGCGTGAGATTAGTCTGGTCAAGCGCGTGCGCGACGATCTGCTCGTCGTCCGCGCTCCACTGCTTCAACCACGATTGATGCGGGTAACGCCCCTGCGCGACTAACTCATGCACGGTCAGACCGTCGGGCGCGGTCGGCGCTTGCGGCAGGATGCCGAGCTGCCGCGCGAGGTCTTTGGCTTTCATGGCGTGCACATTCTGCCCATCCAGATAGACCGCCCCGTGCGCAGGTTTGAGCAGGCGCGACAGGCCGCGCAGCAGCGTGCTTTTGCCGCAGCCATTCGGCCCCACCAGCGCGGTGATCGACCCGCGGGTCAGGGTGAGACTCAAGTCATGGATGACATGGGTGCCGCCATCATAGCTCAGCGAGAGATTGTCGACCTGCAGCATGAGCATTTGTCCTTATTTCCGGTACCGAACGAGCAAAAACAGGAAATACGGCGCGCCGATCAGCGCCGTGATGATGCCGATGGGCAGTTCGGACGGGGCGATTACCCATCGTCCGATCAGGTCGGCGAGCACAAGCAGCGCGCCGCCGAACAACGCGCTGATGGGCAG
>JAYRZU010000017.1:0-1524 GCA_041916315.1 Anaerolineae bacterium
CGATAATAGGAGTCGAACCTACGACCTTCGCATTACGAATGCGCTGCTCTACCAACTGAGCTATATCGGCCCTGAGAGGCCGGTTACGAGTGTAACCACGGGGCAAAAGGTTAGATCTATCCGGGTGATGCGTCAATGCCCTTTTGAATCAAACGGCTATTTTTGCATCACCCGTGATTATTTACGCACGAATCGTATCGTCGCCGAAGCCGATCCACTTGTACGTGGTCAGCGCTTCCAGCCCCATCGGACCGCGGGCGTGCAGTTTCTGCGTGCTGACCGCCACCTCAGCGCCGAGGCCGAACTGGCCGCCGTCGGTGAATCGGGTGGAGGCATTCACATACACCGCAGAGGAATCCACTTCGTTCACGAAGCGATCGGCATTGCGCAGCGTACGCGTCAGGATGGCGTCAGAATGCTGCGTGCCATGCTCACGGATGTGCGCAATCGCGTCGTCAAGATCGCTCACGATTTTCACGTTCAGATCCAGTGACAGGAACTCGTCGTCGTACTGCTCCGCGTTGACGGGAACGACGTTAGCCGGGCCATCCTGCAGCAGCGCGAGCGCACTGGCGTCAGCGTGCAGCGTCACGCCACTCTCGGCCATCTGTTTGCTCAGGGCCGGCAGGAAGGTGTTCGCTATGCCCTGATGCACCAGCAGCGTTTCAACGGTGTTACAGGTGCTAGGACGCTGGGTCTTCGCGTTCACGATAATCTTCAGCGCAGGAGCAATCTCAGCGCTGTCGTCTACCACGATATGACACACGCCAATACCGCCGGTGATCACCGGGATCGTCGACTGCTCGCGACACAGCTTGTGCAGCCCCGCGCCGCCGCGTGGGATCAGCATGTCGATGTATTTGTCCATGCGCAGCATTTCGTTGACCAGCGCGCGGTCCGGGCTCTCAATTGCCTGCACGGCACCCGCTGGTAAGCCACACTCTTCCAGCGCCTGCTGAATGACTTTCACCGTCGCGGCGTTGGTGCGCCAGGTCTCTTTCCCACCGCGCAGAATAGCGGCGTTGCCGGTTTTCAGGCACAGGGAGGCGACATCCACCGTCACGTTTGGACGGGCTTCATAAATAACGCCGATAACGCCGAGCGGCACGCGACGGCGCTCCAGGCGCAAACCGCTGTCCAGCAGCCCACCGTCAATCACCTGCCCTACCGGGTCGGCCAGATTGCAGACCTGACGAACATCGTCGGCGATGCCTTTCAGGCGGGCCGGGGTCAATGCCAGGCGGTCGAGCATCGCTTCGCTCAGACCGTTGCGACGCGCTTCCAGTAAATCCTGCTCGTTGGCGAGCAAAATCTCCTGGGACTGAGATTCCAGATAATCAGCGATTTTTTCCAGCACGCGGTTTTTCTCGCGGCTGGAAAGGAGCGCCAGTTTGTAAGAGGCGGCCTTCGCGGCGGCGCCCATTTGTTCCAGCATGTTCTGGCTCCTTAACGAATAATCATGTCATCGCGATGCACGGCAACCGGGCCATATTCATAGCCCAGAATGGCGTCGATCTGCTGCGA